>NZ_JAQQWS010000006.1:59347-236960 GCF_028610675.1 Alkalihalobacillus pseudalcaliphilus
TTAACCGCCTCTTTGTGTAGATACTCCAAGGTTTGGCTTCAGTATCTGCACATTAACCGCCTCTTTGTGTAGATACTTCAAGGTTTGGCCTCAGTATCTGCACATTAACCGCCTCTTTGTTCAGTTACTCCAAGGTTTGGCCTCAGTATCTGCACATTAACCCCTTCTTTGTGCAGTTACTCTAAGATTTGGCCTCAGTATCTGCACATTAACCCCTTCTTTGTGTAGATACTTCAAGGTTTGGCCTCAGTATCTGCACATTAACCCCTTCTTTGTGCAGTTACTCCAAGGTTTGGCTTCAGTATCTGCACATTAACCGCCTCTTTGTGCAGTTACTCCAAGGTTTGGCCTCAGTATCTGCACATTAACCGCCTCTTTGTGCAATTACTCCAAGGTTTGGCCTCAGTATCTGCACAAACCCTTATATACCTTAAGGTGGTGATAGATGACTTTCATTTTTGTTGGTGTCGGAGCTGGTTTTGGCTCCGCCATGGGAGTTTTATATAAAAGTTAACTAAAGCTGGATATGCACATCTTCAATGCTCGTTGTGGAAGATGTCATTAAACTTCTTTTACGACACCTTCGTCCTTGCACCCGGCCTCGATGGCACTCTAAACCTACCCACAGTTCTGACATCTTTATCTTTAACTTTTATGCTGCTTGGGGTGATGCATTTCCTGCTTTCTTTTTCATTGGTCGAATGAAGACAAAGTAAGATGCTGTCCATGTTCCTAGAATCATAAATAATAAAGCTGTCCAGCCTTGCCATGTCATCATCGCTGTCATAACTAAGCCATTCCCAATCGAGCAACCACCTGCAAGACTAGCTCCAAAGCCCATCATCAAACCACCAGAAGCACTACTAATACCTGTTTTCACATCTGGCATTCTAAAACGGAACTCACGCGAAGCTTTTGCTGCTATAAACGAACCAATAAAAATCCCTAAGACTAAGAAAACACCCCAGTTAATAAAGCTCATATCAGCTGTAACTGCAAATTGTAATATATTCGCTGAAGGTGTGGTGATACCGAGACCGAACATTCTCCCGGTCACTTGACTTATTGGCCAAGCTGCGATGGCAATAACCCCAATTAATGTTGCTGTAAAAAATGGATGCCAACGCTTTTCAAATAATAGATGGGCCAATCCTGTACGTTTAGGCTTTAAACTAGGTATCGCAACTTTGGGCTTTTTGAATTCACGTACTAAAATCCAAGTAACAACAGCCAATAAGACTGCAACGAATACCCAAACCGATATCCCCGTTGATTCCTCCAAGGAATTACTCGGTAAAGTAACCTCAGAGACCGAATTATTAACGGGTGCAAGTGGACCTGTTCTCATAATGGCTGCCATCAACATATAAGTTGCTAAAGCGATCCAACTCCCAATTAAACCTTCTCCTGCACGGTACCATGTTCCTGTCGCACAGCCACCAGCTAGGATAATACCAATCCCAAAAATAAACGATCCAATAACAACACCTAACCACGAAAACTCTCCTGCTGAAAATTGAACAAACCCTGTACCTATTAGTATATAGATACCAACAGCGTGAACAGCTATCGCAATTAATAAGGCGTAAAACATTCGGTTATCTTTTGAAATAAACATATCTCGGAATCCACCTGTCAAACAAAAACGACCTCTCTGCATGACAAAACCGAGTAAAGCACCTAGGATTAAACCTGTAATCACCATAAAAACCATCTATTTCACCTACTTCTCTTTTAATTCATAGTATTAAGATATGAATTATATAATATATAAGATTAATATATGCGTCAATAGGTGATTCGGTACTTTTTTATGGATATTATTAACAAAACTACTACTTTCACATGAAGAATTGCTCCAAAAATATCTTTGATTTAATCAGCCAGCTAGGAATTAAAATATAAACGCAGGTTATGAAGGTTCATAACACGGAACTTACGTTTTCACTGTATTACTCCTTCTATAAACATGTATGATATATGCAAACAGCAGGTAATTAATTTATTTTTCTGAAAATATCATTTATCATGATAACTTATTTAAGAGGAGTGAGTCCCTTGTTACGTAAAACGTTAATTGCTATGCTTCTTCTTCTTTGTATAGGTTGTAACCATAACGAACCAGATAGAACTCCAGAAGTCACAGGCGAGATTATTGAATTCAGTAGAAATCAGATTTTCGTTGAAAATGAGGAGGGTGGCTTATCCGCTTATTTAGATAGATCTTCTAAAACAGTTGTCGTCGATGTCAATGAAAATAAATTAAACTTTGAGGAGTTAGAGATTGGTGATATTGTCGATGTTTGGGTGTTAGATTCTTACTTTAATCATTCAGATCCACCAATGGGCTTAATTGAATTTGTGTTAAAGTCCACGGAGCAAAGGAGTAAAGGTCGTCCCTTTACTTCTTTATTATTTGAATTAAAGCTAACTTATTTTGGTTAAAATATGAGGGTAAACCAATTTAACTAGAGAGCATGTTTCACTCGATTTACAGTTCCAAAAGAAACGAGGTTTCCCATATGTGTGGACGTTTTACACTTGCAACCCCTAAGGACGAATTAGAGGATCAACTTCAGCTTTCTTTCCCTGAATATGAACTCAGCTATAATACTGCTCCTAGCCAACACGTGTTGGCGATTGTTGCCAATAGAAATGAATATCGAACAGGCTTCTTACAATGGGGGCTTGTTCCTGCTTGGGAGAAGGATAGTAAAAACGGATTTAAGATGATTAATGCTCGTGCTGAGACACTAGATAAAAAGCCCGCTTTTAAGAAGCTTTTATCTCACAGACGCTGCTTAATTCCTGCGGATAGTTTTTATGAATGGAAAAAACAAGAGGATGGTTCTAAGCAACCTTTTCGGATTATACGATCCGATCGCAAAATCATGACCTTTGCTGGGCTATGGGACCGTTGGAAAATGAACGATCAGGAACTTGTTACATGTACTATTATCACTACAAGGGCCAATAAAATGATAAGCCCTATTCATGAGCGCATGCCTGTGATCTTAGATGAAGAAGCAAGGCGAACATGGTTAGACCATACTATCACAGATCCTTCCATTCTAAAATATCAACTTATCCCCTATCATGAAGGTCATTTGACAGCTTATAAAGTGAGCTCACTTGTCAATAACGCACGAAATAACTTAGAAGAGTGCATGGCTCCCCTCTCATAAAAACATTAGTAGACCGTTGATTGTACATTTCTTTCGTCATTTCAACCATATAAACACCGTAAATGTCCATCTCCACACCACAGTATCACACACGGTTTGTTTCCTCGAATAGCTAAAGTTTGATTTTTTTCGGTTTATGTAAAGAAACTGTATAGTGACTCACTATATCTCTCCTCTCTTTCAATAAATTGAGTGTATTTAATGGCATACTTCAAGCTTTACTGCTCAATTGAGTGCCCCTCCCTCTAAAAAATATTGAATATTCTGTCTATTAATGCTAGAATATTCAATAATTACATAAAAGGGAGATTACAGCCATGTTATTACTTCTATTTACAATTGGCTATTGTATTATTGTGCAATTTTTAGATATTTCTTATGCTGTAGGGATATATTTGATAGGTTTAGCACTAGTCAAAGGCTTTATGAGCGAACAATTTGTGGATATTTTTAACTTATATAAGACAAAATTTCTGTATAAAAGAATTGGATTTAAAAGTTCATTTTTGGAACTCCTCTCCTTAATATTGATTTTTATTAATATCTTATTGATTGACTTTGAACCATTCACGTTGTTTGAAATTGTCTATGTGGTTTTTCTTCTCATTTTTGTTTACGTTTTTTATTTTGGGGAGTCACTCAAACCATTAGCAAAAAAAGAGTGGGAATAGGCGTCAATTCTAAGTTGAAATGAGGACGTACCGTGGAAAACAACAAAAAAACTGGTTTATATTTTTATGCCACAGTAGGAACAATAGGATTATTATTCATACTAATTGGGTTAGCTAGATACCTAGAATTATCTCATGACCTGTCCTATTTAATTCTGTCTTTTGGCTTTATATTGACGATGTCATATATCCATTACTTAGAAAGACTAGCTGGATTAAGTAAAGGTTTTGTTTGGGGAAAAGCAGGTATTTCTATTTTAATGGCTCTGATCGTTTTCTATTTTTTCGTATATAAATCGTAAACAAACAACAAGACTTACTCGCCCTGTTGTTGTGTTTGCACAAAATCCTCAACCCAATTCATATCAATTGGTCCATTTGTGACGATATAGTTACCCTCTCCTCGGCCGAGTAGGTACAGTTTATCTGGGGAAATGGCTCCTATTGTTGAAGGTAGCCTTTTTGTATCAACAAATAATCCAAAGGACTCTAATCCCGATAGATCACCATTTCCCTTCATACTTTTCTTTACATTATATTTGTTTAGAAATTGGATAAACACCTGTACGTCATCAATATCTGTAATTTGTACTTCACCTGCTCCACCTCTAATTTGCAAGGATTCAAAATTCGATTCTTTTACACCTAACACTTGACCTAAGGGCTTTGCTCGGTATTCGTTATAGAAGTACAAGGAACCAAGTGCGACAAGAAAAATCAGTAAAATTGTATAATTCCTCGGTTTCTCGATTCCTTTCGCCACCAAAAACTTCACCAATTGATGAGTAAGAAAAATAGCACAAGGGATAATGATCACAAAATAGAAGGCCAATAAAATTAGATCTATTAATCTACCAAAATCCCAACCCCATACACTTGATACATAAAGATATATTTCTTTACTTACTTTTGTAAATAATATAACAGATAGAACGGCAAATAGATAAAATAATATTTTTTGTTTCAAGCAAGGACCTCCTAATATTTATTATTCTACATTCTCCTACATGAAGAAAAGAGCTTACCTTTATGTAAATTTCAGAAATTACACGTACCTTTATTTCCTTTCCATCAACAATCCCGGACTTAGCTCCTTACTTTCCAATACAATCGCTGTTAAACCACTGTCTGTTTTCGTCTCATGCCACTCGCCTTCTTCCCAATAGACGGCATCACCTTCTGACACAGCTAGATATTCATTAGAGCCACCTTTAACTAATCCTTCCCCTTTCACAACTAATAAAAGCTGCGGTGATTTTGCTTGGTGATAACCAATGACTCCACCAGCTTCTAGATACATACCGCCTATCCTCGTTTCCTCTTCTATAACTGTTATTTTTGACATGATAAAATTAGAATCAAAATGCGTGACTTTTTTGCCAAGCTCTTTAGTAAAAGAAAAAATCTCCATTTGAGTAGCACCTCTCCTTGAAAATAATGGTATTTACTCATTATAAAGTAACTTTTTCAAAAGAAGTAGACTGTTTATTATTAGAAATTTCTGATATAATCTCATGTAAGGAATCCCTTACTTTATGTTCAACGAATTTAATGAATCAATACTTACAGGATTATTCAAAGCTACTACACCAAGTATGACAAAATCAACGAATAACGATTATTGCTAATAATATTTTTATTAATATCGACTCATAACCACTCTTTTTTTGGCGACACCCTTAAAAAAATTTTACAACAGGATGTTTTTCCCTTCTATAATTTTTTCTGTCTTTCCTTCGACAAAAAAAGCTATCCACCCCTACAAAGATGAATAACTCCACTCATTTATTTCTCATCGTACAGATGACATGCTGTAAAATGACGTTGATGAATTTCTTGATAGACAGGCACTTCCTGCTTGCATCGTTCCCACGCATGAGGACAACGAGTATGAAAGACACAACCAGAAGGTGGATGAAGCGGGGAAGGTAATTCACCTTCAATCGAGATTAATTCTTGCTTCACATCTGTGGTCCGACGTGGAACAGAGGCCAGTAATGCTTGTGTATAAGGATGTAACGGCTTTTCAAATAAGGAATCGGTCGGAGCCTCTTCAACGATATGCCCTAAGTACATGACACCAATTCGATCGGAAATATGACGAACAACACTTATATCATGGGCAATGAACAAAAATGTTAAATCCAACTCTTTTTGCAAATCAGCTAACAAATTTAAAATTTGCGACTGAATGGAAACATCTAAAGCAGAGACGGGTTCGTCTAAGATAATAAATTTAGGCTTTAATACGAGAGCTCGAGCTAAACCAATCCTCTGCCTTTGTCCGCCTGAGAACTCATGCGGGAAACGAAAATAGTGCTCTGGCTTTAAACCTACTTTCTCTAGAATATCAAAGGCTGTCTCTTGCCTTTGTTTCTTTGTGCCAATTCCATGTATTTTCAGGGGTTCTTCTAGAATTTGGCCAATCCTTTTCCTTGGGTTTAATGAAGAAAACGGGTCTTGAAAGACCATTTGCATATCTTTCCTTATTTTCCGTAACTCTTCTTGTGATAAATTGGCAATATCTTTCCCTTCATACAAAACGTGTCCTGAGCTTGGATCGATTAATCGCAGTAAGGCACGTCCTGTGGTTGTTTTGCCAGATCCTGATTCACCGACTAATCCGTATGTTTCGCCCTTCTCTAATTGAAAGGAAATATCATCAACCGCCTTCACTTCACCTTTGACTGGGCTTAAACGACCAAAGGCTCCACGAATTTGATAATACTTTTTTAAATGTTGGACATTAAGTAAGTATTTCTCTTCAACCACTTGTTTCACCATGCTCGTTTTCCTCCTTCACAAGTTTTTCGTAATGCCAGCAACGGACTTGTCGTCCATCCTTAACCTCTTCAAGTTGTGGTTCTTTTTCTACACAAATTGAGGTCGCAAGTGGGCATCTCGGTGCAAATCGGCAAGCATTTGGTATGTCACTTAATGAAGGGACCACCCCTTCAATTACAGAAAGCTTTTGGTGACGGTCACCTTCAAGTTTTGGTATTGATTCCATTAAGCCCAATGCATAAGGATGCAAAGGTTCATTAAATAACTGCTTCGTACTAGCGACCTCGACGACTTGTCCAAGATACATCACCATGACTCGTGTACAAATTTGGGCGACAACACCTAAATCATGGGTTATAAACATCACACCCATACCCGAATCCTCATTAATTTTTGTCATTAGCTTTAGTATTTGAGCTTGAATCGTAACATCCAAAGCAGTCGTTGGTTCATCGGCAATGAGCAATTTTGGCTGACAAGCAAGGGCAATTGCGATACCAACCCTCTGTTGCATTCCACCAGATAATTGATGAGGATATTCGTGATACCTTTCTTCTGGAGAAGGAATCCCTGTTTTCCTCAATAGCTCAACCGCTTCTTGCTTCGCTGCTTTTTTGGAGACTTTTTTATGAAGTAAAATCGCTTCAACAATTTGTTTACCCACTTTATGAACAGGATTTAATGAACTTAGCGGGTCTTGGAAGATCATCGAGATTTCATTCCCACGAATGCGCTGTACTTTTGATACAGGAAACGTTAAGATATTCTCTCCTTCAAAAAGCACTTCACCGTTATAAGATGTAAAATGCTCATCATGTAAACGTGTAATCGATTGTGCCGTTACACTTTTTCCACTCCCAGACTCACCAACAATGCCAAGTATTTCGCCACTATTGACTTCAAAGCTAACATCATCAACAGCTGTGACCGGACCTCTTTCTGTCTCAAAAGATGTTTGAAGATGCTTCACTTCTAATAAAGTTTGCTTTTTCATGATTCCCCCTCCTTTCATTTTTTCTTCCGTCTCTTTCTAACGCTACCATGTGGATCAAGTAAGTCTCTTAGTCCATCCCCTAATAAATTCAGACCTAATACAGAGATGATAATCATTAAACCAGGGAAGACAACCATCCACCAAGCTTGGAAGATAACCAGTTTTCCATCATAGAGTATATTTCCCCAGCTTGGCTCAGGAGCCGGTATTCCAACACCCAAGAAGCTTAATGCCGCCTCTGTAATAATCGTTTCTGCAAAAATAAAAGTTGCCTGAACTATTAACGGTGATAATGTATTGGGAGCCATATGCTGCCAAATAATCCTTGTCCCTTTCGCTCCCTGTGCATACATCGCTTCGATATACGTTTGTTCCTTGACAACAAGGGCTTCCGAACGAACGACCCTTGCTATATTTGGTGTAAAAACGATACTTAATGCTATCACAACATTGGTCGGCGATGGACCTAATGCCGCCATTAAAGCAATCGCCAGTAGAACACCCGGTATGGCCATGAGCCCATCACAGATTCTCATTAAAATATGATCAAGCTTCGGGTAATAACTTGCATATAATCCAATAATAAGTCCACCTACTGCCGATATGAACGTAACAGCTAAACCAACTAAAATCGATACTTGAGCCCCATGCACGACACGACTTAAAAGATCGCGCCCGAACTCATCGGTTCCTAACCAATGGGATAGTTGCGGTGCTTGTAATCTCTCTGTGGCATTCATTGTAAAAGGGCTTGCCTGTATGAGGAGTGGTCCAATAAAAGCCACAAACAGCATAAAGGAGATAAGAATAAAACCAATAACCACCGATTTATTTCCGAAGAAACGCTTCCTAAATAGTTGACGCTGCTCTCTTTTTAAATCAAGCTTTATATTTTTCAAAGCTTCTTCACGACTTTGCATGGACCTAACCTCCCCTCTTACCTTGTCCTAGTCTAACGCGTGGATCAATGATCCCATATAACAAGTCAATCAATAAATTGATAAACACATAGGATACCGTAATAAATAAAACCGTTCCTTGAATGACAGGATAATCGCGCCTTTCAACAGAGTTGACAACTAACTGCCCGATTCCAGGAATATTAAAGATAATTTCTGTTACGACCGCTCCTGCCAGCAACGTTCCAAATGATTGTCCAATGACGGTTAATACCGGTAAAAAAGCATTTCTCAGGGCATGACCAAAAATAACGCGACGTTCTTTTGATCCTTTAGATCGTGCGGTTTTTATAAAACTACGATTCAGAACCTCAAGCATCGATGAACGTGTCATTCTCGCAATCAATGCTGCTTGCACGGTTGCCAAAGATAAAGCTGGCATAAGCAGAAATTTAAGGTGCTCGAACAACCCTTGCTCAAGTGGCCGATAACCACCGATTGGCAGCCATTGAAGCTGAACACCTAGAACAAGCATTAATAATAGACCTAACAAAAAACTAGGGATCGCCATACCGACTAATGTCATACTCATTAATGATTGATCTAACCACGAACCTCTCTTTGTCGCGGCAATAATCCCCACTGGAATCGCGATCATAATCGCAATAACTTGAGCAAAAATCGATAATGATAAGGTAGGCTGAATATAGTTAAAAATTAAATCAAGCACAGGCTCACGCATAAAAAAGGAGTTCCCTAAATCAGCCTGAAAAACACCCATAACCCAATTGAGATACTGTTCATATACAGGTAAATGCAAGCCCATCTGCTGACTGAGAGCATCAATCGCTTCCTGCGTCGCCTCTTGACCCAAAATCATCGCGGCTGGATTCCCTGGCGTAATATGTATAATAGAAAAAATTACAATCGAAACAACAAACAGTACAGGAAATAACGAAAATAATCTTTTAACAATATATGAGGCCATGTTGTCACTCCTTTCTTTCGGTTTTCTATTCATTGGCGCACCATTTTATTTACGCAGCATCGGCGGCTCTCTTTTTTGCTTCATTGTGGCGTATTACTGTTTGCCTGCTTTACACAAAGTTCTTCTCGCTTTTTTCGCCCCGAATCCCGGGATTCGGCTTTTGCTTGGGCTTTCTTCTACTTTTTTCGCCCGCAACCCCGAGATTCAGCTTTTACTCGGGGTTACTCTCTCTTTTTCTGCTCGCAACCCCGAGATTCGGCTTTTGCTCGGGCTTTCTTCTACTTTTTTCGCTCCCAACCCCAAGATTCGGCTTTTGCTCGGGCTTTCTTCTCTTTTTTTCACTCGCAACCCCGAGATTCGGCTTTTGCTCGGGGTTACTCTTTCTTTTTCTGCTCGCAACCCCGAGATTCGGCTTTTACTCGGGGTTACTCTCTCTTTTTCTGCTCGCAACCCCGAGATTCGGCTTTTACTCGGGGGTTACTCTCTCTTTTTCTGCTCGCAACCCCGAGATTCGGCTTTTGCTCGGGCTTTCTTCTCTTTTTTTCACTCGCAACCCCGAGATTCAGCTTTTACTCGGGGTTACTCTCTCTTTTTCTGCTCGTAACCCCGAGATTCGGCTTTTGCTCGGAGGTAATACCACTTGTAATCAGCAAAAAGGTGTGAACTTGCCACACCTTTTCACCCAATTAACTATACTTATTGTTCAACCGTTGTTCCCCAAAGAATTGGTGCTTGGAATGGCTCAAATCCTTTGACTCGGTTCGAGGTTGCGATAATATCATTTTGGTGGCCCATGACCGTTGTTGATAAGAAATCGTATAAGTAGCCTTGAAGCTCTTCCCACTTCTCGTAGGCATCCTCTGGTGTTTCAGCCGTACGAACTTCTTTTAACATTTCTTGTGCAACAGGGTCATCAGTGCCAGCAAATCCTGGATTTAACGCTAGTAACTGTGCAGGAATTGTCACATAGCCTGTACCAGCTGCTAACATATCCCACTCACTTGGTACGGTTTTTAACTCTAAGAATGTAGCTAAGTCGTAATTCTCAACATTTACATTCATACCGATTTCCGTTAACTGATCTTGCACAGATAAAGCGGCCTTATACATATAATCATAGTCACGTGTCGTAATAATCGTAATTTCCTCACCATTATATCCTGCTTCTTCTAAAAGCTCTTTCGCCCGCTCAGGGTCGTTAACATTATAATTTTCTTCACCCGCTGTATTAGACCAATTCACCTGATTTAAATTCATATAACCAGGGTGTGTTTCGTATAACTCTTCATCTGCATAAGCAAATAGTAAAAGGTCGTCTAGGTTAATCGCCGAATTTACAGCTTCACGCATTTTTTGGTCCGCCATTGGGCCTTCATTAATATTATAAAACCAAGTTAACGTACGGTTTAAGTATAAATGTGTTTCAATATCATTCATTTGACTAACTTGCTCAAAGTTATCAAACGGAATCTCGTCGGCAATATCATAACTTCCTGTTTGTAAACCAGATACACGTGTAAATGGATCTGTCACAATTTCAAAATAAATATCGTCAACCAATGCTTCCTTTTTACCTGATAGACCACTACGCTCTTCTTCACTAGCTACATAATCATCAAACTTCGATAAATGAATATATTGATCTTGAGCCCATTCTTCAAATTTAAAAGGACCCGTTCCAATGTATTCCGTTACACCAGAGGCATCAGCACCTTCAACGACATCTTTTGGCATGATCGCAGGGAATTCACTTTGCCCAGCCATAATGTCTAACACATCGGCTGCACGCTCTTGTAATGTTAAAACGACCGTTTGATCATCTGTTGCTTCAAACTCAGCACCTTCAAGCAATAGCTTGGCACGGGATGAACTGACTAACCAACGATTCATCGACGCTTCCACATCATCAGTTGTGACAGGCTCACCGTTATGAAAAGTAAGACCTTCACGCATTACAAATGTATAAGTTAAACCATCTTCTGACATATCAACAGATTCTGCTAACATCGGCACTGGCTCATAATCTTCATTTAAAGCTACTAATGTTTCATATATATGACGTCCAATATTGAGCGACGCTGTCGAAACCGTTACTTGTGCATCTAATGTTGGAGGCTGTGCCGGAATCGCAATTCTGATTTCTCCACCTGGCTCAACCGTCACATCTCCCTCGCCACCATCGTTTTCAGTTGTTTCGTTATCATTTCCCCCACACGCGACAAGCACTAAAGCTAACATAGCAGCGGTAAACCACAAAGTTACTTTCTTATTCATGTTCATTTCCTCCTGTTGTTATATTTCTACTACTTTTATTTCTGCACCACGTTGAATCGTATTGCCAATTGTACAAGCCTTTTCCGCAGATATCGCTAATTTTCTTTTATATGTAGGTTCTAACCCGTCTGGGAATTTGATTTTGACTTGAAAGCTTTCAATTCTAGAAGGTGCTCCTTCAGCTTTTGTTGCCAAGACCTTCACTTCTAATTGTTCCCGATCAACGTCGACTTCATCACGATCAAATAATTTGTTCATCGAAATAAAGACACATAAACCTAACGAGCTCGATATTAGTTCAATCGGTGATAAGCCTTGATCATTCGTCTGCAACGTAGCGCCATTCACTTGAAATTGTTTATCATTGGTTATGGACATGCTCGTTCCTTGCCATTTAACCTTTGTCTCCATCCACGTCTCCTCCTGATAAAAGTCCAAAAAACTCGAACTGTACAAGGTGATGTGCAACCGTTTCAATTGATTCGTTAGAAAGATAATGTAAATCCCTTTGAGGGCCAAATAGCCATCTCTCCATCGTTCCATTTAACAAACTTGTTAACATCATCGCTTTTAATTCTGCCTTTTGAGATTTTTGTAACATCTTTAATTGAGTTGCTCGTTTTATATTATTTGCAAAAGCATGCTCAATAGATACAAATATTTTTATAATTTCATTTTTTATCGCCGGATCTGCTCCTTGACCTTTTAAGAATATAAAAGCCATTAAATCACGATTCCTCTTGGCAAACTGCAAATACGAATAAATTAAATGATAAGAAGATCTGAGCATTTCATCTAAGGAACCGGCTTTCTCACGGTACCCTTGTTGAACGACAGCCAATAGCTTCTCTTTCCCAACAGCGATAATGGCTAAGGCAATATCTTCTTTGCTAGAAAAGTACCAATAGAAAGTGCCTTGTGCTACGCCAACCACCTTAACAATGTCTGAAACCTTCGTTTTATGGTAACCATCTGTTGCAAATAATTGTAAAGCTGCTTTCATAAGTTGCTCTTTTCGTAAAGTCGCATCCACCTTTTTTGAATCGATTCTATTCACACCCTTTAAGGACTAATATCTTTTTGTCAACTGATTGATGAGTCAGTCAAGTTCATACGATTTAATTCCTATTGATTTACTATAGATTCATCCTTCCTATTTGTCAATCATTAAAGCCTATTAAATTGATATGAATTAGTTTTATATGAAATTACTTATGGACGATAGATTGTGCCGTGAAGTTAGCTGGTCATCCATCTGGTGATAGATACGCGCGACTTTCCTTTTGCTGGGCTTTCTTTCTCTTTTTTCCCCGCAACCCCGAGATTCGACGTTTGCTCGGGCTTTCTCTCGTTTTACGCTTAGGCGGCAGGGCCTCTTTATTATCATAAGTAAAAGCCCTCACATCCATGTGTGAGGGCTACATCTATTATTTTCTTTTACGCTACTTGCCGTTTTCTTTTCCACCAATAAATCGCGGTTGCCATTAATACAAGTGCGATACCTAAGGCAATGAATTGATAGTTAGATGTCGCCGTATTTGGCAAGTTATCACCTTTTTGCTCCTCTTTTTTCTCTTCGTTTCCTTTTGGTGTTTCTCCATTTTGATCATCGGTTCCAGGCGGGTCTAGTGGATCTTTTGGATCTTTTGGATCTTTTGGATCTTTTGGCTCTTTTGGATCTTTTGGCTCTTTTGGCTCTTTCGGTTCTTTCGGTTCTTCTTTAGGAGGTGTTGGTTTTTCTGGTGCTTCAATACCACCTACTTGTACAATCGCTGCAGTTAATGGATCCAGCTTTATTTGCTCAGCACTCAACTCCACCCCTTGTGGCTCGGCAATCGCTGTCACACCAGCTGTTTTTCCATCAACGACAAATTCACCCACGGTTAAGTCCTCTTCTAATGTTAATGTTCTTTCTTCATCATCCGCATTCACAAATACATAAAATGCTTCACCTGTTGTCGCCTCAATGCGATAAGCCACAACTAAATCTGTTTCTTCAATTTCTGGAATGTTTAATTGTGTTACTTTTTCGTCTACAAGATCTTTTGTTCCTAATCGGAAAGCATCGCTAGAACGTCTTAACTCAATTAAACCTGTTGTATACTCTCTCGTTAAATTTTGAATCGGATAAGCATCAGCATTCGTTGCTCTTTCCCAATCAAAACGATTGATGATATCTGTAGAATCATACGAGTCATGAATAAAGTATGGATAACGGAAAGGCTCACCATTTTCATCAGTCATATAGGTAGATTTATACGGTGGCTCTGATGTTTCCGCTCTAAATTGCTTCGTGCGTCCATACTCTTGACCTGCATGTAAGAAAGCAATACCTTGAGAAGTCAACGTCATCAAGTTTCCTAGACGAATGCGTTGGTGGATTTCCTCTTGATGGTCATCTGGATCTTTTTGAATCGCCATCGCAATGACATCATGTAAAGTTAAATTATCATGTGCTTCAATATACGGCACAACATCACCTGGATCATCAGCGATAAAGTTATGTGGTTGAGCTTTAATATTGTCAAAAATCAGGTCAATATTTCTAGCACCACCCGTTAAGAAACGCGGCTCACCTTCATGGCCAAAACCAGACTTTAACTCATTACGGAACTCATCAGAAAATACACCGACACTTTCTGTATACTGCATCCAATGCTGATCAGCAGCTTGTACATTCGGGTCATCTTCATCACCAGCGTACGTAATCCACCCCTCACCAATCATCACAATATTCGGATTGATTTCTTTAGCTTTATCATAGGCAATTTGAATAGACTCTGCATCATGATCGCCCATCATATCAAAACGGAATCCATCAATCTTAAACTCTTCTACCCAATAGGTAATGGAATCAACGAGAATTCGACGTGACATCTCGTGTGTTGTACCGAGACGTCCACCACCAAAGCTTGTTCTTGGCGTACCATCAGCATCCATAAAATGATAATAATTTGGAACTAAATCTTCAAAGATACCAACTCTTGCTGTGTGATTATACACAACATCCAAAACAACACCCATTCCACGACTGTGAATTTCATCAATTAATTTCTTGAACTCTTTAATGCGTAATTCAGGGTCTGTTGGATCTTCTGAATACATGCCCGTTAGAGCGAAATAACTTTGCGGGTCATATCCCCAGTTATAATTTGTATTCGTTGAAGAAAAGTCGAGCATTCTTTCATCATTCTTAAACTCGTTCGCAAAGAAATAACTCATAACTGGTAAAAGCTGAATATGTGTCACACCCAAGTCTTCAATATAATCAAGCTTATCTACAAAGCTTGCAAATGTACCAAATTGAGCGGTTAACTCATCGGCAATATGAGGGTCCGAAGTGAAATCTCTCACATGAACTTCATAAATAATTGTATCTTCTTTTTTCTCAAAGCCTTCAATATGAGCAAATTCTAACTCAGGTCCAATTGAGCTCGGATCGACAATCGCTGCTTTCGCATATGGACCTTGTTCATCACTATTCCAAGCCGATAAAGATTTAGCATATGGATCTAAAGCAATTTTTTTATCTCCATCATGATCAATTTCATAATGATAGTAGTAGCCTCTCAGACTATCTAGACCCGTGTTTTCTTTAGTCAATTGCACTTCCCAAACTCCACGATCACCTAACTTCATTTCAACCTCTGTTACGATATCATCTGGGTTATCTTTATCGTACAAAATCACCTGAACATGCTCTGCTTTTGGTGACCACAGCTTAATCGTAGCTGTTCCATCTTGGTGTAACTGTGCCCCTAACTCTCCATCATAGGCATACATCTCATCAATCAGCCTCCAGCCAATCTTAGCAGGAACACTCACTTCGCCAAGACTTACCGTATATGGAGATTGATCGAGGTTAAAATCTCCCTTCACTTCTACCGTACGATTATCTGTTTTAATTTCTACTTCATTAACATCTACCGTGTGCTCTTCGATATCTCGAATGCCCACTTGTTCAAGCAGAGCTTCCTCTGTTAACTCATCCGTTCTAGAAAAATATAAGACGATTTTCTCATCGGATAACTGCTCAGCAGAAAGTAATTCTGTTGCAATCGCACCATACGGGTTTGAATACACGGCCCCATCACCTTCAACTATAAATATTTGATTAAATTGATTTAATTGCGTAAATGAGCGATCAGCTTCTTGCTCGTTAGTCTCTTTATTCACAACAACCAGCCCAATTTCTTCTGCTCCTTCATTTAAAGGAATATCGATATATGCTCCATACTTCCCTATTTGCTCTTCAGAGAAACCTGTAGCCCCTGATGGAAAGTCACCTTGAGTCTCAGATGGGCTTTGAACATCTCCCCAAAACCACAAGCTCCAATTCTCATAATCACCATCAGCTTTTTTATAATGAACCCTTACTGTATCTTCCGGTAAATCAACAGGCTCAATGAATGAGATCTCATCAGACCCTTCTGAAATCCACACTTCATTAATATTGGGGGAAAAAAGCTCTAATCGTTTATCTCCACCGTTATGACCTGCATCATCTTTCCCACCTGTCACAATATCAAGAATTAGGAATCCTACGTTTCTAGCACCTGATTCTAACGGAACATCTACATATGCACCATAATCCGTTACTTGTTCTTCAGTAAAAGGAATTCCCCCACTTGGCCAATTGTCTGTAGGAGATTCCACATCATCCCATGTCCATACACCTAAATTTGAATAATCTCCACTACTGTTTTGATAGTGAATTCTTAACGTATTCTCTGGAATTTCTGATTCTTCGATTGAACTTTTTGTTTCTGCTTCAACCAACTGAGTCGTTCCCATCATTCCAAAGCTTGAAAAAGTAAGGATAAAAACCATGCTAAGAACTAAAAATTTCTTCAGCTTTCCCTTCAACTTACTCACACCCTTTTTATGTAAATAATTTATTACTATGAATCTAGTCATTCCTCTTTATAAAAACGAAAAATTAGAGAACGCTTTCATAATGTGAGTGAATGATAGAATAGCAACCGTGAAACGCTTTCATTTGTGTGAAAGATTGCAGAGTTTTATGAATATACATGACTTGCTTCTATTCCCTCATGTAAACCTTCTTCAAATGAAACTTGTACAAAAATGGAAAATCATGGTGTTGTTGCATGACTTAGTGCAATCGTTTTCATAATTTTAGTATAATTTGATCACTATGCCTAGTCAAGATCATCTACTAAAAGAGATTTAAATAGGTCATCTGTCTTATGTACAACATACCTATGATAGCTTGAAACCTAAAAATATGGTTCATCTCTTGATAGCCGTACAGTCAATTTGTTTTATTAAAAATGTGGATAGCAAATGATTAACTAATACCCTTGCGGCGAAAATATTTAGAGGCTCCCCTACGAATTAATAGAATAATCATTTATTTCCCTCTATTTCCAACTCGTTTTCATTTATACTGTGGTTAAGGTGGGATTTTCATGTGTAAATTACTTGTTTTTAAAGGGGCTAAGCGTTCATAAAGGTAAGTACTAGACAAGCTTTGGAGTCCAAACACAGTACTTGGATGTCAGAAGCTTAATACAAAACAGGACGGTGTTTTCAATCGAAAAAATAGCCATGACCAATTTTGTAATTAAAAATAGTGCAAATGTTTTCACAGAGCGTGAAATGAACCTACTCGAGGTCTTAGCCTTAAGTAATGCTGCATTTGTAAATGCCCAAATCACACAAAAAGGAATGGGCCTAAATCCTCAAGAGAAAAAAGCGGGACAATTATTTCATTATCAATTTGCTTTTCAAGAATCACTTGACATACCAACCTATGAACAATTTGAAGAAATCTAACTAAAAGACTTACTAACCTGCTAAAAATGGCGCAGTGTACAGAGTTAAAAGTCCAGTTCCAAACGAATGCCTATTTAACGAAATAACATTAAAGCTGTGGTGAATGTACCACAGCTTTTATATGTCCTCAATTAAAAAGAGTCGATTGGCTGCCCGGTAATATTGCAGCGAGTTTGCTTGCCTAGATGACTTTCATCTTTGTTGGTGGTGGAGTGGTTTTCGCCCCGACATGGGCGTTTTGTATGTTTAGCGTTGAGCGGGTTTTCGCTCTCTTTTTATGCATGAAACCAAGTGATTCTGCGTTTGCTCGAGTTTCCTAAACCTTCCCCGACTTCCAAACCACGCGCTTCCGTATTCTCACTCTCTTCTCACGCTAACGCCCTCAAGCATTGATTTTATAATTCTTATGTAAATTTAGAGTTCCATACCGGGTTATAATCCAATTGTTCAAGAATGAGGCTGGTTGCTTTCATCCAACAAATAAAGGACTGAAACGTTAAGTTGTTTCAGTCCTTCGTTTATTTATGAATTTGTCTTTATAATCGGGTAACCGATAAATTTAAAGTCTTTTCCAATCGGTGTCATCGATGTATTAAACATCTCTATGGCATAGGCCATCTTTTCTACACCATTACCTTCTAAGAATGTAGGAGCTAGCTGTCCTCCTACGAGCTTTGGTGCAAAATATAGAACAACCTTATCAACAAGACCTGCTTCAAGGAACGAGGCATGAATCGTTCCCCCACCTTCTAACAATAAAGATGAAATGTGTTCTCCACCTAAATATTTCAATACCTCAACTGGATTAACTCGCTTTTCAGTAGAGGTCGCAATAATTTTTACACCTCTAGCCTCTAATATGGCTGCTTTTTCTTTATCATAATGTTGACTTGTAAATACCCAAGTTGGAGCTAAGCCATCATTTGCTACTTTAGCCTCCAATGGTATTTTAAGCGACGAATCTACGATAACTCTTAAGGGGTGACGACCATTAGGAACTCTTGTTGTTAATTCCGGATCATCCTCTAAAACCGTTCCAATCCCTACTAAAATCGCTTGATTAACATGCCTTAAGTGATGAACATCAGTTCTAGCATCTTCGGACGTTATCCATTTACTATCTCGCGTTCGGGTAGCAATTTTTCCATCGAGTGTGGAACCTGCTTTCATTGTTACAAAAGGGCGCTGCTTCGTGATAAAAGTGTTAAATACCTCATTCATTTCTACTGCTTCTTGCTCTTTAACCCCTACTTCCACCTCGATACCTGCCGCTTGTAAAATCTTAACGCCATTTCCTGCTACAAGAGGGTTAGGGTCAAGAGTAGCAATGACTACTTTTTTAATACCTGCACTGACGATTGCCTCTGCACAAGGTCCTGTTCTTCCATGATGTGAGCAAGGTTCTAATGTCACATAAATAGTCGCACCTTTGGCTTGCGCTCCTGCCATTCTTAATGCATGAATTTCCGCATGCGGCTCTCCCGTCTTTAAATGTGTACCTATGCCAACAATACTACCATCATTTACAATCACTGAACCAACTAAAGGGTTCGGAGCAGTTTGACCGTTTGTTGCTTTGGCATTTTGAATAGCCATATTCATATAAAAATTGTGGCTACTCATGAAAACAAAATCCTTTCTTCATCTAAATGCCCTGACCTCTTCCTTTTTGTTTCTAAATAAAATTCATTATACGTGGAGACATCCCCCCAAAGAGGTTCGCGCCCAGACACAGGTAAACCATATTGTTGTAATGCTGATAGTTTTTTGGGGTTATTCGTAATTAATGTAACTGATTTGGTACGTAAAGCTTTTAATACTTGGATCGCTTCAGCATAATTTCTAACATCATCTTCAAAACCAAGTGCCTCATTGGCTTCTACCGTATCATAGCCGTTTTCTTGAAGTACGTAAGCTAGTGCTTTACTAAATAAACCAATCCCTCTGCCTTCATGATTAGCTAAATAAAATAAAGCTCCCTGACCTTTTTCCACAATCATCTTCATTGAAGTCTTCAGTTGGTAACCACAATCACATCGTTTGCTTCCGAAAATATCACCCGTGTGACAAATAGAATGCATACGTATAAATGCATCCTCTGCATCTTTAAAGTCTCCATAGACGAGGACACTCGATTGTTGGTGCTCAGCAAGGTTTAGATTTTTTAGATTGGCTAGTAATTCTTCAAAGTCATCGCTACCATTTTGAACTCGAAACCAACTATACCAGCTGAATTCAACGGTCTGTCCATCTAGTTGCACTGGAAGCTTAATTGGGCCTACCACATATAAATCAAAATCAGTTGATTTTATTAACTGGATTTTGTCTTTTAGTACATTTAATGCCTTGGATCCTTCTTTTACATCTGTCATCTTTATTCCCCTTATCTTTCTGTATCTAATTTTAATTTCTATTATCTGTTTTTGTTAGTCTATTGTATCATATACATGTTTGTGCGGTTGTTTACAAGCTCATACTACACTATATGAATGTATGTTTGTGATGGTAGCTAGAGCTAACCTTCCATGTCCTAAGTTTATTCCACCCGAGTAACTAATAAAAGTAGGCACAATAAGGTGGTAAGGTATGGTAAAGGATACTAAAGTGATATACTTATTCACGGCTTTTTATCATAAATTGTTTAGCGAATGATTCAAGAATATGGATGAGCTGAATGGACATTTCTTCAGGACTAACGTGATAGTCTTTGTTAATCCAATCTAGAATTAAGCCCGCTGTACCGTGAGCCATATATAATTTATGAGCATCATAATTAATATCTCGACGTTGATTCACGGCGATTAAATAAAAATCTTCTTTTAAAACTTCGTAAATGGCCTGTGGTAAATCTCGATGTAAGCCAGGTATCGTATCGTCGATTCTATATAAATTAAAGAAGTTCTGATTCTGATGAATAAAATGAATTAACTCAAATGAATGAGGTCCCATTGATATCGTTTCAACACTCTTTTCCCTTTCATATTTATTCACACTTTTTTCTTTAATATAACGAAACATTTCTGCTTGTAGATCTTCTGTTAAACAATATTTATCCTGATAATGCAAATAAAAAGTGGTTCTATTATATTCAGCCTTTCTAATAATATCGGTGACCGATACATGACTGAAACCTTTTTCGTGAATTAACTCAATGAATGCCTGTTTGAAGTATGATTTTGTTCGCTCCCCTTGTTTCGTCGAACGACTTTGCTCCGAGTTCATGTATGATTTCTCCTTTAAATCAACATATTAAGTAAAAGTGTAGTTAAAATAGACAGTTTAAAAGGGTTTACTGATTGTTGACCATTCTGTGTCCGTTTACACTATAGAAGTTGTAAAAATCTTATCATAACATCTCTGGAAGGGGTAGTTTTCATGAATCGTTTTAAAGAAAAAGTCGTTATCATTACAGGTGGAGGCTCTGGTTTGGGTCGTGCTGCTGCACAACAAATTGCTTCCGAAGGGGCTAAGTTAGTGCTTGTCGACCTGAGTCTGAAAGGTCTTGAGGAAAGTAAACAAGAAATTACGAGTACGATTCCTGATGCAACGATCGAGCTTGTTGAAGCAAATGTAGCCAACGAAGAGGATGTAAAGAAGTATGTCCAATTTACAATAGACAAATTCGGTCAAATCGATGGATTTTTCAATAATGCGGGGATTGAAGGAAAACAAAACTTAACCGAGGATTATGGCATCGAGGAATTTCAACGTGTTGTCGATGTTAATTTAAATGGTGTTTTTTATGGAATGAAGCATGTGCTAAAGGTTATGAAAGAGCAAGGATTTGGCTCTATTGTTAATACAGCATCTGTCGGTGGAATTCGTGGTGTTGGTAATCAATCGGGTTATGCAGCGAGCAAACACGGTGTTGTTGGCTTAACGAAAAACTCTGGTATTGAATACGGACAGTTTGGTGTGAGTATTAAAGCAATCGCTCCTGGAGCTATTATGACAGCGATGGTTGAAGGTTCATTACGCCAAATGGGAGGCGATAATTGGGAGGAAGCTGGTAAAGAGTTTGTTAAAGCGAATCCGATGCTCCGCTTTGGTAAACCGGAGGAAGTAGGATACTTAGTGGCATTCCTTTTATCTAACCAAGCAGACTTTATTAATGCGACAGTGATTCCAATTGATGGTGGACAATCTTATAAATATTAATGTTGAGACAGCACTTGGTGATTCCAAGTGCTGTTTTTGTATGAAAGTTAGTGCGAACATGGAGCATTGCTCGTCGCTACCGAAAATGATGCTTCGCGTCCTGCGGGGTAGTGCTGAACTAACTGGCACAGCCAGTGGATTTTAGCCCGCCACTACGTCCCGCGGGAGTCTCCGCATATTTTCGTCCGCTAGCTTAATCTAAATTCTCAAGTTCAAAAGCAGCCTCACAGCATTCATTAAAATAAACCAGAACAAAAATCAAGTGAATGGAGACCCAACAAGCCAAGGACTATCCGCCACTTTCATGATTGTTAGTGATGAGTTGCTTCATTAAGTCATTATGGAAGTTTTGTAAAGTGTACTTAGGGGCGATAGGTTGTGTCTTGAAGGTACTTTATTCCCTTCACATCTTTTCGTGTGACTTTACTCACTCATTTCCCTTGAGTAACTGACTCGTTCGGCTCTTTTCGTGACTTTACTTACTCACTTCCCTCGAGTAACTGACACGTTCTTACCTTTTCCTTACTTTACTCACTCACTTCCCCCGAGTAACTGACACGTTCTTACCTTTTCCTTACTTTACTCACTCACTTCCCTCGAGTAACTGACTCGTTCGGCTCTTTTCGTTACTTTACTCAGCCTCTTACCTTGAGTAACTGACATGTTCAGCCCTTTTCGTTACTTTACTCAGCCTCTTACCTTGAGTAACTGACTCGTTCGGCTCTTTTCGTTACTTTACTCGCTCACTTCCCTCGAGTAACTGACACGTTCCTACCTTTTCGTTACTTTACTCGCTCTGTTCCTTTCAGTAACTGACATATTATTAGCCCTTTCATGCAGACTCTGCGGTTGCTTTATATTTAGTTCATGATATTTTTAAAAATAATGTTTATTCAGACTCGGGTAAGAACTTGAAACAATGGTACAATAAGAAATGTATGAATGATCATTATTTGGACGTTTCGGGGGGCAGACAGAGTGAATATGAAGCTAGAAGCAAAGTCAGATATTGAAATCGCACAAAATGCACAGATAAAACCAATTACGGAAGTAGCTGTACAGATTGGATTAGAACATGATGATTTAGAGCTTTATGGTAAATATAAAGCAAAGCTCTCATTTGAGGCATTAAAAAAGCTAAAAACAAAAAATAGTGGAAAATTAATTTTGGTAACGGCTATAAATCCGACACCAGCCGGTGAAGGAAAGTCAACGGTTACAGTTGGATTAGGAGATGCTTTTAGTAAACTTGGCAAAAAAACAGTTATTGCACTACGTGAACCTTCATTAGGGCCCACAATGGGAATGAAAGGTGGCGCAACAGGAGGTGGCTATTCACAAGTCTTACCTATGGAAGATATCAACCTTCATTTTACTGGTGATATTCATGCCATCACATCAGCAAATAACGCATTAGCTGCATTAATCGATAACCATATTCAACAAGGAAACGAACGACAAATTGACCAACGTAGAATTGTTTGGAAGCGAGCACTTGATTTAAATGACCGCGCCTTAAGAAAAGTAGTTATTGGATTAGGTGGGTCAACACAAGGAGTACCTCGTGAGGATGGTTTTGATATTACTGTCGCTTCAGAAATTATGGCAGTCCTCTGTTTAGCGACCGATATTCAAAACTTAAAAACACGATTAGGTCAAATGGTCGTTGCTTACGATTTACAAAAGCAACCTGTTACCGTCAGTGACCTTGGTGTGGAAGGTGCATTAACACTACTGTTAAAAGATGCGGTCAAACCTAATCTCGTACAAACAATGGAACATACCCCAGCCATAATTCACGGTGGACCGTTTGCCAATATCGCACATGGTTGTAATAGTGTTATTGCGACTCAGACTGCAACAAAATTAGCTGATTACGTTATTACAGAAGCTGGGTTCGGAGCCGATTTAGGTGCTGAGAAATTTTTAAACATCAAAATGAGAAGTGCCGATCTCAAACCAGAAGCCGTGGTTATCGTCGCAACAATTCGCGCGTTAAAAATGCATGGTGGTGTCGCTAAAACCGATTTGAAAGAGGAAAATATCGAAGCACTTGAAAAAGGTTTTGCCAATCTCCGTAAACATGCTGAAACGATTCAAAGCTTCGGCTTGCCGTTCGTCGTTGCCGTTAATCGATTCACAACAGATACAGAAGCTGAAATGAACCTATTACATACTCTTTGTGAAGAAGCTGGTTATCCTGTCTCACTTACAGAAGTGTGGGAAAAAGGTGGAAATGGCGGTGTTGATTTAGCGAAGCAACTACTTCATACAATTGAAATAAAGGAAGCGAACTTCGCTCCACTCTATCAGCTATCTGATTCATTAGCGGAAAAGATCACAACAATTGCTCAAAAGGTATACGGAGCTACGCATGTTGAATTTTCACCTAAATCACAAAAGCAATTACTTAATTTTGAAAAATTCGGTTGGGGTCACCTGCCTATTTGTATGGCCAAAACGCAATATTCCCTTTCTGATGACCCAGCAAAACTTGGACGGCCACAACCGTTTTCCATTACCATTCGTGAATTAAAGCCATCCATTGGTGCAGGTTTTATCGTTGCTTTAACCGGTAATGTCATGACAATGCCAGGACTTCCTAAAATGCCTGCCGCACTTAATATGGATGTCGATGAAAATGGGCAAGCTTTAGGTCTGTTTTAATTATATTGCAACCAAACCCTAAGTAATTATGACTTTCTTAGGGTTTAGTTATTATATTAAATAGAAATCCATTCCCTAAATTATTAATCTAGTCTCCAACACTTCCTTTTCAATAGTTCGAATAAAAAAGCTAACCACAGTGGCTAGCCAAACTTTTTGGATATAGGTGACAATCATATCGATATATTAACTATTATTTTAGAAGTAGACTGATACCAAATCAAAAATTTCATTAATGATCAAAGTTACTAGGGTTATATAAACCTACTACACCAATTATTATAAAGATTAACAAAATAACGATGACAATTACTATAATTTTAGTTAGTTTTGACACCTAATCTCTCCTTGTAGTTTTATTAATTTGTACCTATCGTTCTCCAAAATATTCTAGTTACGTATCGGATAAACAAGTTCATTCTCCACAAAAATCCTACAACTAATCGAGAAAAATCCACCAATAGAAACTTTTACATTCCTTACTTCATTATTAACATTTATAAATTTCCCTTTTAGGGTTCCTCTAAAAGATAGACCTAGATTTTCATCTTGTAAATTTCCATCAATATATAATTTCTCTCCGTTTATCCATGTATTTATCACTGAAATTTGATGCCCTTCATAATTGACTTCAAATGTTTTCTCCACATTCACACCCCTTTTTGGATTATTAATAAAATTTCGATTTAAGTTTATTTTATCATAGACTTTTAAGCTATCTCCATTGATTTTGTCCTGAACTACCTGAGTCTTTAGCAACATAAAGAAAAACTTCATGCCACTCAACTCATCTATAATATCTGATTATTCCTCATCTTCTATTCTCCAGTTCATATAAGACCACAATGAGGTATATTCATTAAATTACTGCCGCTGATTCAGTGCGATTAATTCTTTCACCTTTACCAGCAAGAACTTAGACTAGTACCTTTCATGAATAACAGTATATAGGTTTATAATTTGCTCTTTCAAATACTTTTTTCGCAAATTTCCATATGATGTTTGTTGATTTTAGTAAGTATCTTTTATAGAATATTTATCATATTAGGAGGTCTTTGTTTGAAAAACTTATGTTTAAGTCTGGTTCAACACTTTTCTCAATAGTAAATAAACGAGGAGAGTGTTGAAAATGATAGAAACTAAAATTATTGATGTACTGAGCGAACAGTATGATTTAAAGATTAACAAATTAACACAACTTAGCAACCATAACGTCGCTGCAACGTATCACTTAAATACGTCCAAGGGAGAATATGTTCTTAAACGTATCCCATCATCTATTGATGCTCCCGAAGAAGAAGGGAAATTGGTCAAGTACCTTCACGAAAACGAAATTTCGGTAGCGAGAATCGTACAATCTAATCATGGCACCTATACTTTCTTAGTCGATGGTAATAATTATCACTTACAAGAATATATCAGGGGCGAAACCTTTGACTTAAATAGTGGAACGCAACGGTTCATGGACTTATCTGCCCAAAATTTAGGAAAAATTCAAGATGTATTATCAAACATCCCTAATTTAAAAAAAGGACTGATTAATCAAGAATTGTTTACTAGTAATCAAATTGATATTGCTCGTCAATCTTATCTGAATACGTTAAGAAAGGCACAGCAATTAAATGATACTATGATTATAGAAGACATAACGAAACGACTAGAATATCTAAAATCAGTTAGTAACTATTCGTTTGATTATTCTAGGCTTACCATTACGAACTCACACGGAGACTACTATACTTCTCAAATAATAAATAAAGACACAAAATTATACACAATTGATTGGACAGATGCCTGTTATTTACCCGCTTGCTGGGAAGTAATCATGTCATTTGCTTATGCAGATCCTATTGCTAAGAGTGGAGAAATTAACGTTAATTCACTTAAACGATATGTAGAGAATTATTCAAAGAACTTTACTCTTAACGAATACGATTTAAATGCGATGACTTATCTTTATTTCTTCCAGTTGGCAGTTAGTAACTTCTATGAACCATATGAACAGCTACCAAAGGAATATTTAGAAATTGCTATGCTGACAACCAAACAGTTAACATGGCTAAATAGAAATGTGGATTCTTTAACTTCAAAATTAGTTTAAGGTAGAAAAGACCCGTAAAATTTTACGGGTCTTTTTGTTTGAGTAACCTGCTTCTTTAATGTCATAAGAAAAAGGCTTACATTTAGTTAAGGAAAGCCTCAATACGTACATCTATCATGTTCACAAACTTGAGTTTATTTTGAAAATGAGTGTTACACACTTCTCATTAATTGGGAACTGGACTTCGGTTAGCCAACATTCTGGCTCTCTTTCATTCAAGATCCCATCAATTACTGCTTCTCGTAGCGGTTCAATTAATTTATAGTTACTACAATGAAGCCATTGATGAAGTTTAGCATGGGTTTTACCAATAGTTTCATATGGTCCCCGGTAGAGTAAGCAAGCGTTATTGATTTTCTTTTCTCACCTTCTAATAATTTTAACTCCTTTTGATAAAAGAAGAGTGTTTATTCTAATATTCTTACTATTCAAAACAAACCCTATATACTAACTATCGTATTTATTCATTCAGGCTATATTTGATACCCAAATCGACCTACCTATTAGAACTTACAGCTTAAAAAATGTATTCAAGATTTATTGGAACCCATATGAGGTCTGAATCATCTGTCAGGAATTCTATTAAATGTATAAATATGATTATTGAAACCTTATCAATACCTTTTCACATCAAAAGTGTACCTTTAGAAGAAATATTTTCACAAAATGAAGGAGAGGAATAACTATATTAGGTAAAGACATTTTCTTAACACTTATATTTGGAGCAACCTATTTTGTTCTTGTATGGATGATGGGTGATTATGTTGAACCAATATTCGTTATTCTTGTTCTATAAGCCATAAACTTTATAGCTAGTAAAGTTATAAGTAAAGCTCAAACTAATAATAATAAATCGTGATTCAATATGAATTTGATGTTAGAAATCATCACCTCACAATACATTTTAAAATTAAGATTAATAAAAGGAACTCTCCATTGGAGGGTTCCTATCTAAATCCTATAAATCTTCTCAAAAATCATGAATTCAGTGTTTAGATATAGAATATCCTATTCATTTAAGGTCCCGAAAGATTTCTCCTTAAAATGTTGTGAACCTCACAGGTTTCAAAAAACCTATTAATAATTAGAGTTTTTCTATTGACCAAACTGTATTTGACTGCATTTAACTTCACTCTACGTAACCCATTCTAGTTAGGGCAATGGAATTGTTCCTTCCTAATAGCAGCAGAACGTCCTAGTAGGCATGATATTTCCGATACTGGGATACTCCTACTAAAACATGAAACCTAAAGCTCCAAAAATTATAATACTTGGCACTCCATTTAATCCTAAATATTCAAAAAAGAAGTGGGATAGAATAGCCAATAAGATAAGAATTGGTGCATTAATAAAATAAAAGATATGATTTGGTTTATTCTTTTTCATATACTTCAATCCTTAATATTCATACGTCATTGGCTTACTTAGGTTTCAATGTTACGCTATAATTAAGCAATCTTGGGGCACAACACGGCTTCTGTTAACACATCATATTAAAAATAAATTTATTACATAAGGGAGGACCACTAACTAAAACATCACTAATTCGAAATATAAAAAGGAACACCATATTTCCCCTTCCTTAGAAACTGCATCATTCTATCTCTTCTAGTTTTATATCTTTATTATTAATAAGACCAAGAACTTCATCAATGTTTGTTATTTCATAAGGTACGACCACACCATCTACCTGTTTTGATAACATAATTTTTAAAAGAGCTGCCGTCACCAGTGATGTCGTTTGATAATCTGAGAAAGTCTGTAGTGAATACCTTTTTATTGTTAATTTATTTTGAATATGCCCTTTAACTTCAACAGTAAGAATAGCTTCCTCTGGATTTTCAGGGTTATGTTTAACGATTTTTTTCATTATATTAGGACTAAGTTTAATTATGAATGGTAATAATCCAGCTTTTTTTAGGATGTATATTAAAGTATTGAACGTGTTATCACTCCAACCAGTCCAATAACTTATTGGATATTTATCGATTAGTAATAATCTTTCGGCGTGTTCAATATTCCTCACTTTTTTTGGTTTCTGATGTCCCAGGAAAGACATTTTTCTTGTCTGGGAGAAGCTAAAAGTTTTTTCTTGATTTCTAATTGGCTCATTGATCAAACGAAGCATGTCTTTTATTCCTGTTATTCCAACATTGGCATTCTTATTTTGTAAGAACCCTATATCTACAGACTCTATCTTGTCAAAATTAGCAACAGCTTTCTGAATGAGTAAACCAGATAGACCTGGCAAGAATCCTGAGAATAATAATACACCCGTCTCTTGCCCTAAGGCATAATCGCCATACTTAATTGTATCTGTATACAAAGCATAGAAAGGAGTAACATCTAATGAGGGAATTTTCCTTTCTATACATAACTCTTGAATCTTAGGTTCAAGTTGCTTTACTAAGATAACAACGAAATCTACTCCTACTAATGCTTGCTCAATACTACCAGCATCCATCACATTCAGGTAGCGCCATTCAGTACCCTTACCTTTATTAGAGGCAAAATCTATACCTCTTTCCTTATTATAGTCAGTAATTGCGAAGGTCACATCTTCTGGAAAAAGACGTCTAATGTCACGGTATACTAGTTGTCCAAGTGTTCCTGTCGCTCCAACAATTAAGATTTTTTTCAATTAATCATCCCCAATTAACATCTCTTACGACTTATAGCCTATAAAGAGTTCTTTATAGTATTTTATACTTCTATAAAAGTGTTACAATCCCTCTCTTTTAACCTGATCCTTTAGCAACATAGCCTATCTTTAATTAATTCATATGCTACTATGAAATCTAAGTATTAACATAATGCCATTGTCACAGTGCCTTTAATCTTTTCACACCTTCATCAGCAAGAACTTAGACTAGTACCCTTTTTAAAAAAATAGCAGTATACAGTTATGATTCTTAAATACGTTATATAGCCCAATTTCTACTACTCTTATTTCTAAACTCTTAATAAGACAACTTAATTTGAGTACTAATTCTATAAATTTATTCTAACTATGTTCCCCCCAAATAAACTCATCCGAAATCACCCACTTCAAACCCCCATTCCACCGTTCCAGCTAAAATAAAGTTTTCCGACAAACCCTCCTTTTTCGCCTTTTCCGGATCAAAAATCACCCGTTTTTCACCTCTTTTCCACCCGTTTTTTCACGTTTTTTTCGCAGTTAAAATAAAATTTTCCGATAATAGAAGAAGGAAAATTAAAGAAAGAGATATTGGAAAACCATTGATACTGTTCGTTTTCAGACGTTTTAGACAGAAAAAAGACCCGATTTCGGAGATGTTTATTCTCACAAAATTCGAGTCTTTTTTCGGAAATGTTTATTCTGTTTCGGAAGACTTTATTATGGGGTTACATTCACAATACTAACTCCGTCACACTCTCTACTTGTGCTGTCCATGGGAACATATCTACTGGCTGGATGCCTTTGACTTTGTAACCCGCTTTTCGTAGCAGCTCCACATCTTTGGCTAGTGTCGAAGGATTACAGGACACGTATACGACACGTTTTGGTTTTACTTCAATGATTGATTGCAAAAGCTTATCATCGCAGCCGGTTCTTGGCGGATCAACGAGAATGACATCTGGCTTCCAGCCTTCCTTCACCCACCTTGGTAACCATTTTTCTGCTGACCCCACCTCATAACGCACATGCTCAAATCCGTGTTTCTTAGCATTTTTTCTAGCGTCTTGAATAGAATCCTCAATGACATCCATCCCTCTTACTTCAGAGGCTTTGTCTGCTAGCCACAGTCCAATCGTTCCGACACCACAATAAGCATCAACGATTTTTTCTGTTCCAGTCAGTTTGGCCGCTTTTTGTGCTTCATTATAAAGCTTGACCGTTTGTTTTGGATTTAATTGAAAAAATGCTCTTGCCGATAAATCAAATGAAATATCCCCTAAACGCTCTTCGATGACTTCTTCACCATCTAAATGAACCGTTTTATCACCAAAAATGAGCGAGGTTTTCTTATTATTAACATTTAACTGTAAAGATGTTACTTCTGGTAGACGCTTATTAATTTCCGCTGTTATTAAGTTGAGCCTCGGTATATTCATATCCGTTGTGACTAATACGACCTGCACTTGGCCTGTCTCAAAACCAACTCGAGTTACAATCGTTCGAATGAGACCGCGTCTTTTTCGTTCATCGTAAATAGAGACTTGGAAATCATTCAAGATTTGCTTAATGACGGTTGTTACTTTATTTGTCGTCTTATGTTGAACGATACATGCGGATAGATCAATAAGTTCATGGGACTTTTCAGCATACAAACCGGCAATCACTTCTCCATTTTTTTTACCGACCTGCATTTGACTCTTATTCCGATAATACCAAGGCTCCTCCATACCAATTGTTTCTTGAACTTTGATTTTATCTAACGAAAGCTTTGAATAGCGTTCAAATGCTTGTACGATAATATCTTTCTTTGCACTCAAGGTGCTTTCATACGTCATATGTTGGAGCTGACAACCTCCACATTGATCATAGATAGGGCAAGGGGGCTCCACCCTATTTGGTGAAGCTTTACGAACCTTACTAATTTTTGCCTCAGAGAATTTTGTGCCGACCTTCGTTACTTCGGCGACAATTTCTTCTTCTGGTAACGCTCCTGGAACAAAAACAACCTTCCGTTTAAAATATCCGACTCCTTCTCCATTAATGCCTAGTCTTTTGATCGTTAATGGAAAACGCTGTCCAACTTTTATATGAACGTCTTCTTTTGGTTTATGATATCTCTTTTTTTGATTCATTAACAAATTCCACCTTATAACAGCAACTTTGAAAAATACTCGATTCTTTTGATATATGCCCTCCATTATAGCATGTTCAAAAAACTTCCTAAACTTTCTAGAACGGAACTGTTTCTTTTTTTGTTACAATGACAGAACATAAGGCAAATGCTTATTATACATAATTTTATTCGTAAGTTGTGTTGATTTAATAAGTTCTGCCATAAAAAACTTTTGAAAGCGACCTTTTGTTTGCTTTTTAAGGAGAGATTGTTTTGTCTATACCTACAGATGTTGCTTCACTACAAATTATGGCCCATGTTTATCAAAAAAATAGTGCTCAATCTATTTATGAAAAGACGGTAACCAGTTTAGTAGAAAATGTGCCTTATATTAATTGGGCTGGGATATATTTATATGAACAGCTAGACCATAAACTGGTAGCTGCTTCCTCATTTGAGAACGATATTAGATGGGAATGTAATGGAGAGCTCAAATTTCCAATTATGAACCAAGAAGACAAAGAGATTGGACTTATGCTTGTCCGCAGTCTACAGCCTATTGCGTTTGACGTGACGGATGTAAGTACACTTGAAACAATTGCCAAAGCGATTGGACATGAAACCCTTTTAAACTAAATGTGGGAGGAGACTACCTTTTGTGGACGGTAGTCTTTTTTATATGAAAGTTAACTAAAGCTCAAGTGCTCTTCTTCGAAGATCGCTCCGGGAATGGGGGCACGCTTTCCGCAGGCGGGCGCTGAGCTAACTTGCTTACGCAAGTGGATCTCAGCCTGCCCTTTCCTCCTGCAGGAGTCGGCCTCCCCATTCCCTCCGCTTTGGCTAGTGCAGGCTTCTTGATTCGTACACTTCTCATACAAATGAATAAATAAGAAATAATTAAAGCTAACAAACCAAGAAGCAAAATCATATTGTATGAAAAGCCACCAGTTAAAAGAGCAAAACCATACTTTCGTTTTTGTTGGTGGCGGAGTGACTGGGGCTTCTTCAGTCTTTTTCGTGCAGTTACTCACCTTCTTCCTTCGAGTAACTGACATGTTTGGCCTTTTTCGTGTAGTTACTCACGCTTTTCCTTTGAGTAACTGACATGTTCGGCATTTTTCGTGCAGTTACTCACGCTTTTCCTTTGTGCAACTGACATGTTTGGCCTTTTTCGTGCAGTTACTCACGCTTTTCCTTCGAGTAACTGACATGTTTGGCCTTTTTCGTGTAGTTACTCACGCTTTTCCTTTGCGTAACTGACATGTTTGGCCTTTTTCGTGTAGTTACTCACGCTTTTCCTTTGAGTAACTGACATGTTCGGCCTTTTTCGTGCAGTTACTCACGCTTTTCCTTTGAGTAACTGACATGTTCGACCTTTTCCGTGTAGACTCTTTGGTTCGTGTGCTTCTCTCGTTCAAAAAACCTCATTGAAAAAAAGCCACCAGTTATAGAGCAAAACCATACGTTCATTTTTGTTGGTGATGAGTTGCTGAGCAAGTCATCATGGCAGTTTTGTATGAAAGTTACTTGGGAGCGAAAGTTTGTGTCTTGAACTGGTCATCGGTTCCTTTGAGTTATTAACATGTCCGGCTTTTTTACCCATGATTATATGTGACTAGCCATTTTCATCGACATGATCTCGTCCTTTTTTGCCCTTGATCATGTCGACCTACTGCCTTCATCGACATGTCGCAACGTTACTCGCGGCACATCACTTAAATAACTGTCACGCTCGCTCCTTTTCATGCAGACCCTCTGGTTCGTACACTTCCCATACAAAACCAAATGAATTGATAAGTCAAAGTTAGAGAGCCAAACGCTATTTTCATCTTTGTTGGTGGCGAAGTGAATCGGGCTTCGCATGTGGGTTCTGTATGACGTTACTGCTAATGCTGATATAGGTTTAACCTTTTAATATTTGTATTACCATGCCATCTGTCACAATGTTGTACTGGATTTTTTGGCTTCATGATTTCTTTATCTTTATCTTTGCAGCCTCAGCATTGATCTCTATTTTTCCTTCGCCATTGCTGCGTATTTTCATTTGCTCGGCATCTGAATCATACCCATGAATCATCAATTTCGCCCAAAATAAAAATAGCCCCCAAAAGAGCTATTTTAACTTATTATCTTGGAAATGGGAGCTGTTCCATTTGTCTTTCAAACATTAAGTCATCTAAGCTTTTAAATTCATAGCCTAATTTCCTTGCTTCGTCAATGACGCGTGGTAATGCCTCGGCATTATCAGATGATACAGAATGAATAAGCATAATAGCACCAGGGTGAATACGTTTCATGATGTTGTTATAGGCATATTCTCCACCCTTCTGTGCATTCACATCCCAATCTTTATAAGCCATCGACCAAAAAACATTCGTATAACCGAGCTTATTGGAAAGCGTTAAGCTTCGTTCACTAAACTCACCTCGAGGAGCCCGTAGATAATTCATTTCCTTAACGCCCGTTAGCTCAGTGAATTTCTTTTTAACTTTATCAAGCTCCTCAATCAGTTTACCATCCCCTACTGTAGGTAAGCTTGGATGATGCCAGGAATGATTTCCCACAATATGACCTTCTGCAACCATCCGTTTAACCAAGTCTGGTGCCGTTTCTAAGTAATGACCTGTTACAAAAAAAGTAGCTGGTACTTTTTTTGCTTTTAGAACATTTAAAACCTCTTCCGTATAACCATTTTCATAACCATTGTCAAAGGTTACATATAAATGTTTCTGTCCTGTATTCCCAATAAAAATACCACCCGTTTTATCTAAAAGCTCTTGATAAATCGTTTCAGTCTTAACGGGAACATTGTTTTTCGCTGGGATATAGCTCCAGTTATAGGACTGCTCAGCGAATGCTGTAAGTGGGAAGGAGCCAAAAACGAGCGTGATGCATACGCTCATACACAATACAGAAATTAAGTGCTTCACAACTCATCATTCCTATCATTTTTTGCTTAGTTTCTCACGAATAACTAACATTATTCTCACAAACCCTAAGTCAAGAAAAGGTAGCAATAAAAATGGCTAGAAATGCTTGAATTAGTTTCAGTACATTTAACTTTTTGAAATGAGCAGCTATAAATCACTATGTTAATTCTTTTTTCATAACGTGGAAGCGTCTTGTAACCGAAAAACCAGCTTTCAGGTATAGGTGACCCGCAGCAGACTTTTCACTCGTCCACAAAAACCAGGCATGATGCAATCCTTCTGAACGCATTTGTTGTAAGCAATCTTGCAATAAAATTTTACCTAAGCCTTTACCTTGCATCGTTTCCGCTACACCGAACGGCCCAAAACGCTCTGCAATTCCTTCATAACCACCGTACATACAAAAACCTACAACCTCACCTTTAAACCTAATGACAAGTACTTGTCCCATCGGTAAACCTTGTAAGAGCCCTTCTCGAATGGCCCTCCCCCAGTCGGGATTAAATTGTTGATTAGCAAATAAGATAATTTCATATATATCTTGATTTTCCAGTTGTTTGAACGAAAAACCTTCACTTTCTCTTAAAGCTTTTAGTTGCTCAATTTCTTTATGAGGCTTCCATTTAATAAGACTCCTATCCATAGCAACAGGTGAATAAAGTTTTTGAAAACCTTGTTTTAACAAGAACTGATACCCTGATGGATAAGCCTCTTCATCTAATCCAGGTAAGATGTAATTAGGTGCATAGGAGGCAAAAAAGACGGATGTTCTGCCTAACTCCTGTAAAAAAAACTCTGCATCATGAAATAGTTTCGACGCCACATCTTGTTTCTGATAATCTTCTGCAACAAAAAAGAATGGAATCCACCCATTGTCAGTCTCCAAATTTACTCCGAGTGGCACCAACCTGCGCACAGCATAAACAACACCAATAAGTTTCTCTTTAACAAAAGCTAGACGTAAACCTACTGGATCAAAATTGGCATCTAAAAGAACTAAATGACTAAACCTTTTGGGTGTTATTGGATCTTCTTTTAACGTTTTATTCCAAAGCTCAACAATTGCCTTTTCATCTCCAGACTGATAATGACGAAATGTAAACATTTTTATCCCCTCCTCTTTATATTTCAAATCCAGGAATATGCGAACCCTTTCGTACATTCTGCCCACGTGCCATTTTTAATGTTTGTGCATACTTCGTACGATTTAAACACCCTCGCATCGTACCCAACGCTTGATAATAATCATAATACCGAAATGACGTTGAATTCATAATAAACCAGTAATGGGACAAAGCCTCTAGATACGTCTCGAATTCTTCGGTCACATCAACATATATATCCGGAACATACTCCTCCATATCCTCCCAGTTTTCACTGTGAAAATAAGGATAATAATGTGGTGGAAGTCCATCGAGTTCAAAACCAACTAACCCTGTTTTTAACTGGGCGGCCTGAACAATTTGCTGACATAACATATGGTCAGGATGGATGCTTTTTTCCCAGTGTGTAATAACTAGATCAGGTCTCAGCCTCCTCATATGCTTAGCTACTTCCGTTATTATTTCATCACTTAAAACTAATTCCGCATCTTTATAATTTAATGTAATACTACTGCCACCTAGTAATTTAGCAACTTGATGTGACTCTTTAATTTTTTGCACACGGTACTCATCCACAGACATGTGAGTGGGATTTCCCTTCTCACCAGCTGTTAAATGAAGGAATGTAACCTCCCAGCCAGCTTTTGCATATTTATGGGCGATAGCACCCGCTTGAATCTCTGCATCACCACAATGGGCACCAACTACGACTAAGCTTTTTGTTGAATTCATTGGATCACTCCTTAAAATATAATGAACAAATTAATGATACAACCTAAAATTATATTTTATATAGCACATGATAACTAAATATTCCGACATATACATTGTGAGAAAAGCCGTCCTTTTTATTGACTAAAATGGACGGCTTTTGAATTTTTATTTAAACACGGGCTCTTTAAATTGAGCAAGCTTTTCTAAAGATGACTTATCGACATCGGCATGTAAGCTATTTCCGTGTGAATCCATCGTAACAATAGCAGCAAAGCCTTTTACGTCTAAATGCCACATTGCCTCAGGAATTCCGAATTCCATTAAATCTACACCTTTAACTTCTTTTATACAGTCAGCGTAGTATTGAGCCGCTCCACCAATTGCATTCAAATACACTCCACCGTGTTCTTCTAATGCTTTTAAAGTTTTTGGTCCCATACCACCTTTACCAATAACAGCTCGAATCCCAAATTTCTTCATAATGTCACCTTGGTATGGCTCTTCTCGAATACTTGTTGTTGGACCAGCAGCTTTAACAACCCAATTCCCTTGCTCATCCTTTGCCATAACAGGACCACAATGATAAATAATTTGACCATTTAAATTTATCGGTGCATCATGATCCATTAAATGATGGTGTATGGCGTCACGGCCAGTGTGCATCATTCCATTAATAATCACGACATCTCCCACTTTTAGCTCGCGAATCTTTTCCTCAGTGATAGGAGCTTCGAGTACAACTTCACGGACACCATCTTGTTCCTCGGCCGCGGCCGCAACTTCTTCATCCGTTTGGTTAAGTTCAACTTTTTCCCCATCTTTATATAACCATTCTTGAATCTCGCCTGTCTCTATATTCAATACGACACCAAGACGACGGTAAGCCCAGCAATTATAGGCTACGGAGACGAAGAAGCTTGCTGGTAAGCGGTTCATCGCTCCTACTTTACAGCCTAGTAAAGTGGCTTCTCCACCAAATCCCATCGTTCCAATACCAAGTTTGTTCGCATTTTCTAGGACGTAATCTTCAAGCTTTTGTAAGTCAGGATTTGAATTGACATCATCGACCGTACGGAAAAGCTGTTCTTTTGCAAGCGAATAACTGGTTGTACGGTCACCACCGATACCTACTCCGATAAAACCTGCACTACAACCTTGACCCTGTGCTTGATAAACGGAATGCATAATACATTTTCTAATACCATCTAAATCACGACCAGCTCGTCCTAATCCCTCGAGCTCAGCCGGTAAACTGTACTGAATATTTTTATTCTCACAGCCTCCACCTTTAAGTATGAGACGGACATCGATAACGTCTTGTTCCCATTGCTCGAAGTGAATGACAGGTGTTCCTTCACCTAAATTATCACCTGAATTTTTCCCAGTTAAAGAGTCAACCGAGTTGGGACGCAACTTAGCATCCTTTGTGGCCTCAGCAATGGCTGCATATATCACTTTTTTCATCTTGATTTGATTGACACCAACAGGCACTTTAATTTCAAATGTTGGCATACCTGTATCTTGGCAAATTGGTGAGATTTTCTCATCTGCCATTTCAATATTTTCTGTAATTGTTCCTAAAGATAATGCTGCACGCGTGCCTGCATTTTCTTTTTCTTTTGCTGCCTTTATTGCTCGTCTAACATCATTCGGTAAATTCGTTGATGTTTCTACAATTAATTGATAAATACTATCATGTAACTTCTCCACAACATCCAACTCCTTTTTACACTTGAAGATTTGAATCATTTGCAGCTTTACACTATACCGTTCCATTTGCACATCTCACGGCATCCCCCATAAAGCTTATGACAAAACTCGCACTCTATTATTATACTCCTTGTCACATTTTTCTTAAAGGTTAAAATGTAAACGAATTCACATTGTATTAAAAAATGAAATGGCTAGGGGTGGGTTTTTGTATTGACGTTAGAGCTGATGCTCGTAACCCTGTGATTCGGCTTTTGCTCAGAATTTCTAACGCTTTTTCACCTCACAACCTCCGTATATTCTATTATGCCACCCCACTTATTCTCTCTGCCTTTGTCCAGTACAAAAAACCAAAAGACCCTTTCTCGAATTCGACAAAGGGTCTTTTGGCTATTTTATAAAATATCTATTTTTCTATCGGTCATCGCATTTAGCTGGTCACGGAGATGTGTTCGGTCGTTCATATAATGTAAATATGGCTTACCAGTACCACGCGGCCATTCTAAATGAGTGACACTTGTATTACCAAACCGAAATGGTCGATGATAATTAACCCAGTCTTTTCCCGTTAAAATATACATCATCAGCACGCTTAAAAAGCCACCATGAGAAACAATTGCTACGTTTTTATCACGATGTGCAAGGAGGAGCTGATCTAGTAATGTTTCACACCTTGCCTCTAGCTCTGCCACTGTCTCTGTACCAGCAATGCCTGAAGTAATCAATGATTCTTTATTAGCTTCAGGATATTGGGCATAAATCTCTTCCCGCGTTTTTCCTTGTAATGGACCTAAATGTACCTCACGGAGCTTTTCCCAAGGTTGGGCAGCCATACCTTTCGTATCGGCAATTGCTTCGGCCGTCACAAAGGCTCTTGTTAAATCACTTGTATATAAATAATCTAAATCAACCTTTTTGAACCTATCGCCAAGAGCTATTGCCTGCTTCTCACCTTCCTCAGAAAGTGGAAAGTCCATAGTTCCTTGAATTCTTTTTAAGCGATTCCCTTCAGATTGAGCGTGACGAATTAAATATAAATTCATAGACATGATGCTTATTCTGACCAATCATGTCTAAATTGCTTACATTTATTTTCAATCTCATCTAACATTGAAATCAGACGATCAATTTCTTCTACGCCTGCTTCTTCAGGATCGATTGCATCAAGCATCGTCATCACCATTTCAAAACGTGCTTGTAAATAATGTACTTGCTCACTTTTATTATCTATCGCTCCACCCATTCTATCTCGCTCCTATCTATCATAAATATGTAATATTTGTACGAATTCTAACCTTCAATAAGTTTAACAAAATATGCAATAGCCCACAATGGAAGATGTTATCTATTAAATCTAGATCTTTTGAAATGAACCGATATGCGTTATGATGAAGAGTGAACGTTGAAAAGTTAAAGGAGTAGGATAACATTGCTACATACTTCAATACCTCAGATAACTCCAAAATTTGACCCTTGGGAAGCTTATCAGGATATCGAACAATTCGGCCATCTCGAATTAACGAATATAGAATTTACGACAACAACTTTATGTAATATGCGCTGTGAGCATTGTGCAGTTGGTTATACTTTATCACCAAAGGACCCGAATCCACTTCCACTCGACCTACTCATTCAGAGGCTCGATGAAATTCCTCATTTAAAAGCATTTAGTATTACCGGTGGTGAACCGATGCTTTCAATGAAGTCGGTTAAAAATTATGTCGTGCCTTTATTAAAATATGCCCACGAACGTGGAGTTCGCACTCAAATCAATTCCAATCTCACACTTGATTTAAAACGATATGAACTCATTATTCCATATTTAGATGTTTTACATATCTCTTTTAACTATGGCTCTGTTGAGGATTTCCAAGAAATTGGCTTTGCCGTTATGGATAAAAAACCTTCACTTACTCAGCGCCAAGCGATGTTTGATCGTATGGTTAAAAATGCCAAAGAACTAACAAGCCGAGGAGTTATTGTTTCCGCAGAAACGATGATTAACAAAAGAACTTTACCTCATTTAGAGAAAATCCATCAACAAATTGTAGACATGGGCTGCCAAAGACATGAAGTCCACCCTATGTACCCTAGTGATTTCGCTAGTGCCCTTGAGGTTGCTTCATTAGAAGACATCCGCTCTGGCATTCATCGTTTACTCGATGTTAGAGACTCAAATACGTGGATGTTATTCGGTACTTTACCTTTTTATCCTTGTAGCGATCGTAAAGAAGATTTACTTTTACAGAAACGCTTACGAGAGGAGCCGCATGTAACAGTTAGGAATGATCCAGATGGTCGCTCTCGCTTAAATGTGAATATTTTTGATGGAGAAATTATCGTGACGGATTTCGGTGATGCACCACCACTTGGAAATATCCAATCGAATTCACTTCCAAGTTCCTATAAAACATGGGTTCAATCAGATATTGCTCAATCTTTGAACTGCCATTGTCCAAGCGTCAAATGCTTAGGACCTAATCTTCTAGTAAAAGATGCCTATTATCCAGAAATTGATTTCACGAAGCGATCTACAAATATATAATCAACAAAAAAGGCAGCCTTTTGGGCTCGCCTTTTTATCTTGGTTGGTTTGAGGACATAAATGTAAAAGATAAATGATCCTGTATTGGAATCCATGCTCCAATTCCTTGCTGGGTTATGTTTTTCACTTCAATCGACGATTTACCACCTTTAAAAGTTAAGAAAACTTCACCATATGTCACTTTACCCGTTTCATGTACAGCGGGAACATAGCTATTTAAATAACCTACTTGGCTAGGCGGAACATTATACGTTTGTTCCTTTTTAGTTCCTTGACCAATAACCGTATCAAAAGACAGCGGCAGATGAGTAACTTCAGCGGCTTTAATCATCATCATTTTTTGTACAGCTTCACTATTAGGAATTTTTGCTGTTAGACCACCGTTAATTTTTTTCTGTTGTTCTTGGTAATACTTGAGCTTATGAACAGCATTACCACCGCGATTATCTACATAGTTTGTATTAACCTTTTGAAACTCCCAGTTCACTTCGGTTCCTTCAGATTCATAAGATAAAGGCCATTCCCCTAAGTAAATGGAGGCTCTGAAACCAATAGCCAATTTAGGAAAAGAAATCGTCGATTCATTTAAAATCTTTACTAAATCAGGGTTTTTAATACTTACCGCTTCACTTGTATCAATTAATCTTTGTGCGAGTTCACTCGGCTTTAAATAAGGTAATTCTTGGGTCGGATTTGTATACGTATTGTCCTTTCCAATGTTTAATACAGAGTTAGGAATCTCAAATGACTTTTTCTCATCAGGTGTTACCTCAGACGATTTTTGTGGCTCTTCTTCATCTTTATTTATTGTTTCTGCATACACATGTAAATGTAAAGTCAACATCATACTTAACATGACACTTAAAGCAAGAAATCGCTTCATTGTTTTTCCTCCTTAAAAATTACTGATCGATGTCTAGGTTAAAATTAGTTTGAGCGAACTTGCTTAAAATTATCCAAAGGAGATAAAAATATTGCAATCGACTATTTCCGAGGAAATTCTTACATCTATCATTACTAAAAAAACTCTAGACCTAGGCCTAGAGTTCTTCTGATTAATGGTACGTATTTTTTTTATTGGCAGAACTACTCGTTTTATGTTGACTGTTTTGGTTTTTGCCTGACTTTTGTTTTCTTTTTTTCTTTTCGCTCATGCCTATCTCTCCCTACCATTGAAATAGAAGAAGATGGCCAACGAAATGTGACCATCTTCTTAGCTAATCACAGCTAATATTCAATCTACAATCTGGGGTAGAAACGATTTTTGTCTTTTGGAGACACCTCATCTCATTTTGATTAACAAAATGAAAAATCCTTATCCCTGTACAATAGAATCACCTCATAGGTAATCACACAACAAAAATAGCTCTTCACCTATTGCAACTTTGAACAACATGCTATATGTGATTAGTGATTGAGGAAGCATCACTGCCTGCCTCGATTATTATCATGTCCTCAAATAAAAATGCTATTCATGATTTTTATTTTTTAACTCTTTGATTTCTTGAGCACTTTCTTTTGTGGCTTTATAAAGCTCTTCAGAACTTTCCTTGAGGTGAGCGGCACTTTCCCCAATTTTTTTTACATCCTCGCTAATTCCGCGGACAACCTCTGATACCTCATTTGCGGTCACGCGCACTTGGCTGACAATTTCCTCACGGTTATCTCGAACAAACTCGTATGCATTAACGGAACATTTCTTTAATCCATTGGCTTCAGAAATTACTTTTTCACGCCAATCCTTCTTTAATAAAACAGCAGTTAAGACAATAGCTCCTCCAATCCATAGCCCTTTACTTAAAGAGCTACACTTCTTAGTTTTGCAAACTTGCTTGTCCAAATTCTCCATTAGAAAAGCCTCCTCATTTCAATCGAATATCATTATTTTACCAATAATTCGGCAAAAAAAGAAATAAAACGAGATTTTGAATAAATATACAAATATTCAATAACTAAAATAAATACACCAACGACAAACGGCTATTAAACACACATTTATAAACACACAAAAATAATGATTGTATTTATACTAATTATGATGTATATTCTTGTAGACAACTTTGAAAACCAAGATAGGTGAGGGATGTAAATGAAAAAGATGAAGTTATTTTCGATTATGCTCATCGGTAGTGTGCTACTAATGGCATGTGGAACAAATGAAGACGAGACAAACAATCAAGCTGAAGACGATGTCACTACGGAGGAGAACACTCCGACCGAAACATCTGAAGAAGAACTTCAATCTGGTGAAATCGCATTAACACATGTTGAATATTTATCAGGCGAACTTGGTCAAAGAATTGCCGCTTCTGAAACAGAAGAAGAAGCCGGACAATATGTAAAAGACCAATTTGAACAGTTAGGATACGAAACAGAAGTACAGCCTTTTACGTATGAAAAAGATGAAGAATCTTTTGACTCAAAAAATATAATCGCTTTTAAAGAAGGTCAGTCTGAACAATCGATCATTGTAGGTGCTCACTTCGACTCTGTCTCAGAAGGACTTGGTGTTGATGACAACGCTTCAGGTGTTGGTGTAATGTTAGAAGCAGCTGAACGCCTGAAGGACATTGAAACACCTTACTCTATTATTTTTATTGGATTTGGTGCAGAAGAAGTCGGATTAAAAGGTTCAAATCATTATGTGAGTGAAATGTCAGCAAAAGAAGTAGAACAAACAGTTGGTATGATTAATTTAGACAGCTTAGTTTCTGGTGACAAAATGTATGTACACGGTAGTGCAGGAGAAAATAGTTTTATTCGTGATTTAGCATTAGACTTAGCAATTGAGCACGACTTAGACATTGAAATTAATCCTGGTTTAAATGCCGATTACCCTGAAGGGACAACAGGTGACTGGAGTGACCACGCAGCTTTTAATGCAGCAGGTATCCCGTATGCTTATTTCGAAGCAACAAACTGGGAAATTGGTGATTTAGATGGCTATACTCAAACAGAAGAACACGGGAGCTTCTGGCATACCGAAAACGATACTTTAGAAGTAATTAATGATAAATTCCCTGGAAGAGTTGAAGAACGTCTTGCCTCATTCTCAACACTATTAACTGAGTTATTATTAGCTCTTGAAGAAGCAGAATAACGAAAAAGTCTCTGAGCCCTGTTTATATGGGACTTCAGAGGCTTTTTCAATTTTCAATTATATGTTCTAAGCAGACCATCACCAGCTTCAGTCAACTCAAATTTATTTGATTCTTCTGGTTGCTCTTGTAGCATTTTTAACTCATTTGATAAAAGTTCTACCCTTCTTTGGATATCTTCAATTTTTTTCTGTTCTGAAACGGTCATGATTCTCCCTCTCCTTTTCAATTAACTTAACGAGCACTCGTTCAGTCCCTATCCAAATTTCTTATTTTTATAATATTCTAACAAATTACTTTAGTTTTGTAAAGAAGCTTTGTGTTAAATAACTAAAAAGTTAAAGCTAAGGCTATTTCACACCTTGACTATTAGCATGGTTGCCTTCCACTCATTTTATTCTTTATTTAACGTTCCAATTGCTGTATTTGATTCAGTATATAACCTTCCCTTTCAAAGTAGTAAATCAGTGTCCGTAAATATTGCTGTTCAAAATCACTGTTTGCCTCATTAAGCAAATTCATAAGTCGACGTAATCTTTGATGGTATTCATTAATTTGCTCAACAATACCTTCTTGATATGTGGCAGGTCGGGAAAATGTAACCTGATCGACTGTCGCACCCTTTCCACTTATTGTTGTATAAAAGCTTTTGAGCCAATCATAGTGTTGCCTTCGACTCGCTACAAGCACTTGCCACATTTCTTTGACTTGTGGACTTTGAGTTCTAGTTGATAAGAAATCCAATGTCAAAATATCAGGGCTCTCCGTTGTTAATAATTGTACTAATTGACCTTGATTAATTTCTCGTATTTGATTCATTTATTCACTTCCTCTTCTCCAAATCTTTACAGTCATTTTATGTGCTGTATGTGTTTAGTAGAAGCTAGGCGATGATTTTCATGTTTTTATAAATTAATTTATAAATTTTCAAACAATTGTAATAATATCCGTTTAAAATATGTGATTTTACTGGTATAATAGTACTAATTACATTGAATACTTAAAGGACTGATTGGATGAGAAAACAAACCAACACGCTTGAAGAACTTATTAAAGAGAATAGAGAGAGACTCTTGAATGACCCTAAGGCATTATCTGAAATTGAAAAGAGAATTGATGAACGCAATGAAGCCAAACTGAAAATTAATAGTAAATCGTAATACAAGAGAGTAGGTATCATTATCTACTCTTTTTGTATGAAAGTTCAATGAGTAATGCACTGAATCTCGTCAAGTTCACTTCCAGTATGACAGGTTACGACTAATCATTAAGCTCAAGAGCTCATTGTGACATTATGCCCCTCGAGTAACTGGCACATTCAGCCTTTTTCGTGTAGTTACTCCAAGCTTTGACGTCCGTATCTTCACATTAACCTCCTCTTTGTGCAACTACTCCTTGCTTTCACCTCCTTATTTTCACATAAAACGCCGCTTTGTGCAGATACTCTGTGTTTTGGCGTTCATATCTTCACAAACCTTTATTAATCGTTAAGTTGGCGATAGCTGACTTTTAGCGAAGTGAATTGGGCTTGGCCATGTCGGTTTTGTATGGAAGGTATCTAAAGGCTATGTATCTTATTTCAAAAATCAAGCTGGGAATGAACTCATATACAATCCACTAAATAAGAAACTGAAAATAACTGTGATTGAAGTTCACCTATTTAAAAAAGGCTTCATCAGAGTTTATCTGAGGAAGCCTTATTTGTTCTTTTATTGTTTTACTTTTTCTTTCGTCAATTCCAAAAATTCTTCGATATCTTCTTTGACTACATTGAGTGCGTCTTGCCAGAAATCTGATTGAGTTAAATCGACTCCAAGGTGTTTTTCAGCTAAGTCTTCCACTTTCATGCTCGCTGTATCTCTTAACAAGTCAATATAGGAATCTTCAAATTCTTCCCCTCCCGATAAGGCACGCTTATAAATTCCTAGACTAAATAAAAAGCCAAATGTATACGGGAAATTGTAAAATGGTACACCTGTTATATGAAAATGAAGCTTAGAAGCCCAGAAAGTTGGAGAATACTCGCTGAGTGCGTTACCAAAGGCCTCTCTTTGCGCTTCTTCCATTAATTGATTTAAATCATTTGCCGATAGCGTGCCATTTTTTCTCGCTTCATAGAAATTTTTCTCAAATATAAAACGTGAATGAATATTCATAAAAAACGCTAATGAACGTGAGATTTTATTTTCAAGTAAAGATAATTTCAAATCTTCTTGTTCAGCTTCTTTTACTAGCGCATCAGAAACAATATTTTCTGCAAATGTCGATGCGGTTTCAGCCACATTCATCGCATAACTTCGAGCAAAAGGTTTTAACCCTTTTAAGCAATGGCTATGATAAGCATGACCTAGTTCATGTGCAAGTGTTGCAACATTAGCCAAACTACCGTCATATGTCATAAAAATCCTTGATTCACCATCTTCTCCGGATAGTGGCAAACCTGTACAAAATCCGCCTGGTCTTTTTCCTGGTCTATCTTCAGCTTCAACCCAACCATCTCTTAATGCCATCTCTGCAAAGTTTGCTAATTTAGGACTCACAGTTTTGAAGTGTTTAATAATTACATCACAAGCATCTTCATAACTGATTTTTTGTTCCCCTTCAACAGGCAACTGAGCAAATACATCGTAAAAGGCTAGCTTTTCAACATTTAATAACTCCGCTTTCCGCTCCATAAATTGGTGCAGCATAGGCTTATTCTCTTCTATTGTGCTCCACATCGTTTGTAATGTTTGCTCTTGCATTCGATTGATAGCTAGTGGTTCTTTTAATACCTCATCCCAACCTCTTGCTTCATAAAGTTGCAATCTAAACCCAGCTAAAGAATTTAAAGTTGTAGCAAACGAATCAGAATTTTGTTGCCACACGTCTTCAGCTACACCAAAAGCTTTCTGACGAATAGAACGGTCAGTATGGTTCATTCGATTTTGGATTTGTCCTGCAGATAACTGCTTTACCTCACCATCTTCTTCAAAAGGAAACTGCAACTCTCCAACTAGTTGATTATAAAATGAACCCCAGGAATGGTAACCATCCAACGCTAATTTCGAAGCTAATCGCTCTTGTTCTGGAGGTAATTTATCACTTGCTTTATCTCTCGTTTCATTTAAATAAAAAGTAATAGGTGCTAATTGTGGCTGTTGCAGAAGTTGTTGCCATTTTTCTGACGAAAATTGAACGATTTTTTCTTCAATTTCTGTCCATATTTGTTGGATATGATTTCCGTATGTCCGTATTGTTCCTTGCCATTGTAGTGCTTTTTTGTCCTGAACATTTGCAGCAGTTAAGCAGCTAATGAAGGCACCTGCTTGCCTTGTTCTACGCATAAGTTGCTGGATTTCATCAATTAATTCAGCCAGTTCTTCAACTGAATCACCTGATTGTTGAACACGGCTTTTAAATTTATTTATGTATGCTTTTGTTTCTTCTATAAATGAAGCAAACTCTGTTGATTCACTTCCTCCCGCAAAAACACTTTCTAAATCCCAAGTTATTGGATACTTCATAAGTACTCCTCCTTATTTATTTCGATTTACGTAATATTTATTTTATCAGAATAACTTGAAATTTTCAGTATTTTTTTATAATATTTTCGGAATTTGTATGAAAGTAATGCTAATGATTGGGTGCGGAGTTCTACTTACCGCTACTGAAAATCATGCTCCACGACAATCACGTGGCGCTGAGCTAATCGGCTACGCCGCTTGATCTCAGCTCTGCCACTATGTCCCACGGGAGTCTCCGCATGACTCGCCCGCTGGGTGACTGCTCATTCTTAAGTACAAATTGCATTCATTCAAAGAAATAACAACAAAAATAAAGTGAATGAAGAGCCACCTATTAAAAGCTAGAGGTCAAACAACAATAGTCTCTCCAGCCATTAACCTAAAAATAATGCTCCATATAATAATGCTCCAGCGATGACAAAGGCTGGATGAACTTTCCATTTTTCTAATAATAAAAAACTGGCTATTGCTAAAAAAATCATTTGCCATACACCTGAATTCTCATAAGAAGCAAAGAAAAATTCATACGCCATTACACCTAATAAAACGGCAATTGTTGGTTTGACAATAATGGTCATTCGTTTGACTTTTGGTGAATTTTTAAAACGGTATAAAAGGGACAGTAGAAATACCATCGCTAATAAAGAAGGGGCTACTGTTGCCAAAAGAGCAATACTAGATCCTAGAATACCCCCAACTTCATAACCAATGTACCCAGCCATTTTCGTTGCAATCGGTCCGGGTAATGCATTACCTATCGCTAATAGTTCACCAAATTGTTCGTGCGACATCCATTCATAACGATTGACAACCTCTTCCTGAATGAGAGGAATCGTCGCTGGTCCGCCACCATAACCAACAATTCCCGGAATAAAAAAGGCTAAGAAGATCTCCCAATAAATCATTTAGCTCCTCCTTTTTCTTCCTTCTCTTTTTGCTTGTCAGGTTTGGCCACGGCACAAAAGAGTAAAACCGCAATAATGATAGCAGGATGCACATGTAAAAATTGATAAAGAATTAAACTCAATAAACTAAGAGCCAACATTCCTCCAATGCCTAGCCCGCCTTTAGATTGTTTTAAAAAGTTGTAAGTTAATACCGCAAGCATGACGCCAACAACAGGAGCAATCGCCTCGGTCATTCCCATAACAACTCTAGAATCCCGAAACTGACTAATTAAACCAATCAAACCTATCATCAATAAAACAGTTGGTAGGATCGTTGCTAAAACGCCGTTGACTAACCCAAACCAGCCACCCACTCGATAACCAATATAGCCACTCATTTTCGTATTAATAGGACCCGGTAATGCGTTTCCTAGAGCCAAAACATCACTAAACTCCTCATCATTAAGCCATTGATACGTATGAACAACTTCCTTATGAACAAGAGGGATCGATGAAGGACCACCTCCAAATCCAAGAATGCCTGAGCGGAAAAAAGCAATAAAAATATCTCTTTGTTTTTTCCAGTCCAATTTAACTTCACTTCTTTCCATTTGATAGTCTAAAACACTATTTATTCACTATTTTGATTATAGATGAATCAATATAAGTTTACAAAAGTTTATTTATTTACTGTAAATCGACCAGATAGATAACCAACCACAACTTACCATCATTTATTAGATCATTTATAATAGATAAAACAAGAATATACAAAATGTTCGGTCTAAAATTTAAATATTGATGGAATAGGGGATTTTTATGAAAATTGATGAGATAGACAGAGGAATTCTTACGCTTCTAACTGAGAATGGCCGCATGTCTTACGTTGACATTGCCAAGAAATTAAATTTATCGAGAGTAGCCATACGAGAAAGAATGAATCAACTAATGGAAAACGGAGTCATAGAGAAATTCAGTGTTGTTATAAATTCAGATAAAGTCGGAAAGAAAGTATCTGCTTTTTTTGAAGTTGATTGTGAGCCAACTTATTTGGTTGATGTTGCCCAAAAATTAGCGGATAATCCTAAAGTCGCTAGCTGTTATCAAATGACAGGGCCCAGTACCTTGCATATGCATGTATTGGTTAAAGACTTTGAGGAGTTAGAGAATTTCATTAATGAAGAGTTATATAGCTTGAAGGGTATTAGCCGAGTGGAAAGCCATATTTTATTAAGACGTTTTAAAAGTAGAAGTGGTCTCCAACTTTAAAAATGATTAATCCATAAAAAAGCCTATTGGTGAAATATGACCAATAAGCTTTTTTTATTACTGCTTATAACTTGCTTTCATTTCTGTTACCCATTCATGTAAAGTATCTACTTGGGTGTCACTCACATTTGCTCCATAATGGTAACGGGCAAGGTGATATATTTCATCCATATTTTTTATTTCTTTACCTTGATAACCCTCAATATTCACTTTCTCTAATAGTTCATGAGCCGTTTCGTTCAAACTAATTGACGTACCCATCTTTTTTTCTTTCAGCATTAATTCTATAAATAGAAAACGAACCTTCTCCTCATTAGAAGAAAAATCAGCTAACTTCCTCTTTCGTAAGTTTCTTCTTTTCATCCATAAGTGATAACGACGCTTCCATTTAGCCAATGGGTCGAGTTGCATCGAAACATCTTGAAAACCTTGCTCTTGATCCGGAATCTCATAATGAAATAAGCCTACTAATTTAATTTTTAACCATTTGAAAAACGATTTTCTCACCATAAATAGTATGATAAGACCTATAATACCTACTAATAGGATCACTCCAATGACATAAAGTGATAATAGTGGTAATATCGACTCTTGCTGCTCTGGAAGTTCAAATTTCCCTTCTACTACTACTGGTTCCTCTTCCATCAACTCCTCAGTTAGCTCAAGTAGGCTCCCTTCTGGATGTGTTTGAAAGCTAGAAAGGGTCGACAAGAACCATCCCCAAATCCTCTCGATAATCTGATGATAAGCTAATAGCAATAAAAGAATAAAGAAACTACAAATATAAATGAAATTCTGTCTTTTGGTTGCTGGAGTTAAATAGGCTTTACCTCGCTCAATTAAGGTTGCTTCCTTTAAGAATCTCCTATTTTTATACAAAACCATACTAAAAATAAACACGAGCGCCATCATATTGTAAGCCCATTGAAATGGAACTAGAACCGGATATAAGTAAAAGGCGACGGAAAAAACTAAATAAAAAGCACAGCCATATAGAATATAGTGAAGGGGCACCATATCCTCTACCACTTCTCTGCTATAAAAAAAACCACGTAAGCTCACAAAAAATACGGTAGGTATTAGAAACAGTGTTGATATGATAGAAACTGGCATCATAATCGATAATAGGCACGCTATGACGAATGAGATTATAATCTGTATTCTACGGTCCTCAATGAGAAATCGCATACCACACCATAAACTAAAACCGAATATCAGATAAAGTACTAATAACCATAAATAGGCCACGATTGATTGAAAGGCAACAGCAGTCAAAAAGAAGAGAATCGGAAAGAATACAAATCCCTCTAACACTCCTTTGAACCACTTTTTAAAAAATAATGAAACAGGCATGCCCCCACCCCTTATTTAATCACTTTCTTCTAGAGAGATAAGCCATTTTCGCAACTTCTCAACATCTTGGTCATTAATATTCGTTAACCCATATCTTGCTAAATGGTACTGATCGTCTAAGAGTGATTTCCCTAATTTCTTTTCCTCTATTTCAATCAATTTTAAAATCTCATGTGCAGACTGGTCTTTACGTACTTGTAACCCTTTACCTTGCTTTTCAATAAATTCTCTAAAAATAAATCGGACCTTCTCTTCATTTGTTGTAAAATCATCAATCGATGGTTTGCTCACAACTTTGGATTGCAACCAATTTTTCAATCGGTTCCCAAGCTGTTTGCTTAATTCCTTTGCCGACATTAACTTTTCTTTTTCATCGACAAAAGCTTCATCATCTGGTTTTTTTGTAAAAAAACCTTCTCTAATATCCGTTAACCATTTCATCAACGCTTTTGATTTAGTCAGGAGATAAACGATAAAAAACAGTAAGCCTGTACCAAGAAATGCAACCATAATTGCATTTAACCATGGGATCTCATTATGTTCCTCATACCCTAGCTCTTCCATTATTAATTCATCTTCTTCACTTTCAAATTCAGGAACAAGTTCATCTACATCTCCAATGTCTGGTGGCTCTAATAATAATAAAAGTTGAACAAAACCATTCCACAATGTTCGAAATAAATCTTGAATATACCCACCTGTAAAAATGACCAAAATGACAGCTAAGAAAATAATTAGATAAAAGCGATTCTGCCTTTTTGTCGCCCTACTGAGAAAAGGATTTACCTTCCCCGTTAGGGTTGCTTCTTTTAAGTGTCTGATATTTGAATAGAAAAACGTAATGATTAAATAAAAAATACCGACTACATTTAAGACAACTTCATACGGAGTTAACAGGTCATACATTCGGTAAAAGAAGTAAGCAAAAAAGTATCCAACAAAGCCATACCACAGGAGACGAACAGGTACGAGCTCTTCAATTAGCTGGCTACTATAATAAAAACCTCTCATATTTAACAGCAGAACAAAAGCAAAGAAAATAAAATAGCCAGGACTAATCGAACTTCCTAAGAAGAGGTATGTAGCAGCTATTGATAGTAATAAAGAAAAAATAATCTTCCATATCCGCCGCGTTATTTTTAAGCTCATCCCGATGAATAAAGAAATCGCAAATATGATTGGCACTGACAAAAGCCAATACACGACCTTTTCCGTTGAAGGTAACGATGCTACGCCTACATATAACAGCAGTGGAAAGTAAGCCAAATATTCTAAAAATGACTTAAACCATTTTTGAAAATAGAAACCAAAGTTCATTTGTGCTCACCTCCACTATGCTTGTGCTTGCTTTGGCTGATTAGCCCCATCTAACCACATAACCTTTACGCTATTACCAAGTCTTTGTAAGCTTTCTATTTTATTTTTAGCATCACTATCTAATTGTTCAGTCAATATAATAATGTCTTTGCCCTTCTGTCTTCTGTCAACGTCCTCTTGTAAAAATTGAGCAAATGATATACTAGTTGCTAATTGAGCTTTCGCTAACGTTTCATACAAATGATGTAAATGTGGTCTTCCTGTTCGAGCTGCTAGTCGGATCGGTTTACGGAAACCGTTAAAGTCCCCGCTAAATTCTAAAGCAAAGGAATTTCCACCAAAACCTGTTTCAATTCCATGATTAATCGTATAAGTAGCCAAAGTGGCTGCATAGGATATCGCTTTTTCCATTTGTTGCTCATAATTTACCCTTGACCAGTTCATATAATTTTGATCAAAATTAATGTAAATGAGCAGATGATAATTCGCTGTATAATCCTTCTTATTCACTTGCAAATCTCCCGTTCTTGCTGAAGCCTTCCAGTTTACATTTTTGAATGTATCGCCATGTGCATATTTTCGGACACCAGCATTGATGAACGGATCCTCCATAATCCACCTTCTTACAATCGTATCTCCTTGAAAGCTTTTTGAAGGTAAAGGTAAATCCTTTAATTCAACTAATTGCGGATATACAACTAAGTTACATTTAATATGAAGCGTCTCAAAAACTTGTACAAAGCCAAATAAATCACCACTTGTCATTGTCACTGTCTTTAATTGATAGAACCCTCTTTTTACGCAATGAATTTGGTGCCTACGTTTTATCTTTTGATATGGTGCCAATGTGAATAAGCTGCGATGATAAGCTTCTCCAACAATGGAAAGATTTTTTTGTGATTTAAAAACCAAACTTTTATCCATCTTTGATTCTAAACGAATCCATGGTAGTGGAAGAAGCTTTTTATTAGCAATCACTTCGGTCATCTCTGTATTCTCGCCGGCAAAAACAGCTCTATCTTTAATCGTTCTTTCGTATTCTATTCCTTGTAAACTCTTTTTTTGATAAAGAATCATCTGTAAAAAAACGAGTAAAAAAGTGATCGCAATGAGTGAAGCTACTGCCATTACTGGTTAGTCCCTTCTAAAAGTTCCTTTTCAACTGGAACCTCGACCGTTGTTAAGATTTGCTCAATTATTTTTTCATTCGTATCACCGTCTTGATAAAGCTGTCTCGTGACAATTCGATGACTCAATACTGGTTTAGCCAGCCTTTTAATATCATCTGGCTCCACATAATCTCTTCCTTTTAAGGCCGCATACACTTGAGCCGCCTTTAATAAGGCTTGGCTTCCCCTTGGACTTACACCAAGTTCTATCTCATCATGATTTCTAGTCGCTTCGATAAGGTTCATAATATATGTAAGTAAATCATCACTAATATGTACGTCAGAAAATATATGTTGAGCTTGTTTAATGTCTTCACGACTTGCTACAGGTTGTAGCGTTTCAAGTGGATGATCACCTTTAAAACGACGTAAAATTGATATGCCTTCTTCTTTATTTGGGTATCCCATTGCAACCTTTACTAAGAAACGGTCCAGCTGTGCTTCTGGTAAAGGAAATGTCCCTTGACTCTCTACAGGGTTTTGGGTCGCAATAACCATAAAGGGTCGATCTAAAGTGTGGGTTTCTCCATCAATCGTCACTTGTCTTTCTTCCATACATTCAAGCAAACTCGATTGAGTTCTTGGTGTTGCTCGATTAATTTCATCGGCTAGTAATAGGTTTGTAAATAGTGGCCCAGCTCGGAATTCAAATTCACCTAATTTTTGGTTATAAAATTGAATTCCAGTTAAATCAGTTGGTAATAAATCAGGAGTAAACTGTACACGTTTAAAATTCATACCTAATGATTTGGAGACCGTTTTTGCAAGTAGTGTTTTTCCTGTTCCAGGAACGTCATCTAAGAGGATATGACTTGAGGAAAAGAGGCCAACTAATAGTAAATCGATGATATCATCTTTTCCTACAATGACTTTTTGTACATTTTCTTTTAATGACTGTCCTAGTGTTTGAATGTCTTTAATTTTCATCGCTGATTCTCCTTTTATATGAAAGTTACATGGGCGGTGCACATTTATCGAGATAAGTAGCCAAGCAAGCTTGGCTAACGACCAAAACACTTGGATTTTAGATTCTAATTCTTGAGCTACTACTCTCTCTTTTTTGTTGGTGTCGGAGCGGTTTGGCTCCGACATGGGCGTTTTATATGAAAGTTAGTGCGAACATAGAGCGTTACTGTTCGCTACAGAAATACTCGCTCTGCGACAATCGCGTGGCGCTGAGCTAATCAGTACAGCCAGCGGCTCTCAAGCTTTTTCCACTACACCACGGGAGTCTCCGCATAACTCGTCCGCTTGGGACTGCTCATTCTCATGTACAAATTGCATTCATTATAAGAAATAACAACAAAAACAAAGTGAATGAAGAGCCACCAAGAAAAAGGGAATATCCAACTTTCGTGTTTATTGGTGGCGAAGGGAATTGTGCTTCGCCGTGGGCGTTCTGTATGAACAGAGGTTTGGCTAGGTGGAATGTGAGTTTGCTCAAAAACATAGTTTTAAATACGAATACATCTCATTTAGTAGCGAAATATAATTATAGGACATATCGATTTCAAGCACTTCTCTGCGACACATGACAGCAGTTACAATCATTTAGACCGTCTATTACTACCTGTTTATTAATTGACATTTAAATGGATGAATATGAATTTATTTGCATATTCGAAAGTTTCCGTAAATATCTTAATTTTCAGTATAAATGATATAGGTATTTGCGTCTAGCGAAAGATCATTTTCAAATTCCTATATTCACCTTCTTTTACGAGTATTTTTATTTATATTTCATGATATTCTTTGGCTCTTTAGTAGAAAGACATTACCTATTGTAAATAGAGTAATGAAGTATAAATTATAAAATGCTCCAATCAAAAAGCTCGATGACTATGTGTTAGTCATCGAGCTTTGCTCGTTCATACTCTACCTACTAATCTAAGAAATCATCAGGATTTATTATTTTGTGCCCCAACTCCCCGTGCTTCATCATTGGCCTCCTCTTTTATCAAAAACTTATTCTACTAATTTCCTTAAAACCGAGGTTGTAAACTTGTTTTGTTTATATCGAACAGCTAGATCAAACTTTGTTGTTTGTTTTAAAATGCTTTTACGATGAGAGAATGCGGCAAAGCTTTCAAACCCATGATAAGCTCCCATTCCACTTTCACCCACTCCACCAAAAGGAAGATGTGGTGTTGCCAAGTGCATGACCGTATCATTGACACAGCCTCCTCCAAACGACAAGTTCTCTAAAACTTGATCAGCTAGATCTTTATTTTCTGTAAAAACGTAAAGGGCCAACGGATTCGGGCGCTCTCGTACCATCGCATACACTTCTTCTATCTTTTCATAAGTGAAAATAGGCAAAATTGGACCAAATATCTCCTCTTCCATTAACGGGGAATCTAATGCCACATTTTGTAGGACTGTTGGGTTTATCCGAAGGGCTGCTTCTGAATAACCACCGCCAATTAAAGTTTCTCCTTCATCCAAAAAAGAGACTAACCTTTCAAAATGCCGTTCACTTACAATTCGTACATATTTCCCTTTATTAATTTTATCTTTTTTAAATCTTTGTATCTCTTTATTTAAAGCCGCTAAAAACTCATGTTTAACCTCTTGATGAACAAGTAAATAGTCTGGTGCCACACAAGTTTGACCCGCATTAAGAAACTTGCCGAAAGCAATTCGTTTCGCTGCAACGTCTATCTTTGCCTCTTTATCAACAATCACTGGGCTCTTCCCACCTAATTCAAGAGTAAGCGGTGTTAATCGCTTAGAAGCAGCCTCCATCACTTTTTTTCCAACTGCGACACTTCCGGTGAAGAAAATGTAGTCAAAAGGCAGATCTAACAAGGCTTGACTCTCTTCAACAGCCCCCTCAACAGCATGAATATACTCTTTTGGAAAATGGTTATTTATCACATTTGTTATGGCTCTGGAAACATTAGGCGTTAATTCTGAAGGCTTGACCACTGCACAATTGCCAGCTGATACCGCTCCAATTAATGGGGCAAATGCTAATTGAACAGGATAATTCCATGGTGCAATAATTAAAGAAACGCCGTAAGGTTCATGTTGAATATAACCTTGGGAGCCAGTATGTGAGATGGCTGTCTTCACTTTTTCTGGTTTCATCCATTCTTCTAGATGCTTCTTCGTGTGGTTAATTTCTTGATATAGAAGCATCATTTCAGTTACATAAGCTTCATCTTTGGATTTATTGAGGTCTTTAGCTAGTGCATCAAAGAATAAATCTTCATTGGCCTTTAACACCTCATAAAGCTTGTCTAACTGTTTAAGACGAAACTCTAGATCCTTTGTTTCACCACGATAAAAATACTCTTTTTGCTTTAATTGTAAGTCAGCAAACATCTCATCTTCCTCCTTTATTTACGTCCATAATCAGCTTTGATTTCACCCCATGAAGCGGTTTCCCATTTTAAAATTGGATTATCATATTTATTTTCATGGAGCCACTTTTCTGCTCGCTCAATAAGTTGCCAAATATAAGCCGTTTCTTCATTTTTCACAAGTGTTGCATTGGCTTTTCTTTGTTTCACCCACTTCATACCAGTAACAGAGTCCGAATAAATAGGCTTATTGCTCCCTTGTTTTTTAAGATAAGCAAGCCCGTGAACAATGGCTAGAAATTCACCCATATTATTTGTTCCAACAGGGATATCATCCTGGGCAAATAAAACTTCACCGGTTTTTGTATCGACCCCTTTATATTCTATTTTACCAGGGTTTCCATGACTGCCTACATCAACAGATATACTATCCCAAATAATTTCTGACTCGCTAATTTTCTCCTTTTTCTTAGCGGATCCTTTATTGCTCTTTGCAAACACCTGAGTTGATTTTCCTGAAAATGCCGCATTGGCTTCCGCTTCACTCTGAAAAGATTTAAACCTAGCACCTGTGTAACCTTTTACTTGTTTTTCACATTCGGCCCATGATGTATAAATTCCTCTATTTCTACCTTCCCAAACTACATAATATTTTTTCTTTGCCAATACAAACACCTCTTCTGAATAGAAATCCTAATTAATCAAATAGTATCAATGAATACACATTTACACAATGGAAAGGGGGGGTACTGGTTATGATAAAAAGAAATAAGTGAAAATAATACCCCTTCTAACTATGAAACTCTCGAAATCACTAGCTAGTCATGTATAAAACTATAAATCATGTAAAGAATGGATAAAAAGGAGGCATGCACAATGGATGTGATCATAGAAAAAAAACGCTCAGTCAAAACGGCTGGAGATTTAATTGCTACCGTTGATGAACGTTTATTTGCTCTTTTAGAAGACAAAGGCGAGCGATATCCTTATTTATTATTAGATTTACAAACCTTTGAAATCATTCAAAACTATGACTCTCTTCCAACTCATGAAGAATTAGCTGAAGATATTGAAGGTGAACTCAGTGCCATTTATCACCATGATGATGCTACGATTCAAATTACTTAAGTGTATATTGTGATAATGTTACAAAAGAAAAACCTTGATCCTTTAAGTCCATAACCGCCCGCTCCACACCTTCTGCCGTTCCAGAGTTGGGCTGGTTCATATGTAATAAAACAATGGAACCTGACACTGAACTCAACAAAGCATCATGTACTTGCTCGGCAGAATAGGTAGCACCGGCATCTCCTAAGATATTAAAATTAACAACCTCTAAACCTAATTCCTTTACGATCTCTACAGCAATCTCATCATAAAATGCCGTTCCAGAACGGAAAAATAACGGCTCTTCATTCGTAAATGAAGTAATCGTCATTTGATTTTCAATCACTTCATGAACAATTTGCTCAGCACTTTGTGTCCCTTCAATGCCCCATGCACTTTGACCACTCACCGATAAAGGAACATGCTCACTGCCGTGATTCTGAATTTCAAATAAAGGCTCTTCCACAAGTTCACTAAAAGTCACTTCATTCTCTTCTATCCAACGTTGATTAACAAACAAAGTAGCTGGGATAGATTCTTTTCTGAGGAAGTCAATTAATTCTTCGTCATATAAACTCCCATATGGACCTCCACACGCATCAAACGTTAAAGCAATGACTTGTTCATCCGTATCTAATTGAGTTTTGACTCCTTGTACATTTTCTCCCCATTCCATAGGAGTTCTATTTTCATAATCACTTACATCAAGCTCTTTTTTCATTTTTAGTTCTGCTAATAACTCATCTAACTGCTGAGTATCATGATTGGGTTCTTCAACTTCTACAACTACTTCCTGTTCAATGTTTGGAACTAAAGAATCCGTAGAATCCTCTTCCTTACTTTGACAAGAAAAGAGCATCGAACTACATGCAATTAAAGCTACTACCACTTTTATTTTCAAAGAAACCCTCCTTTCATAGGAAATCCCCAGGTCTCTTAAGAGAGCCTAGGGACTATTATTTATTCCTGCTGCGAAGATTGCTCTTTCTCTGCCTCTTCCTCTTGTTCCTCATACCAATTATCAAGGACCTTTGCATCCATGACTTTCGATTCTACAAAGGCAATCTGTTTGTCTGTGAAAGGCTGCTGCCATTCCAACTCTAGATCCTTTACCGTGTGGACAATGGTCAACAACTCTTGCCACGCTACATAACGCTTATACCAGAAAAACTGTGGTTGCTCTGTCATATACGGATAGAGATCATCGAATTCAGTATGCTTACAATCAATCGTACGCTCAAATTGATTTTTAGCTAACGATAACTTCTGTTCAAAGTAACTTTGTAGCTTGTTGTTATCCATTATAGTCCCTCCCATCGATGCATCTTGGCATCTCGTTGTGTTTTTCTATCATACCATGTTTTCGACCAAACAACATGAGTAAAAATGTATATTTTTTGTTAAATTATACTTTTCTAATTATTTATCTATATTAAAAAAAGAAAGAAAATCCACCTAAAACATCTAAGAATATAATTAAAATCGCTAATGGAATAAGAAATTTCACTAACAAATACCAAATGGCAAAAAATCGATTACCAATATGAGCTCCTTGTTTCATCTCATTTAATAATCTTTCCTTTGGCACCTTCCATGATATAAATAAAGCAACAAGCAAAGCCCCTAACGGTAATAAAATATTACTCGTTAAATAATCTAAAAGATCAAAAAATGTTCGTCCAAATAATTGAACATCAGCTAAGATTCCATAGGACAACGCCGATGGAACACCAACAAATAAAATTATTAAGCCAATATTCCAGCTTAACTTCTGACGCTTTTTGGGTTTCCCCTTGGAAAAGGTAGCCACAATTATTTCTAATAATGAAAATGCGGATGTTAATGCGGCAAAGAAAAATAATAAAAAGAATGCAAACATAAATACCTGTCCTAAAGGCATTTGGTTAAATATCGTAGGTAATACGACAAAAATTAAGGCAGGACCTTCACTCGGCTCTAGACCAAATGTAAACACTCCTGGAAATATAATTAAACCAGCTAACAAAGCAACGAGAATATTCATGATTCCAATGACCGAAGCAGTTAAAGGTAAGTTTTGACTCTTCGATACATACGAACTATATGTCACCATCACCGAAACGCCAAGTGATAACGAAAAGAATGCTTGACCTAAAGCAAATAGCACAGTATCTGAACTAATATTCGACCACTCCGGTTTTAGAAGGAATTGAATTCCCTCACTCGCTCCTTCTAATGTCAAAGACCGGATGGCGATAATGAGTAATAAAATAAGCAAAGCTGGCATCATTATTTTACTCGCTCTTTCAATACCCGCTTGTACACCTTTAGAAATGACATAAATAGTCATAATCATAAATAAAGCTTGGGCACCAATTGCTCGCCAAGGGTTCGCGATTAGTTCACTAAATTTACTCGATAACTGTTCTACGCTCAGCTGCGACATTTGTCCGGTTATTGTTTCAAATATATATAATAAGCTCCATCCGCCAATGACACTATAAAACGATAAAATCAAGAAACAAGCGACCACACCGATCCAACCAGTAATTGGCCATAGTGTTTTTGGGGCTAGCTCTTTATAGGTTGATACGGCTTCTTTTCCTGTTGTTCTCCCTAAAACAAATTCACCAATCAGTAATGGCAATCCAATAAAAAGAGTAAATAATAGAAATAATAAAAAGAATGCTCCGCCACCGCTTGTACCTGCAATATAAGGGAATTTCCAAATCGCCCCGAGTCCAATTGCTGTGCCTGCTGTTGCAAATATAAAACCTAACTTAGATGACCATTGCTCTTGTTGACTCACTCATCTCAAACCTTTCTATAACGAAACATTTTCTTCCTTATTATTCATTTAATTGCATAAAGTATGCTTACACACACTTTAGCCCTTTAAACGAACGAATGTCCCTATATTAGCAAAGCATAAATGAACAAACAAGAGGGAAATTTAAAATTCTGATTTTCTTTAGTATGAAAGTTCAATGAGTCACGCTCATTTTTCGAGATAACTTGACCATTCGGTTTTTGTTTTTGGTCCGTCTTTGAAAATCGAAACACAGTCGCGTGAAGTAGCCAAGCGAGCTTGGCTAACGGTCCAAAAACCTTGGATTTTAGATACTAATCCTGATGATGGGTTACTACTCTCTCTTTTTTGTTGGTGGTGGCTGTTTATGCGCTTGCGCTGAATCTTTTTATGTGTTGCCCGTACGCAACACATAAAAAGTGGCGGGGCTACGGCATAATATGAGAATCCTCAAAACCGTTTATGAATGAAATGCCACCAGTTGAAGAGCAAATGCCACTTTCATCTTTGTTGGTGGCGAAGTGAATTTGGCTTTGCCATGGGCGTTGACTAAAGTTGATAGTTTGTCGCTTCGGATTTCGCTACGGGACTGGGAGCACGTACCCTCTGGAGGACTAGCTGAAGGAATCGGCCACCCCAATGGTGTAGTACAGTTATTTTCGCACGTAACTCCGAGCATCTACGTTTTCTCGAGCTTTCTACTCTTTTTTTCGCCCGTAACCCCAAGCATCATCGTTTTCTCGGGCTTTCCCCTCTTTTTTCCGATCGCAACCCCGAGCATCATCGTTTTCTCGGGGTTTCTACTCTTTTTTTCGCCCGTAACCCCAAGCATTTCCGTTTTCTCGGGCTTTCTCCTCTTTTTTCCGCCCAGAACCCCAAGCATCATCGTTTTCTCGGGCTTTCCCCTCTTTTTTTCACTCGCAACCCCGAGCATTTCCCCTTCTAACGCTTTTTTTCCTTTTCACAGCTCAATACTTCATACATTTACAAGCACATTCCCTAAAACAATCCTCGTTCACCATAAATAAAGCAGGAAGCTTCAGATATAAATCTGTCGCTCCCTGCTTTTGAATTTATAAGAACCTTTCCCGTTCCTTTTTAGTAGGTAGACGGCAACTCGATTTTTGACCAAAAAAGCGGTAACGATTTTTCGCAAACCATCGATATAAGCTATCTCTAATATTTTTAGGTAACACTTTCCATACTCTTGCCCACTGCCAATACCAACTTAACTTTGGAATAATCTTCACTATAGCATCAGAGTGTAGGAAAGCCTGATTCGCTTCGATTACGATAACGGAGTCAATATTTCGGTTCACTTTGTGTTGCTTGATAAGCTGTTGACCAATGTCAGATTGAATAGACGCAAACTTATAGAATTGATGTTTATCATGTTTGAGCATAAAGTCGACGAATTTATTGCACACATTACAGACCCCATCAAATAAAATAATGCCACACTCTCGTGTATCTCCCGTAACCATGAATCCCCCTCCACTCTAATTGAGTCATTAAATCCATTATAATTAATAAAAACTTTTTTTAAAATAAATTTAATTAAATTGGTTTTAAATTTTGAGCAGCGGGTATACCATAATTGAACGAGTGAAGATTAAATGCATCTTTATTCCTCACCCCCTTTATATTTGAACTCCACTACCTTGTAAGGTAAGTGGGGTTCCTTTTTTTGAAAGGAAATAGAACTAGTCAAAAAGACTCAGCCCTCTCTTTATTCTGGTATAATATTCCTCTATCCCTTATTTCTTAAAAAATAATCCCATATTGTTCTCATAATCTTACATAGAAGATAGCCTGTAGGACTCTATTAAGCTGACAAATTAGTTGTTAAAATGACAAATTAGAAACTACTAATAGAAAAGTTGGTGCTAATTATGTGGTCTACTGCAGAAATTGGAATAGACTTAGGTACAGCGAATTTACTTGTTTATACGAAGGACAAAGGAATTGTCATTAACGAACCTTCCGTTGTGGCATTAAATACAGAAACGAAAGAAGTTCTTGCCGTTGGTACAGAAGCTAAAAATATGGTCGGTAAAACACCAGCAAACATCATTGCCGTTCGTCCATTACGTGACGGTGTCATTGCTGATTTTGATGTTACAAGTGATATGTTAAGAGCGGTTATGAAAAAAGCTAGCAAAAAACTAGGGTTATCAATGCGTAAGCCAAATGTTGTCGTTTGTGCTCCATCTGGCTCAACATCTGTAGAGCGTCGAGCAATTTTAGATGCGGTTAGAAGTTGTGGTGCAAAAAATGTGCATATCATTGAGGAACCTGTAGCAGCAGCGATTGGTTCAGACTTACCAGTAAGTGAACCGATAGCCAATGTTGTGGTAGATATTGGTGGAGGTACAACAGAAGTGGCAATTATCTCATTTGGAGGAGTTGTTTCCTGTAATTCAGTAAGAATAGGTGGAGATAAACTCGATGATGCGATTATTCAATATGTACGTAAACAATACAATGTGTTAATTGGAGAACGCACTGCCGAGCAAATAAAAATGGAGATTGGTTATACACCAATCGAGCACGAGGAATTAACAATGGAAGTTCGTGGTCGTGATTTAGTTAATGGCTTACCGAAAACACTTGAATTAGCTTCAACTGAGATTCAAGCTGCCTTACACGAAAATATGATTCACTTGCTTGAAGCTATTCGTGCAACGTTGGAAAACTGCCCTCCTGAATTAAGTGGAGACATTGTTGACCGTGGTGTTATGGTAACTGGTGGTGGTGCATTATTAAATGGGATGCAGGATTGGTTATCAAACGAAATTTCTGTTCCTGTTCACTTAGCACCTAATCCTTTAGAATCTGTTGCCATTGGAACAGGTCGCTCACTGAAATTTATTGATAAACTTCAAAAAGCAACGGTTTAAAACCGATTGTATTATGATTATAAAGTATAGGGGCGCTAAAGATTCAATTCTTTAGCGCCCTATTTCATAGATAGATTTATTCATTTAGCCATCAAGTTTTAAATCTCATTTGTTTCGAGCTGTTGAGTAGGATCATTATAAATCGTCTCATCTAATTCTTTCGTCCATTTCCCTGTCAATGTACCTGCTGTCATACTCCCGCTCACATTCACTGCTGTACGCCCCATATCTATAAGGGGTTCAACAGATATTAACAATCCTGCTAAAGCAATTGGCATATCGAGGGCTGATAAAACTAAAAGTGCCGCAAACGTCGCTCCTCCACCTACACCAGCTACGCCAAAAGAACTAATAGCCACAACTAAAATTAACATAAGAATAAAACCAGGATCTAAAGGATTAATTCCAATTGTGGGAGCAATCATAACCGCTAACATTGCTGGATAAATACCTGCACAACCATTTTGTCCGATTGATAAACCAAAAGAACCAGCAAAATTCGCCGTCCCCTCGGGAACACCTAATTTTCTTTGCGTCTCAATATTTAAGGGTAATGCTCCAGCACTAGTACGAGAAGTAAAAGCAAACGCTAATACTGGAAATGCTTTTTTTACATAAGTGATAGGATTCAAGCCTGAAAAGAGTAATAATAATAAATGAATAATAAACATAACAGCTAAAGCTACATATGAAGCGACGACAAATTTCCCTAGACTTGCAATCGCAGTCAAATCACTTGTTGCAACTGTCCGAGTCATAATCGCTAAAACGCCATATGGGGTTAAACGTAATATGAATGTAACGACTCGCATGATAATTGCGTGAATAGAACCTATTAGATTTGCAAAGGTTTCCGCTTTCTCGGGCTCTTTCCGCCGAACCCCTAAGTAAGCAATACCTAAAAACACAGTAAATATAACGACCGCAATAGTCGATGTTGAGCGCGCACCAGTAAAATCTAAGAAAGGATTAGCAGGCAACAATTGAATGATTTGTTGAGGGAAGCTTAAACCTTCTACGTTATTTGTATAATTTTCTTCTAATGAAATACCTCGTGCTTGCTCCGCTTCTCCTTGTTCAATTTCAATCGCTTCTAAGTTAAAACCCACAGACGTAGCAATACCTACAGCCGCTGCAATTGCAGTCGTCCCAACCAAAACAGCTAGTATGAGAACACTAATTTTGCCTACATTTTTAGTCAATGTCATTTTCGTAAAAGCTGCTAAGATGGATACAAAGATAAGAGGCATAACAATCATTTGTAAAAAGCGAATGTAACCTGTTCCAACAATGTTAAACCAATTCGATGTCTCAGCTATAATTTCTGAAGATGCTCCATAAACCCATTGTAAACCTAGACCAAACAGTATACCTACTCCTAAAGCTGTAAATACTCTTTTTGAAAAAGAAATATGATTGCGCTGCATCCAATATAAACCCAAAATAAGGACAAGCATTATACATACATTTAAGATAATAAACATGCCTTTCTCACCTCTCCAGCTAATCAATTATTCCACTTATACAAGTATTCAAATTTGATAAGTCGGAATAATACAATATATGTGAGTGTTTGAAATTGATGTCTTTTATTTATATCTTTTATGTACTCAGAAATTAAAAATGACCTTTTTATTTGAAATAAAACCTGCCAAGGCATCCATCGATCGCTTTGACAGGTAATCTTTAATATAAATGTGGCACTCTACTTTCGAATACAGGTACATCATTTCTTATCTTTACTACTTTCTCTAAATCGATTTGAGAAGACAGAGTCTGCTCTTTATTTGCTGTACCTTCAACTAAAATATTCCCCCAAGGGTCAATCACTTTTGATCGTCCCGCAAAAATCGTCCCTTGATCTTCACCGATACCATTACACGAGACCACATAATGTTGATTTTCAATCGCACGACTTTGCTGTAAAATATTCCAATGCTTAAACCTTACTTCTGGCCATTGGGCAACAATAAAAAGGACTTGTACCCCTTGTAACGCTAGTGATCTTGATAACTCTGGAAAACGTAAGTCATAACAAATGATTAGACCCATTTTATTACCATCTAACGTAAAAACCTGTCCTTTCTTTTGTCCCGCACTTAAGTAAGCTGGCTCATTTAACATCGGCACTAAATGGACTTTATCATATTGATAAACGAGTTCACCTTCACGATTAAAAACGAGAGAGCGATTATAAATATCGGACCCTTCCTTAACCGCAATCGAGCCGCCAATGATATGAACACCATATGATTTTGCAAGTCTACTTAAAAATTGATACGTAACCCCATTAGGTGTATCAGCGATTTCTTTAAGTGCTTCTAACCGATAACCTGTTGTCCACATTTCAGGCAAGACAAGGATATCAGGTTTTTCATTCTTATTTAACTCATCAACAACCCATTTCTCAACACGTTCGCGGTTAGCCTGAGGATTTGCCGGAATAACTTCCATTTGAATGCAAGATATACGTAACACTAACTCACCCCTCAAAAAAAATCAGTTTATCTATTATAGCTAGATTAACTGATTTTTCGGAATAGATAAAGGATCTTTCTTTGTTTTAAATAAGTGGAAAATTACTTTGATAGGATGGATTACGATAAAAAGGAGGTCTTGGTCCAATTTTTTGCATCTTCCATGAATGATTTAAATACGTCATCGTCACAAGACCTGGTTGATTACTTAATAGTAAAGTCAACTCAGGGTTAAATTGAAACTTCATTCCATCTTCTCCTCCATTAAGAATTGGTTGATTCTCCGCCATCTACATGTAGTACTTGTGCCGTAACAAACCTTGAATCATCAGAAGCTAAATAAACGTACGTCGGAGCAAGCTCAAATGGTTGAGCCACACGTTTCATCGGATTTTGCGAGCCAAAAATCGCCACCTGATCAGCCGTAAAACTTGCTGGAATAAGTGGTGTCCATATTCGACCAGGTGCAACGGCATTGACACGAATGCCCTTATCCACGACATTTTTAGCTAAAGCTCGTGTAAATCCAACAATTGCTCCCTTTGTAGCCGTATAATCAATCATTTGTTCTTCACCATTATATGTGACGACAGATGTGGTGCCAATTATGGAACTCCCTGCTTTCATATATGGTAAAGCTGCTCTTGTCGTATAAAAATGTGAGTAAATATTTACTTTAAATGTATCATCAAATTGTTCGTCAGTAATATCAGTCAATTCCTTTTGCTGAAATTGAATACCTACATTGTTCACTAAAATATCAATTTTGCCCCAACGCTTAACCGTTTGCGTAACAATATCTATACTTTGTTTTTTTTCCCTTACATCTCCAGGTAATAAAAGACACTCTCTTCCCAATTCTTCTACTCGCCTTTTCGTTCGATGTGCATCCTCATGCTCATTAAGATAAGAAATAGCAATATCTGCTCCTTCTTTTGCAAAAGCAATAGCAACCGCCGCGCCTATCCCACTGTCACCTCCCGTTATAAGTGCCACTTTATTACTCAGCTTTTCACTACCTTTATAATGAGGGTTTTCAAGAATAGGCAATGGTACCATTAAGGCATCTACACCTGGTTGATTTAGCTGTCTTTGTTCAGGAACTGTAACTGGAATTTCTTCATATCTTTCAATCTTGCCATAATGACGATAAAGCGGATATGGTGATGTTTGCATCGTTTCCTTAAATTTTTCCTGTAGTTCCTTTATTTGTTTGATTAATTCTTCAGGATTTATCATTAGCATCCCTCCTTCGCTACCTATTTGTATGTATAGTGTCAATAATTATGAACAACATGCCAAAAAAGCCGAGTAAGGTTGGCGTTTTATTGCTCAGCTACTAAAGTGAGCGCTCCTTATAGTCGTGCCTCTCATAAAAACCATATGAATGAATGAATCAATCCTTTATTCTTCTAGCCTCCTCTAAAAACAAAGGAGCTGTAACATTAGAATTTCTCATCCAATCTTACAGCTCCCATATCTATATCATCAATTCGTTACGTAACGAATTGTTAATCCCTTTAAATAACGTTTAATTCCAGCTATCTACATCTTTTTTGGCTTCTTCTTTTGTGATTCCGTATCTTTCTTGTACTTTACCAATTAATTTATCTTTATCACCATCCACTTGTTGTAAGTCATCGTCTGTTAATTTACCCCATTTCTTTTTAGCCTCACCTTTCATTTGGTTCCAACGACCTTTCCACTTTGTTTGTTCCATTCTAAATTCCTCCTTTTGATGTGTTTCTACTTTTTGTTTAACCTGATAAACGGCTTATGAAACCTATAGATAAGCTATTTCCACTATTTCACAAAGTTTATGAGGATTTTATTTAATGGATGAGGGTTACTTGAGGAAGTTTTGTATGAAAGTGTCCAAAAGATGATAGGCGGAGTTCTACTCGTCGCTACCGAAAATCATGCTGCGCGACAATTACGTGGTGCTGAGCTAATCGGCTTCGCCGCTGGTTCTCAGCTCTGCCACTATGTCTCACGGGTTTCCGCTTGATAGTGTACTATTATTATCCATATGCTCTTCTTCGTAGGACTCTGTGGGAATGGGGATAGATTTTTTACAGGCGGGTTTTGAAAATGGAGAAAGGTTTCAATGAACATACAATAAATATAATAATTTTACTATTATAGAAATAAACCCTATTCAGAGTTGGATACTTTTAATAGTTATGATTTGTGATAAGGTTCATACCTAAGGTTTGTTTGCCATTTCGGAAGAAGGTTCACAGGTGAACGAGCTTCTAATCAAGAGGACATTATTAAATAAGCAAATACTCTGCCTTCTTATTTAACTGCAATATTATTTATTAGATTACTTTGCTTCTCTTAATATCCTCTCAACCATTTTTTTGTTTTCCATGATCTCTCCAATTTTAAGTACCACTGGAACTAAAGTCTGCCCTGTCCCAACTAGCTCTTCACCTCTTTGTTCCACCGCTAATTTATATAGGATTTTGATCATTCGGTAAAATTTCTTTTCCATTAACCCAATATAATATATTGGTTCATAGTGTAATGCGTGATCATAAAATACCTCCATAAAACGCTTAAAATGTCCTTGTCTCTGATAGGATTCATGAAGACATAATTTATCGATTTCCCAAGTTTTTTTTTGGTTTGCCTTAATATCTGGGTAATGTGAAAATTTGGAGCGCCCTTCTCCTTCTACCGTACTATTTTTATGTAAAGGATCGAATGGAATAAATTCAACCGTTCCAATCGCTTTCTTTGGAAGAAATGGATAACGATTAGATATGAGCAAATTATAACGAACGGCATCATTTCGATATGAATCATTTTCCCATCCATTTTTTTCACAGGCATGTTCCCAAATGGATGCGAATTTCTTTTGTTGCTTTGAATGCTGTACGATTTCAAACACGGAGCAATTCTCCTTTCTCATTCTACCATTAGACTAGAGGACCCTCATCTAACAGATAAGAGTCCTACAGAAGTAATCATTTCCCTAGCTATCTAATGGATCCGTCGGGTCTGTCGGATCCGTTGGATCTGTAGGCTTTGTTGGCGGGTTCTTTTTCATCGTCAAGCTTACATCTAATACTTCTAATGATAGTGACTTCCAATTTTTTTTCATACTCTCACCACCTTTCCTTAATAAAATTGGGCAGTTCTCCCTTTGTTCGTTATAAAGATAAAAAGTTTATACGAGTTCTTTATAACGAATATAATCTAATCCTTACTATTAGTCAATTAATATATTACTGTCACTCGTTTTTTTCTATTTAGATTAATTCGGGCAGATTTAAAAAACGGAAATTGAAGAATGGAATATAGCGACTACTACCAAGACCTGCACTTACATATTGTTGAATCCCTTCATATTCCCATAGTCCTTTCACTCTATCTTTTGGTGGAAAAGGGCCATTATTGCTCTACCATGGCTCTGGAACAAATCATGCATGCTCCTTATTTTCAATCCCTTTTGTTACGCCCCCATCTTCATTTTGTATTTATAATGTCGCCTTTAATTGGTTTTGTAGAAGTAGTTGAAAGGTGCTCTTTTTCTCTTGAGAAAGAGTACCGAAACGACCATTTTGTACAACCTGTCCTTCATCCAATACAATAACCTGATCAGCATTTCGAATCGTTGATAATCGATGAGCAATGACGATAATCGTCATTCTTCCTTTTAAACGTTCAATAGCCGCTTGTATATTAGCTTCATTTTCTGTATCTAATGAACTTGTTGCTTCATCTAAAATTAAAATGGAAGGTTTTTTTAATATGGCTCGTGCAAGTACTATACGTTGACGTTCTCCTCCTGAAAGTTTAATTCCTCGATCTCCAATAATCGTATCTAAACCATCAGGTAATTTCCGAACAAAATCCTCAGCTGATGAAAAATGTAGGGCCTCCCACATCTCCTCTTCATTGGCATCGGTTAGCACTAATTGCAAATTATCTTTTATGCTAGCATTAAATAAAAAAGGTTCTTGAGGAACATAACTAATCGCTTTTCTCATCGAATAGAGCATTTCATCCGTACGAATTATGCCATCAATGATGACTGAGCCTTTTTGTGGTTTATGGAGTCCGATTACAATATCAATGAGCGTACTTTTTCCAGCTCCCGATCGACCAACAACTGCGGTCATCTGATTCGCTTTAATTTTTACGTTTATATTTTTTAGTGCATACTGCTTTTCATCATAGCCGAAATAAACCTCTCTACACTCGATGCCATCATTTAATTCTAGTGGCGTTGTTGCAGCTAATTCGGAAAACTCTTTATCACGCTTACACTCAGATTGCATGTTATTAACTGCTTTAAATGCAGGTAATGTCGTTAAAATTTGCTCAACGGAACTTTGAATATTCATGACGCTTGGCCAAAGCCTCGAAAAAATAACGATTATTAGCATTAATTGAGCTAATTGAGCTTGAAATAAGGAGATAGCCAAATAGATAAAAACAGCCGTAAACAGGGCAGATGCTACTTTATAATAAAACTGTGAAGTCGATTTAATAACGGTATAATCAACTTGCTCCTTTTCAATATCTTTTGTAATTTTTTTGTACCAACTGAGCCTTGATGATTCTAATGTATTGCTTTTTATATCTTTAATCCCATTAATTTGATCGGTTATTCCTGCTAAATACTCTTTCCCTAAAACATAATTACGTTTTCCTAGCTCGAGAGAACGTCTTAGAAATTTTCGATTTAAAAAAAGTAATAGAAGTCCACTTAATAAAACAAAAACAGTAATACTTGGTGAGAGCCAAAAAGCGAGACCTATTTGTATAAAAGTAAATATAAAGGATGCCAAAAATTGTAAGAAATAATAAGTTCCCGCACTTACCTTAGATACTTCACTTGTTAATAAGTGAATGACATCTGACTTACGATTTTTCACATAGAAATTCCATTTCGTATATAATAAAACTTCATACATTTGGACGCGTAAATGGCGCAAAAAACCAAATTGTATTTTCGTATTGCGAATATGTAACTGTCGATTACATACATTTTGGCCAATTGCAATGAAGATAAACAACAGTAAAACTAGCGGCAAAGCCATTTGAGCTGGTACACTTTGAAACACATCTTGAATACCAATTAGTGGAGTTCCTTCAAGATTAAATACTATCAGACCAGTTAAGCTAATCATTGGAATAAGCAAAACGATAGCTAGCCCTTCTAATAAACTCATAAGTGCACTCGCAGTCAAATTTAGATAAAGAACCCTTCCTGAATAAGCATGAATTTTCTTTACAAAATAAATAATATCCTTCATGAGCACTCCCCCTACGTGACGGCAACCTTTCTCGATTTACGCCATATCCATAAAAACGGTCTTAAAGGAAAATATAAAAAATGCAATCGAACTGGTAAAGGTAAAGTTTGTGCATCTTCTGGAAATGGATGTAACGTACTTAAAGCAAACAATGAAAGCTGCTTAAAAGACATGAGTCTCACCAAATATCTTTTATGATAATTGGCCACTTCTATAGCTAGCGGTTTAGTATGTAACTGTACTCTATTCTCAAGATAAAAAAGAGCTTCTTGTGCTAACCTAAGTGCCTTCCGACTGATAAAAGGATTCATTTCTTCTCGAAGCTTCATATCTAATAGATGAGATAATAAGATGAGAACTTGACCGCAAAGATGTGGACTACTATAAACCTGAAAAAGCTTATAAAGAAGGGACCAATCCAAATCTTGTTCGCTTAAATAATACATATCTGTTAACCACCGTAGCCTCGACCAACCATGTCTAGCCCCATGGGCTGTTAAAAATAGAAACAAGTCCTCTCTTCCTAAATAATAGACAGCGGTTCCTGTTATTTTATCTACTCTTCTTCTCTCCCATAACACATCAAAAGTAGGCTCTTTCCCCGGGCCAGGATGCATGCGCCAATGTACTTCTACTTTGATTTTTTTTATAGGATGATAATAAGTAACATGGTGATGCCGCCAACGCCAATCATTTAATACCGTTTCAATATAATCATCTTTTTCATAACCAAGATTTATTAGGAGTGATTCTGCATATTCTAATTGATTTAATGGAATGAGAAGATCGATATCACTGCATGTTCTTAACGACAAATCACCATAAAGCTCTTCTGCTAATATCGGACCTTTTAGAAAAAGCGTTTGAATCTGCACCTCAAAAAACAGTTCATGAATCCCACTCATTTCTGCACGTAGGCGAAGCATTTGAAAAATGTTATGTTTATAATCAGAATAAAGGGATTGTCTCACAAAATCAGGAATCATATGTTCGAGTTGCTTCACCTTCGAATAAAGCAATGGATATACCCGGTGATGTTGAGTATGTATAAGAAATTCTTCCCAATCAACCTCTTCGTAACTATCGCTCTTTTTATCACAAATCAAATCTAAGATGAAAAGTAATTCTTTAGAAATCGAATTTTTATCAAGCGTGAGTTCCATTTTCATCCCTCCTCACTATGCAATCGGACTTATCTCTTTCGAAAATTTAGCGATGACCGTAAATTGATCTTTTCCTTCTGCTCCAGAAATGTAAAATGAACCACTTCTTAACCAAGCATGTGCAACAAGTGAACCTTTTTCATCCTTACCTGTAGCTAAATAAAGCGTACTTTCAATTTGTCTTCTTTCAAGCATTTTCATAGCAGCAAGGGCTTTTACTAAACACTCACTTTCCCAAAACGTGTAGGAACTCATTATATGAATTGCCCATGAAATGTCCCTACAAATCCCTTTTTGTTCTACATTTACATGAACTGTGGTTTCCCCTATTCTCATCTCCATCGTCTTTACAAGCTTTTGAAAAGGAATGAGCTTCTTCATCCTTGCCCAGCCTAAATAGTAATAGGCTTCTATTAATAACAGCTTCATTGAGCGTTCTAGAGCTATAAAATGTTTTAGCTTACTCATCACCTACCCCCATTTCAAATTGTAGTATCTCCTAACTTTATTTCACTTCAATCAAGTTTTGCTCCTTCAATTCGTCCAGAAACCCCTGCACCTCTTCTGAACATTTTGAAAGCGATATCTCATATCTATTAACTAATTTCTCTACTAAACTCTCTAATGTTAAAGGTCTCTCTAACAGGTCCCAAATTTCGCCACCTATTTCTCCCAAATTATAATACTTACCATTTTCTATACTCAGCATCACTTTCTCTCCATCCATATTTGAGACAATCGTTCCTTGTACTTGCTGATAAACGACGTTACTTTTCATGACGTTATCATTCATGTCACTACTACCTCCTTATTTGTACGTATTAAGATATACTCTGTAAGTTCTTCTACCGTAAATGCTGATAATGGTCTGTGCAAAGAGTACATCTTTATATGTTGAGCAATCTGTGTCATCGTCTGAAAATGCCAACTTGTTAACTGTAGTTCTTGCAAAAGAAAATGTCGGTACGTATGAGTATATAAAATAGATAGCTTCTCCAACCGTTGTACCTTTTTCACTTGTAATTCCCCTACTTCTGATTTCACTAGTTCGAAAACAGCTGCTAAAGGTAGGGGCTCTTCTTTAAATTGTTCTCTTACCGGAACTGCAAATTTTGACTCTCTTTGCACAATCGGTCTGAGTCCATGATTAGATTTACCTAATTTCTCCAAGCTTTCTTGCCATAATTTTTGCTGAGGATACGCTGGAATAACAACTGGATGGCCTTGTTCGTTAAAGGTAATTGGCGACACATCATCACTCAAAAGCTGACAACCGTTTGCCAATAAGTTTGTTGCTAATGTTGATTTCCCTACGCCTGAATGACCTATAATTGCGTATGCTTTCCCATTAATAGCGAGTGTGCTTCCATGTAAAGGAAGTATCTTTCTTTGTAATAATAAAGCACCCATACAGGTTCCTAAGATATAGAGTCTGAGATGCTCTTCTGACACTCCTTTAAATGGTGAAACCTTCATTTCATTTCCATTTTTTATACAGAACAAGGCTACCTTCGGGATTTTAAAAAAGATAAAATTCGGTCTAACAATAAAGTATTCACCCTTCTGGTATTGCTTATTCCATTCATCCTCCATATTCTCTAGTTTTATTTCAACATCTGGCTGTTGGGTTCTTCCGATACTTATTAACTCAGATAGACACATTTCACTAGCAATTTTCAACCCAAATGCTTGGTAGTTAAAGGTCATGGTTAAACTCTGGGACCCCCTTCAATTAACATATAAGTAGTTAAATTTGTTCTTTATTAAGAACTTTTCATCCGAAAAAATAACCTCCATTATACAAATCAATAAATGTGGAGATTTGGCTAACGATCTGTTCTTATATTTATTTTATTCTTAATAACGAACAATGTCAACGATAAAAAAGCCCTCATTTTTAGTAAATAAGGGCTGAACAATAACTTTCACATATGAATCCATTTTGTATAAAAGTTAGTGCGAACATGGAGTTTCACTCGTCGCTCCCGAAAATTATGCTTCGCTCCCTACGGGGTGGCGCTTGTGGGTTTTGTATATTAGCTCGGTGTAAAACGAGGGTCTTCTGACCACTCTCCAGGTACATATGCCTCATCTGTAAAAGGACCATTAGTTGTTTGTGCCATGGTTAAGGAAATATCTAGCATTTCTAATGTAGGTTTCACCCATTCATTTTTCAACGTACTCACCTCCTTTCCAATTGTTTTAAAAAGCGATGAACAATAATGCTTCTCATCACTATCTTGCTATGAGGGTCTAAGATAAAATTTGGTTTAACATTTCCTTTTAACGTCGGTAGAATTTCTTTGATTAATTCGTTATTTAAATAGAGAGAACTAATTGGGTCTGTGAGCATCTCCTCCAGTTCATTAATAAGAAAATCCCACTGATTTTTCATTCTATGAACCCAATCTGCACCCTGCACACCTTTTATACGTTGATTCAACCTTACTTGATCAGGCAATAAATCTTTGGTAGCTCTTCTAATTAGAGAACGTTCATAACCATTCTGGACGTATTGACTTTCAGGTAATGATAAACAAAATCTAATGACCCTCAAGTCATTCGTAGGGTCACGTTTCCATAATGAATGCTGCAGCGATAGCTTAGTTGATACCGTGTTGGTAGCATTCCAATGAAATAGATCTTCAAAGTGATGTTCTCTCTCTTTATAGATGTTATTTAAACGAAACCAGCCAGATTGATCAAAACCATAACTTCTCAATTTCTCGTAAACTTTTGTTCTCTTTGCAAATCCTGGATGAATCAAAGGATAAGGACTCACCTTATTCGCCGATAATTTTGGTAGACTTTTTTTGATTATTTTTGGTAAAAGCCGATAACGAGGTCCTCCTGTACGTTGACTAAAATGGTTTAATTCTGTGTTTAACTTGCACCATTTTAACCTTTTAAATAACGTAACATAATACTCAAGAGCACTTCCCCAAGAAACACTTAGATTTCCCCGTCCTCCTGTTAATAAAATGCCCACCCCTTGCTGATCAGCCTTTTCAAAAATCCCTTTCATCCAGAATGAATTCTCAAAGAATTTATAAGGCATTTCCATCATTTCTAAAAATGAGTCGATTTCAGAGTAAGAATCCCTTCCGTCAAAATCAAGAAAATGCTCTTGAATGCCCCCTATATACTGTAATGTTGATTGGATATAAGGCGTTTCATTGGTCATGATGTTTCTCGGTGTAAAATCCTCAAAGTCCTTTGATGGTATATAGCTAAAAGTATGTAAGCTTCTATCTTGTTTCGTTAATTGCTTTTGAGCGTATGCGGCAACTGAACCAGAATCAAGGCCACCACTTAATTGGGCACCCACTTTTTTATTTGTTCTCAATCGTGCAGTGACAGCTTGTTGGTAGACCTCCTGAAATGCTTCGACATACTCATCATTCTTTTTAAAAATCATTTTCTTATCTTTTCCCAAATGACAATACCTTGTCAACTTCGTTTGATTTCTTTCAACTGTTAGACTATGAGAGGGTGGTATTTGTTGAATGTTCACATAAGGAGTAGATTGAGTATCTACCACATCTACCATCCCTGCAATCGCTAAATATTCAGCAAGCCACTGTTCGTTTAGCTGCTTTTTAATGTATGGTAGCTTAAAAAGAGGTTGAATCAATGTACTAAATACAAAACGCTCAGAAGCTCGAAAATAATATAATGTGCGTCCACCGGAAAAATCCCTTGCTCCAAACAACTTTTTTTTGTTTTCATCCCATATCATAAAGACAAAGTCACCGATTAAATACTTGGGACATTCTTCCTCCCATTTGTCATAAGCCATTAATATGATTTGGCTATCAGGAATTCGTTTTCTATGACTTTTACTAATACGGAATAAGTCTAGGAGCTCTTCCCGATTGTCGATTATCGCATCCACCACAATAATCCGCTTACGTTCACGATCATAAAAAGGTAATACTTCACCAATTGATTCCGGTGTTAACCATTGTGCATGACAACCGAAAAACAACCCATTATGATATAATTGTTGAACGTCATTTGCCGGAAATGAACTGAAATGTTTCATGATCGCGTACCCCATTTCTTTCAAGACAGGCTCTTGATTGAAATGAATAATCCCTGCAATCGCACTCATACTGCTCCCCTTTCAAAACTAAGAATCCCGATTCAAACTTGATTATATTTAAACTTACGTATATATTTATACATTTGCACAGGAACTAACCCAACTATTAAAGGTCGCATGGCATAAAAGTAAGTGTGAAGTGGTAACTTTAACATCTTGTATCCTACTAATCTTACATAGGACTCTCTTAACCTCATTGAGTATTTTCTTCTTTTGATTGCGTCTCGATCATCTCTAACTTCGTATAAAATCTCCTGCAAATTGTAGCCTCTAGAACCGTTTGCGTACATTTTAAACCAAAGATGATAATCCTCGACTCGTAACGTCTTTTTAGTCACATCGTAACCGTCCACCTTTAAAATAGCTTGCCTACGAAACATTGATGGTGCATGGCAAAAAGGCGTTTGTGGGATAAAGTCAAAAGCGTTTGGCCGTTCTTGTAACTGTATGTGCCCCCAAAAACCATGATCATCAAAAAAATTCATTCCCGTACTAACAATGTCAAATTGCTGATGATTATCTAAAAAGTCAACTTCCTTCTCTAATCGTTCTTGTCTTGACCTGTCATCCCCATCCTGTCTTGCAATATATTCACCTTTAGCCTTTTTTAAACAAGCATTTAAACAATGAGCTAGCCCCTTATTTTGCTTATGATGAAGTACATGAATATTTTCATACCTTTTTGCAAAGGAAGAGGCAATTTTAAAGGTTTCATCTGTTGAGCCATCATCGCACATTATTAACTCCCAATCTTGAAAGGTTTGATCAAACAACGAATAAATGGCTTCTTCTAACGTCAAAGAACAATTATATATGCCCATAATAATCGATACTTTCGGCTTCGCTCTACCCATATTCAACCTCTTTTCCTAACCTAGATTCAGCGATTAAGCGATTTCTATCACTTAAAATGTGTTGCAAGAAAGTTTGTTGCTCAAAATGTTGTTGAACAAACGGGATAGCAGCTAAGCTCATTTGTTCTCTTAACGAAGGATTTAACATACGTTTCATTCCGTGCTCTAAGTCTTGAATATTTCCTTTCTCCACAATGATTCCGGTTACTCCTTCTTTCATCGCATCTGTTGGTCCTGGAATATTTGTCACGATTACAGGAACTCCCATTGCCCCTGCCTCAATCACTACTGTTCCAAAACCTTCTCGATAACTAGGTAAAACAAATACATCTAGGGCCGCATAATACTTTTCTATTTCATCCGTATAATCACAAAAGATAATTGCTTCATTCGCAATTGACTTCTTCATTAATTCTGAGTCCAAATTCGTCTGCTCTTTAGGTCCAACAATCAATAATTTTATGTGGCTATTTTTTTCAGATAGTTGATTAAATGCTGTTAATAATTCGGTAATCCCTTTATCTCTATGGAGACGACCAAAAAAGCCAAATACAATATCTGAATCTTTGATCTTGTACTTGGCTCTTATTTCCTTATTCCATAACTTCTTTTTCAAGAAATTAAAACGTGTAAAATCAACTCCGTTGGCACTCCCGTTCCAAATCGTTCGACTTTTGTTAGCTGAATATAACTTCTCTTGATGACTAAACTGAAGGTTCCCATAACTATCTGGCTCTACTACCGTAGATAGAATACAAACTAACTTTTCAATCCCTTTAAACAAGCCTCTTCGTATGCCTTTGAATCCTACATATCGTATCCCCCATTGACAATACAATCTGACAGGTACTGAATTTAACCAACTAGCAACAGAGGCATAAAGAGCTGCATTTGGTGTTGAATATTGCACCATATCAAATCGCTCTTTATGGAAAAAGAGTGACAGAGCATAGATACTATGTATAACACCGAAACTAGCCATTCCTCTTTTCATCGTAATTGGATAATATCGTATGTTTGCGGGGAGATCCTTATTTAAACTCACATCGCGGTCACACACAACCGTCACATCATACCCATGGCTAGTAAGAAAGGTTAGCTGCTCAATTAAAAAGCATCGAATTGTTATAGAAGTAGTCGTGATGATACATATTTTTTTCCTACCCATCATTAATCACCTGCTTCATTTTTTATTACACAATGCTATTCCTTATGATGTTTGCATCTCAGCTTCATTGTGAGTAGTTGACTGCAGTCTTCCATTCTTTATCTTAAACACAACATCACAGTTCTCAATCGTACTTAAACGATGGGCAATAATGATTAACGTTTTTTCACCTTTCAATTGATCAATTGATTTCATAATTCCTTGTTCTGTTTCATTATCTAATGCTGACGTAGCTTCATCCATGAACAAAATTTCAGGATCATGATATAGTGCCCTTGCAATTCCAATTCTTTGTCTTTGCCCACCAGACAACCTTACCCCTCTTTCACCAACCGATGTATCTAATTGTTCGGGCAAACCTTCAACAAATTCCTTCAATTGTGCCTGTTCTAAAGCTCTCCATACTTCTTGGTCGTCAATACAGTCTGTGTTCATACCAAAAGCAATATTATGGCGAATACTATCATCAGATAAAAAAATCGTTTGTGGAATGTAACCGATATTCTGCTGCCATGATTTCTTAATTTTCTCAAGTGGATGGTGATCGATGAGCAACTTCCCTTTGCCAGGTTCTAAGACGCCTAGTATAATGTCGACAAGCGTTGTTTTTCCAGCTCCAGACTCCCCGACAAAAGCTACTGATTGACCGATAGGTATTCTTAATGAAACATCTTTTATTGAATATTCTTGTTGATTAGGATATTTGAAAGAGATATCGATTAATTGAATAGATTTCTTAAAAATGGGTCCTCCCTTCTCAAGGACCAATTCATCAACCGTTTCATGCTCTTCCACTCGTTCACTAATACTAGAACTTATATCTTCATAAATAACCGTTAATGCAGGTAAACTATAACGTATCGTTGTGATCATATTGATCATCCGGTTAATAGATGGCATTAACCGAAAAGCAGCCATCGCAAAAAGTGCCAAGATAGACACTGCTTCAGCAGTATTGGTTCCTTGAAACAGGATCATCGCTATCATTAACAATACGATACTTACTAATAACGTTTCTATAAAAAGCCTCGGAACTTGCTCTAGCATTTTCATATACTTATTATTCCTAGCTTGTATCTTGCTATGACTACTATATGAATTGATAAAAAAATCTTCATTACCTGAGACCTTTAACTCTTTACTTGCACCTAAACCTTGGTTTACCCACCTAATCATCATGCCACCAACACGTTGCTGCTCTTTTCCTAAATCACTAATTTTGCCTTTAAATACCCTAAAAAACAGAAAGATACTGAGACCTAACAGCAAAGTAGCCGCCAAAGTGATATAAGGTGCTGTGTAAATAAGTAAAGCTACTATGCAAATTACAACAAACACCTCAGTTAATAAATGAAACACTGATAAAATAATGCCTTGAAATACTTTCGGTATTTCGCCATTTACATTTCTAAGTAAATCGGCTGTATTTCGTTGCAAGTGAAAGGTATAGGGTTTTCTTAAATAGGTGGCAAATAAGGTTCTTGCTAATTTAATCTGTTGATTAAAAATTACTTTGTATTGAATATGGAAAAAGAAAAGTAAATAGATGTTTTTCAGTACAAAAATAGAAAAAAGGATAGCAACTAGAAATAGAACGAAGCTGCCTTCTGTTTGAAATTGAAATGACTGGTAAAAGAACGACAGTATTTTATTCGATTCAATCATTCCTGGATTAGTAATAACCCCAACAAAGGGAACAATCAAACCTATACCAATTGTTTCCAATAATGCGGCAACTATCATCATTAAAAAGATGATTAAGAACTTCTTTTTATCACCTTTATTGAGGATATTTAGTAATCTCTTAATATGAATGCTCAATTTAGCCACACCTTTTTTTTATTTTTACAAAAATAAAACTGGTTACGGTACCCGCTAACAATGAATGGAAAATTGTTAGTACTAATATCTGTATGCTCTTTTTTAGTATCGTTTTTCTCAGCTCTTATTTCTTATAAAATAAGCTCTTAACGTAAAGCCCTGTGTAAAAGGCATTATATTAAATAATTGAGAATAAACGCCTATATCCTTCGTATCCCCTTGTGAAAAGTCAACTTCTCCATTTTTTTTCGTGACGGTTCTTAAATAACTCAGTGCTTTATTAGCGGCAAGATTATGATTCGGTTGAACAGGCGAATTTACTTTTGAACAATTCAATAAAAACCACGCCATAACAGCGGTGACCGATGAATCTGCTCTTACTTCTTTCCTTGTCATTAACCAAGTCCAGCTACCATTGTCCTGTTGTGTCTGTAAAGCACTTTCAGCTAATCGCTCTATTCTTTCCCCTAAATACGCTTTATGCATATGGGATTGTGGCAATTCAAGCCAAGCGTCCATTAAACCAATCACATACCAAGCCATTCCTCTTCCCCAGCCGTATAATCCAATTGGTATTTTATTGGACACATGATACGCATGACATGGAATATACAGACTTTGCATCATGCCATATAGATCAAATTCCTTGATTTGCGTTATCGCTAAATCGACACACTCTGCTTTCTTAAAATGCACTCCGTAAGCGACCAAAAAAGGACATATAAAACCAATTGTGTCTACGTATCTGTAGTCCATCATTGATTTTCTATACCCTACTGTCCCATCTCTTCCAATGTGTTCTTGAATAAGTTCCCATATATAATCAAATGCTTTTTGATACTTCTCCACCTTAATGAAGTTAATTTTCATTACTGCATAGGCTAATATTGCCGCATCTACATGTTGAGGCTTCTTCACCCACTGACCCTCACTATCAAACGTTTTGTTTACATATTCATTAATTTTTGTTTGCACCTCTTGATTATTATTAAATTCTAAATAACTTGAAAGTCCAAATAAAAGAGCTGCCTCTTGCCAGTGCTGTATCGTCGCCTTAGAATAATTCCCTTTCAAAATATCCAAGATAACGAAGCGGGTTTGATCAGTAACCTTCATTTTAGGCGTATGTGTTAACCATTTAACAGCTATTGCTTTAGCTGCTACCATCCACTGATTTTCATTATGAAATCTTCCAATATGGATTCTGCTTAACCAATCTCTAAAAATAGGCAGGACATCCGTGAGAATAACCGCTATTCCCAATATCACTAGTAGAAAAACGATGTAAGTCATTTCCGTTCCCTTTCTACCCTACATGAACTAAATCATATAATTTATTTATTTCAGCTTCTGTTCCTAATGACTCACTAGATAACTGCTTAATGAATTGATTTTTTAGGGCTTCATTATGAAAGACATTGTGTATTCCCTCTGCTATTGCGTTTGGGCTCATACCGACGATGTAGCCATTTATTTTATGCTGTATTTGGTCTTGAACTGTACTGAAATTCGTGACAATGATTGGCTTTCTTAAGATTTTTGCTTCATCTATCGCAATCGACTTCCCTTCAAACCGCGAAGTTTGCACATACAAATCGGCCTCTTCCATGTAAGGGTATGGATTTTCTTTTACCCCAAGTAAAATAAAGTGGTCTTGCAGATTTTTTTCTGCGATTAATTGTTCTAACTTTTCCCTTTCTTCCCCTTCACCGATAACATACCACTTTACTTTCATTCCTTTATGAACTAGTTGTTCACATGCTAAAATGGCTAGCTCATAACCTTTTTGATAAGCTAACCTTCCTATTGATATAATCGTTAAGTCTTTTTTAATTATTTCCACTTTATTTCTTGCTAATTTCCTTAGAACCGCTGGAGATATAATATTATACATAACTTTCACTTTATCTTGCTCACTAGGAAAAACACGTTTTAAAACAGTGGCACATTTTTCAGAAACCGTCACAATTGAATGTAACTTCTCAAAATAAAGCTGATCAAAATTCTCATCCATTCCTAATTTTTGATAATCATTATGAATAAAACCTATTTTTGTATTCGCTTTTACTTTCTCAACCGCGTAGTAAATAGGACTTTTCTCTAAATAACCAATCACCGCGTCATACTCTTTTTCTAATGGACGAATATTAGCACCTATATGTTTCCAAACCCGTTGCTCACATATCGCTTTATTTGATTCTGTTTTATAAATAAAGCCGGCCATCACTCTAGCTAATGCTAATCTAAACCGCTTTTCTTTGAGACATTTCTTTATCGTCGGAAAAAAACGGCCATCAAAATAATGATACACGGATGGCCCCTCCACTAGATTCACCTGAGCTGGCACACTTGATAAGAACATCCCTTCTTGTTTAAAGAGAAGAAGATCGACTTCAAACCTGTCATAATCAATCATTTCAAACAATGAAATAAGTGCCTTTTCTGCTCCACCACAATGTAAATTATTCATGACAAATAAGAGTTTCTTTTTCATACCTTACCCTCCATGAATTAATTGTTCTAAATAATCAACCGCCTGTAAAGACAACTTCTTTATTTCTGGTATTCTCACTTCTAATTGCTGTTTAATATCGTGTTCTTGTTGATAGAGTTCATTAAAGCTCCCTTTTAACTTTGTTGAATTGGATATATCTGCTAGATTTAAAACGAATTTCTCTTCACCAAATAAATCTTTGGCAATTCCTTTTGATTTAACACTATATCCAAGTACAAGCGTAGGTACAAAATTTGAGTATGCTGCGATTGTTGCATGTGTTCTTGCTCCAATAAAAAAACGCATTCTAGCAATATATCCTTTATACTGTGTGGCATTTAATTGGTCAGATAGCAATAAAATTCTTTTAGAATATTTATAATCTCGGTAAAATTCTTCTAGGACTTCATAATCGTTGTTATTCTCTTGAATGACGTGCGGGGTAAGAGCAATCGTCATGGTTGTAGTATCTAAAATATGTTCTATTAAATCTTTAACTGCTTGTTTAGACTCGGGATTTTTATTTAATACAAGTGGACTGAAATTAAGCCCTACTGTATTTCCCTCTTGCCAACCAGATGGTAATGGCATTTCTTCTTTTTCCATTGTAAATGCTGGATCTGCACATAATTTGACATTCGTTAATCCATGTTTTTGTAGTGTATTGTAGGTGAGCGACTCTCTTGCCAGGATTAGATCAAATTGCTTGAGGTCGTCAAGCTTCCTACTTGAAAGGTCCTCTTCCCCAATCGAACATGCCCACAGAACTAACTTCTTTCCTTTCTCTTTGACTCTTCTATCAATCTCATACCAGCCTGGTTGTTCGCCATAACAATAATTATCTCCCCCTATTGATAGGAATACATCCATTTCATCGATATATTTAATGGTATTGTGCTCAATTTTTCTTAATGCGTAAGTTTCATCTTTAAACAACTTTACATACATCCATGACATTGCCCATTGTAACGAATATTTTCTTATTGGTATTTTTGCTCCATCATAAATTGCATCCAAATGAGTATGTAATTGATCTGATTCAGGTTTTTCAGAAACTAAATATGTTTTAGCTCCTTGTATCTTTTGTTTAATGATTTGATTAGACGAACGAACTATTGCTTCACAGCCTCGATTTAAACTACTATGATGTGCAAACATCATCACCTTCATACGGTTTCCTCCATCTATTTCTTATTTCTGAACCTACTGTAAAGAGTTAGTCCATACAAACCATAAATAAACCTATATTTGACTAAAAAAAACATAACCTTCTCATAACTATTTAGTTCCTTAAATTGGCGACGATAATAAAAAGGCAACGAATCTCGCACACGCCTATCCGAGATCATTGCCTGAATCCATTTATATCTTTTTGAAAAATGAGTCTTTGTAGATGGCGCAAAATAAATATGAATGAAAGACATCACACTGTTTACTAGTTTGATAGATTTTAATTCCTTAATACGCTCTTCGCCTAATTCTAACTTGATAAATAAAGGCAATTCTTCATTAAAAACCTCAAGCGCTCGATGAAAGTAATTGACACGATGACTATTCCTTGTCGCACTACCAACCACTTCACGATAATGGTAACCTACATAATCGATGTAACGTACGCTTTGTGCATATTCTAGAAATTGCATATTAAATAAACCATCCTCACCTAAAGCTACTTTTTTAGGAAAAGTCAGATTTTGTTCCTTTATAATCGCCGCTCGGTACAATTTATTACATACTGAATTAAGCTGCTCACTATAAATAAAATAAGGTAGCATATGCTTATTGATATAGGCTTTATCCAGATTTTTATTCATAGGAAAAGGATAACTGGTAATGACAGGATATCCATCTATCTGACTTTCAAGATTAGAGATAATAGCATCAGATTGTTCTCTAATCACCTCTTTATATAAATTTTTATACATATCTGCTTCAATATAGTCATCGGCATCAACAAACCCTATGTAATCACCTTTAGCCACAGCTAAACCTGCATTCCTCGCCTCACTTACACCCTTATTTTTTTGATGAATAAGCTTAACCCTTTTATCGAATTTTCTAAATTCCTCTAATATAGCTGAACTACCGTCTGTTGATCCATCATTAATAAAGATAAATTCACATTCTCGAAGTTGTTGGTTGAATAAAGAATTGATACAAAAAGTTAGATACTTTTCTGCATTATAAACGGGGATAATAATACTAACCTTGGGATGCATCCTTAAATCACTTCCCACTTTCTTTCCTTTAGTACATGCTCTTCCTCATTAAAAAGCTTATATAACTTGATTAACTCTTCATTATTATGATAGTTTTTTCGGCGACAATTTCTTTCTAAATTATGGCGAGTTCTCTCATCTGTGTATACTTTTTCAATCATACTTGCTATATCTTTAACATTCAATTCACAAATGATTCCGTCATCACCATCTGAAACTTGACTTCTGGCCGTAGAATAATTGGTAACAATGACTGCTTTCCCTAGTATTTGTGCTTCACTTACTGTAACAGCTTTGCCTTCATATCTAGACGGCTGAATATACATATTTCCAGCTGCTATGAATGGGTATGGATTGATTTGTTTGCCTAATAAAATAAAACAATCTTCTAATTGAGCCTGAGCAATTAACTCTTTTAGCTCTGCTTCGATAGCTCCATAACCAACTACATACCAAACTAGCTCTGTATACCCTTTACTTTTTAGTATCTTCATCGCCTCGATAGCTTGATCGATCCCCTTTGGATAGGATAACCTCGCAACCGTGATCATTTTAAATCGTTGGTCCTCTATCATCGGATTCTCTACCTTTTCTATCGCCATTCGTTGAATAAAATCCGGCGAAAGAATATTCTCAACAACGACAACATTACGGCTTAATCCCTTATATTTCGTTAAAAAGGATGAGCGACAATTCTCCGATACCGCTACAATATGGTCAAAATGGGTCCAGATTTTTTCATCCATTTTCACATGAGTATCAATCGAAGAGTAATCAGTATGAATCCAAGCCAATTTCTTTTTTGCCTTTACTTTTTTGGCAACAAAATCGTGTGGCCATAAATAGCTTATAGCAATATCATACTCTTTTGTCACTTTCGGTAAAAATGGAATGGAATAACGCCACATTAACTGCATTTGGAAATACCCCGGCTCAGAAGTCCGCTTTAAGTGCCCACGCAAAAAAGCCAACCCTTTTGCTACTAGCCTCGGTACACTTAATAACCATTGTTTGTCTCGGACCATTTCTAAAATCGACTTTCTAAAAGTCGCATACTTATGATGTTCTTTCAGCAATGTAACATTTTCAGGTAAATATTCAATGAAATCCCCTGTATGACTAAATAACAATAAGTCTACTTGATAAGAGTTGTAGTCAAAATGGGTAAGCATGTTAATAAGGCTTCTTTCGACTCCTCCGACTTCAAGATCATAAGAGGTAATAAGGATCTTTTTCATTTTAATTCTCCTCGAGACATAAATTTCCGTATTCTGAAAATATTATCTCCTCCAATAATGGCAGCCGTTGCTCTTTTCAAATGACCCTTTACTTTATCTCTCGTTGGTAACCAACCTTTATGAAAATGATGAATGGTAAACGAGCTGTCATTCATTAGATTTCTACAATTAATATAATCATAGGGTGAGAAAGTAGGCTGCGGGTAAAAAGCACCGAGTTGTTTAATTTCCTGAAACAAACCATTCCTTTTTAGACCCTTTTTTTCTAATAATTCAGTAACAATTTTTACATTCGTTAGTTGCTCAAAGCTTCCATCTTCCTTTATAAATTTCTTCTTATTATAAGATTCTAAGAACTCCTCTATTAATGGATGACCCTTCACAGCCCCAATCGTACTTGTAGCAATGTAATCACCTTGTTCAAACCCCCAAAACGATTGATGTTTTAAAAGCTCATCAAAGGGTTTAAGTACTTCTACGTCTGTATCTAAATAAATACCTCCTTCATGATATAAAGCATGAACTCTTACAAAGTCACTAACAAAAGCATACATTTCTGCTGCATAAGCTTCTTCTACATAAGAGTTACATGATACATCAAAATTTTGTTCATTCCATTCCTTCACTTCATAATGTGGAAGGTGACGATTCCAACTTTTTATACACTTTTCTACAATGGGTGGTTTCTCCTTACCACCAAACCAACAATAATGAATGACTTTTGGTATAGCTTCAACTCTTTTATCCATATAACGTCAATCCTTTAATTTCTATAGCATTGTGGATACAGTGAATCACTCTTTCTTGCTCTTCTTCACTTAAATTTGATCCCGATGGTAAGCAAATACCAGTCATAAATAGTTGCTCACATACATTCTCTCTATCACTATGAGCATAATATTGATTTTTAATAAAAAGCGGCTGTAAGTGTAATGGTTTCCAAACGGGTCTTGCTTCAATATTTTCACTGTTCAATGCTTGGAGCAATATTTCTGAACTTATTCCTAATTGACTTTCATCAATTGTAAACGCCGTCAACCATCTCGTCGATTGCATATAATCTGGTTCAGGCATAAATTCAAGTCCAGGAAGATGGCTTAATTGCTCGTAGTATCTGGAAAAAACCTTTCTTCTTGCCGCGACTCTGTCTTTCAAAAAGGGTAGCTGTGCTCTACCAATTCCAGCTAGTATATTACTGAGCCTATAATTATAGCCTAATTCACTATGTTGATAAAAAATAGCCTTATCCCTCGCCTGAGCTGCTAAGAAACGTGCTTTTTGAATAAAGTGATTCTGGTCGGAAACAAGCATACCGCCCCCCGAAGTTGTTATAATCTTATTACCATTAAAAGAATAGATGCCAAATTGCCCAAATGTGCCACTCGCCCTTCCTTTATAAAAAGCTCCTAATGATTCTGCTGCATCTTCAATAATTGGCACACCGTATGCTTGGCATAAAGCCATAATTTCGTCCATCTTGGCACTTTGCCCATATAAATTAACAACAACAACTGCTTTTGGCATGACACCCTCTGAAGACGCATCTAGGAATGCCCTCTCTAATGCTCGTGGAGACATATTCCAAGTCTCTGGTTCCGAATCAATAAAAACTGGCTCAGCCCCCTGATAGAGGATTGGATTCGCACTCGCAACAAATGTTAAACTCGAACAAAAGACTTTATCTCCCTTGCCAATATTTAATAAAGAAAGAGCCAAATGAATGGCTGCTGTTCCGGAACTCAAAGCAACGGCTCCATTAACTCCCATATAATGAGCAATTTCTTTTTCAAACTCATCTACATTCGGGCCAAGTGGAGCAATCCAATTTGAATCAAAAGCTTCTTTTATATACTGGAATTCGTTTCCACTCATGTGTGGGGGAGAAAGGAATATTCTTTGATTATTCACGATATTCGACAATATTCTTCCCTTCTTTCATTTTTACTTTTGCCGGAATTCCAACCGCTGTACACTGTGCTGGAATATGTTTCGTTACCGTTGCACCTGCACCTATAACTGACCATTCGCCGACCTTTAAACCAGGAATGACAATGGCTCCCGCTCCTACATGTACCCCTTGCTCCACTAGTACAGAACCAGTTAATGTCGCATTTGGTGAAATATGAACAAAATCATGGATCTGAACATCATGTTCAATGACAGAACTTGTATTAATGATACTATGGTTACCAATTTGACTATTTGCGTTAACGACAGCATAAGGCATGATGACTGTTCCAAATCCAATTTGTGCACTTGGACTTATACAAGCAGTAGCGTGAATAATCGAAACATACGCTTCATTTTCAAATGCTAACCTCTGAAAAATCCATTTTCTTAATTGGTTTTGCCCAATAGCTATAATAAATTTAATTTCGTCTATTAACCCAACAAGTTGAATAGCTGAATCTATTGCTCCCTGGTACACCCCTTCTTTTTTCACTAACCCTTTATATTGATCATCCAAATAACCAATGACTTCCAATTCATTATTTGTCTCTATTAAATCCTGAATGACCTTACTATGGCCTCCCTGACCGATAATCACTACTTTCACTGCTCACCACCGCCACCTATTTTAGAGTTTGCTTGAGTACCTCTAAACCGTTCCATTGTGAGAGTCTTTGATTGGTTCACACCTTCTGTTTTAAAAACTTTATAGAGAGTCAACAAAATAATTTTTAAGTCCAATAGAAACGTGCGATTATCTACGTACCAAACATCAAGTTCAAATTTCTCCTCCCATGTAATCGTATTTCGTCCATTTACTTGGGCCCATCCGGTAATGCCAGGTCTAACATTATGTCGTTTTTTTTGTGTTTCAGAATATAATGGTAGATAGTCAACTAACAATGGTCTTGGACCGACTAAGCTTAACTCGCCTTTCATTACATTTAATAACTGAGGAAGCTCATCAAGGCTATACTTGCGCAGTAACTTTCCTAAGCTTGTCATTCTTAAATGATCATCTACAATATGACCATCCTTTCCTACTGCATTGTTCATGGTTCGAAATTTATATAATACAAATAACTCCCCATCTAACCCTGGTCGTAATTGTTTAAAAATGACTGGTTTCCCCAGTTTAAAACGAATAGAATAATAGATTAGTAAGTAAAGTGGTAGCAAGACGATAAATAATGTAAGAGAAATAAGACAATCAAATATTCTTTTCATAGGAATCTCCCTTTACTAAAAAACTACCGTAACTTTGTTTACCTAAATAATAGTGAAAGAAAGTCACTTCTATAACGAATATTTAATGAAACTACATGTTCTTGATAAAAGAAGAACAAATAACAAAGGACAATGATAAAGTAAATCAGTTTCTGATCTTTCTCTTTAAATATTTTTACAATCCAAGCTAATAATATTAATTGATATAAGCCAAAGTAAATGTTTAACCGTGCAAATATCCAATTCTGTGAAGCAATAATCATAAACACTACATTTAATAAGCACAAATTGACGATATAATCACTATTAGGAAACAACTCTCTTAACCTGTGCCTTCCCAAGTAAGCTAAAACTAAAGGGGCGGAATAGACGGCAACTCTCGCCAAATTGGCTCCTCCTTCTGAAAAATCCGCATACCCAGCATATTGACTATCTTCTATAACAGCAAATAATAAATCCGAAAATTGATTATACGCAAATACACATAAAATGGCTAAACCTAAAAGGACAAAAGTAACCTTTGTCCAAGCTTTTCTACGCACCAAAAAGTAAATAGGAATTAAAAGAAGTGCACTTTGATGAATAGTAGCCGCTATTAAAACAACGATGGTGAACCCCTTCCAATTACCGTCAAATATGAACTTTGTTGCTGCAAAGATGATTGCTGCTGCAAGGAACTGTCTTATCCCATTCATTGAAACTAAAAATAAGCCACTAGTTATGTAAACATAGAGGCTTAATTCAAAAACTCTTGCATATTTATAAAGAACCCAAACAATTAGACCATTCGTAATAAGAGCTGTCATAAAAATCATAAGCTGAGCGTCTTCTGAAAAGTTTCTTAAAAACAATTGAAAAATACCAAACCCGATATCTTTGCCACTTACTATAAATTCCCAACTCCAATCACTTTGCTCATAGAGTTCTCTATAAACGTACGTATCACCTATGTTTTGACGAAGTCCAGAAACTAATACTAAGGAAAGGAAGGCCAGCAAGGCAAAAAATATATTAGGTTTAACCGGAACTGGTCTATAAATATTGGCTAGCAGTGGTTTGGACAGATATCTTGCCATCCAAGCACAAATTGATACAATCGTTAAATTCATCCATAGAATAGCCATATTTTAGTATTGAAAAACCTCCCTTTCGACTTAACATTCAAGCTCTCATTCCTACAAATCTATTATCCTGGTATCGGCAATGCCTTGTTATTTATTACTTGTTTTTCATGAATAAACTCTACTTTTTTATTGGCTAATTGGACAACTCTATCAATTAATACCTGTTTATCAAGTATCATAAAGTCTAACAGAAGCTCATCAATATCTTCTATAAATAATTGTGATGATTTACCGAGATAAATTTTCGTAAATATTTGGTCTTCATTCACTTCGTTTTCATTAAGTAATTCTTCAAATAGCTTTTCCCCTGGCCGTTTTCCACTAAAGCTTATTCCGATTTCATCGACGGAATATCCAGATAAAGTAATGATATTTTTGGCCAAATCAACAATCTTAACTGGTTCACCCATATCTAGCACAAATATCTCACCACCACTAGCTAAACCTCCAGCTTGTAATACTAACCTTGATGCCTCTTTTATCGTCATAAAATAACGCTCCATATCAGGATGTGTTACAGTAAGCGGCCCTCCCATGTTTAACTGCTTTTTAAATAAAGGAATGACACTTCCCCTACTCCCTAATACATTTCCAAATCGTACCGCGATAAATTTCGTCTCACTTTGCCTATCCAAATCTTGAATAATCATTTCTGCTAACCTTTTCGTTGCTCCCATAACACTTGTAGGATTTACTGCTTTATCAGTAGATAACATCACAAATGTATGAACTTGATGCCAATGTGCGGCATTTGCTATATTCTTAGTTCCTAATAGATTATTTTTAATCGCTTGCTCTGGATTTCGTTCCATCAATGGTACATGTTTATGAGCAGCCGCGTGATACACAACATGAGGTTTATATTTTTCCATAATGTGAAACATACTCTCTTTATCTTGGATATCAGCAATTTCAGTGTGAAATATAATCGAAGTATCTCGATACGATTCAAGTAATTCCATTTCGATCGAATAAATACTATTTTCTCCATGTCCTAAAAGGATTAACTTCTTGGGTAAGAACTGTGATACTTGACGACAAATTTCAGATCCTATTGAGCCACCTGCCCCCGTCACAAGTACCACTTTATTTGTAATATAATCTGAAATACTCTCCATATCTAACTGGACTTGCTCCCTACCAAGTAGGTCTTCCACATTCACATCTCGGAAGTTCGTCACCGAGACTTTACCTGTTATTACATCCTCTAGCAGAGGAAGAATTTTGGTTTTAGCTTTTGTTTGAGCACATCGATAGTAAATCTCCTTTAATTGCTTATGATGCAGAGAAGGAATCGCAATAATAATATGAGCGATATCATATGCTCTGACCGTTTCTTCAATCTGTTTCATGCCACCCAATACAGGCACTCCATAGATATCAAGATTCTGTTTTTTAGGATCATCATCAAGAAAAGCTACGACTTGTAACTCAGTTTCTTGATTACCTTGAAGTTGCCTTGCAACCATCGTACCAGCTGATCCAGCCCCTATTATTAGCGTCCGTTCCTTTGCTATATCCCTTTTTATCTTACTGTTTTGAACGATTCGAATAAAAAACCTAGAACCTCCAATAAAGAAGACTTGAAGTATCGTCATACAAATAATGAATCTAAATTGAATCATTTCAAATAATAGTAGTTGCATAAAAGCTGCAAAAGAATTAGCATAGATGACTAACTTCATAATACTTACAAGATCATCAATGCTAACGTATTCCCAAGCTTTTTTATACAACTTATATCGTACTGAAAAAATATAATAACAAATAAATAAAGAAAGTAAGGTTATGATTAATACAGGGCTTATTGATGGTAACGTTGCAAACACAAGTAAATAACTCGAAACACTTGTAAATATAATCATAAGTGAATCAATTAAAACTAAAGTAACTAATCTCTTACGGTACATTTTTTACCTCCATTCTGTCATTTTTTAAGGGTTATTTATTATAGTTAATCATAGGATAGTTCTTCACCATTCCATGGTTAACTATAATAAAACAGGGCATTTAACCCTTCCTCACATCACACTTTCGACGACTAGCGTCTAAGGTTTTCACCCACAGCATAACCGAGTACCCCCATTGATATTGGAAAGGAGATATCTCCATTAGATTCGATAATTCTTTATTAAGAACAACATTCGCAAAAAAAATGCCTCATGAGAATAATACTTTTCTTTTAGCATTAATAACTACTCCCAGAAGCTTCGCTTTTGCAATAATTAAAGATTTCTTTGCTTCTAGTGCAACGGTGTCTTCTGTTTTTCCATATTGGATAACCATGACAACTCCATCACAACGGTTAGCGATAATTTTAGCTTCATTCTCAGCTAAAATCGATGGTCCATCCACTAAAATTAAATCATAGATTTTTTGGGCACTTTCAAATAATTGATCCATTAATTGTGATTTGAACAAACGCTCTGTATTATAAGGAATTGGTCCTGCAGGAATGACTCCTATTAATGGTTCACCAGTTTGAACGATAACTTCTTCTAAGTGTTTTTGTCCAACCAGTATGTTAGTAAGACCAATTGTATTTTTTATATGGAACATTTTATTAATCATGGGATTTCTAACATTCATATCAATAATAAGCACTTTTTTTCCCATCTCAGCTAAAGATAAAGCAAGGTTGGCAACCGTTGTTGACTTTCCTTCTCCTCCACTTGGTGAAGTAATTCCAATTACTTTGCAATTATTCTCTAAAACAGTAAATTCAATATTAGTTCGAATAAATTCATACTCTTCAGCTATTAATGAGTCATAATGATTGATGGTTTTTTTTAGTTTATTCTTTCTTTTAAGAACCAATGGTTTCACCTCTTAATGAAGAAGAACTGGATTTTTTTCTTGATTTTTTTGCCAATGACTTTTTATTAATTAATGAAACACTCCCAATTACAGGCACTTCCAATAACCTTTCTATTTCTCTCGCGGAACGTAGTCGATTATCGAGACTATCTAGTATAAGAACAAAACCAATACCTAGAGTTATACCTAGCACTAATGCCATCCATAATAAACGACTACTTTCAGGGTTAATTGGTACCGGATTTTCAAGTAAATGTGCTTCAGAAAAAACAGCAATATCTTGAAAGTCTAATGTTTTGGCTACTTCTTGTTGGTATACACTTGTTAATGTATTAGCAATTTGTGTTGCCTGCTCCTGACTTCTATCTAGTACAGTTAACGTAACAATTCTTGAATTATCAACTCGACCAACTTGAATTTGATTTGTAAGAGTTTGAACAGATTGTGATAGAGATAATTCCTCAATTACCTTCTCTAAAATCGGTGGCTCTTTAATAAATACAATCAGCGTCTCGAAGTATTCAGTATTATCATGAATTAATAACCTTGCCGTTGATTCATAAATAGGAATAGGTTTGTTCAATTGCTGGTAGATCGTCGCAAGTGAAGTTATTAGAACTGCAAAAATGATAATGATCCATAGCCTTTTCTTCAGTACATCTACTATCTTTTTAATCTCCATTTCTTTTGTTTTACCTGACTCCACCATGATCACCTTCTATATACCGTTCTTTTTAAAGAACGTTTTATTTTAAAAAAATAACATACAAATGCTATAAATACGTTTTCTTCATCCTAAATTGATTTAATACATTCATATTAGTTCTTTATAAAGAATATGTCAATTGTTATTTTAGAAGTCCAAATTTCCTCATCACTTTTCATTATACTAATGATATGCCGTTTCCATTTTATACAGAATGAATAAACTATAGAATCACATTTCAAATATAGGATTAGATGATTTCGAAAGGAGTTCAAAAGCCATGCTCTTCCATTTAAAACAAGGTGATTTACGCACACCTTTGCTTTTTCAAGCTTCACAACAATTAGATATAGACCTTACCTTTTCTAAAATACATTTTATAATGACAGATCAATACGCTAAAAGAATCATTATCGATGAAATCGCTACATTAATTGAAACTGAAACACTATCTTATACTTTTAAACAAGGTCAGACCGATGAAGTAGGTTTATTTTTAGGAGAATTCGAGATTCACCATATTAATAATACAATCGAGAATTTTCCTAGAGATGGGTATATCACTATCGTCATCCATCCTTCATTACGCTCTAACGGTTTTACTCCATCTTTAATAATTGATGGAGGAGTTTTCAAGTGAACAAAAAAATATTAATAAAAAGAGGCCTAAGACAAGATTTACCGATATTAGACGTGGGGGAATTTGGATTTTGTATTGACACTACCGAACTGTTCATTGGAAGCGATTCGGGTAACATTCTTATAAGCAACAAAGGTGATCACATATCCCCCTCTTCTTTAAATGGTCATTTAAATGTTAATGGCATAGAGATATCCATTTACGATGACTCAGAATTAGTAGATATGATTCACACGAAAATTGACCCACAAGCATTGGAACCCTATGTTAAAGATGAACTGCTAGAACATTTATTAGCTGCAAAAGTTGATATCAATGACTTAGAACTTTTGATCGGAGAATTTAAAGATTCTTTAAATAATAAATCGGAAAAAATACACCACCACGCCATTCAGGATATTACTCATTTAGAAGATGTTCTAAGTTCTAAAATCGATAAGACTGATATCATGCCTGTCTCTAACTCTTATGTAATCGATTTAGTAACTTGGGGAATTACAGAAGGAATACCAAATAAACCATATACTCAAGCCGATTTTGAAATGGCAGATACTAACATTCAGGGAATTAATGCTGCTTTAGTAGAAGCTTCCTTAAAAGGTTACACCCATGTTGCCATGCCTAAAGGAAGCTACGCGATTTGTTACCCTAGAACGATTGAACTTCATAGTCACATGACTTTTCATTTGAATCGGTCGACATTTAAAGTGATTTATGACTCTGATCAACGTTCTCCATTTGATCAAAGGTCAGGAAATGACTTCTATAATTTTATAGGTAATAGTTTTACATTTGATCATGTAACGAACTCACATCTGTTAGGTGGTACAATCATTGGCTGCAAGGCCGACCGTAGCTTTTTATCTGATAATGAAAGAAGACAAGAGCAATCCTATGGGGTAATTCTAAAACGCGGAAGTAATCATTGCTCTGTTAAGCATTGTACGATTCGTGATTATATGGGCGACAATATATCTATTAGAAGTGATGCTGCCAGGACATTAACGGAGTTTAACATGAATTTGACCCAACATGCGGTTGATAACAAAGGAAACCTTTTTCATTCCACTCAAAACTTAACATCACGGTTTATTACGATTGATAACGGCCAATTTAACTCTTTTATCATTAGTGGTTTCGGTTATGTGAGACACACTTCAATTAACACTAAAGTCGTGAACATTCACTTTTATTCAGAAAAAGAGGACTATATTCGCTCGTTATTTAAAAGAAAAGTGTATACGCCTATTACGATTCCAATAGGTGCTCAAAAAATAAGATTAGAATTCCTCAATGAAACAAACCCAGCAAAAAATATGAATATAACAATAGGTTGGGGCTTAATCCCTTGCTATAATATGGTCGAGCATAATGAAGTTTATAATGGACATAGAGGTGGAATTACGTTAGGTGGCAATTATAATGTCATTCAGCACAATATAATACGAGATAATGGATTCAATTTTTACGATGGGAAGCCTCTATTTTTTGACTCAACTAGGTATGGCATTAACCAAGAAGACTTTTATGGCGATCATTGTGTGATTCGAAATAACCTTATCTATAATACAAACCACGGGATATTAATTGGCTGTTATTCGATCCAAATCGAGCACAATCATATTTATAATGTCAACTCTATCGCTATTAATATTTATACGACTGCTTATGCAGGAATCTCCAACAACTATATATATAACTGCAAAAATACGGTTGGCTTAATGGATGCCAACTTTGAAAATTCACACGTGTATATAAGAAATAATTATTTCCAAGGTGGTACAACTCAATTAGTAGGAAATCATTATGATGTCTTTGTAACTGGGAATTCCTTTATTGAACCCGATAATATCATTCTAAAAGATTCTAATCGCTCCGTTTTTCGAGGGAATCATATTAGTTATTCAAGCTTTTATCAAGGTATTAGTCAATTAATTGTTAACAAAATAGAAGAATGTAGTTTTGAAATGAAGGGTGAACAAAGAGAAATAATTTTTCAATCTTATGAGCATTATAGGTGTTACTACAAAAATATAATCATTAATAGTTCAACACGTCAAAGTAGAAGTTTAGTAGAAAAAGTCGCTTTTAACCACGCAACCTTTGAGGAATGTCAAATAAAAAACCATATCTATAACCAAAAACAACGGATAGTTACTGTATCTAACAGTTCCTTCATAAATAGTGGATTAAATATTGGTAATATTAATTCCGAAAATGAGCATCCGAATATCTTTGTGAATAAATGTGATTTTAAATTAGTTTCCATTAATCAACTACTCGTTACTGACATTAATAGAGAGAAAGGCTTCGGTATCGTAGAAATAAAAAACTCTCACATAAACATCGAAAACCCTACTTTCCAATCTCTTATTCGAACAAACTTTACCGTAGTGCCATCCGTTTTGAAAGTTGCTTTTAAACATTGTACCATTAAAAATTCAAGTGCTCAGCCAACAATCGCTCTTCCCCTTTATAATCATCAAAAAAGCTTAATAGCATTTATTTTCTCTAATAACGATCTTATAGGTTTCCACCCTCCAAATCCTGAACGCCTTTTAATTACCTATGATCCTGTTACACATAGTCCTGTCGAACCATTCTCAGGTAGCTTTCAAATTACTGATATCATTTATCATGCAAATCCGATGCCTGGAGGTTATGTCGGTTGGGTTTGTATAAAATCAGGAATTGCTAGTCAAAAAGAATGGCACCCTAACCATTCCTATGAGATGAACGATATTATTTTTTATCAAAACCAAATATACAAATGCATAAAAGCTGGAATAAGTGGCGACTTGGGTCCTAGACATGATAACGGCAGCTCTACAGATAACACAATCATTTGGGAATATATTGGCACAAAAGCAATCTTCCGACCATTTGGTTTTATCGAAAAATAAATACAATCATTGATTTTTCTCTTAAAGTATTTAAGCAAGATGTCATGTCTATGCATAAAAAAAGCTCGTAAGCGGTTGAATTCAATCACTTACGAGCCTTTTGCTTTTATAAAGTTGGTTTTACTTTAAAAAACTGTGGATAATTCTTTGAGATGATTAAAAGTGGAATGAGTGTAATAATCATTTGTGGGACAAGATAAGAAGCATTATATGCAGCTGAGTAAATATAGTCATTCCAGCCATCTGGTGTGAATTCTGCAAAATAAACGACACCTGAAGTGAAATGTGCCATGAATCGTAATAATGTCCCTAGTAATATTCCTAACACAATAACAGATAAATTAGGAACTTGCCTCTTCCTTACAAATACACCTGCAAGACCAATTAATGCAAAAGCAACTGGATAATCTAATACAAATTGAATCGGATGGAAAATACTAGCTCCCGATAATAAACCAGTAAAACCAGCTATTAACCCCGTTAACACCCCTACCTTCCAACCATGGCGAAATGCCACTAAAAATAGCGGAATCATCTCAAAAGATATGGACCCACCATTTGCCCATAAGGCGTTGATTTTTACAAAACTTAAGGCCGTTGCCAAACCTGCCATAATCGCAATCTCAATCATGAGATATAATCTTTTTCTATCCAAAATAAAAACATCCCCTCTTTAATTAACCACAAGGAGATGTCATTTGTCATAAACGTATTAAGGCATACTTAATTAACAAAATCCGTCTACCACTTCCCTACGCTAGTTTAAACTAGATCAGGTTCTAAGAGTTAAGGCATTCGCCTCTCTCAGTCAAAAGACACCCCTAGTGGTTCTTATATTTTTTTACATTGTAACATAATTTCCGTTAGACGAACAGCCTTTATTAAGAATTAGCATTGATTTCCTCAATAAGTATTGATAACTGCTCCCACCGCTCCATCGCTGCTTCAAGCTGTTCGTTTTTTTGTTTTTGCTCCTCTAATAAATCCGCAATCACCGTGTAATCACTACCAGCCACAGCAATTTTTTGCTCAATTTCCAGCAGCTCTGTTTCTAGCGACTCAATTTTACCTTCAATGGTTTCCCACTCTTTTTGTTCGTTATAGGAAAGCTTCTTTTTCGTTTTCTTCAAATCTACCTCAATAGCTTTGGATACTTGTTTTTTTTCCTCGATAACTTGTTGTTTCTCTACATCCGTTTTTTCTAAATAATCACTATAGGTTCCATAGAATGATGAAACATGACCATGACCATCAAAGACTAGAAGTTGATCAACAACTCGGTCTAAAAAATATCGATCATGGGATACCGTTACAACAACACCTGGAAATTGGTCTAAATAATCTTCTAAAACAGATAATGTTTCCGTATCTAAATCATTTGTAGGTTCATCTAAAAAGAGCACATTCGGTTCTCCCATTAAAACTCTAAGTAGATACAGGCGTCTCTTCTCCCCACCTGATAGACGGTGAATATACGTCCATTGCATGGAACGTGGAAACAAAAAGCGTTCAAGCATTTGCTCTGCTGTTATAATCGTTCCATCCTTTGTATAGACAATTTCAGCTACTTGTTTAATATATTCAATGACTTTTAGCTCTCCATTAATCTCTTCATCTTCCTGTGTATAATAACCGATATCGACGGTTTCACCAACTATAACTTCGCCTGAATTGATCTTACGTCTATCAGCCATTATATTTAATAAAGTTGATTTCCCGCTACCATTAGGACCGATAATCCCTAAACGTTGTCCTTTTACTAGTAAGTAATCAAAGTTAGATAATAGCTGCTTTTGATCAATTGCATAACTAATTGACTTAAGTTCAATGACATCTTTTCCTAAACGTTTAGAACCGATAGAAAAATCAAAATCACGTTGCTCTCTTTTAAAGCCTTGCTCTTTCAAATCATGTACTCGGTCTATTCTAGCTTTTTGTTTCGTTGTTCTTGCCTTCGCTCCTCGCCGTAGCCATGCTAACTCGCACCTTAATATATTTTGTCTTTTTGCCTCATGCTGTACTTCTAATGTTTCGCGCTCTGCTTTTTTTTCTAGATAGACCTCATAATTGCCTTCATACCGGAACAAACGTCCATGATCGAGCTCAAAAATTTGGTTCGTGACACGATTTAAGAAATAGCGGTCATGTGTAATGACGATAAAAGTACCTTTGTATTGACCCAAAAACCCTTCTAGCCACTCTATCGTATTATTATCTAAATGGTTTGTTGGTTCATCTAGCAACAATAAATCTACCTGGTTTATGAGGGCTTTGGCTATAGCTACTCGTTTCTTTTGACCTCCAGAAAGTTGACTTACCTTTTGATCAAAATTGTGAATACCTAATTTTGATAAGACTGTTTTAGCTATCGTATTCGCTTCCCATGCCTCTAGTTCATCCATTTTTTGCTGTTGTTTCATTAAAGCAGACAAGTTTTTTTCATTTTCTTGTGCCTCTAAATTAATCAAGGCTTGTTCATACTTTCTAAGGGTGACCATAATAGGAGCATCCCCATAATAAATTTGTTCTAGAACCGTTAGTTGACTATCAAGTTCTGGCTGCTGAGCTAAATATTCGACTTTAAAATCATTTGCGTGTTTAAACTCTCCTTTGTCAGCTTGTTCAAGCTGTGCAATAGCTTTTAAGAGTGAGGATTTCCCAGTGCCATTAAGTCCAATAAGGCCAATTCGTTGTTGCTCATCAAGTGTAAATGATATATTTTCAAACAGTACTTTGTCTCCATAGGATTTTGTTAATCCTTCTACATGTAATATACTCATGTTCTTCATCCTTTAGTGTATCTTTTGTATGAAAGTTACTTATGGGCGATAGTTTGTGCCGTGAAGTTAGCTCGTCATTGCTCACACAAGTTCGTCTTCCCGGTAGTAGTTTGGATTGACGATTTTATTTTTGTATTGTTGGTGAAAGATATGAGTTGTCGCTGGCGATAGAGGTGGAATGAGCCAAGTCCAATCACCGGTTAACTCACGGTTTGCTTTCGCTTCCCTTTCTTCAAATCGTTTAAACTGTTTAGCTGCAGTATGATGGTCAACAATACTTACTCCAAATTTTTTATAGGAAAATAGAACAGCTTTATTTAATTCAACTAATGCTTCATCGCGCCACAAATGACTTTCTCTACTTTGATCCAAATGAAATAATTCAGCAACACGACTTAATTGATCATATCGACATGGATCAGCAAAATTTCGTGCGGCAATCTCTGTACCCATATACCAACCATTAAAGGGTGCACATGGATAACGAATACCACCTATCTCTAATACCATATCAGAAATGATAGGTACAGCATACCATTTCAATTGCAACTCTTCGAATAATGGATTGGTCGGGTGTTCAATCGGAACTTCAAGAACTAAACCTTCGGGAATCTCTCTAAAATATAGCTTATCACTTATTTGAACAACAATAGGCAATAATTCAAATGGTTGTTGTTTCCCTTGCCAACCTAACTCTAAACAAACTTTTGTCAATTCTATAGAGGCTGGGTCTCCAATTATGCCAAGTTCTGTTTCATATCCTGCATATCGAAAAAGTTGGTGATTTAAGATTTTGATAGAATGTCTACTTGTTTCCGGTTGGAAAACCGTTATCGTCGGCAAGATTTTCCCGTTATTTGTTGCGCTTTTAATATGTTCCCATATTTCAGCAAATACTGTTTCGATAGATACCGCATCTCTTGCATCACGCACTTGCATGGAATCCCAAAATAACCGACCAATACATTTATTACTGTTTCGCCAGGCCATTTTTGCTCCATGTGCTAACTCTTCGTATGTATGTGTATATGTTCCTTCTTGATGTATTTGTTGCTGTACTTCGCTTAATCTGTCATTGAGTACTTTGGATTGAAAGGATAATTCTTGATAACAGCTATGTAAAAAAGTCTCTGCTTCTTCTAACAGTCCTTTTTTGGAATACATGGTCATCCCTCCTTTTTTCTTAAATTAAAGTTCTAAACAAATTCAGAGCTGCCGAACTTGTCAGTCGCTTTAGTCCGTTACAACTCTAATATTTTGTATGAAAGTGATACTACTGATTAGGTGCGGAGTTCTACTTCCCGTACCGAAAATTATGCTCCGCCGGGTACTAACATCAATTAAAATAAAAACAATAACAACAACAAAAACAAAGTGGATGAACAGACACCAGTTAAAGGCAAATGCCACTTTCGTGTTTGTTGGTGGCGAAGTGAACGGGGCTTCGCCATGTGGGTTTTGTATGAAAATTAACTAAACCTCATGTGCGAAGCCTTAATTACCGCTACTAGTTCTCGGTTTCAACGTTCATCCATCAACCTTAACTTAATGGCAGATGTAAAAACTCATTTAACCAAAAGCTATCAAGTAATGTATCAAACATCTTCTTTTTTTGTTGTGGGCATTTGATTATTTATTTTAGCCCTTTAATAATTCTTGGATTTTTGCTTCTAGCTTTTCTGGCTCAGTTTGAGGTGAGTAACGTTCTACTACTTCGCCCTTTTTATTTATTAGGAATTTGGTGAAATTCCATTTAACTTCTGAGCTTAAGACACCTTTTTGCTCCTTTTTTAAGTGTTTATATAAAGGTTCTGCCTCCGAGCCATTTACTTTTATTTTGGCAAGTAACGGGAAACTAACACCATGATTTAATTGACAAGCTTCTACCATCTCATCATTTGATAGTGGCTCCTGGTTCATAAATTGGTTACATGGAAAGCCTAGTACAACTAATCCCTTTTCTTTATAGGATTGATACAAATGCTCAAGACCTTTAAACTGCGGTGTTAACCCACATTTTGTTGCCGTGTTAACAATCAAAAGTACCTTTCCTTTATATTGCTCTAGAGCGACCTCTTCTCCATTTGGAGCTTGTACGGTAAAATCAAAAACATTGGCCATTTTAGCTCTTCCTCCCATCAATAAGTTATACCCATTATACCTATTCTTGGTGATCATTTCGAGTTTTCTCGCTATTGAACATATAAAAACTTCATGTTTAAAACATCATTCCACGGGTATACATGAAACAACAAAATGCTTTTACATACTCAGTTATCACTTATTAAAGAATCAAAAAAAGACTTACTCTCTTAATTGAAAGTAAGCCTTTATGAATAAGCTATTAATGTACGCGTACAACACGCCCACTGAATGTATTTTTCCAGTAACCACTTGACATATCAGCAATCGCAACACCTGTAGAGCTTTGAGAGCCAATGAATTTATTGTTTCCTAAATAAATACCAACATGTCCATCTGTTTTATAAGTATTAAAGAAAACTAAATCTCCTGGCTGTCTATCACCCGCTGCAATTTGTTGTCCAGCAAAACGTAATCCATCTGTAGAAGCTGGTACTTGATAGCCTGCTTGCCTCATTGCCCATGCCACAAATCCTGAACAGTCAAAACGTCCGTTAGCAATATCTGAAGCACTACGTCCTCCACCAAATACATAAACAGAATTACCAATGTATTTTCTACCTGCATCCATGGCAATTTGAATGTTTCCATTTCCAGTTGAAACAGCTGATTGACTATTTGTATTAGAAGATGTATCAGCTGTTGTGTTTGATGCTGATGTTAAAGAGACAGAATCAGAACGATCAACGACTTGGTTTTGACGTGCTTCGATATCTGCCGCTCTTGCAGCAAGTTCACTATCTTGTGCAGTTAAACCATCTCTTTCTGCTTCGGCAAGTTCAACCTTTTCTTCAACCTCAGCTTTTAAAGCTTCATTCTGCTCTTGTTGCTCGATAATATGATGCTTCATACCTTCAAGCTCTACTTGCTTGTCTTCTAATTCACCTAGCTTAGTAGCTACTTCAGCACGTGCCTCTTCAATTTTCGCCTGGTCTTCTTCTAGTTGCTCGATAATGGCATTATCAGCCTCAGCGATTTTTGTCATTGCTACTACACGCTCAATGAAATTACTAAAGCTTGTAGAACCAAAAACAACTTCTAAGAAACTAGAATTAGAGTTATTTTGATGGTAAGAAACGGCACGGTCTTTTAATAAGTCAAAACGTGCTTCGATTTGCTCTTCTAAAATAGCAATCTCTTCTTCTAACTCAGCAATTTCAGATTCAGCTACCGCAATAGCTTCTTCTGTGTCTTTAATCATTTTCTCGTTGTCTTTAATAGCTTGCTCTACACGTTCAATTTGTTCATTTATTTGCTGGATTTCTTTTTCTAAATCCGTTAATTGCTCATTTTGCTTCGCAATTTCGCTTTGAATCGTGTCACGTTCTGCTTGAATTCTGTCTAGGTCTGTGTTAGCTGAAGTTGTTGACGCAAATACACCTGATAAACCTAAGATAATAGCCGTGCTCAAGATTAAATGCTTTTGCTTACGCATATGTACCCCTACCTTTTAATTAATATGTATGTGATTCCTCTTTACGACTTACTTATATGTAATACGACAAAATCCTTATAAATCTTTTAATTTTCCTTCACGATTTGAAGTATATCATCAAAAAATGACAATGATATGTTAGTAGTGTTACATTTATATTTCTAATGTTACAATAAACGCTATTATTGTAACAATTATATTTTTGAAATAATCTATCAAACCCTTATTTTATAAGGTACTCACTAATTAAAAGTGGCAATTTACTAGTCTTTTTTTCATCTCCTCATTAAAGAGATAGGTCTTTTCATCTCCATTTATATTACAAGAATGTTACACAGACAAATATAATGTAACAAAATAACTGCAAATCCTTCATCTACTTCTCCATTCCCCCCCACTAAAAGACCAATTTTTTACTATCCCTTCAATAAAAATGAGTTCCCCTTAATGGCAAAGTTCCTGCCTAATTATTTTATTTTCTAATTACTTACGTATATTAAATGCGATAATCCTTACTTAAATAATGAAAGAGCAGCTATGCATCTGAAAAACAGATTCAATAGCTGCTCTCTTCTATTTTTGGCGTCTTGCAAAATCTACAAAGCGGAATTTATCAGGACGGTGTCTAGACTCCGTATATTGAAATAAACTAGCATCCTCAAGGTAAACAAGGCTTCTTACCACAACGATATTTTGATAATGTCCCATGTTCAAAAGCTCAGCATCTTCCTCTGTGATTTCCTCAACGGTAATTTCTTTTTTGGCAAAACTGATGACTAACCCTAATTCATCTTCTACATATTTATAAATAGATTGCTTGCATTGTTCCATGTTCAATACGGGAATATAACTTTTTATTAAGAAATCCTTATCTAATATAATGCGCTCATGATCAATTTCTCTAACCCTAACCACTTTCCACACTTTCTCATCTTCATCCACCTGAGCATTTCTTAACGGTTCTATCATGTCTGCTTCTTCAAGTGTGATGACCTCAGTATTCGCACTTCCTCCAATCGTATGAGCAAGTTCTCTAAAACTTACTAATCCAGTGACTGGAAAGTCAATCTTTGCATTTTTTAATACTAAGGAACCTTTACCTTGAATCTTTTGAATGTACCCATACTCTGATAAGTTTTTTAATGCTTTCCTAATCGTCTCACGGGAAGCCTGAAACTGTTCGACCAGCTCATGTTCAGAAGGTAAATATTCATTTTCTCGATATTTACCATTTTTAATATCTTCTTTAAGCTGTTCATAAATAAAATTGAACTTATTACGCTTCAATAGTCTCACCTTTTTCTATCTTTAGCCCTCAATCAAGTAAACAACGGATTGATATGGCTCTAACGTTAGCGTCTCACCAAAAGGTGGTACTAATTCATCGTTGTTTAATAGTAGCTCAGCATGACCACGGCTGATAGTTTTGGGCACTTCAAACATGACTCTCTCAGCATAAAAGTTATTAATAACTAATAGTTTCTGCTGCCCGTACTTTCGAATATACGCAAATATCTGGTCATTATCTTCGTCTACTATTTCGAAATCCCCATATGTGATAATATCATACTTTTTACGCATTTGTATTAGTTTTTGATAATGATAAAAGATCGAGTCTTCATCTTTCAAAGCTTGTACAACATTTATATCACGGTAATTCTTTGATACACCTATCCATGGCGTTCCTGAAGTAAAACCTGCGTTTGTTTCATCTGACCACTGCATCGGTGTTCTTGAATTATCGCGTGAACGCTCTTGGATGATTTCAATTGCCCTTTCTTCACTTTTACCTTCAGCTAACAAAGCTTTATAGGCGTTTAATGTTTCAACATCTCGGTAATCTTGAATCGAAGTAAAACCAGGGTTCGTCATACCAATTTCCTCACCTTGATAAATATACGGTGTACCTTGCATGAGGTGAATGGCCGTCGCAAGCATTTTTGCTGATTGGTGATGATATTTTTTATCATCACCATAACGGCTTACAACTCGAGGCTGATCGTGATTACACCAAAATAAAGCATTCCACCCTCCACCTTTTGCCATTTCAACTTGCCACGTCGATAAAATCTGTTTGAGCTGTGCAAAATCAAAAGGTGCCAATTCCCATTTCTGACCATTTCGATAATCGACCTTTAAATGATGGAAATTAAAAGTCATGCTTAATTCATTTCTTTTTGGATTGGAGTATTTAATACAATGTTCTATACTTGTTGACGACATTTCACCGACTGTCATTGTTTGATATTTGGATAATACTTCTTGATTCATCTCCTGTAAAAACTCATGAACCCTTGGCCCATCTGTATAAAACCTTCTCCCATCTTTATTCGGATCGGTTTCATTCGGGAAACTCTGGTCCTTAGAAATTAAATTTATGACGTCCAATCGGAAACCATCAATACCTTTGTCAAACCAAAAATGCATCATTTCATAAACATGCTTTCGTAATTTTTCATTTTCCCAATTTAAATCCGCTTGAGTTTGATCGAATAAATGCAAATAATACTGGTCTGTCTTTTCGTCATATTTCCAGGCAGAGCCACCAAACTTTGATTGCCAATTTGTTGGTTCTTTACTTTGGACGGGATCTTTCCATATATAATAATCACGGTAAGGATTATCCTTTGATTTCTTTGCTTCTTGAAACCATTGATGCTCTGTCGAGGTATGATTAACAACTAAATCCATAATCAGTTTCATATCGCGATTATGAACTTCCTCTAAAAGTTCTTCAAAATCAGCCATCGTGCCATATTCAGGTTCTATTGAATAGTAATCAGAAATATCATAGCCATTATCATTTTGGGGTGAGGCATAAATAGGAGTTAGCCAGATGACATCAACACCTAACTCTTTTAAGTAATCTAGCTTCTCAGTAATTCCTTGTATATCTCCTTGACCACTACCTGTTGTATCATTAAAACTCTTCGGATAAATTTGATAGACGACCGAACGTCTCCACCATTCATTCATTGTTATGATCCCCTTTCGTTTATAAAAATTATCTAAAGCTTTATTGCGGAGCGTTAATCGCAGCTACCGAAGTTCTTGCTCCGCTGGGTTACTATTAATTCTTAAGTTCAAAAAACTCTTACAACATTCATGCAAATAAAAAGTAAAAACCCAATTTGCAGTTACTTGTAGTACACAGTCAAAGCCAGCCAATTTAAAGTTTTGAATTTCATTTTATTAATGGAGAGTTTATTGGTAAAAGGCCACTAGTTTTGCAACTAATGACCTTTCATTTTAATCTGTGATCTTACGTGTTTTTCCATATAGATAAGTTAAGACAAATGGAAGGACAAAGGCGATTAACATTCCAATTAAGAAAACGCCCCATTGTTCGACTACAATTGAAAAGATTCCTGGTAGACCACCTACACCAATAGAATTGGCCATAACTGCATTCCATGAAATCCACAATCCACCTAGAGCGGCACTAATAATCGCCATTATAAACGGAAAGCGATATCTTAAATTCACTCCAAATAAAGCCGGCTCTGTAATTCCTAGGTACGCTGATACTGAAGAGGTATATGATAAACCTTTAATTTTTTCATCTTTGACTAAAAATGCCATGGCTAATGCGGCTGATCCTTGGGCAATATTTGATAAAACAAGGATTGGCCATAAGAAAGTACCGCCAATGGTACCAATTAATTGCACATCGATTGCAAGGAATGTGTGATGCATTCCTGTAATAACGAGTGGTGCATAGGATAATCCGTATAATAAACCACCTAAAGCGGCAACGTTGTCAAATACCCAAACAAATATATCCGTTATAAAGTTACCGATTGAAAATGTAACGGGTCCAATTAATAAGAAAGATAGAAATCCAGTAACAAGTAAAGCGATTGGTGCAACGATTAATAACTGAAAACCTTCTGGTACTTTTTTCTTCAACCATATTTCAATTTTAGCTAATATAAACGCTGCAACTAAAATAGGAAGGACTTGTCCTTGATAACCCATCTGGGCAATCTCTAAACCGAATAAATTCCAATAAGGTACTTCTCCAGCTTCTAAAGCCTCTCCGTAAGACCAAGCACTTAATAGATTTGGATGAACTAGAATAAGTCCTAAGACAATCCCTAACAGTGGGTTTCCACCAAACCTCTTTACTGCCGACCAACCAATTAGCGCTGGTAAGAAATCAAAGGCTGTAGCAGCTATTAAATTGATAATGTTAGCAAAATCAGCCCATTGTGGGTACATTTCTACAAGTGATTGTTCACCAAAAATGTTATTAGCCGTTAATATATTGTTAACTCCAAGCAAGAGACCTGCTGTAACAATGGCTGGTAAAATAGGGATAAATATGTCCGCTAATGTTTTGATTGCTCGTTTAAGAGGGTTCATTTTTTTGGAAGCTTTTGCTTTCACTTCATCTTTAGAAACCTCTTCTACATCTGCTTCTTGTGCTAACTCTTTATAGACTTGCTCGACTACTTTCGGACCTATAATTACTTGAAATTGTCCGTCCGTAGCAAATGTCCCTTTTACAACGTCAACATGATCTAATGCTTTCTTATCTACTTTTGATTCATCATGTAAAACAAAGCGTAATCTCGTTACACAATGTGTAGCTGAATCTATATTTTCTTTTCCGCCTATTGCTTCAAGAATCTCTTTAGAAGCTTTTTTAGGATCGCTCATAAATATCCTCCCCTGTGAACGTTTTCATATCGCTTAAAAAATAATCAATTCGTTGTATATACAAGTTTATGATTCGACATTATTTTAACTTGCCTATACAAGTTAAGTCAACAAAAAAATACCTATATTCGTTATGTTTCCTTTTTTGCCTCAAATCAAACTAGCTTTTATTTGTACTGTTTGAGATTTCGCTACTTCTTATATCTGTGTTGTGGCAAAATGAATCGGGCTTCCCCCCTCTTTTTCCACTCGTAACCCCGTGATTCCACGTTCGCTCGGGCTTTCTCTCTCTTTTTCCACTCGCAACCCCGTGATTCCGCGTTTGCTCGGGCTTCCTCTCTCTTTTTCCACTCGCAACCCCGTGATTCCACGTTTGCTCGGGCTTCCTCTCTCTTTTTCTGCTCGCAACCCCGCGATTCGGCTTTTGCTCGGGCTTCCCCCCTCTTTTTCCACTCGTAACCCCGCGATTCCGCGTTTGCCCGGGCTTCCTCTCTCTTTTTCTGCTCGCAACCCCGCGATTCGGCGTTTGCTCGGGCTTCCCCTCTCTTTTTCTGCTCGCAACCCCGCGATTCGGCGTTTACTCGGGCTTCCTCTCTCTTTTTCAGACCGCAACCCCGTGATTCCACGTTTGCCCGGGCTTCCTCTCTCTTTTTCTGCTCGCAACCCCGCGATTCAGCGTTTGCTCGGGCTTCCTCTCTCTTTTTCAGACCGCAACCCCGCTATTCCCACTTTTCCTACAACAACTCGGCCTTTTTCACCTGACGTGTTGTTGCTTCACGTCTTCCCTACAACACCTCAGCCTTATCCCACCTTCCCTCGAGTCCCCCCTCCCTTTTCTGCTTTCATTCCAATAGAAAAAGCCCCTCTCTTCCATTTAATGAGGGGGCTTCTGACGTTAGATTTGTCAACTCAGCTTGATGTGGTTGATTGATTAATGGCTTCCATAACCGTTTCTATAAGGAATGCACATTCCTCTTTCGTAATCGTTAAGGGTGGAGCAATGGCTAACACGTTATTGTAACCGGCGACGGTCGCTCCGTTTTTTCCAATTAAGAGGCCTTTCTCTTTACATGATGCAATAATCTGATTTAAGTAGGACACCGCTAAAGGCTTTTTACTTTCCTTTGACTCTACTAATTCAATACCTATCAATAGTCCTTTACCACGAATATCTCCGACAAAGCGATTCTCATTTAGCTTTTCTACAAGTTGCTGTTTTAACCATTCTCCTATTTTTTCGGATCTTTCAAAAAGCTGCTCTTTTTCCATGATTTCAATATTTTTTAATGCGACAGCACATGAGGCTGGATGGCCACCGAATGTATTAATATGCCTAAAATAATCGTAAGGTTCAGTCCCAGCAAACGCTTCATAAATTTCTTTTTTGACTGCTGTTGCAGCTAAAGGTAAATACCCACTTGTGAGTCCTTTTGCCATCGTCACAATATCTGGTTTCACATCATAATTCATATGGCCAAATGCTTTACCTGTACGGCCGAAGCCACAAATGACTTCATCAACAATAAGCAACACATTATTTTCCGTACACACTTCCGCAACCGACGCTAAATAATCATCAGGTGGCATAAGAATTCCTCCACCTGTAATAATCGGTTCCATTATACATGCCGCGATCGTTTCTGGCATTTCCCAACGGATCATATCCTCTATCATTCGCACCTCATACCTTTTTCTTCCTGTTCCTCCCCTAGGTTCATTACGATACACATCAGGTGGTGTAACGTGCAAAAAGCCATTCGCTAAAGGCTCATATTTATATTTACGTTCCGCTTGACCCGTGGCAGCTAATGTTGCCAATGTATTACCGTGGTAAGAGCGATAGCGTGAAATAATCTTATGTCTACTCGCTTCTCCACGTTGATGATGATATTGCCGTGCGATCTTAAAAGCCGTTTCATTCGCCTCAGAGCCACTATTAGAAAAATAGATAACGTACTCCCCATCTAACATCTCGTTAAGTTTTTCTCCGAGTTTAATCGCCATAGGGTGACTTTGCGTTAATGGGTAATAGGCTAATTGCTTTATTTGCTTTGCCGCTACATCAGCCAACTCTTCTCTTCCATAACCAATATTGACACACCACAAACCAGACATTGCATCTAGATATTTCTCTCCACTGTCTGTCGTTACCCACACACCTTTCGCTTCTTTCACCACCATCGTCCCACTCGGTTGATACGGTTTCATCGAATGCCAAACATATTTTTCATCCTTCTTTTGCCAATCACTCATCAAACCCCTCCTATATAAACCGTGCCTCTAAAAGACATTATGCAAAATAAAAAAGAGAAAGGTTTCCCTCCCTCTATTTCTATGAAACACTCAATTACTTCATGTTTACTTAACTCTTTTTATATTCAGCACGCCTTTCCATTAGGTTCAAGCCAAGTCCCATAAATAAGACACTCATTCCAAATAATATCGATGCAGGTAATAAAAATTGCTCCAAGCTCCATTGATAGACGGTAGCTCCTTTTAACATTTCAAGCCCATACGTGATCGGGGATATTTTTGACAACCATAAGATCCACTCTGCTGAAACGATATCTAACGGAAAGAAAGCCCCACCTAGCATCGCTATACTGACAGATACAAAGGGAATGATTCCATTCATTTGCCTTAAGTTCGTAACTAAACCACTTAGAAGTACTCCAAGCGATACGAGTGCAGCAACATATGGAACGATCACGACCAACACCCACCAGAAGCCTCCATAGAAATCAACACCGATTACCCACTTAAAAATGCTATAAGTAATCAGTAACTGAGCATAACCAATTTGAAAGCCAAACAATATTTGACCAACATACATATCTGTTTTAGTAGTCGGCGACAGGATAATTCGATCCCATAATCCATACTCCTTCTGATTCAAAATTGATTGAATAGAAAAAGAGACCGTGTACACAACAAAGAATAAGCTCATCCCAAACAGTGTATGCAACGCTTGATCAAATGGGGCTGTTTGTTCATTATTAAACGTTTCACTCTTTACATACATTTCAGAAGTATAGGGAGTAATCTCATACCCTTTCTTACTGATATCCCTTTGCTGATAAAAAGACTGCAGCTCTGCTTCCACGACACCCTTTAATGGCGTCTCTCTTGCCACAAATAATTGATAATGCTCATCATTTAATTCAATCGCCAGCTCATAGGATTGATTGATGAGCCCTGAATTGATATTACTTTCATCTCGAATCACAAATTGAACGATCGCTTCATCTCGATTTAATTGGGCCACAGCCTGCTCTAATTCCTGCTCAGAAAAATATGTTGAATATACAGGAATAACCCCTATTAATCCACCACTATTGCCCATTAATGATGCAAAAATTATCGTCAAAGCAATCAAACTTAACAAAGAAGCTGGATTTCTTAACACTTGACGCCATTCACCCCAAATAATTGCCCTCATTGGATATCCCCCTTTCTCGTTAATAACAGCGAGGATACCGCTAGACAAACAAAAACAAAAGTTAGAACCATCGGAAAAATATGGGTCAGTTCATGAATCCCACCATTTCCAACCATCGCAATAAAGTAGCCTTCCATCGCTACACCATTCGGTGTGAATTTTGTTATAGGTGTTTGTGCATAGCCGAAGCTACCACCAATAAATGATAAAATCGCCACACCCAAAAAGGAAAATGCTTGAATCGTTCGATATGAATTTGAAATATAAGATAATGACGCTAAAACCGTAGAAAGACCACCGATCATTACACTTAAACAACAGGTAACAACCAACATTAACCCAATATGGTCCCATGTCACCTCGTATACGAAATAACAAAATGTAAATATGAGGCATACTTGTAAAAAGGCAATGATAAAACTCGTTAACCATTTCGATAACATATAATAATAAAATGGAATATCAGCGAGTCTTAACCTCAAGAACAGATGTGATTTTTTCTCGGTTAATGAATAACTCGCTACAAAAGTAGTACCAAACATCACAAACATTGTCACCATGCCAACCGCATAGTAATCAAACCCAGAAATAAGGCGGTTCGCGAAGGCTGTTTCACTTTTATATGTCTCATTTAATTCGAGCACTGTGTCTTGAGTCGTTTCATTTATGCTCGCTATTTCCATATGCACATGCCATTGTTCAAAAAAATAATCCACCATTTGTGTAATGATTTTTGCCGTATATTCATTATCATCGACTTTTATTTGCAAAGGCTCCATAGAACCTGATTGAAAATAGAGATAGTCCCAATAGGCTTGGTGATAACCTTCCTCTAAGAGAAAAACGGCCTCGTACTGCCCATTTTCAGTCACTTCACTTAATGATCTCAATTCCTCTAGAACGACCCTTGATTCTAACTCTCCAGAAAAAACATCTTCACGTAGTGTAGCTGGAATCGTTTGTATGCGTGCCTGTTCAAGTAATTCCTGAATGGCTGTATCACCCAAACCCCGTTCAACTAAGTTTCGTTCATACTCCATTAATGCTTCCTCAGCCCCCTGCACATCCACTAACGCAATTTGCAAAGGTTCATTTGATACATTCGCATTCCCACCACCTCCAAGAGCTGCACCTAAAATACCAATAAAAGCAAGTGGCATGAATAATAAGACAAATAATTCAATACGGTCATGTAGAAGTAACTTCAAATCCTTTATGATCATTGTAAATAACATCGCCAGCTTCCTCCTTAATCGCGTAGCGTTCTTCCAGTTAAGTGGAGGAATACATCTTCTAATGTTGGTGTTCTTACTTGGATGGCATTGATTTGTATTCCAATTGTATTAGCAAGTTCAATGACCGTTTGGAAGATATTTTTTGTATGTGGAGCAATCAGTGAATAAGTAAAATCAGATTTTTGCGAAACCTTAATCGATGAATCTTCCATTAATAACTCTAATAAGTGATGATTGGGCTGGGCTAATGTCAATTCAACCGTTTGCTCCGACGATAAAATCGCCTTTAACTCGCGTATGGTTCCAGAGGCAATCACATCACCCTGATCCATGATATACACGCGGTCACATAAAGCTTCAACCTCTTCCATATAATGACTCGTATACAGAACTGTGACATGTTGTTCTTCTTGTAACTGTTTCACCATTTCAAAAATATGATTTCTAGACTGTGGATCAATTCCGACTGTCGGTTCATCCATAATTAATATTTGTGGCTCATGTAAAATGGAAGCGGCAATATTTAATCGTCGTTTCATGCCTCCAGAGAAAGTTTTCACTCGGTCCTTCCTCCGCTCATAAAGACCTACCACCTTTAATGCCTCTTCTACACGTACTCTCGTTTTCTCTTTGTTTAACTTATAGATTTTGGCAAAAAACAAGAGGTTCTCCTCTGCCGTTAGTTCATGATACAGGGCGATTTCCTGTGGAACAACACCAAGCACTTCCCTTAAATCTTGTGGGTGCTTCCACACATCCTTCCCGTTAAGAAAAACCTCACCACTAGTCGGCTTATTAAGTGAGGAAATTAATGAAATAACCGTTGATTTCCCTGCCCCATTTGGCCCTAATAACCCTACTGCCTCACCTTTATCCAAAAATAAATTAATTCCTTTTACAGCTTCCTTTTTTTTATAACTTTTCTTCAAATTAATCACTTCAATCATCTACTACACACTCCTTACATCCCGTTTCTTATAGGGAGTTGAAACATTCCCTTTAAACCCTTATGTATATAATAGGTAATCGCTATGACTCTTCCCACTATATTTAGTCATTGTTTTCTCTTTGTTTCGATGACTTAAGTCATTTTATAGTGCTTCCCCATGAAAAAAGCGATCAGACTGACAACTCATCTAATCGCCCACTTTCATATCATGTTTTAAAGCAAATATCGCAAGCTGTGTTCGATCTCTTACGTTTAGCTTTGTTAATAGCTGGCTCATTAAATTCTTGACCGTACCGAGTGATAGAAACAAAGAATCAGCGATTTCTTGATTACTTCTTCCTTCTCCGACTAAAACAATAATGGACCTCTCTCTGCCTGTTAAAGGAATTGGCAAAGGGAGGCGCTCCTGTTTTTGTTGCAGTAACTGTGGAACTACTTGGGCAGCAACCTGTTCATCTAACGCTAAACCACCCGTTAAAGCTTTCTCAATTGAATACAATAAACGCTGCCTGTCCGCATCTTTTAATAAATATCCACACGCACCTAACCTCAAAGCTTGTAGGGCATACTCATCATCTGCAAAAGTTGTTAAGATCAGTATTTTCATTGACGGATAGCTTTCTTTAATGATTTTAGTAGCTTCGAGCCCATTCATAATCGGCATTCTAATGTCCATTACTATTAAATCTACGATATGCTGATGAAGGAGGTCTAGCACCTCACTTCCGTTATTCGCTTCAGCTACAACGACATAATCACCCGAATATTCAATCATCATTTTCAAGCCTTGCCTAACTAATACTTGATCCTCAGCTAATAAAATTCTTTTTTTCAACGTGAACGCCTCACTCCGACACTGGTTTTAAGGGAAAATAGACAGCAATTGTAAAGGTTTCATCTACTTGAGAGGTGGCAAGACGACCTTGTAGTGCTTCTACTCGCTCTCTCATTGCTGATAGCCCGAACCCTTCCCTATGAGCCACTTTTACATGCTCATTTTTATTAGAAATTGTTAATTGAAAGGCCTGTTTGGCAATCCCTTCAAAAATAAGATCAACCTCTCTTGCTCTTGCATGTCGCATTGCATTCGTAACCGCTTCTTGAACAATGCGATAAATCGTAATCATATGGTCATTGGTTAATGGGGCAAGCAAAGCTCCCTTTCTAGTAGTTAAGTTCACTTGAATATGGCTTTCTGCCTCAAGTCTTCGAATTAACTGCAGTACAGAAGCAAATCCTTTTATATCCTCATGACGGATTGCCTGTACCGAGGATCTCATTTCTTTTAGACTTTGTGTGGCTAAATGCTTCGACTGTTTAATCGCTTCATAATCTATTTGACCTTTCTCCACACCCATTTCAACCATTTCAAGCTGCATCGCTAAAGCCGTCAACTGATGCCCGACATTATCATGTATGTCTCTTGCTATTCTCGTTCGTTCCTGTGCTCTTGTTTGTTCTTCTTGACTTTGTAAAAGCCTTTTTAGCTGTCGATATTCCGCCCGGACAGTCTGGCACTCATTTTCAGCCAATAATGCGGAACGCTCCCATTTTTGCTGTTGCTTGGAAAGGATTAAAATCATACTAGCCACACTCATAAAAAAGAGGCTAAAAGGAACTTCTGAATGCCATATAACGAGTACAAAAGAGAAAGCTATTAAACTATATAAACTCACTCTCCGTTCAAGGGTATTTAAAACGACAGCATAAATCCATAAATAAAGAAGCCATGGCAAGATCATCTCAAAAGTAAAAAGAATGAATTGTGCGAAAAAAGTAGAGCTAATAAAGATAGTTGCTAATATCAGCTGCGATCGAAATAACTGTATCGCACTAATAAACCCACTCCATATACCTAACCAAATCCAATACCCAGGTTCATAAGCTAACGTGGGATCTTCAATAAGAATAAAAAAACCTAATGCATAACCGAACATCATAGAAATCATACTGCTTCCCTCTTTGTTCCTTTTCAAACTATTTTAGCATTTTATGAGTTTCATATTCTACAAAAATAGGAATTTAGTTCCTTCTTCAATGATTTCTTTACCTGCACACTACCGCAAATCACCTAGTTGCTCTCTTTTTAAAGTCCAGCTTAACCCTAATTTCTTACATATCGTTGCATAATGAAGGAAGGTCAGTAACACAGCACTCATATTCATGCCTAAAATAACACCACTCATGCCAAAAGCAGGCATAGCTCCAAGCATAAACATCATCACAAACGAAATCGCCGTTGTAATGACCGAATGAATAAAAGCATCTTTGACTAACCCTAAGCCAATTAAGTAAGCTTGCATCGGTATGACGAAGTAATGAAAGAGAAAGTATGGAACTAACAATTGTAAATAACCAGCTGCTGGTGAATTTTCAAAAAATAAAGTCGTTAACTCCCCGGCAAATAAATAAAAGACGGCCACGATGGGGAAACCATAAAAACCTGTAAACATTAAAACCTTCCGAAGTAGGTTGTGCAGTTCATCATAATTTCGTTTGCTATACGCTTCAGAAACGGTTGGAATTAGTACGATTAATAGTGAGTGAGCAATAAAGGCTGGGAAAAAGCCTATCGTAAACGCTACCCCTGCTAATTTCCCATATTGAATTATGGCCATTGACTCTGCCATACCTGCTTTCACCAATGCCGCTTTAATTAAAAATGGCTTTATTGCAAACGTAGCCGCATGAAAGATTCGTAACCCTGTCGTAGGTAATGAAACTTCCAATAATGATTTCCTTACTTTTTTAGCCGACATCTCAGCCCTTGGTTGTTTCCGAAACGATTTCATTTGTCCAACAAAAGCTAAAATTAAATAGGCGAGTACAGCCATTTCACAAACGATGACTGCACATAAACCTATTAAAATCGAAGTCTGTAGGTCAAAATCAAAAAAATGGAATATGAGAACTAAAAACCCGAGCTGAACCGCTCTACGTATAAAATTAGCAACCGCTATTTTAGCCATTTTCTGTGCACCCATAAAATACCCTCTAGCAACGGAACTAAAGGTGATGACAGGAATTAAGACGATAAACAGCCATTTCACAAAAGGATGATACTTTTCAAAGACAGGAATTAACGGAAACAAAAATAAAGCAATTGCCGTAAAAGCAACCGTACAAAGTGTCGCAAACCATAATGCATGTTTTAACATACTGTAATGAAAAATCGGTTCTTTCTCTGCAACAAATTTAGATATGGAAATAGGAAGCTCAAGGCTTGCGATGACAACGATAAATGCAATCGTTGGAAAAATGGACATATACAAACCTAAACCTTCCTCACCTAACTCCTTCGCCAAAACAACGTTGATGATAAACTCAAGACACTCGCCCAAGAAAGCAGCAAACATCAACAACAATGCACCTTTCACAAAACGATTCATACCTTCTCTCCTCACCTCTGCATCTCTTACTTCACTATATGAGACAAGTCCACAAAATATGGTACTAGCTTGCAAATCCAGTATGGAAAGTTTATATAAAAATTGATGTCCATGATTATGTGCGTATAACTGCATATCTCCTCTAGTCCACTCTCATCCAGAACTTCCATGGCGAAGTCCGATTCACTTTGTCACCAATAAGGATGGAAGTTTAGTACGAACTTAGAGCGTCGCTCGCTACCGTTATGCTCGCTAGGTACTGCTAATTCTCAATTACAAATAACAACACATGCTCGGTAAAAGTGGTTCTACGTTGTAGGCAAAGCGAGGTAGTCACATCATTTACCTTGTAAGGTGCTATGTGGTAGGTAAAGCTGGTTAGCTCAACACCGCGTTATTATCTCTCAGTATGATTTTCGATAGCGGTAATTAGAGCTCCGCATATGAGAATTAGTACTAACTTTTATACAAAAAAACTCTTCTTGACAATCGCTGAAGCAATTGATAGAATTTCTATCGAACATAACCAAATAACAAAACCCATTTTATTCAACTTGGGATTTGTGGACTTTTCAAGAAAATCGTTAGACATAACGACTGTCTTTTTTCGCCACACATTGATACAAACAATCAATGTGTGGCTTTTTATGTTTTCTCGTACTTATTATTCATAACAAATACACTAAAAGGAATAACAATGAGGTGAAAAAATGAAGCAATTTATATATCCACTTGCTGTCTTATTAGGGGGAGCCTGCTTTGGTGTTTTATCCACCTTTGTCAAACTTGCCTATGAGCAAGGCTTTAACCTAGCACAAGTCACAGGAGGACAATTCATAATAGGAACGATACTAATTTGGTTCCTCGTTTTAATTAGCAAAAAAAGGACGGTAACTTTCAAAAGATTTAGTCAGCTTGTCCTAGGCGGTATCCCGATGGCATTAACCGGCATTTTTTATTATCAATCGCTGCAAACATTAGATGCCTCATTAGCCATTATCTTTTTGTTTCAATTCGTCTGGGTAGGTACATTATTAGAATATTTACTCGATAAAAAGAAACCTAGTAAAAATAAAATGAGTGCTATCTTATTATTAATCATTGGCTCTGTTTTAGCAGCAGGTGTCTTATCTAGCGGGTTTGAAAAACTTGCTTTATCAGGGGCAATTTGGGGGATTCTTGCATCAATAAGCTTTTCTTCCTTCGCTTATGTAAGTGGTAGAGTGGGGGCAGAACTTCCTCCTATTCAAAGAAGTGCTATCTTTGCAACAGGTGGACTTATTACGACATTACTCATCTTCCCACCTGTCTTTCTATTCGAACCAAGTACTGTTATTTCACTTGCACCGTATGGATTATTTTTAGGAATCTTTGGTGTGACACTACCACCTTTGCTTTTTGCAATTGGTATGCCTCATGTCGGAACTGGACTAGGAACGATTTTATCATCTTCTGAGTTACCAGTAGCTCTTTTGATGTCAATCCTCATCCTTCAAGAGCAAGTGGCTTGGATTCAATGGTTAGGGGTACTTATTATTAGTATCGGCATTGTCATTGGGAATATTTCATTACTTCCAAAAGCAAAAAGACCACCCCATAAGCAGTCCCCAGAATCAACAACTATGTCAGCATCCTAACAGTAATCACCATTTCATATCTAAGAACGTATGAAATGGTGGTTATTTTGCTTCTAATTTTGCAACGGTAACTTTATATATACATCAGTTCCTTTTCCTACTTGACTGTCAAATGAGACATTTCCATGCATTTGGTGAATGAGCTGAATAGAAATCATCGTCCCAAGCCCTGTTCCTTCTTTTTTTGTCGTATAATAAACCGTTCCAATCTTCTCTAATTGCTGTTTATCCATTCCTTTACCCGTGTCACTGATTCTAATGTACACATAACCAGATGCTTGCCATACATGCACGGTCACCTTACCGTCATCATCAATGGCTTCAATGGCATTTTTCATAAAATTAATAATGACTTGTTTAAATTGGTAACGATCAGTCCATATATTCAACTCCTCTTGGTACGTTGTAATTAACTCAACATTTTCTTTGAGGGCCATTGGATTAAGTAAACTAACAACCTCTTGAATACATTTTGTTACACTTACTGATTCAATTTTTTTTAGCTTAGGTTTTGCAAAATCTAAATAGTCATTCACAATATATTCGGCTCGTTCAAGCTCGCTTAATGCCAAGTTAAAATATTCAATGTCATCCTCTTTTTTTGCATCTTCTTTCATTAATTGAAGAAATCCTTTTACTACCGTGAGAGGATTCCGAACCTCATGTGCGATAGAAGCTGCTAATTCAGCAACCGTATTCTGTCTTTCAGTTTGAATAATTTCCCCTAAAATTTTTGACTTCTCTAGGATCATCTCATAGAGAAGCATTGAAAACGTCGCCGTTAGTACGAAGGTGACAAAATAATAAAAGTAATGGCTCGAAAAGAAAGAAAAGAAGGTTTGGTCATTGAGTGTGCTCAAAATTTCATGAATCGCGAATACATATTGAAGGAGTAATGCAAACAAGACTAAGAATAACAACCAACATACTTTTTTTATTCGTCTAAGATTTTTCTTGAACTTGAATAATACAAGTTGACTCATTATAGCTATCAACACGGTCGAAATAACATACATGATTTCCCAACCAATAAGGAATTTATAGCCAATCATGACAACCAATACGCTCCAGCCGACCTTTTGACCACCATATAGGAAGCCTAACATTAATGGTATATAACGAAAATCCCATGGTACGCCATATTCAACATAGGTAACACTCATACAAATAACCGCTACAATCGAATGAAGCAAAGCCATAACAAGCGTCGTCTTATTTGCTTTAAAATCCTTCCCGCTCTGAAACAAACTCATAATAAAACCTGGTATTAATACGATGAGTACCTGAAGTAATAGCATTTCCGTAATCATAAGGTTTCCCCAATTCCCTCCACACATAATGTTATGGGGTATTCGACATAAATAACAAAAAACCTCCAAATGTTCAAAATTTCGTGTCAGATTATCAAATGAACGTTCTTTGTTAAGAACAGAAAATCGCTTTAGTTACAAAAAAAACTGTTCAGCCCGAATAAGATCGTTTAACTGAACAGCTATAATGTATCGTATCGTTATGCACCGTGCAATTTGGCATAATATCCATCTGCTGCTAACAATACATCATGCGATCCTTCCTCAACCACATTTCCATTCTCTATCACTAAAATTTTATCTGCCCTTTCAATCGTATTTAAACGATGGGCAATGATAAAGCTGGTTCTTCCTTGCATTAATACTTGGAGTGCATCTTGAATTTTGATTTCCGTAATGGTATCAATACTGCTTGTTGCTTCATCTAAAATTAATATCGCTGGGTCTGCTAAAATAGCCCGAGCAATCGAGAGTAATTGCTTTTGACCTTGAGAAATACCACTTCCATCTTGAGCAAGTACCGTATCAAACCCATCAGGCAACTTGTTAATAAATGAGGTTGCATTAGCTAATGCCGCAGCTTTTTCCACTTCTTCATCTGTAGCATCTAACTTTCCATAGCGAATATTCTCTCGAATCGTTGCTTGGAATAAGAACGTATCTTGTAGAACAAATGCCATTTGACTCCTCAAGCTCTCGGTATCCATATCATTTATAGGCATATCATCGATCCGGATTTCACCTGAAGCAGGCTGATAAAATTTTGCTAGTAAGTTAACCACAGTTGTTTTTCCAGCACCAGTAGGTCCAACGAGTGCTAACACTTCACCTGCTTTTACATCAAAATTCATACCAGCAATCGTTGACTTTTCTGAGTCATATGAAAAGACAACGTCTTTAAACTCAACATTCCCCCGGAGACTTGCGACTTGTTTGGCACCTTGTTTGTTCTTTTCTTGCTCTTCATCAAGTATGTCAAACACTCGCTCAGCCCCTGCAACCGCAGATAAAAGCATATTAAATTGGTTCGCTAAGTCATTTAATGGACGCGTGAATTGTCTTGAGTACTCAGCAAATATAACAATAGTCCCGACTGAAACATGATCATATAACACAAGGATTGCCCCGATTCCAGCGATAAAGGCAAAGCTTAAATTGTTCAGGACATTCATCACTTTCGGAATAAATCCTGAGTAAGTTTGTGCCCAAAAGCTCGCTTTTCTTAGCTTTTTATTTTTTTCCCTAAATTCACGAATAACATGCTCTTCCTGTGAGAAGGTTTTAACGATTTTTTGCCCTGATATCGTCTCTTCGATATAACCATTAATTTCACCAACTTCACGCTGTTGTTCCTTGAAAAAAACGGACGTACGCTTTGTAATCCATCTCATACCAAAGAACATTAACGGAATCACAAGCATCGTTATGACAGTTAGTAAGACACTTTCAAACAACATAACAGCTATAATCCCAACAAATGTGAGCACACTTGAAAAAATTTGAATAACCGAGCTATTTAATGTTGAACTTATATTTTCTATATCATTCGTTACACGACTCATCAGTTCCCCATGCTGTCTCTTATCAAAGAAAGGTAGAGGGAGACGGTGTAAATGTTTAACAAGCTGTGTGCGCAAAGTAAAAATCGTTTTTTGTGCAATTCCAACCATCCAAACATTCTGTAGCCACAAAGCAAGTGAGTGTAACAAATAAATAATCGCTAAAATAATCAATATTTGTACAAAAAAGTTAGTTTCTCGATTAACTAAGTAGAAGTCAACGGACTTACCAACGATATACGGACCAATTAAAGCAAGTGCCGATGAAATAACGACTAAAAGTAATATAAAGATGATTTGTATTTTATAAGTCGCTAAATAACTCCAAACTCTTTTAATCGTTTGGTAACCATTTTGTACTTTCGGTTTTCCTGAATACGCGGCTTGATGCTTAGGAGGAGGGGCGGTGCTTGATTCATGTTCCTCTGAGTTTTTTTTATTTCTTCGAAAGTCAATTCGTTCATATTGAAAAGGCTCTTTTAACTTTTTAAGCATTTTCAAGCACTCCTCCCCGCTCTTGGGACTGAACAATTCGTTGATATAGTTTAGATGATTCGACTAACTCATTATGGTTGCCCGTTGCAACGATTTTCCCATCATCTAATAATATAATTCGATCTGCTTCTTGAGCACTTATAACCTTTTGGGTAATCATAAGCGTCGTACATTCATATTTTTGTAAAGCTTGCATAAATCTTTTCTCTGTCTGTACATCTAAAGCACTTGTACTGTCATCTAGCAGTAATATGTCCGGCTTTCGAATAAGGGCACGAGCAATTGAAATTCTCTGCTTTTGTCCACCGGATAAATTAACACCTTTTTGACCAATTCGGCCTCGATATTGCTCGGGTAATGATAAGATAGTCTCGTGGATTTGAGCACTTTTTGCTGCTTCATGGATCTCTTCTTCTGTGGCATCCTCGCGACCCCAAGCGATATTTTCTTCAATGGTACCACTAAATAACAGAACCTCCTGTGGCACATACGCAATTGATTTTCGTAACTCTTCCACACGAAACTCTTTCACATTCATACCATTTATTAAGATACTTCCTGCGGTGCTATCATAGAGTCTTGGTATTAATTGAAACATCGTTGTTTTACCAGAACCAGTTCCACCCATAATCGCGATGGTTTCACCTTTATATATAGATAGTTGAATCTGCTTAATCGCCGTATCCCCATTACCCGGATACCGAAAAGAAACGTTATCAAATCGCATAATTTCTTTGCTAGCAGCCTTCTTCACTTGCTGTGAGCCATCTTGCATATCCACATCTGTATTTAACACTTCTACGATACGTTCTGAAGATGCCTTCGCACGTGAAAAAACCATAATAATCATCGCAAAAACAGTCAAAGCACCCGTAATTCGAAGGACATAGTTAATGATGGCTACCACTTCTCCTACTTGTACCGTTCCTGTTTGAATGGCTGATTGAGCAAACCATAAAATACCGATAATAGAAACGTTCATAATAAATAACAAGATAGGCATCGTCGTTTCCAAGAGCCTTAATGCTTTAACTGTTTTATCCATTAATTGTTTATTTCTATCTACAAAGCGCTTTTGCTCATGTTTACGTCTCACATACGCTTTAATTAGCTTCATTCCACCAAGGTGTTCACGAATGACAGAGTTCACACCATCTAATTTTTGCTGAACGAGTTTAAAGAGTTTTGCTGCTGCCTTCATAACAAATACTAAAAATAATAAAAGAATGGGTACCGTTAGGACTAGAAACATCGCTAGCTGCATATTTAAAAGTAGTGCCATAATGACACCACCGACAACTAATAACGGTGCTCTTAACATGATTCTCAAACTCATAAAGAGCGTATTCTGTATTTGTGTCACATCATTCGTCAATCGTGTAATCAATGATGAAGTTTGAAATTTCTGTAAGTTCGAGAATGAAAAAGCTTGTACCTTCTCATACATACCATTCCGTAAGTCGAGACCTGTGCTTTGACTGACATGACCTGCAAAGAAGGAATTGACAATACCAGCAATAAAGGCAAATAAGGAAACAACAACCATGATGCCGCCCCAGTAGAGAACAGCCTGCAAATCATTTTGCATAATTCCATCATCTATAATTCTTGCTAATAAGAGTGGATGAATTAATTCAACCACTAATTCGATAAACATCAAAATCAGAGCAATCCACATCGCAAATTGATATGGACGAATATAACCCCATATGACTTTCAATTTAGCTCCTCCCCTTACGGAAACTCATACTATTTTATTTTTCTATATATTATTACATTTTAGCTTAAATCAGAATATTTTGGAACCCGAAGTTTTTTTAGTCTGCCCTATTTTAAAAAAAGAATAAGCATACACAAGTAGATAATGTGTATGCTTATAATTATTATACAGGTATCAATTTCTTTGAATAATAATTCCCGCAAATAAAACAAATAATCAGTGATAATCCAACCAATAAGGCATAATTATTCGCAAATTCATAAAGTGTACTTTTATCGATAAAGGTTTGGATAAGTTGAATAATAATACCGTGTAATAAATAGATCGACATCGTTCTTTGACCGATAACAGTAAAGCTAAACTCCCTTTTTGGTACAATCGCCATAAAAGCAAAGATGACGATCGGCGTAGCTATATACTGAACAAACCTAATTCCCGCGTCGATAACGTAGCCCCTACCCATCTCTCTATAAGACTCGGAACCCAATAGCCAAGGTATTCCTCCTTCAGGGAAAAATTCTATGACTATAATAAATAAAGTAATTAGTATGATTGCTCCGATATGTGGAGTATATCGATAATCCTTAAATCGCTCAATATGTTCACGTTTCAATAAGAATCCGAGAAAGAAAAACGGAAAGAATACAAAGGTTCTTGATAAGCTTAACCATGTACCGACTTGCTCAATAAACCCAACTCCCATTCCAATTAAAACCGCAGCGGCCAGCCCGTACCAACGCCACTTACCGAATACAAATAACAGTAAATTCCAAGTAAATAATGATAGCAAAAACCACATCGTCCAATGAGGAGAAAACAGATCAAATTGTAAAGCTTTATCCCCATTTAAGTAATAAAAAATGGAATAAAAGATTTGAAAGATGAAATAAGGAATTAATATCTTTTTAAAGGTTTTCTTCAAATATCCTTTTTTCTTATATCCTTTAGAAAAGTAACCAGAAATCAATATAAAAGCGGGCATATGAAAAATATAAATCATAGCATATAAGTGATATAAAAAGTCCTCTTGTCCTTTTAATGGACTTATTACATGACCAATAACAACCAAAAAGATAAGGAAGAATTTTAAGTTGTCAAAGTACGGATTACGATTCGCTTTTTGGATGGCTGTACTTGCCATGTTACACCTCCTGTTCACACATAACAAAACTAATACTTTCGCACAAGTATTAGATACCCTTATTATATTTCTTAGCTGTTACAGAATGATTAGCATTTGCTCTTATTTTGTTGGAGAATCATGAAAAAAAGTGGTATAAACCCGAATTACTGAGGAAAAGATGGGGGATATGGATGGATATCCATTTGTATGATTTTGTATGAAAGTTATCTAAAGCTGATGTGCTCTTCTTCGAAGATCGCTGCGGGAATGAGGGGCACGCTTTCCGCAGGCCTTGCTTGAGCCTCCGCTTTAGCTATTGCAGGCTTCTTGGTTCGTACACTTCTCATACAAAACTTCCATGATTACTTACTAAGCAACTCATCACCAACAGGAATGAAAGTTACTTTTTGGGAAGATGATTACCTTGAGATTAACTGTAACCTAGCGGGCGAGTCATGCGGAGACTCCCATAGGACGTATGTGTTCCGCTGGCTGTACCGATTAGCTCAGTGCCACGTGATTGTCTCGGAGCATGATTTTCGGTAGCGGCAAGCAAAGCTCCGCATATGAGTATCAGTGCCAACGTTCATACAAAATAAATAAATGAATGAAGAGTAATAAAAGCTACCAAAGCAAGAAACAAAATCATATTGAATCAAGTGCCAACAGTCAAAGGGCAAAACGCCATTTTCGTTTTTGTTAGTGGTGAAGGGAATCGGGCTTCGCCATCAGTGTTTTGTGTAAAACTAAATGAGTAATGCTCTCTTTTCGAGATAGCTTGATCTTCCGGGTCATTGTTTTTGGTCATAATTTCTTTTTAAAACAAATAATACGGTTCGCTTCCTCGAAGCCTAGTTTCAAATGAGTATGTAAACTTTTCTCATTTGTTAGTTCACAATCACTTGCAAATTCCGAACAACCTTTCTGTTTTGCCCAATGTTCAGCGGCTTTTACTAACTCTTTCGCATAACCTTGAAGTCGGTACGCTTCTTTTACAAACAACCCTTCCAAATACCCCACAGGACTTGAGCCTGTGCCCTCGACATAATCATTTCTTAACTGGACTTGTGAAAAACCAATCAATTCATTACCTTCAAAGGCAACATATATAGACGCATCATCTTTTTCTATTAGTTCTTCTATGTCGTTTGTAAACCCTTCAACTGAATGATTGGGCCAAAGTAATACCATCAGTTCCGCTACAGAACGACTTTCTTCAACTCTTACTTCTTTCACATCCAACTCGTACCCCACCTTCGATATCAAAATTCATTTTATTTTCAGTATAATTTTTCCTTAAAAATGTGACAAGTGATTCATTATGTTTTATCCTAAAATTAATGGTTATAGACAATGAAGAAAAAAGGGTGGTTAGATTGAACCGAAAATTAGTAGTTGTGCAAAACTTAAATACGGATTTAGCAGATAAGTTATATCATGCATTACCAAATTGGGACATCGTTATAGGAAAAGAGCAAGGCCTTTGGGAAAACCATCTGCAAACAGCTGAGATATTAATTGGTTGGCAAAAGGATTTTTACGAAAGATTAGTTGGAACAAATCATCTAAAATGGCTGCAAAGCTGGAGTGCTGGGGTCGACTCGTATCCTTTACACTTTTTTAAAGAAAAAGATGTATTACTTACTACAGCAAATGGCGTACATAAAAACCCGATCTCCGAGACTGTTTTCGCCTTAATGCTTAGTTTGACACGCAATATCCATACATATGTTAGAAACCAACAAAATAAAAGGTGGTTTCATGAATTTAACCAATTAGAGCTTCATGGGAAAACAATTGGCATTATCGGTGTCGGTGCTATCGGTCAAGAAATAGCTAAAATATCTAAAGCCTTTAATATGAAAGTTATTGGCGTTAGGCATAGTGGAAAATCTGCCCCCTTTATTGATAACATGTATCACCACCATCAATTGGATGAGGTTTTGCCACAATGTGATTATGTAGTATGTGCAACACCCCTGACATCTGAGACTAAACATTCCTTTAATCGTGAACGTTTTAAACAGATGAAAAAGTCATCATTTTTTATTAATATCGGTCGTGGGCCAGTTGTTAAAGAAGATGATTTAATATGGGCATTAGAATCAGGTGAAATAAGAGGTGCTGGTTTGGATGTTTTTGAAGTTGAGCCATTGCCTACAAGTAGTCCTCTTTGGGAAATGGAGAAAGTAATTATTACTCCTCATACTTCAGGGTCTACTGCTTATTATAATGAGCGAGTGATTGAAGATATTTTCTTACCTAATCTAGAAGCATACTTAAAGGATGATAAGCAGTTACCTATTAATGCTGTTGATTTTGAAAAAGGATATTAAGGAAAAAGCAAGGGCCTTACTTTAGTAGGGTCTTTTATATGAAAGTGCCAACTTAACGATTAATTAAGCTTTGTACAGATACTGACTCAAACCTTGGAGTATCTGCACAAAAAGAGGGTTAATGTGCAGATGCTGAGGCCAAACCTTGGCGTATCTGCACAAAGAGAGGGTTAATGTGCAGATGCTGGGGCAAAACTTCGGAGTATCTGCACAAAGGCCACTCTTCATGGATAGTTACGACTTCTTAACCTGTGGATACGTTTACAACTAGTCCTCTCCAAATATATAAGTACGGTTTCAATCTTTAACTGGTGGCTTTTCATCCATAAACGGTTTTGAGGATTCTCACACTTTGCCGTAGCGCCTCCACTTTTTAGGAATGAGCTCGCAAGATCTTTCCTAAAAAGATTCAGTGCACCACACCACCAGCCACCAACAAAGAAGAAAGTAGTGGCGACTGTTCAAACTGTTGGCACGTTTACAACTCGAAAGCCGTCAGGAGTCGGCCTGAACAAACAGGGAGCACTGTCCTACTAAGGTCATTTATCGCAAGATGGATGACGAACTTACTTCACGGCACAAACTATCGCCGATAACTAACTTTCATACAAAAAGGCAATCTTTTTCCCTTCATGCTTGACTAAGGTCTAAAATCTGCACTTACCTAATAGTTTATAAATAACTGAATTGTAATGAAAGGGGTGCAGATTTTTGCCGATATTACTATGGAATTTATGCTTCCTTACAGTTTTGACGTTCATTTGTATGTTTTTTGTCAGTAAGAATAAAATAAGCCTCTCGCGTTCCACCAAACATTTACACATTGTGATTATGGCTTTATGTATGATGGCTGGTTTAGCATTTGGATTAACATTTGGTCTGCTTTTTGGACATGACCTCGTACTTTCTACGATGGTTGCATGTACAGTCGGTTTATCCATTGGTTTTCTAGTAGGAAAAGACTTTGAAAGCTTTTGTATCTTATGTGGAACTGTTGAAGGAGTTATGGGGGGCATGATGGGAGCAATGACTGGTATGATGGTACATCAGTTTAACTCAGCCAAATGGTTGCTTCTCTATTTTGATATCCTTTTTATCATTGTGGTAATCTCGATCATTATAACGATTCATAAGGCTAAAGCTATTTAATCTGCTAAAATAGAGGAGGAGTTCTTTAGAGGAGGAGATAGACATGACAAATAACCAAACGCTCACCCAATTACAATCACAAAAAGAATTAATTTGGCTAAATCCCGATTATCAAAAGTCATCGACTCAGAAAAATCACGAAATTTCAGTAGATAAAATAGAAGAAGCTAGACAAAGGTTGATTCGTTTCGCCCCTTATTTACAAGAGCAATTTCCAGAGTTAATGAAAACTCAAGGCCTTATCGAGTCACCATTAACCCCAATACCTCAAATGAAAAAAGAATTGCAAAACATATTTGGAGGAAAAATTGACGGACAGCTTTTTCTTAAAGAAGATAATCAGCTTGCCATTGCCGGCTCTGTAAAAGGACGTGGTGGTATTTACGAGGTATTAAAAGTGGCAGAAGAAATTGCTCTTAAGCATGAACTACTTGTAAATATTGATCAAGACTACCGACTATTTGGGTCCGAGCAAATGAACAATCTACTCAGTCAATATACCATTCAAGTTGGTTCAACCGGTAATCTCGGATTAAGTATTGGCATGATGAGTGCACAGCTAGGATTTCAAGTCATCGTCCATATGTCAGCCGATGCAAAAGCTTGGAAAAAGGATTTACTTCGTCGTAAAGGCGTTACGGTTGTGGAATATAAGGACGATTATAGCAAAGCCGTTTCTGCTGGTAGGCAGGAGTCAGATGCCAATCCGAAAAGCCACTTTATTGATGATGAAAACTCGATAGATTTATTTGTAGGGTACGCAACGGCCGCGAATTATCTCAAGCAGCAACTTCATTCACAAAATATCGAGGTTAATGCTCAAACACCCTTGTTTGTCTATATACCATGCGGCGTAGGCGGTGCACCTGGGGGAATTACCTTCGGGTTGAAAGAAGCATTTGGTCCACATGTCCATTGCTTTTTCGTAGAACCAACAAATGCACCTTGTATGCTTCTTGGCATGTCGACTAATCAACATGACAAAATCGCAGTAACAGACATTGGACTAACTGGGCAAACAGCAGCTGACGGCTTAGCGGTTGGACGACCTTCATCCTTTATCGGTCAAATGATGAAACCCTTGTTAAGTGGTAGTTTCACCATTTCGGAAAAACACTTATTCCTGTTCTTACAAACGCTCTATAAGAGTGAGAATATTTTCATCGAACCATCAGCAGCAGCTGGCTTTAACGGATTACGATTTCACTCTTCTGATACTTTTCAAACTTACTTAAGAAAGCATCAGCTAACAGAGACAGTTGCTCAATCCAACCATATCGTTTGGGCTACAGGAGGAAGACTTGTACCACAAAAAGAAAGAGAACAAATGCTACAGTTTTCACCAGAACCAATTTGAACAATTCTGAACATGTTAATACATTCAAGATTCAACATGACACAAACAAACGTGAGCGTATGTTTTCACTCCTTAACTGATGTCTTTTCGTTCATAAACGATTTGCATGTTTTACCTTCCATACAATAGTAAAAGCCGTCGACTGTATATATCGACGGCCTTCCTATAAGAGACTAAAGCTTACTTCAACTTCGCTAGCACATCCAACAAACTTCTCTTAACCCACTTCCAAATATCCTCATTCGTTGAGAATTCTTCCGTAATCCCTTGAATAAACGATTTAAAGGCAGCATCATATTGAGGATCTTCCTTATCCGTAGGCACCTCTAATTCTTCTTTTAACTTCTCAACAAAATCTTGTACTTCTGCTGCCCTTGGACCCCATTTGGCAACTTCCTCACCAGCTTGATTCAAAAATACAACAATGGGAATAGAACGAGCTGTACCATTAGTTAAATATTGATCCATCAGCTCAAGATTATCATCACGAATTAAATAACGAGTTTCAATTAATGCTTCATCAGCAAAACGCATAAGAATGGGAAGGTTCACCATCGCATCGCCACACCAATCAGCCGTTAAAATAACAGCCTTTAAATGCTTATTTTGTAAATCTTTAAGTTGACGCTTTTCTCCCTCACTAACCTCAACTTCATTATAGACTTTTAATAATCGCTCTTGATGGATACTCATCGCCTCTATATATTGATACTCTGACATACCTTTATCGAACCACTTCATTAAATGACTCACTTTTATTGGCCCCCTCATTCAATTATAACCTCTTCATCATATATCCAAAAAAAGAAGAAAACAAATATAACGTTCATTAATCCTATCTTTACCTATAGCTTTTTCTTTCATCTCTATGAATATTAAGGCATCAATTACAAATCGAAACGCCCTTTTTACTAGTTGGAACAATCACCTATATCATAGTGGCTAGTTATGTATCTTTGTTTCTTTTAAACAAAAGGTCTTTACTCTTTACATTCTGTATTTCAGCTTTCTTATCTTTTCTATTAGCTGCTCTATTTATTCCTAATGATACGAGTTGGTTTAAACCATTCGAGCGAAATAGTGTCATGCTCATAACTTCTGTGATCATCTATATCCCCATTCTAATTTTCTATTGGCCAAACCTTACAAAGAGAAAAAGCTAGCAAATAGCCTATTGCGCTATTTGCTAGCTTTTCTATTTAAAAGACTACTACATTTCTATGGTCATATTTATCTAGTAATTATCATAAGATGCTATAACAACACTTCTTCACCTTTACAGAAGTCGCTCTTATACAGCGACGGACTTTATAGAAATCGTTTAGTTTGGCTTATCACACGTCCTAACATACAAAAAGGAGTCGATATAATGAATAAACATCGAAAAGCCGAATACACATTACGAGTCTCTTCAACAGAAGAACGTGATTACGAATGGTTAGACTTGGGTGTACGTCCTGTTGAAACGAATAAAATAGTCAACTTGCCTACAAGAAAAAAAACAGAAAAACGATATCTTGTTCCTCCTGTTGAAACAAGGGTTAAGGTCCAAGAAGAAAAGCATAAGGGCATGCTACATCTTATACGTTTAAAAAACGGAAAATATAGTCTTGAACCCGGTCAAAATCAGGGGCTGAACTTTAACCTTATTCGAGCAAGTCGACGAGTCGATGCGATGGTGAGTATTATTGTGCCCTTATCTCCTCTTGATAAGAAAGAGCAACAACATATCAAAAATTACGCCCAAAAATTAAATCAACTAGATTTGAAGATTTTTGATTTAACTCAATACACTTTAGGCAAACATGGTCACCTTGAACCTACTAGCTCAGAGGGTATGCAGATTCTAAAATGGAAAAAAGAAAAACACGCATTAGAAACAGCAAGGTACGAACGTTTAACCCAAATTGCCATTCAGTTACAGCTAATGCCCCCCCACTATCGATTGCAAATTAATATTCGCTAATCATAAACCGTGGAATCAAATTCTACGGTTTTTATTTGAACCTTTGCTCTTTATAAATCAAAATCCCAATCGTCTTGTAAAGACACATATAATAATAGGAGGATGTTTTCTTTATCTGTCATAGATAAATTCGTTTCCTTTAATTGAACAAGCGGTAAGATAATATCAGCTAACTTTTTTGTAAGCGGGTCTCTTTGACGAACACTCACGGTGGTAAAACGCTCTGCATAAGTACGAAGCATCTCCCACTCTCTTTCACGAATAGCCTCCAACTGATAAGGCTCTACTTTTAATTGTTCCACTCTCAGACCTCTTTGAAAAATCTCTTTCTCTAGTGGCGATTCTTTTTTCTTCGTTCGTTTCGTACGACGTTCATGAACTACAATCGTTCCTCCAACAATATCACCTAAACGCTTATGTTTAGAATGGAGGAAAATTAGGACGATGCCGACAAAATAAGCTGCTGGCAACTGATCAACTAGACGTAAAAAGTTTCGTATAAAACTGGAAAGTAACGTAATACTATGCCCATTTTCTTGGATGACACGTATACCGATTATCTTTTTTCCTAGTGTCCTCCCACCTGAAACATATTCATAAATGATAAAGTAACCACTATTGATTAAAAATAAAACGAGGACAAGAATAGCCAGTGGCCAACTAATTGAATTGGCTAAAAGCAAGGAAGCTCCCCAATCTAAAAATACATAGAAAAAAAATAAAGCTAAAACAATATTAACGACCCACAATAATAATTGATCAATCATAAAAGCCAATGAACGACTTCCTAGTCCTGCTGCCTTAAACTGAACAGAGACGAACTCAGGTGTTTTGATGTTCACTTGTTCTTGATTCAAGTAATTTCACCTCTTTTGTTAAAAACAATAAGTTATTAGTTTCTATTTTTTATCATTATTACTATAATAAGACTATAAGAATTATATAAAAAAATTCAAAAGATAGATACCATTACACGAAGGAGTCAATCTATGAATGTCAAACAGTTTGTCAAACAGAATCGAAATGATTGGAAGCAGCTTGAACAATACATACATAAGATGCAGAGAAATAAAAAGCATGTATCCGCAAATGATATTGATGAATTTCAGCTTCTTTATCAAAAATCAGCACAAAACCTTTCATATAGTCAAACCTTCTATCCCGAAGCTGATGTTACGAACTATTTAAATGGACTCGTTTCAAAAGCCCATAATTTATTATACAAAGACCAAATTTCAAGTTGGAAGCAATTGCGTGATTTCTTTACAACGAAGTTCATTAAGCTTTTAACCGAGCAATGGCATATGGTCCTGATTGCGATGTTCCTATTTACATTAGGAGGAATTGGCGGTTATGTCGTTGTTGCTTCAGATAGTCTATTATTATATTCACTACTCCCCCCTGAAATTGCCCAAGGTGTTAGACCTGATCAACTAGGTGCAGGACATGATCATATTGATTCCGCCTTAATGTCTACTGAGATTTTAACCAATAATATTCAGGTAGCTTTTCTCGCATTTGCAGGTGGCATTACATTTGGCTTATTAACTGCTTATGTTCTCGTTTATAATGGTATTTTAGTTGGTGCTCTTGCTGGACTTTTTTGGCACTATAATATGACGTATGAATTTTGGGCTTACATCGTTCCACATGGTGTGATTGAGCTCATTGCCATTTTTATTGCTGGTGGTGCCGGGTTGTTAATGGGTTATAAGCTACTCGTTCCAGGTGGTCATTCTCGCATGTATCAATTAAAGGAACAGGCGAAGCGTTCTGTTCAACTTTTACTTGGAACCATTCCTTTGTTCATTATCGCTGGTATTATAGAGGGTTATATTACACCTGGTAATTTCTCGCTTGAGGTCAAATACTTAGTTGCATTCCTTACGTTAGCTGGTTTAATTGCCTATGTTGTAATTGGAAATGTGTTAGTTCGCAAGCGTGAGTCTCAAGCAAAGTCGGTTTATGAACAATTATAATTATAAGAGGACTGTACACGCTTGATGTGTGGCAGTCCTTTTATATGAAAATGCGAACATAGAGCGTTACTCGTCGCTACCGAAAATCATGCTGCGTTACTACTAATTCTCAAGTTCACAAAACAATCTAACACCTTTCTTTTAAAACGAAAAAGAACAAAATCAAATTGAATGAGGTTCCACCAGTTCAGGAGTAAAACTCTACTTTCATGTTTGTTGGTGGTGGAGCGGTATTGGCTCCACCATGCGGGTTTTATATGAACGTTAGTGACTGCTTTCCCTATCAATTAAATTAACCCTCGATTAAGCATATTAATATAGGAGCTGACGGCTGTTACAGCAATATGTTCTTCTTGTACTTCAACCATTTCGAGTCCTTGCTTTTCCCATCGATTTTGTTCTCGTCGTTTAAATAAAGCTTGCTGCTGGGCCATACTTTTAGTCATCGCTTCTTGTACGGTTTCTGGTGAGAGTTCTGTGACCGCATTTAGCATTTGGTCCTCTACACCAATCATTAAGAACCGATGTCTTCTTCTAATTCTAGTAAGGTAATGCAACGCACTTTCTTCATATAAAAATGTTCGAATATCGCTAAACAGTAATATCAAACTTCTTTTCTTTTGAGCGGTCTCTAAATAATGAAAAACTTCTCCATAATTAGACTCAACTGGCTCTACTTGTAGATCATAGATTTGGTCTAGGATCGTTTGTAAGTGAGCGAGACCCTTTTGCGGTGGAATATAGATGGAGACTTTTTTAGAAAAGGCAATAACCGCAACATAATCACCCTTTTTTAGAGCGGCAGCTGCAACCGTTAATGTCGCTTCAATTGCTTTTTCTAAACGGTTTCCAGTCTTTAATTCCGTTCCCATCATTCTGCCACAATCAATAAGTAAGGTAATGTATTTGCCATGTTCTGGCTCATATTCATTCGTCATTACCTCTCTTAGCTTGGCTGTTTGTCTCCAGTTAATCATTCTTGGGTCATCACCAACGACATAATTTCGTACTTTCGAAAACTCGCCAACCCCACTAACTTGTTTCTTAATTATGGCACCCTCATCATTTAAATAGCGTTGAGCACTTTCTAGATACGCCTTCATTTCAGTAATGTCTGGAATGACCTTTATATATTCCTTTTGTTCAAAGTAATTTTGCCTTTCCCATAGCCCCATCTTGGAACGGTATCTAACAAATAATTCATTAATCTCATAATCACCACGTACTGGTGCTTTAAGTGGATACTGAACCGTTTGAGCTTCTCCCTTCCCCACATGACCGTAAATAGGAAAAGGTTGTGAAAAAGATTGAGGCAATCCATCTATAACACGATAATCTACAGATGTTTTTCCATAATTCGTAAGCGTAAAGCATCCTTCATAATCTAAATTCCGTTCCAACTTATTCGGAATCTCTCTCGTAAGTTCAAGCTCTTTTTTAGCTGGTAAACGAAGTAAATCAGCTAATGAAACTAAGAGGAAAATGATATAAACCGCTATCACCCACGGCCACGTTAATCCTAAATGAGAAAAAATAAATAAAATAAGAGATAGGCCAGCTAGGCATATGACAAATCGCCAAGTTGGTAAAAAACCTTTATCTCGGAACAGCAACCGATCCCACCAATTCTTCGATCGTTTGGTCAATGGTCCGTCCCTCCAATTCTACATGCGGAGATAACTGAATACGATGCCTCAATGCAGGCTTTGCCACTACTTTCACATCATCTGGTGTTACATAATCTCTGCCCGCTAAGTAAGCCCAGGCTTGAGCAGCTCGACCTATAGAAATGGCAGCACGAGTACTTGCACCAATTCGAATCGTTTCCGCATCCCTTGTTTTACGAACAATTTCCATCATATATTTTAAAATATCTTCACTCAATTTCACGGTTTGAATCTCAGTACGAATTTCTCTAAACGTGTCTAAAGATAAAACGGCTTCAAGCACTTCATGGCGAGTTTTCCGCTCTAGAACATGCTTAAGGATACTCTGTTCTTCTTCAAAACTCGGAAAATCAATAAGCAGTTTAAACATAAAACGATCCTGCTGTGCTTCAGGTAATGGGTATGTCCCTTCAAATTCAATCGGGTTTTGTGTCGCAACTACAAAGAAAACCTCTTCAAGAAGATAGGTTTCTCCTTGAATCGTTACCTGTTGCTCTTCCATCGCCTCTAATAAAGCTGCCTGAGTTTTTGCTGGAGTCCGGTTAATTTCATCAGCCAATAGAACGTTGGTAAAGATAGGGCCTTTGAGCGTTTTAAAATCGCCTTCTTTCAAATCATAGATAGCACTACCTGTAATATCACTTGGCAATAAATCAGGTGTAAATTGAACTCGATTAAAGTCCCCACCTAAAAGTCCTGCTAATGTACGAACTGTTTGGGTTTTCCCAGTACCAGGCACTCCTTCTAATAAGACATGTCCACCTGCTAAAACAGCCGACAATAATAAACGTAAGTTGTGATTCTGTCCTAAAATTTGTTGCTCATACTTTTCTATTAAGGATGTTAATTCTTCTCTCATCCTTGCTCCACCTCTTTTCGGAAATGTTCAATCCTTTTTGACCATTGTAAAAATTCCTGCTTACTTACTTCTGGCTTAGCTAACACACGTTGTAAGCCTTCCATAAATCTGTGTATTTCTTTCTCATTAAATTGATGTGAGAACCTCGCTGTCAATCCATCTGCGATTTCATTCAAAGTATGGGATGAAGAAATACCAAAGCGCTCTTGAATCCTCACTTTTAAAAAATCTGCTTGAATCTGTAAGCCACTTTTATATTGCTTACTTCTTAAATGCCATGCAGCTAACGCCCGTAACGATTCATAGCTAAAACGCACCGTTTCCTCGCGTACCGACTCAATAGGTCCAAATCGCTTACCTTGAACCCATAAAATAAAGATGGTCAGCAGTATAAGCTGCACAAAGAGAAGTTGGAACCAAAATGGATACAATTCATAATAGCTATCAATTTGATCTGGATTATGAACAAATTCATCTATCAGCACTGTTGTTCCCGCATCCATATGTTCATTCATCAACGATAAAACTAGTTCGAGATGATCACCATCTAAAATAAAGTGATTCATTAACCACTCGGGCGTCACCGTTACAATCAATGAGCCTTCACCTAGTTGTTGTTCTGTGGCAATTGGTCCCCACTCATCTTCTACTAACAGATGGTTCGTATCATCAACGATTAACCTTAATGGTGTCGATACGATTCCTTCTTTTAACTCTCCATCTGCCGTAGTCACTTCAACAGGTTCTTCTGAAAGTTCCACCGCTGCAATATCTGTAGCTAGTCCAAAATACTCTGTTGGATAATGACTCATAAAAATGAGGGTGTTCCCAGCTTCAACAAAGCGAATATACTGTTCCATCTCTTCACGGGAAAGCATATAAGCTGGCTCAATCATTAGCATCACCTGGTTTTCACCTTGTAAATGAATGGGCGCATGTTCCCATCGCTCTACCTCCAACTCTTGCCCATCAAAATATGTATACAACGCTTTTGTTCCAGATGGCGAAGGTGATTCTGAAACAAAAGGTGGAAATTCCTTAGGTTGCTGAGCAAACACAAAATAACCCGCTCCCCAAAATAACACCAATCCTATGACCATATAAAACCAAATTTTCTTTGTTGAACTCAAGGTACAAAATCACCTCCTTCTACTCTTCGTCAACTTGCCGATTCTCATCCATTAACATCGTCATTGCTTCTTCTTTAAAACGGCTATACTCACTCTCAGAAACATCGTGACTTCCATATGTGGCTCGGTCAAATAATAAGGCAAAATCAAAGAATCGCTCTGCTCTTTTTTTGTCTGTACGAACAAGTTCATCATAATACTCCCAATTTGTTTTCCAACGCTTCGCTACTAACCAGCCTTTTTCATCAAAGAATAAAAGAATCGCTAAAAATAAATGGCGCGTTGCTTGTGAATATTCTCCACTGCTTTCTAACTCATAAGCTTTCTTTTCATGCATTTCATAGGTCCACTCAGTTTCAGTTAGTACTTCTAACGGCTTACTATCTCGAAAACGTCTTTTCCTCTGGATAGATCGTACCATGAAAATACAACCGATAATTAAAGCTATCACAACGGCTACGACAATACCGAAAATAAGAAATTCATTACCACTTGCCACCTGTTCAAAATCTGGAAACAGTCTACTAATTAGTTCGACAATCCCATTAACAATCGCGTTAAGGACTCGGGAAAAGATCCCTTGTGTATCCTCATAATAAATCGTATACTCACGTTCACTTAAAATCTGCTCCAGCTGCTGTCTCGCATTTTGTGGGTCAAGCAAGGAAACACCCCCTCTACTCGTAAACTTTGAAACGAACTAATTATTATGATTTGTAATCGTCCATCATCATTTGCAAATCTTCACCATGATTCCGAACTTTTAAATCAAAGAAAATAACAGCTAAAGCGACAGCCGTAACCATATTAACAAATAGGGCAACAACACTAGCTATGACAGTTGTGAACACACTATAACCGAAGAAAAAGGAGAGAGTAAATTCAACCGCAGTTGCTACCATCAACATGATAATGAAAATAACAGCAAATAACCCGAAAATACGCCAGCCGTGTCCCTTGGTAATATTCCAGCTTTTCCCGATACCTGGAAAATCCTTTTCTACAACGACAAAAGGTAAATATAGGTACCATCTTAATAGGAAGTAAAAAACAAATACGACTAAAGCAATAATAGATAAAATAAACAACAGGATCGTAATCACGTTATCAGCGACCGCGATACTAATCACACCAAATACTAACAATAGGAAAAATGGTACAACAAAGATCGCTACTCCGATTAAATAATAAATAATTGAACTTCCAATTACAGGCCCGAAACGTGAAAATGCACCTTTTAATAAAATACCCGTCGTAAATGTTCGTTGGTTCTTGATTTGTAATACACCAATGATGATCGCTGCCTGAGCGATTGGATATAATATGTAACTAATAATCGCTATAAACGATACCCAAGCATCGCGGGCTAAAACCGTCAAATCATCTTCGACACCAATCTCGTCTATTCCTAACCCAGAAATCATTCTTTCATACCAAGGAGCTCCTGTTTCGCCAGCTTGGAATAAACTTGTTCCATAAGCAAGTTGCACAAGTGCTTCTAACAAAATAAATGGCCCTTGTAAAATAAGGAAAATCAAAAAGAATACACTAAAATTACTTTTACTTAAGCGAAAGGTTTGATCGAGTATCTCGCCAAACCCTTTCGCTTTATTGAATTGATTATCCAACCTTCAATCACCTCGACTATTTTTTCACATATTTCTTATTTTAACATTTTTTATGAATATTGTAGTGTAATTCCCCTTTACAGGAAGAAAAAAACACAGTTCTGATCATTTATTCAAACGATTTATATGCTTTTTACGAAAGATAATTAGTTTGGTTGCAGTTTTTTAATGGATAGTTATATGAAAGGACTATTCACCGCCGTCGGTATCTCTTATTCCGTTTTGCTCGGGCTTTCTACTCTTTTTTCAGCGAGCAACCCCGTGATTCGGCTTTTGCCCGGGCTTTCTCTCCCTTTTTCCGCCACCAACCCCGCGATTCAGCTTTTGCTCGGGCTTTCTCCTGCTTTTTCCGCTCGCAAACCCGTGATTCGACTTTTGCTCGGGCTTTCTTCCACTTTTTTCGCCCGCAACCCCGTGATTCGGCTTTTGCTCGGGCTTTCTCCTGCTTTTTCCGCTCGCAAACCCGAGATTCGGCTTTTGCTCGGGCTTTCTCCTGCTTTTTCCGCTCGCAACCCCAAGATTCCACATCTATACTTCAATACAAATCAAAAAACACTCTCCCCTAAAGCAGGGTTTAGTGTTTTTCATCTTATTGAACCAAAAAATCTTATACCTTACCCCGTTTGTATTTCCTTTCACCCAAAATCCACATAAGCCAGCCAAATAATAATCCGGTTAATGGGAAGATAATAAGGGCCATCATTAATTCCCATACCCAGCCCTCTGAAAAATACTGTGAAAAGGCAAAGCCGTTATCTAAAATTCTTATGAAAAAGAAATATAAGATAGCTGTAGGTATTCCCCAGCCAAGTACTCCATCTTTTAAAATATATATGATAGGCCCTTTTTCTCTGATCTCTGACCATTCTCTCTTTTGACGCATATTGTCACCCCTATTATCCTTACTTTTACTAGATTCGACTTCTATCCCATCCTCATGTTACAATATTCAAAAATATATGAATGCGAGGTTTTTCCCATCAATAAAGTCGATGTTACGCTGTATGATTTTGCTTGGCCTAACCTATTTGGGGATATTGCAGCCATCACCTTCATTTTCCTTTGTCTGTTTCTCCTTTTCAAAGGATTACGAAGCATTAGAAATAGTATTTAGATAGCCGTTCTAAAACGGTTCACTTTAAATAACGTACTGCTCATAAAAAAAAGATGAAAAGGTAAAATCCCCTTTCATCCATTTTTATCATACATGTTAGAAGATGATATCCATTAACTGATCCATCGACATACCACTTTCAACTTCAAAAGAGCCTGGTCTTAAATCATTTTCAAGACCGCGATCTTCAACCTCTTCAAAGAAATCTCGGGCGCGGTCAATAATATTTGCTCCCTCTAAAGCACGACCAACATCAATACTCGTCATACCAGGTGAAACCGTTAACACCGTGCGATAAACAACTTGGTCATCATCATCACTACCGTCAGCATCCTCGTCCTCATCTGCCTCTGACTCTGCTTGAGCTTCTTCTAGCTGAGCCGCAAAATCAGCACTAACCCTTTCAGTCACTGCTAATTCAAGGTCTTCGAGCTGGGTTTGCCATTCCGCTTCCGTTTGAACAACAAAACCTGACTCTTGCAATTCAACAATTAATTCTTCTTCTGTTAAGTCATCAACATCTGAGCTTGCCTCTGCCCCCGCAGATTGATTACTTCCTGTTACATAATAAGCAATTCCACATACACCAACAGTGACAATCATACCGGCAGCAAAACTTTGTAATCCTTTATGCGCCATTGACTACTTTTCCCCCTTCATGAACTTGTCTGATATAAGGGTTTAATTTTTTCTCCACTTCATCAACAGGCAATCTTTTCTCTTTTGCAATGCCCTCTAATGAATAGCCTCGCTTATATAAATCAAGCAACTCTCTTTTTAATTTTCTCTCTCGATCATTCCCTAATTGAATCCCAGCGTCCTTGGCAACAATTTCTAAATCTAGTTCTAAACTACGAATCTCTTTTTGTACATCTTGTACTTCCTGTAGAAAGGAAATCTTTAAATCTTCCATTCTTTCTTCTTCTTGGCTACTATTTCCACTGGCACGCATTGAAAACACTAATAATCCAATGGCAATGACTAACAATACAATAATCGTAACGAGCAAAGCTAGACCCTCCTTATTTGCATAAAAATTAACATATTCTCTACTCTACTTATGTAGCAATACTTCAACTACTAACCGTAAAAAGATTGCCTAACCTTCTTTATTATACATGGAAAACTGCGTGATTTCGATTAGAATCGCGAAAATCCCACAATATTCATGTCCACTCTACAAATCCACAAAAAATTCCAATTTTTTCTCTCTCTTTTAGCCTAAAGAATTATTAGGAAAAAAGAAAAAGCACCAATCACCAACCATGGTCATTAGCGCTTTTTTCCTAAATCATTACACCATTACTTTACACATGTCATTCGTAAATTGAACGGGATCTTGTAATGGTAAACCTTCAATTAATAATGCTTGGTTATATAGGAGATTCGTGTATAAACCTAACTTCTCTTTATCACTTGCATAAGAGCTAGCTAACGCTTTAAAAACTTCGTGCTCTGTGTTAATCTCTAGAACTTTCTCGGCTTTTACATTTTGGTTATCTGGCATCGCCTTAAGGATTTTCTCCATTTCGATGGTCACTTCACCTTCAGTCGCAAAACATACAGGGTGCGTACGTAATCGTTTAGATGCTCGAACATCCTTCACTTTGCCTTCAAGCACTTTTTTCATTTCTGCAAAAAGGTCTTGATGCTCTTCATTTTTCTTACTCTCTTCTTCTTTTGACTGTTCAGAATCAAGCCCTAAATCACCACTTGAAACCGACTTAAATTCTTTCTCTTGGTAATTCATCAGCATCTTAATCGCAAACTCATCTACATCATCAGTAAAGTATAAAATTTCAAAGCCTTTATCTGAAACGAGCTCTGTTTGCGGCATTTTATCAATACGATCAATGGAGTCACCAGACGCATAATAAATATATGTTTGTTCCTCTGGCATTCTTTCGACATACTCAGCAAGCGTTACTAATTTCTTCTCTTTTGAAGAATAGAACATGACTAAATCTTTTAAATCGTCTTTGTTAGCACCGTAATCATTATACATTCCAAACTTTAATTGACGACCGAAAGCTTCATAAAATTTTTCATATTTTTCTCTTTCGTTCTTCAGTAAACCTTGAAGCTGACTTTTGATTTTGTTCTTTATATTTTTAGCAATCATCTTTAACTGACGATCGTGCTGTAAGATTTCACGGGAAATATTTAGGGATAGATCCTCTGAATCCACCATTCCTTTAACAAAACTAAAATAGTCTGGCAGTAAATCCGCACACTTATTCATAATCAGTACACCATTTGAGTATAACTCTAGTCCCTTTTCATACTCTTTCGTATAATAATCGAAAGGCATCGATTCAGGGATAAATAAAATGGATTGATAACGAATCGCACCGTCTACACTAATATGTAAATGTGACAATGGTTTATCGAAACCATAATGCTTTTCTTGATAGAAGTTTTCATAGTCCTCGTCTTGAAGTTCGCTTTTATTCTTACGCCAAATAGGAACAAGACTATTAATCGTTTTCTCTTCTGAAAACTCTTCCCATTCGTCCTCTGTTCCTTCTTTTAGATTACGATTGGTTACGTCCATTTTAATTGGGTAACGAATGAAGTCCGAATACTTCTTCACGATCGCTTGAATACGATACTCCTCTAAGTATTCATCATAGCTTTCTTCTTCTGTATTCTCTTTTATTTTTAACTCAATGGTAGTTCCCACAGAATCTTTGGACACTAATTCAATGGTATACCCATCAAGTCCATCCGACTTCCAAACATAGGCATCTTCAGAATCCAAAGCTCGACTTGTCACGGTTACATCTTCAGCAACCATAAAGGCCGAGTAGAAACCAACACCAAATTGACCAATGATGTCATGACCATCTTTTAATTCATTTTCTGACTTAAATGCTAAAGAACCACTTTTAGCAATTGTCCCTAAATTCTCCTCTAACTCCTCTTTGGTCATCCCAATTCCTGTATCGGTAATCGTAAGAAGTCGTTCATCTTTATTCATATCAATTTTAATAAAATAATCTTCACTATTAAATGTAATGTTGTCGTCTGTTAATGCTCGATAATAGATCTTATCAATTGCATCACTTGAGTTGGAAATAAGCTCTCTTAAAAAGATCTCCTTTTGTGTATAGATCGAATTAATCATCATTTCGAGCAATCGTTTTGATTCAGCTTTAAATTCCTTCTTCAATGATAAACGCCCCTTTCAAATCTAATTAGCACTCTCATTATCTGAGTGCTAAATCTATCATTTTTTTACCATAAAAGAAGGGGACATGTCAATGAATTACCGATAAAAAAAAGCTTCTTTATAAAATCAGACAGGTGATATGTCCGTTCTGTAAAGAAGCTTTTTATCATTCTTGTATAATTTAATAAACTTCCTTCCACTCATCAATATTATCAGCATCAAAACGGTAAGGATCACCTAACAAAATTTGAGTACCTTCACCATCTTCAACGATTTCCAAATTTCCTAAATCTCCAGCATCAAAGCTATCGCCCACTTCACCTGTTATTTCGCCTTCAACTAGAGCTTTAGCGGTTAATCCAGCTGCATAACCGACATCAATCGGATTCCAAAGAAACATCGCTGGTGACACTCCGTTTTGGATATATGTGGCCATTTCACTTGGTAAGCCTAAACCGGTTAACGCAATCTCACCACTTAGACCTCTATCAGATAAAACTTTACCTGCTGCTGCAATCCCAACAGTCGTTGGCGAAACAATACCTTTTAAATTCGGGAATTGTAATAACAAGGCTTCCGTTTCTGAAGTACTCTTATCTCTTAAGTCATCACCATAAACTACACTAACTAGGTCAATGTTCGAATATTGCTCTTCTTCTAAAGTCTCTTGCATATATTCAATCCAAATATTCTGATTGGCTGCTTGTGACGTTGCACTTAAAATCGCAAACTCTCCTTCATTGTCCATCATTTCAGCAATCGCATCTACAAGTGTACGACCAATACTTTCAGGGTTTGCTTGATTGACATGAACCATTCGACTGTTAGCGTTTACAGCAGAATCCATAGATAAAACCTTAATCCCCGCATCCATCGCTTTTTTCAATACTGGTTCCAAAGCGTCTTCATCATTCCCAGCAATCGTAATCGAATCTACTTGCTGTGTAATTAACTGTTCAATGATTTGGATTTGCCCTTCTGCAGTTGGCTGATCTGGCGAACGCAAAATTACTTCATGCCCTTCAATATTTAATGCACTTTCAAAGCCCTCCATCATTTTTTCTCCGTAAGGGTTACCAGTATTCTTAAAGATCATGGCATGTGTCTTTGTTCCATCACCATTATCTCCAGAACCTTCTCCTCCATTAGACTGGCCTGTCTCATCTGAACCACAAGCTGCTAATAATGTTAGTGCTAAACCCACAGTGACAAGTGACTTAAGTAATTTTTTCATGCTTTTACTCCCCTTTATCTTTTATTTGAACAGAGGCATCCATGATAGAATGCCTATGTAGTTCATTCCTTTACTTGTTGAGACTCTTTATTCTTCTTAAAACGGTTAGCCAGTTGATATAGGTTTGTTTTTGGTATCGCAACAGCAATAATTAACAACGCACCAATAATAATTAACATCGTTTGTGAGGAGATATTGATAAGGCCTAGCCCGTATTGCAAATAGCCAATAATAAATACCGCAATAATTGCCCCAATCATTCGACCCTTTCCTCCTGCTGTACTTATCCCACCTAATGCAACCATCGTAATTACATCTAATTCATACATCATCGCTACATTGGGTCTCGTGCTCCCCATCCTTGATGCAAGAAATATCGCCGTTACAGCCGCCATTAACCCTGCTAATGTGAAAACAATTACTTTTACTTTATCGACCTGAACACCTGAGAAACGGCTTGCTTTAGGGTTATTTCCAATCGCGTATACATGCCGTCCAAATGTGGTCTTATGCAATAACAATGTAAATAAAACAGCCAACACAATAAATGCAATTAAAATGAAAGGAACCCCACCAATATTTCCCCAGCCAAAAAAACTAAACCATTCTGGAAAACTACCAGAAGCTTGATCCTCCAAGAATACATAAGCAATTCCACGATATAGAATCATTGTTCCTAATGTGACAATGACCGCTGATAATTCTTTAAACTTAACTATCAATAATCCATTTAAAAGACCACATAATCCGCCGACAATCAAACATATAACAATCGCCATTTCCATCGGCACACCTAAATTATTATAAAGCGTTGCCATGACTACAGATGATAAGGCAACTGTTGACCCTACAGATATATCAATATCTCTTAAAATCATAATCATGACCATCGGGAAAACGATAAAGGCCTTATCAAGAAATACACTCGTTGCGCTGATTAGCCCACTACCACTTAGAAAATAAGGTGATAGATTCGTATTAATAATAAGAACTAATATAAATACGAGGATTAGAACCCATTCCCACTGAAAGAAAAATCGTTTAAGTGAAAACTCTTGTTTATTTTTTAAAGTTCGACGTACATATTCGGTATGATTAGTCATACTTTCCACCTTTAAATCCTCCTCTTCAGTAGGTTATTTCGTTCGACACCACGCTTGACCAGAGCGTTTATCAATACAGCTCCAATAATAATAGAGCCTTGAATAGCCATTTGCCAAAAAGGTGACACTCCTATGAGTGGTAAGGCATTATTTAGAATCCCTAGTAAAGCAGCACCTAAAATGACGCCAAGTACCTTACCAGAACCACCGGCTATACTAACACCACCGAGAATACATGCTGCAATAACTGTTAACTCATAACCAGATGCGGTATCACCTTGTGCTGATGCAAATTTTGATACCCACAAAACACCTGATAAGCCTGCAAGGCCACCCATGATGGAATAAACGATAAATAAAATTTTTGTCTCGTTAATACCACTCACTTTAACTGATTCTGGATTACTCCCAACTGCATATATTTGTCTACCCGTCATCGTATGATTAATAAAGTAGTAACCGATTATATAAATGACAATGGCAATAAAGACGAGCGTATTGATACCTAAAATTGTACTTGTTGCGATACCAACAAAGCTTTCTGGCATTTGATAGGCGCTTACCCATTGGCCATCACTCACCGTATACGTTAGACCACGATATATATTCATCATTGCTAATGTTGCAATAATTGGTAAAATACCTATCTTAGATACTAAAAAACCAATGACAAGCCCACAAGCTATTCCAATCGCAATTCCTAATAAGATTGCAAATAATGGATGCAATGTTGGATAGGCACTCACGGTTTGAGCGACAATCATTCCTGACAATGCTAAAGTTGCACCAATCGATAAATCAATACCTCTTGTAATGAGAACGAGCATCATCCCTAACGCCAATAAACTAAGTATAGCCGTATTCGTAATTAAATCGGTTACATTTCCAACCGTTAAAAAACTTGGATTACGCATTTGAATAAAAATACATAACAAAATGATAAATACGAGTAACCCTAATTCTCGAAACTTTGAAATGCCAACTAGTATGGATACCTTCTTTTCATCGGTTACTTCCTGTGAATCTCCCATACTGATTTGTGCCAAATACCTCACCTCTTTTCTGCACGTTCTTAAACAGAGCTTTGTTTTTTCGTTTCTGTCATTGCCGCTTCTAAAATCAATTCTTGCGTAGCCTCTTCTTTTGTAACTATTTTCTTAATACGACCTGATTTCATGACAACAATCCGATCACTCATACCAAGAACTTCAGGCATTTCCGAGGACACCATAATAATGCCATATCCTTGAGCTGCTAGATCATTGATAATTTCATAGATAGCTGATTTAGCCCCTACGTCTACACCTTTAGTTGGTTCATCTAAAATAATAATATCTAGCTCTTTTGTTAATAACTTAGCCACCGCAACCTTTTGCTGATTTCCACCTGATAAGGAACTAACTAAATCAAAAATACCATTGGCTTTTACATGGACTTTTTCTCCAAGCTCTTTCGCCAATTTATTTTCATTCTTTTCTCGAAGCCAGCCCTTTTTTGATAAACTACTTAATGCCGGTAATGTAATGTTTTTACCAATTCCCCATTGTAAAACCAGTCCCTGATCTTGACGGTCCTCCGGTAAATAACCGATGCCCAATTTCATCGCAACTCTCGGACTTTTAATCTTGACCTTTTTTCCTTTTAGAATCATTTGACCTTTTTCATAAGGAGTTAGTCCAAATAGTGCTTGGCAAACCTCTGTTCTTCCAGCACCTACTAATCCAGTTAATCCTAAAATTTCACCTTTGTGTAATGAAAAAGAAATATCAGCAAAATGGCCGACTTTACTTAATCCGTTGACCTCTAAAATCTTCTCTCCAATTTGCCCCTTCTTCTCTGGGAATACTTGTGTGATTTCGCGTCCAACCATAGCCACAATTAAATGTTCATTAGATATCTCATCTATTGCCCAGGAACCAATATATTTAGCATCACGTAAAACAGTTACTTGAGAAGCCAATCGATACATATCCTCAAAGCGATGAGAAATGAAAATAATAGATGCCCCTTGGTCTCGCAAACTTTCAGCAATCTTATATAACTCTTCACTTTCCCTTGACGTTAATGCTGCTGTCGGTTCATCCATAATGATTATTTTGGCATTGGTTGAAATCGCTTTGGCAATTTCGACAATTTGTTGTTGGGCAACACTTAATGTTCCCATCTCCGTCTTAGGGTCAATCGTTGACCCTAATGAGCGTAATATATCTTTTGCTTCTTTATGCATCTGTTTCCAAAGGAGCCTTCTTGTCCCTTTTTGTACCTTCTCATGCCCCATAAAGATATTTTCCGTTACAGTTAAATCTGGATAATTAGTCACATGCTGATATATAGCTGCAATACCTAAAGCTTGAGCTTCCTTTGGGTTTTTTAGTTCTACCTTTTTACCACGTACGAACATATCACCTTTATTCGGTTGATGGACGCCTGTTATTACTTTAATAAACGTTGATTTCCCTGCTCCATTTTCACCCATTAACGCATGAATTTCACCTGGTTTCAGTTGGAAATGAACATCATCCAGTGCTTTTACACCAGGAAACTCTTTAGTTATATTCCTAAGTTCTAACACATAATCAGACATTCCCTCACTCCTTTGAACATAACTTATTCCAAATAAAAGACCTCTGACATTTCTATAGAGACTGGACTTCTATCGGCATTTGTTTCCATCAACGGTTCCATATAAGTCCACCATTTTTGGCAAATGTCTGTTTGAGCCACCTGTTCATAGAGCTGTTCATCTTTTACCCATAGATAAGCGAATAATTGGCCCGTCTCTTTTAGTAAAAAAATAGAATAGTGGCTTACACCATAATCTTTCAATGTCTGTTTCATTTCTGGCCATAATTCATGATGTCTTCTCTCGTACTCTTCATAAAATTCTTTATGAACCTTCATCACAGATGCCAACCTTTTCACTGGTCATACTCCCTTCACTTAGATTGTCCCACCGTCTTAACGTGTAAAAGCAGCAGGTACACCTCCATCTACCGTTAACATACAACCTGTTGTTTTACTTGCTTTCGATGATGCAAAAAATAAGATCGACTCAGCTATATCGGTTGGGTAAATATTAACACCAAGCGTTGTTCTTTTTTTATAATGATCTTCTAATTGGTCAGGTGCAATTCCATAAGCGGCAGCTCGTTCCTCTCGCCATGCGGATCCCCAAATCGCGGATCCCTGTAATACAGCATCAGGTAAGACTGTATTCACTCGAATTCCATATTCGCCACCTTCTGCCGCTATACAACGGGCTAAATGTGCTTCCATTGCTTTGACAGCACTATAGGCGGAAGCATTTTTCCCTGCATATATCGAATTTTTAGAGCCGATAAAGACCATACTTCCACCCGTTTTTTGTTGTTTCATGAGTGTGAAAGCTTCCTTAGCAACGAGGAAGTATCCTGTACCAAGTACATCCATGTTTAACTGCCATTCTTTTAATGTCGTCTCTTCAAAAGGACTAGATGTAGCCAAACCAGCATTATTAACTAAGACATCTACACCACCATAAGTTCTCGCAACCTCAGCAAATGCCTCTTGGATTTCGTCTTCACTCGTGACATCCATCTTTAATGCTAACGCTCGACCTTCTCCCCATTTATCATTAATCTCACTTGCTACTCGTACGGCACCTTCAAGGTTCAAATCTGCCAAGACTATATGTGCCCCTTTTTCAACAAATTGACGGCCTGTCTCACTGCCGATTCCCCCAGCACCACCTGTAATAAATACGACCTTCCTAGAGAATTCACTCTCCATTGGAGCTAACGATAATTTATAAAGTTCTAATGGCCAATATTCGATCTCATAGGACTCTTCCTCATTTAATGAAACAAAGTTGCCTAATGCAGTTGTACCACGCATGACCGAAATAGCCCTTGTATATAAGGCTCCACTTACCTGTGCATTGGCTAGAGATTTACCTGTATTGATCATGCCAACTCCTGGAATTAACACTACACGGGGGGACGGCTCAAACATTTGGTCATCTTGGTGAGCATTTCGCTCAAAATAGGCCACGTATTCCTCTTGATAAGCAGAAATCCCTGCAGAAATAGCTTCCTTTAAACGCGTAAGTTCGGATTCAGGTGTCCAATCAATAAATAAGGGAACCCTTTTTGTATGAACGAGATGATCGGGACAAGCTGCGCCTACTTGGGATAGCTCATTCGCACCGTAACTATTGACAAACTCTAAAATAGAGTCTGAGTCATCATAGGTTACTAACATTTTCCGTTCTCCATCACTTACTAACCCACGTATTAGTGGCATAATCTCACTTAAAATTCTTTGCCGCTCTTCTACATCAGGTAATGATTTGTACTTCTTACCTCCAAAGATGTCATCAGAACTTTTACGCTTCTCTTCAATAAATGCTTCCGCCTCTTGAATTACCGAGATCGTTTTATGATAGCTTTCTTCGGCTGTATCTCCCCAAACAACAAGGCCATGCTTTTCCATTAATACGAGCTCCGCATCTGGGTTTTGTGCCACCCCTTCAGCGATCATTTTTGACAATTGAAACCCTGGTCTTATATAAGGCACCCAAACAAAACGTTGACCAAATAATTCATTCGCTAACTCACGGCCGTTATCCGCACAACATAAGCTAATAATCGAATCGGGATGAGTGTGGTCAACATGTTTAAACGGTAGAAAAGCATGTAATAATGTTTCAATAGAAGCTCTAGGATGTGTAGGCTCTAACATGCAATGGCTTAAGTAGTTGACCATATCCGCATCATTCATTTCTTCTCTCTCTTTTAACGGCTCAATATCAGCTAATTTTAGTGCCGTAAAGTTTTCCTTCTTCATCGACGCTAAGTCAGATCCACTGCCTTTTACCCATAATACGTCAATCTCTTCACCACGAAAATCTACTTCTCTCGTTTTCATTGAGGTATTACCCCCACCCCAATTACACACCGCTCGGTCTGAACCAATCAAATTAGAGCGGTAGACCAACTCACCTAGACCTGCTTCAATCATTTCTGCCACGTCAGGATTCCATTTATTCACAACCATATTTTCTTCCCACCTTCATTCTTTTTAACTACCTACTTTTTCATCTTCTCTCTTAAACTGAACATCTTTTTCGTATTGCTGGACAACGTCTAACCACTCGTTCTCTGTTGCCACACCCATACGCTTGCAGTATTCATCCCAAATATCCCCAAACGGAAACGTTTTTATTTGCTCCTGTAGTGCAAGCCTTGATGTAAAATCCCCTCTATCCTGCAACTCTTTTAAATAGTTATGTGGGATTAACGCTGCATACAAGAGTGCTTTTTTCATATTTCTTGTGCCTATTACCCAAGCTGCTACACGATTAATACTTGCATCAAAAAAATCTAAGCCTATATTGACCCGCTCCAACGCATTATTACGGACAAGCTCCGTTGTAATTTCTCGTAACTCATCATCAAATGTAACAACATGGTCGCTATCCCAACGTACCGGTCTAGATACATGTAGGGCAACTCTAGAATGAAACAAAAGCATCGCCGACAGTTTGTTTGATACCATTTCAGTAGGGTGAAAATGTCCTGTATCTAATAAGCAAAGTTTCCCACTTTGATTAGCATAATTCATATAAAACTCATGCGAACCAACGACATAAGCTTCAGAGCCAATTCCAAATAACTTACTCTCTACGGCATCTATGACATACTTAGGATCGAATTCTTCCGCATAAATCTCATCCAATGATTCTTTTAAACGTTTACGTGGTGTAAGCCTGTCACTCGGCGTATCCTTAAAACCATCAGGGACCCATAAGTTGACAAGGGAGGCAGTGCCTAATTCTTCAGCAAAATAAGCGGCAATTCTTCTGGATGCTTTACAATGATTAATCCAAAACTTGCGAATTTCATCTTTTGGATGAGCAAGTGTTAAACCATCCGCCGCCATTGGATGTCCAAAAACAGTTGGATTGAAATCAAGTCCAATACCTAACTTTTTGGCCCAATCAACCCACTTCCTAAAATGTTCAGGCTTTAGTTGATCTCTTTCGACAAACTCACCATTTGTTTCCGCATACATCGCATGTAAATTCACTCGATGTTTTCCTGGAATTAAGCTAAGTGCTTTTTCTAAGTCTGCCCGAAGCTCATTACCATCTCTTGCACGCCCCGGGTAATTGCCGGTCACTTCAATCCCACCTGAAAGCTCATTCTGAACAGCCTCTGTCCCTTTTAAATCATCACCCTGCCAGCAATGTACAGAAATTGAAACGCGACGTACCTTCGTAAAAGCCTCTTCTATATCTATCCCCCATTGCTCATATACTTCTTTTGCATTCTCAAACCTCATTGACATAGGTGCCACTTCCTTTTGGTTGATAATAATGAATTTCAAATGATTGCTTGATTAATTTTCTCGCTTCAGATAATGAAGCTATTTCACCAGTAGCCATAGCCTGAACGATATAATTACCAATCGCTGTTGCTTCAGTTGGCCCAGTGCTGACAATACGGTTGATTTGATTAGCTAAAAGTTGATTCAACTCTAAATTAGCTGAACCACCACCGATAATTTGAATAGATGAATAAGGTTGATCAACGATTGCTTCAATCTCTTTAATTGCTTCTTTATAGCTTTCTATTAAACTCAAATAAATACATCTCGTCAGATCAGCCGGTTCAATTGGTTCAGGAAATCCTGCTTCCTTACACGCGGAACGTATTTCCGTAATCATGTTATTTGGCTTTAAAAATCGTGAATCATTCACATTTATCACACCCGAATAATTTGACCACTTACTAGCGTTTGCTAACTCTTCAAAAGTCCATCGTTCATCTAATAATCTTTTCACTTCTTGAATCATCCAAAGTCCCATTATATTTTTTAAAAAACGAAAGCGGCCATCCACGCCCCCTTCATTCGTAAAATTGGCTTCTAACGCAGGTCTCACACATAATGGGAAGTGGTTTTCAATCCCAATTAGGGACCATGTTCCTGAGCTGATATAAATAGAAGACTTCGATTCTGGCAAGGCAGCTACGGCCGATGCTGTATCATGTGTAGCTGGCAAAATCACTTCTAATCGCACACCTAGTTCCTCTTCTATTTCTTTTGTGACGAAGCCCATATTTGTACCAGGCTTATGTAGTGATTGAAAAATCTCACTCGGTAACTCTAATTGCTTTAATAGAGATTGATCCCATTCTTTTGTAAAAACATCTAGTAGTTGTGTCGTAGATGCATTTGTATACTCATTCACTAACTTCCCAGTTAACAAATAGTGAAAATAATCTGGTAACATTAAAAAGTATTTGGTTTTTTCTAAAATCTCCGGCTGCTTTGCTTTGATAGCTAATAACTGATAAATCGTATTAAAAGGTTGAAAGGCAATTCCGGTGCGCTCATACAAATTTTCTTCCCCTAGCTGTGCGATGACCTTTTCCATCATGCCCTTTGTTCGCGGGTCTCGATATGACACAGCCTCTGTTAGTAAATTTTTGTCTTGATCAAGAAGTACAAAATCTACAGCCCACGTATTAATACCAATGCTGATAGGATTTAATCCATTCTTCACACTTATTTGAATACCTTTTTTAATTTCATTAAAAAGCTTTTCGATATCCCAACAAAACTGTCCATTTTTCTCAATTAATTTATTTTCAAAGCGATGAACCTGCATAAGGTTAATTTTTCCCTGCTCGATTCTTCCCGCCATCACTCTTCCACTTGATGCACCTATGTCTACCGCTAATCGGTGAGCATACATTCGATTATCACCTCTATCCTTACAACATCTTAAGTAAACATTAAGCGTTTTCAATCACGAATCCAATATTTATATTTGACAAAAAACTGTCCTTATTTGCAATCTTCATAAATAAAAAAAATGCCACTCATCCTTGAAGTGACATTTCTTTACGATAATTTAATGGTGTTCTACTGAACCTTTTCTTAAAAATCTTATAAAAGTAACTAAAATTCATGTAACCTACTTCTTCAGAGATGACACCTACCGGGATATTAGTTTGTTCGAGCATCTTAGCTGCAACATCTAACCTTTTCTCCTGTAATAGCATCTTAAACGTTTTATTTGTTTGTTTTTTTACGACCTTACTTATGAGGTAATCTGGTTGGTTGAGCCTTCTAGAAAGTTCCGTCAAAGATGCATGCTTATATTCTTCATGAATATACGCTAATGTTTCTCTCATCCATTGATTATGAAGAGAGTTCTCATGTACCCCTTCTAATGTATTCGCTTTCTTTGTCAATTCAACAATTAACTGCCCCACATATAACTTTATCATTGGCTTAGAAAATGGTCCTGGCGATATAATTTCCTCAAGTATGGTATTAATCAAAGCTTGGATGGTTTCTTCCTCCGCACATTTAAAGTGTAAATATTGGCCGAATTGCTCGGTATTATGGATACTATTCACGAGAAAACTATAAAGTGGTCCCTCTATATTAAGCAATGAAAAAATATACTCAAAGAAAGTAGGTTGGATAATAAAATTAATAATGATGTCTTCTTTTTGACAGACTTCAATTTGATGTTCAATATGCTGATTTAAAATAAGCAATTCACCTTTATTTAAATGAACGGTGTGCTTACCTATTGCTTGAGTAGAGCTGCCATGATACACATAATTCATCTCAATATAATCATGCTTATGTCTCGGGAATTCAATAAAGCGGGTATGTTTTCTTATCATAATTTCTGATCCAGGCTGTAGAAACTTACTTGCTTCAATAACAAAGCTTTTTTTTGAAGTATACCAAGACTGCAATACATGACGATTTCTTAAAACCTCTTCTTCTTCATCTGTAAACGTTAGCATTTGTTCTAATAAAGACATCTTAGCCCCTCCGCTAAATAGATTAGAACTACTTCAGCTCATCTTTTATCGTAATGTAATCCGTAAACATCTCTCTTTATTCCTAGGACTAGTGTATATAACTATTTGATTTTTCGCAATATTAACCCTAACAAAAAAAGCTGTTTGAAGGATATTCCTCAACAGCTTTTTTGACTATTCACTTACATATAACAAAGATTATCCAAACTTTTTCTCATAATGCTCCATAGCCTTTGTTAACCATTCTGATTCACTCTCCATAAAAGGAGAATAGGCGGTGAGCTCCTCTACTTCTATGTCATCAATACCTTTTAAAATATCGACTAGCTCTTGGTCAAGAAATGAATCTGTATACGTAATAAATTCCCTGATAAATTGCTCTGCCTCTTCTGAATCATATGGCTTATTCTTCATTTCCTTTAATGAATTCATAAAGGTAAAATAGTGCTGATCAATTTCTTTCTGCCTTTCTGGTGATACTGAAAATAATCGATCGGCTATATCAGGCGTTGTATATTTAGCGATCCAATCTTTCTGGTGCGGCTCTGTCTGAACACCATTAATAAAGCTTATGAAAACACTTGGGTCATATTGTTTTTTATCATCGATATTTTCTAATGTTCGATCAATCGCTTCAATGACATGGTTAATTTGACTCTTTTTTTGCTCGAATGAATACTTTTGAAACTTTAAGCTTTCTTTTAAATGATTCACATCATGAATTTGACTAATCATTTGAGCAATTTCTTCAAGCGAATACCCTAACCATTTAAACGTAACAATCTGCTGTAATGTGATGAGATCTTGGTCTTCATATTGCCTATGACCGGTTGTTGGGTGCTTCTTCGGCGTTAACAAACCGATTTCATCGTAATAATGTAACGTTCTAACGGAAGTGCTTGTTTTTTTCGAAAATTCACCAACGGAATACGTCTGCCCCATTGTATCAGCCCCTGCTTTGTTGTTTCATTTATTATACTACTTGACGTTACGTACGGTACAATCCTTTAGTAGAAATTTCTTCTAAGGCTACCTCAATAGTTGGATATTGGAAAGTAAAACCTTTCTGCAGAAAACGGTCTGGAGTGACCCAACGACTTTTTAACAACAATTCTGTTTCTGTTCGTAAGAAAAAAGCTCCCACCTCAAGCATCCATTTCGTAGCCGGTAATCCCAACTTACGATTGTACGCCATTCTCACCGTCTTCATAAAGGTACGATTAGTAATAGGAAACGGTGCTGCCGCATTATAAATTCCTTCTACTTCCTCATATGTCATCGTAAATAACACCATTTGGAATAAGTCCTCTATATGAATCCAACTAAACATTTGCTTACCGTTGCCTTGATGACCACCCAATCCAAACTTTGCTAAGGTCGAATAAGGAATCATCACTCCACCAGATTGACCAAGAACAATGGAAATTCGAAGAGTAACCTGCCGTGTTTCCTTAAGCTTATGTGAAAAGAAAGCCTGTTCCCATGCCTTGGCAACCTCAACTGAAAATCCAGTACCGATTTCACCCTTTTCTTCTGTCATAGCCCTGTCCTCTGCATGACGATAAATCGTTGCCGTACTAGCGTTAATCCACAGTTTTGGAGGCGTCTTACAAGTAGCAACAAGTTCACCTAAAAGGTTTGTTGTTTCTGTCCTTGAAGAAAAAATTTCTTTTTTATTTTTCTCGTGATAACGGCAATTTACAGACTTCCCTGCTAGGTTAAGTAACAACTCAGCACCTTCTAATGCTTGTTGAATGTTATCCTTCTCTTGCCAGGTAATATGCGGTTGTTGTCGTGAAATAATATAGACCTCGTATCCCATTTCTGAAAATCGTTTTTCAAAGTAATTCCCTGTAAAACCAGTTCCACCTGCTAGAATGACTTTTTTTCTCACCCGAATCACTCACTTCATTATGGATTATTAGAGTTAGTACTTTAAATCGTTCCATTCATATGTGAAACACTTCACATAAATTATACAATTTAACACACTTCAAAACAATGTCTTTTTTGAATGCAGCCAATACATTTCCCAGATCGCTTTTATATGAAAGTTACCTTGGGGCGATGGGTTGTGCCTTGAAGTTCACTTACATACAAAAAAGCCTCTATTCATTTGATAAAATAAACGGGCTCTTTTGATTTTATTACATTAAAAACAACCCAGCCGCTTCTGCCATACGGCCCGTTTGGTTACGCTCCTTACTTTTAATGATTTGCGGAATAATCTCCCCATCTATATTGCCTACCCCTACCTCAATCAACGTACCAACTATTTTGCGAACCATATTATAAAGGAAACCATTTCCAGATATTTTAATCTCGATTAGCCCTGCTTCCTTTGTTATCTCAAGACTATAAATGTCCCGTACTTTTGTTTTTTTATTGGACTTAGCATTTGAAAAGGCGGTGAAGTCATGTGTGCCGACAAAATATTGAGCTGCTTTTTTCATTTTTTCAATATCTAACTCTTGCTCAACATGCATACTAAATTTGTTTAAAAACGGATTCGTGTAAGCTTGATTCCATATTTTGTATGTATATGTCTTTTCTTTTGTATGAAACCTTGCATGATACCTGTCAGAAACAATTTCAACATTTGTCACCACAATATCTTGAGGCAAAAATCTATTCAGATAACTGTGTACCTCTTTCTCGCTCATAGCTTTGCTCATTTTAAAATTGGCGATTTGAGCCATGGCATGTACCCCTGCATCCGTTCGGCCACTACCGATTATTTCTGTCGCTGTATCCGCCATCTTACTTACAACATGCTCTATTTTGGCTTGTATCGTTTGATCGGTATGACCTAATCGTTGCCAGCCTTTATAGCGTGTACCATCATATTGAATGGTCAATCGATAATTATTCATTTTGTTCTCCTTTTGTATGAAAGTGCGAACATGGAGCGTTGCTCGTCGCTACCAAAAATTATGCTCCGCGTCCTGCGGGGTGGCGCTGAGCTAACTGGCACAGCCAGTGGATTTCAGCCCGCCACTACGTCCCGCGGGAGTCTCCGCATAACTCGCCCGCTACTGCTAATTCTCAAGTTCAAAAAATCATTTTACTATCATTATAATGAAAAAAAACAAAGGCCCAATGAACGAAGTGCCAACAGTCAAAGAGCAGAACCTAACTTCCATTTTTGTTGGTGTCGGAGCTGCACTATCCATGAAGAAGAGACATTGTGCAGATACTTCTTTGGGTTTAGCTTCAACATCTGTACATTAACCGCCTCTTTGTGCAGTTACCCCTTGCTTTGGACTCCTTCTATGCACAAACTTATATGAATCGTTAAATTACCGATAGCTGACTTACTTATTTGTTGGTGCGAAGTAAACCGGGCTTCGCCTTGTGCTTCTTGTATATGTTCAAAGGGTGATACACCGCTCAAGTTAAATAGGTTATTTAATTTTGTGTTTTTCGGGACTTAACGACGAGACATGGTCTGCTTAGGTTACTTGTTTTATGCACCTAACAACACTAGAACTGCTTATAGCTTTGTTGGTTACTTCTTATTTCATTGTATCTTTTTTTCTGCTCTCGTACATGTGTGATCGACTTTTATTTCGTTCATGTATTCCCCTTATTCGCACACGAGGACCTCTCTTTGAAAATGGCCTTTAGTTACTGTACATCGGTCAATAATTGTGAAACCACTTTCGATTAAATGGTCATCCATAGGTTCTACCGTTACAAGAACTAGTCGTTTCGTGAACTTACGTGCATGCATCATCATTGCTCGCTTTTTATCATTTGAGATGACTGAGCAGAGATTATATGGCATATCAATAATAGCCGTATCATAAGACTCTTTGATTTCAAGCATGTTTTCTTTTTTTACAACAGCTTCATATCCAAAAAAAGCAAGATTTTCTCTTGTGCCTATTACTGCCAATGGATTAATATCACTACCACAAATACGAATATTCATTGAGCATGCTTCAATTAATACGGTTCCAATCCCACAGGACGGATCAATGACCTGTTGATTCGAAATATGAGGGACGGCGATATTAACAACGGCTCTTGCAAGACGAGTACCTAACGCAGTTGAATACATCTTTGGCTTTTGTTGGTGCTTCAACCAAACTGGTTCTCCTTCTTCATACTCACCAAAATACCAATAGTCACCTTTCTTCAAAATGGCTAATGTCAGTTCTGGCTGTTTTAAATTGGCCTTGCCTCTCATACTCTTACCTATTTCACTTTCTAAACTTTTCCTCTCGGTGAAATGTAAACCTTCTTGTAAACCACTCATTTTTATAACTTGTATTTTAAAACTTTTGCCTAAAGTGTCATACCCATCACACTGAGACTGTAAATCAGCTAACATTTTTGCCTCATAAATAACCCGTAAGCGCCCCTTTATAAACGGACTTCGGCTAGGGCAAATTCGCGTATTACTTTTTAGCAGCCTATCATTGGTCTTAACACCAAAAAACATCCTTTTCTCTAAATATGATAGCTCTCGTTCATCTTCATGACAATTAAAAATATAGATGTAACTCTCCATTTTTTCTTTCACCTGTAATCTAGAACTTTTTATTTTCCTATTCTAATCAATTGTTCCACATATTGCTTAGGCATGAATTATAACAGATTTCTCTTTTCATTATGTCAATTTGTAGTAAAATGTTTATGGGAAAGGGGAAAGCAGCATGTTTTCATTTATCATTTTTGGTGTTTTAGCTTATTTAATTGGTTCAATTCCAACCGGTAAAATCATTGGGTATCTGAAAGGAATAGATATTCAACAGGTCGGCACTCAAAATATTGGGGCAAGTAATGCCTTTTTATCCCTTGGGAAAAAATATGGATTACTCGTTTTATTAGGTGACGCTGGAAAGGCCTTTATCTTTACGTGGTTTGCGATGGATTCTTTTTCACCGCTTGGAGTAATGGGACTTGGAATGTTACTTTTACTCGGTAATATTCACTCTGTCTTTTTGAAATTTACAGGTGGCAAAGGGATTGCAACCTGTTTAGGATTTTTCCTTGCTTCAGAGCCAATGATATCACTCGTATTTATCGGTTTGTGGTTAATAGCATTAATGGTTCGCCAGTCAATTCTCTTCATTACCATTGCAGCAAATATTGTCGTTCCTAGTTTTTATTATTATCTTGGATATTCAGCACCAACCGTATTTATGGGCTTTATGATCTGTTTTATTGTCTCACTACGTCATATCGAGAATTTACAGCACCAAAAGAAAGCCTCTCAATAATAAAAAGGGATTACCTCATATAAATTTGAAACTCTCCCATTTGCTTTTGCGGGAAAAACGTCAGGTTTGTTGGTATCCCTTTCATTATTTTATAATTATTCTGCTGGACGATTGGGTCCGTTTAACTTTTTGTCATACGTATGGGTTGGTTGAGCTTCGTTATTTCTTTTTTGATTTTTATTCTTTTGACTTCCGACCGCTTGTTTTTTTGTCAACGTTACCACCTCCTTATAGTTAATTTGTATTTTTAACTATAAGCGTGTTTTTATTCAGGTTGCTATCATGACTTTTTCGCAATGTGGACCTTTAATTGTTTGCCCTTTACCGTTAACATTTTCATTTCACTCAAAACAAGCTTGCCTTTTCCATTAAGAATATCAACATATGTCTGATGCTCATAAATGGAAATAACGCCAATATCAGAGGCGTCTACCCCATCAATATTCGTAATGGCACCGACAAAGTCGATGGCTCGAAGCTTCTTCTTTTTCCCACCGTTAAAAAATAGCTTCGTCACTTCTGTTTGCAAGTGAATCGCTTTACTTTCTTTTTGCTCTGTCTTTCTCATTTTTTTATCAAAAAGGTGTTTTGTCCTCTGGGTCTCTTCTTCACTTGGGATAGGTAATACTGGTATGTTATACCCTAAAAAAGCTTCTATCGCTTCAAGACTAGCTTGCTCATCTGGTGAAACTAACGTAATCACCTTACCTGATTGTTCAGCCCTACCAGTCCTCCCTGAACGATGCACATAGTTTTCAACCTCAGTAGGCACATCAAAATGGATAATGAGTGAAACGTCTTTTACATCAATCCCTCTACCGGCTAAGCCTGTAGCAATTAAATAACGGCAACTACCATCTCGAAACTTTTCAATCGACCTAAAACGATCACGTTGAGCTAGTCCACCATGGAGCTTCTCTAGTGCCTGCATTGATTGATTTAATACTCGATACAATTGGTCTACCTCTTTTTGTGTCTGACAAAAGATGATGCAGCTATCAGGGTTTTCTTTAATTAACACACGTTGTAATAGTTGTCTTTTTTCTTTTTGTGGTATTTCGATTTTAGCGTGTTCAATTTGTTTAACCACTTTTTCATGCGGCTTTATTGAGATACTTTCGGGACCACGCATGAAATTCAAACATAATTCCTTCACTTCTTCAGGATAGGTTGCGGAGAAAAATAAAGTTTGCTTCTCCTTGGGCAAATACGCCATGATTTCTTTCACATTATCAATAAAACCCATGTTTAACATTTCATCAGCTTCATCGATAATAAAATGCTTTATTTCTTCCACAATTAGGGTACCTTTTTGTAAATGGTCAAGGACCCTTCCCGGTGTACCTATAACCACATGCGTTTTTTGTTTTAACAAATTCTTTTGTTTCAGATAGGAATCCTTGCCAAACAAAGCAACAGAATGAATCCTTTTCATAAGTCCTACATTTGTTAATTCTTCTGTCACCTGTACAGCTAACTCTCGCGTTGGCACTAAAATAAGCGCTTGTGGACGATTGCTCTCCCAATGTATTTTCTCTAAGATTGGTAAAGCATAAGCGAGTGTCTTTCCACTGCCTGTCTGAGATTGCACGATAAGGTCTAGATGTAACAAAGCCTTAGGAATTACTTGTTCTTGTACCTCAGTAGGTTGGTGGATACCTAATAGCTCCAGTGCTTTTACAATCGAATCATCTAAATGAACGGATCGAAACCATTTTTGATTGTCTGACATTTCTTTTCCCTCCTTTTATATGAAAATTACTTAGGGGCGATAGGTTGTGCCTTGAAGTTAGCTCGTCATCCATCTCGCGATAAATGACCTTAGTAGGACAGTGCCCCTTTTTGTTCAGCCGACTCCAATGGTGATCGAGTTGTAAACGGGCCAGATGTTTAAAAGTCTCCACTACATATGAATGACCACTTTGTGAAGATACTCCTACGTTTCGCCTCCGTATCTTCACATTAACCCTCTTTTTGTGCAGATACTCCTAGGTTTTGCCTCCGTATCTTCACGATTCCTTATGAACCTTAAGGTGGCGATAGATGACTTTCATGTTTGTTGGTGGCGGAGTGAATCGGGCTCTGCGATGAGCTTTTTTTCTCAAAAGAAAAAGGACTCAAAAATTTGAGTCCTTTTATCATTATGCTTTTGATACGTTAGTAGCTTGAAGACCACGTTGGCCTTGCTCAGTATCGAATGTTACTTTTTGACCTTCGTCTAAAGATTTAAATCCTTCGCCTTGGATAGCTGAGAAATGTACGAATACATCGTCTCCACCTTCAACTTCGATGAAACCGAAACCTTTTTCTGCGTTAAACCATTTTACTGTACCTTCTTGCATGGTTGTTACCTCCTGCATGAATCAAACCGATTCATAATTTTGATACTATTATTGCTCTTTTAGATATCTAAGGCGAAAAACTTAAACACTCTTATTACTAACCGAACAAAAATAATTCTACTTAAGAATAACAGACAATGACTGGAAATGCAAATAAGAAAATATATTTTGTATAAAAGTTAGTGCGAACATGGAGCATTGCTCATCGCTACCGAAAATTATGCTCCACGTCCTGCGGGGTGGTGCTGAATTAACTGGCACAGCCAGTGGATTTCAGCCCACCACTAAGCCACGCGGGAGCTTACAAAATTTAATAGACAAATTCGACTTCGTATCCTTGTTCTTCTAGAAGTGAAATGATTGTCGGCTCTGATGCAAAGTGCATGGCACCTACAATCACAAAATAATTCTGGCCGCTATCCGCCTCTAAAATCTCAGCAATTTCATTAGCCATCTTAATATTTCTATTTTCATTTAGTTCGAGCATATACTCTTCGTACGACTCGTCGTAATCCTCATCAATTTCAGCTAAAGCATCGACATCACCAGCTAACCATGCGTTAGCCATTTGTTCTAACTCATCTTCCATATCGTCAAAGCCTTCGATAGCGTCTGTTAAAGTGACAAGCTGTTGTTCCATAGAAAAACCTGATAAAACATCAAGTTGTTCTTCAATGGATTCTAACTCCTGAATCTGTTTTCCATCTTCAACTGCACGTTCAAGGAAATATAGGTCAACACCCTGCTCCGCCTGATAGCTACTTTCCTCAAGAGCAAGTTGTAAAAGAGTCATTTCCATAAACCATGGTTGAAAGTTCTCGACCATCACCATATCAACTCCAAAGCCTGAAAGAATGCTCTCAAGCTTCTCATAATTTTCACTCGACAAATCATCTTGTAATGACTGTCCCTCTGGGTACATCGCTTTTTCCATCATCAATTGTGAGGATAGCGTCATATTATTAAGATCCGTCAAATCAATTTCAGGTAAAACAACATCTGCTTGTTCATAAGCTTCTTCTGATTGTTTATTTAGTGGATAGAAATTTTCGGTCCCTAAATGAATCGTGCCTTGTAAATACACTTCGGTGTCCCCATTTACAGCTTTCCATAAGAACCCGCCATTACCTTCTTCTATTTGTACTTGTTCTTCATTACAAGCCGTCATTACGAATCCAAAAGCAACGACTAAAATGAAATATGCCCACTTTTTCACCATCTCACCCTCCTCATTATTTGTGGTGTTCATTCCCTATAATGGAGAAATAATGGTAAAAATGCAACCTTTTACGATTCTATAAAATCAACTTCTAAATTGAGCCACTCTAATTCTTGAGTAGAAAGATTAATACTTGCTCCATTCGCACAAGATACTATTTCCTTATAATTGCGTGGTCCGATAATAGCTGCCGTTGGAAATGATTGATTGAGGACGTAAGCAAGAGCTATTTCAATCGTTGTCATCCCTTTTTGTTCAGCTAACTTCTGAGCCCTTTCATATCTTTTCCAATTCGCATCATTATAAAACACACGGACGAGTTCTTGATTTGACTGCTCCGCTTTATTAAACTTCCCTGTAAAGAATCCTCGTGCTTGTGATGACCAAGATAGTACGGGTAATTGCGTTTGTTCATGCCATATTATATCTTCACGGTCCAGGCTTACACAATCTGGCCAATAAGGTTCTTTTGCTTTTGCTAAGCTCAAGTTCGGACTCGAGAAAGAGAATCCTCGCATTCTATGTTTTTTTGCATAATTATTGGCTTCTTCTAATCGTTTAGTTGACCAATTGGATCCTCCAAAAGTTTTCATATATCCATCTTCTACAAGTTGATTTAACCATTCTAAAATCTTTCCAACTGGAAGAGTTGGGTCATCTCTATGAAGTGCATACAGGTCAACTTGGTCGACTTTTAAACGCTCTAAACTGATTTTGATTTGCTCAGTCAAATCTTTTTGATTAATTGTAGGGCCATTCTTATTCGGATGCCCTCCTTTAGTCCAAATTTGCAAACGTTCGCGGTTACTGCTATTACGATCGACCCATTGTCCTATCGCCTTTTCACTTTGTCCACCACCATAAATAAAGGCCGTATCTATCGTATTACCACCTACAGTAAGATACTGTTCAATTACTTCATTAACAAGCTCTTGTTTATCTGGCGTGAAGTAATCCGATCCTATTATCAGTGAAGAAACCGGATTCTCTAATCCTTCTACAGAGATAGAACGCAACATACTACAACACCACCCTTTCACGATTTTTTTGTGATTGTAGACAAGCATCTAGCACCTTCATATTTAAAATCGAATCCTCGATATCATAAATTAATCCGGTCTCTTTCCGTAATACTCGCGCCAAAAAATCAACTTGTTTGGCATAATGATTCGTATCAGCTACCTCGATTTCATTTGTTTCATTGCCGATTATTAAAGAAAAACCTTTTAGCCCGTCTGTGAAAGCATCTTCAATGACAATTCTGCCTTTTGTTCCAAGAATTTCTGCGTCATTTCTAAAAGCAGACCACATGCCACAATCAAAGGTTAGAAAACGGCCATTGCTAAACTCTACTAAGCCTGATGCCACCATATCAACACCATTATGGGACTCAGGAGTAAAACTATGAACAGTCACCGCTTCAGGCTCATCCTTCAAAATCATCCTTGCTAAACTAAGAGGATAAACACCTACATCATAAAGACTTCCTCCTCCATATTCAGGCTTCATTCGGAAGTTATCTAATGCCTGTGCATTATTAAAGGAGAAAGAACTTCTAATTCCCCTCACTTCACCAATATCACCATTGTTAATATGTGATTGAATCTTCCGATAACGCTCCTGATGACGATACATAAAAGCCTCAAATAACAGCACTTCATTTTCAAGACAAGCTTGTTTCATCTCCTTCACTTCTTCTGTAGTTAAGGCGATCGGCTTTTCGCAGAGAATATGTTTCTTCGCTTTGGCTGCACGAATAACCCATTCCTTATGGAGATGGTTTGGTAAAGGAATATAGACGGCATCAATAGAAGGATCATCAAGAAGTTCTTGATAAGACCCATATGCTCTACCTTGATTCAATTCCTTTACTAATTCTTGAGATTTCTCTAAACTCCTACTGGCAACACCAGATACTACACCTGTTTTCGACTCAACGATTCCTGGTATAACAGCATTTTTTGCGATATTCGCTACTCCTAAGATTCCCCAACGAATCACATGTTCTTCCATGTTCATCTCAACTCCTCTGATTTAACGTGATAGAACTGACACACATTATGTACAGTCTACTTTCTGAAAAACTTCGTACCATACATTTATATAGCAAAACTCTAACAAATAGATAGCCATATTGTTTTCAATCTCTTAACTATTTTCAAAAAATTATGTAACGAATATTAACTTCTTAAGCGATTTAACTAAACTTGACGTTGATGATTTTTGCGATATTCGTAAGGAGATTGTTGTGTATACTTCTTAAATAGTAAACTAAAATATTGTCGACTGTTTACCCCAATGTATAAAGCGATATCTATAATAGGAATCTCTGTTTCTGTCAACAGCATCTTTGCTTTATTCATTCGTAAATGTGTTAAATAGTCAATCACGGTTTGGTTCGTATGTTCCTTAAATATGCGATGTAAATAGCCTGGATGTAAATTAACCACATTTCCTATATCCGGCATTTTCAAAGGAACATCATAATTTTGATGTAAAAAATCAATGGTTTTTTTCACATACCGATTTGTAACTTTTTCTATCTCTTTCTTTTTTTGAGCATCAATCATACGAGAAAGTAGTATGAATAATTGTGTTAATTGGGCATAGACCATCAACTCAACCTCATCACTATTCGTATCCATCTCCAAGACTATACTTTTTAACGTTTGATAAATATCTAGAGTATCTTTAAAGATTAAATAGGTAAACCTCGCTCCAAATAGTCCAGCCAATATGTCATTTTTACTGACTAACTTTCTAATTGAAGGATAAATATCTTCCTTTTCGACAAAATCAATTTCTATATTAAGCATTCGACAATAATGATCCTGCTCGACAATAAGTCTGTGTCGATTTCTAGCATCGAGCAAGATAAAATTCCCTTTTTTTAATGGAAAAACTTGAGTCTCAATCTCCACTTCACATTGTCCATCAATCACATACATAATTTCAATATCTTCATGATCATGGACATCCATATAAAATTTCTCCCAAGTGCGATAATAATAAGACCTTACAACTGGATAAAAATCCTTTTCTAGCAGGTCTGACCTATATGTATTGTAATGCCTCATCAAAAGCCTCCTAATCATAAAGCCATCATTAAAACTTACTCTCTCCTTCAGTTCTTCACATAACTCTAAAATCCTTGTTAAAAATGGATGAATTCCATTTAACCGTATGAAAAAATTGGACACAAATAAACAGGTCTAAAACACTGACCTGTTTATTTACTGGAACACGTTATATTTAAGCTAGTCTTCGTTTGGCTACGACGTATACCGTACCTCCAATTAGCAAGAACACGAACCCTATCAATAAATACTGGTAGAAGTTACTGGCAGTATGGGGTAATGTATTCCCGTTCTGCTCTGTACCCTTACCTCCTGAGCCTCCGGGTTCTCCGGGTTCTCCTGGTCCTCCTGGTTCTCCTGGCTCTCCGGGTTCTCCTGGTCCTCCTGGCTCTCCGGGTTCTCCGGGTTCTCCGGGTTCTCCTGGTCCTCCTGGTCCTCCTGGTTCTCCTGGTCCTCCTGGCTCTCCGGGTTCTCCGGGTTCTCCTGGTTCCCCATCTGCAACAAGTGTTAAGACTCCAAATACTGAGGGGTCTTGGAAGCCTTGTCCAGTTAAATCATTCCATGTCGCGACACTCTGACGTGAGCCGTTTTGGGCATCATTAATTTGTAGGTCAAAACCTAGTTTCATTGCTGATTCTGGCGTCACTTCTGTGAACGGAATTTTCAATTCGACTGTATAACCAGTCTCGGTCACTTTAGTCACCGATTCAAATCCCTCACTTTTATTTGGCGGGTTAAATGACGTCTCATTATCAAAGTTAACACGATATTGTCCATCGTCCTCTTCATAATAAGACGTTTTCGTATTATTCTCATCAATAAATACCTCAATCGAATCATGCTCCCATGGGTTATCACTCGTCTTATCGAGCTCAGAATCATTCACTTCTATAAAGACATATAGGTTTTCTTCATCCCATAAAACTCGTCCGACTCCATCAGCTCCATTCCACGCTGTTTGATAACGGTTAATGAGTAACTCGTCGGCATTATCCCAAATTTCATCGTATTCTCCGTCTACAAGGGGTGTACCATAGACAGCGGTGGCTTGATTAGCTTCTTGACTATCCACCTCGTGGTTTTCAATAAAACGCTCCGGATCAATGACCGCATAGTAAGCAGGTTTAGCTTTTAAATCTCGGTCAAATAATAATGGGCTCTGGGCTGCACGCCAACTAGTTGCATCGTTCAAGCCCCAAAATGTAACACGTGAAATATGCTCAGCATGCTCTTTATATAATTGAAAAAGTTGAGCATACAAATATCCCTGTGTATTCGCTTCTTCTTCAGTCTGTACGCCATTACTACCGGCTGTTATATCAAGTTCTGTTACTCCGACTTCCACACCAAGTGATATAAATTTCTCAAGTGACATTCTCACATTTTCTGGGTTCGTATTTAAGTTATAATGCCCTTGCATACCAATTCCATCAATAAGAAGCTCCCCGTTATTTTCGGCAGCGTAATTATCATTGATTTCTTTGACCATTTGATAAATGGCTTCTGCTTTATTTCGGTTGTCATCATTATAATCATTGTAATACAATTTTATGTCCCAGCCATTTGCAACAATAACTTCCTTAGCTGCTAAGAAAGCTTGTTCCACATAATCCTCACCAATTGCATGATACCACCCAGATTGCCTTAAGGATGATCTCCAATCAGTTGGGGTTGGAGGATTATCATTCATAGCTTCATTCACTACATCCCAAGAAATCACATCTTCACCAAAATGCTCTACGGTTGTCTGAACATGTGTACGTAAATTGGCTAGTGCTTCTTCACGGTCTAAATAATTTCCTTCGTCATCCGTGTGAAGCCATTCAGCCGATTGCTGATGCCAAACTAAAACATGACCATGTATGCGTAATTCATTTTCTAATGCAGCCGATACGAAATCATCCTCAGCCGTAAAATCAAATTCCCTTTGCTCATTATAGGCATAACCTGGTTTCATCGCATTTTCTGCTGTAATAAGATTATGATGTTTCATTAGCAGTTGCCCTCTCACCCCATCGAATTCATTCATGGCCCCTGCATTACCAATAAGAAAATAATCTTGATAGACATCTTTAATCGCTTCTAACTCATCCTCAATTTCAATTGCTTCTGAATTAAGCTTTTCAAATGTAACATCATCGACATAAAAAGAAGCCGTTGCCTGATTAGAGCTCTCAATATAAATAGACACGTTACCATTACCTAAACTTGTATAACGGTAGGTTCCTTCAAGCTTAACCCACCCATCTTCAACATCTAACGTTTCACCATGTATATGATTATAACTAGCACCATCTCCACTCCCAATTTGTGTGGACAATTGAAGTTGGGCTGTCTCAGGTGAAATCAACTTAACCATAGCAGAAATTTTATATTCAGCACCTAGTTCTATAAAAGGATCTACATCTAAAGTAGGGCCGTGCCAAGGTTGTTCTCTATTCTCAACTTTTAAAGAATAAGAGCCATCTTCCGTAGCATTCGCTTCATTCGTTACCGTTAATATCTCTGTTCCTGCTCTTCCTTCAAAACCATTTAACTCACCATTTTCAAAATTAATAGCTGAAAATTCCTCAATTGGTTCACTCGGTTCCGTTGGTACTTCTTCATCCTCTTGTTCTTCTTCTGTAATTAGGATTTCTTCAATATAAAAGGAAAGTTCTTTTCCTGCACCATTCGTTTGAATTCGAAATGCTTTATCTTTATTTATATCCACTATGTATGACCCTTTTAAAGTAAAAGGTTCTCCTGTTGCTAGTTCACTAGAAACATATAAACCTTGATAGCTATCTACATTTTGAAGTAAAGCACGTGCGTCACTAGGAATATTTTCATCGTTTCCTATATACCCCGACACTTCAATTGAGTATTTTTTGTCTTGTTCCATGCCCACATCACTAAAAAAGATATCAACACCATCGTAATCATTTGTTCTATCAGTTACATAAATAGCATGTCCTTCTTCACTTGATGTAACCCAATCAAGAGTAGAATTACCTGCAGACTTAGCAACACCCACCCCATCTTCAAACTTTTGATGATACACAATTCTTGTTAGCGTTTCAGCTTTTACTACTATAGCTGACCAATTTGATGAAGTAGTTAATAGAATAATAAGAAACAATAGATTCATTTTCTTCAAAATTCTTCCCAATTGAAACATCCTCCTTTATCACGATTACATTTTAAAACGCTTACATTTATTTAAAAGATACCTCCTCTTACCTGTTAATTATCCCAAACGAAATAAAATAAGGAACTAGACAAAATATAGTTCATACACCAAAAACTAAATATTCTGTATTTTATACACAACTATAACTTTACAAAGGCCTTACCGTTAGTAGTCTCTAAAGCATTCGTCCACATCTTCAAGTCAGTATTTTTTCACCTATTAGTAAGTATGTTACTATTGGAAGGAACGTGAGCTTTCAGAAAATTAAATTTTTACACATTTCATTTAGTTATTAGGTTATATGTATGTAATAAAGTAAATGTTTTTCGGAGGAGAAAATATATGAAGCAACTAACTATCAAGGGATTACAAGATTATTTAGCATTGAAATACAAACAAGGGATCACCTCTAATGATTTATTCATGAAACTAGTTGAGGAAATTGGAGAGGTTGCTGAAGCATTAAATCAGCAAGAGGGAAGAAAGTCTAATACGGGAAATTCATCCTTAGAAAAAGAATTAGCAGACGTCATACACTATACATTAGCCATAGCTAGCATAAACCAAATTGACTTATCTAAAGTTATTGTAGATAAGGACAAGGTAGCGGCAGTAAAGTATAAACAGTCTCCTAATCTAGCAGAGTTTTTGGAGAGAGAAGGGTTTAACCTGTAAAGTTAAGGGGTGTACACCTACATGTGGTGCGACTATTAACCCACCTCTCTTAGTTAATAATTTTGGAATTTCAATCCACGCACCTACATGAGGTGCGACGAGTGGCTTGAAATGAAAAAGCTCAAGTTACAGATTTCAATCCACGCACCTATGTAAGGTGCGACTGTGTCTACGGTCACGAAGGGAGTTAATAAACGATGATTTCAATCCACGCACCTATGTAAGGTGCGACTGCGGAAATGTCTCATTTCCGTCATATTAAACGCAAATTCAGCTACTCATAAACTCTGCTCTACCCACCGCTCTTAAAAACCACGTAACAATCGACGGAAATCGCCTTTTTTCACGGTGCGAATCGCTTAGGGAATTTATGATCGCCTCCCATTCGCACTTCACTCACGATATGTCAATGTCCATATCTATTTCGACAATTCTACAAGTAACCCTTTAAAAATTTGTCACTCAAGCTTTCCTTTTCCAAATGATGATTGGCTGCTTGAAAAGAGGCGATTACAGCTCCAGCTACTGGGGGGAGCTTTGGTAGAATTAACTCAACCTGTTCGTTCAGATTGTCTTTTAACGTTTTCATGATATCCTCAATAAATAAATCACTTCGATTCATCACACCACCAGTAAGAACGACAGGGATTTTTTCTCCTGTTTGAAATGGCTTCGCCGAGATTAAGGCGGCGATTTGTTCACCTAATTGTTGTGACTGGGCCTTTATAATTTCATTGGCAATACGGTCTCCATTGTCCGCGGCAACCATGACGATTTTGCTTAATGACGCTATTGTCGCCCTTGCCTTTTCTCCATAAACAAAAGTGATTACCGAACTTAGATGAGTCACTTGAAAATGTTTGAGAAGAAGTTTCGTTATCTCGGTTTTGGGACCACGGTTATCATTTTCTAAAAAAGCTGCACGAAGTCCTGCTTGTCCGATCGCAAATCCACTTCCTTCATCTCCAATTAAATAACCCCATCCTCCCACTCGATGACGGTTTCCCTTTGAGTCTATGCCGTATGTAATCGACCCTGTTCCGGAAATTTGTACAACACCAGGTCCACCGAAAGTACCTGAGTATAGTGCAATCACCGCATCGTTATCTATCGTTATAAGGACCTCAGGTAAATGACTCTGCAAACATTGACCTATCTCTTCTTTATAATTCTTGGCCTCTATCCCTGATAACCCAGCAAAAACACTAACCACATTTTTATAAGCTTGCTCATTCTGAATACTCAATGAATGTAAAAGTCTTATAAGCTCACTTTTTGCCTCATGTATTCCGATACTATTGGGATTCGTAGTACCTCCTGAAGCCTGTGCCACGATTTCTCCAGTAGACGAAGCTAGAATCGCCACCGTTTTTGTACCACCACCATCAATACCTATAGCAAACATAAATGCCCCTCCTCTTATTCTATTAATCATACCGAATATTTAATATAGATGTCTATACCTCTTAAAGGAAAATGGAAGTGACTTTGACATTCGTTCACCTTCTTATTTATCTCCTACATTGCATCAAAAAAGTAACCCTTAGATTATCGTTTAAAATTGTACTTATAACCAAAACTATTACTCCTCTCGCGCCTATATTTAGACATTCGCACATAGGATTTATGGCCCGTTCTTTTTATGATGGAGATAGCAAGAATAGGAGTTGATTGGATGATTACAGAGCTTTTAAAAAACGAATTTATCGACATTGTTGGTCAAGAAAACTATGAGGATAGCCCTGCATCTAAGCTCGTTTACTCTTTTGATGCGACACCTAATTATCAAGCAATGCCTGATGCTATTCTATCACCAAGAGATAAAAAAGAAGTGGCAGAAATTGTCAAGCTATGTAACCAACACAAGATTCCCATCATACCTAGAGGCTCTGGCACCAATTTAAGCGCGGGTACAACACCACTTGAAGGTGGCATTGTCCTTTTATTTAAGCACTTGGATCAAATTCTTGAAATAGACGAGGAAAATTTGACGATCACGGTCCAGCCTGGTGTCAACACTTTAGAAATGATCCAAACGGTAGAAGAAATTGGACTCTTTTACCCTCCAGACCCCAGTTCGATGAAAATTTCTCAAATTGGTGGAAACATCAGCGAGAATTCTGGCGGATTGCGTGGTTTAAAATATGGTGTAACTCGAGACTATGTATTAGGGCTTGAAATAGTTCTACCGAATGGGGAAATCATTCGAACCGGAGGCAAACTTGCTAAGGACGTGGCTGGCTATGACTTAACTCGTTTATTCGTTGGTTCTGAAGGTACGCTTGGTATTGTAACTGAAGCCATTCTCAAGCTCATACCAAAACCAGAGACGAAAAAAACGATGCTTGCTTTGTATGACAGCATGGAGGCTGCTGCACAAACGGTATCAACCATTATAGCCAACCGTGTCATACCTGCAACGTTAGAGTTTTTAGATCAACCTACCCTTAAAGTCGTTGAAGAATTTTCAAAGATTGGACTGCCGACGGATGTAGAAGCTGTTTTATTAATCGAACAAGATGGACCTATTCAATCCGTTCAAACAGATATGGATAAAATCGCGACTATTTGTGTACAAAGTGGTGCATTAAAAGTAGATGTCGCCAAATCTGAATTTGAAGCAGAACAATTGAGTACAGCACGGCGTTCTGCACTGTCAGCCTTAGCTCGCTTAAAACCAACTACAATTTTAGAGGATGCAACGGTCCCACGCTCAGAAATTGCTAATATGGTTCGTGCAATCAATGAAATTGCCTCTAAATATCAAGTTGAAATTTGTACTTTCGGCCATGCTGGTGACGGTAATCTTCACCCGACTTGTATGACGGATGCAAGGAACAAGGAGGAAATGCACCGAGTTGAGCAAGCTTTAGAGGAAATCTTTAAAAAAGCCGTTTCATTAGGTGGTACGATTACCGGTGAACATGGTGTCGGTGCCATGAAAGCTCCTTATTTACATCTAAAGCTTGGCGAAGAAGGAATAGCTGCGATGCAAGCCCTTAAACAAGCCTTTGACCCAAATAATATTATGAATCCGAGTAAAATCTTCGCCAAATCATCACGTAAAAGGATTGTGGTGAGCCAATCATGAATACGACAGAGAAACTAAGAATTACAAGACAATTTCAGGAAAAAATGGACTATGATGAGTTATTAAACTGCATGCGCTGTGGCTTTTGTTTACCTACCTGTCCTACTTACATTGAATCTGGAAAAAACGAGCTCCATTCACCCCGTGGTCGGATTGCTTTGATGAAAGCAGTTGTTGATGGTGACATAGAACCAGATGAGGAAGTCAAACGCTCATTAGATATGTGTTTAGGATGCAGGGCATGTGAGCCTGTCTGTCCATCAGGTGTTAAGTATGGACACCTCCTTGAAGAGGCACGTGATATTATTTATCAAAATAAAAAGCCTTCATTACCGGTTAAAGCCGTTCGCCACCTTGTATTTGAGCAGCTCTTTCCTCACCAAAATCGAATGACAGGGCTTGTTGGGCTCCTTGGTTTCTATCAACGCTCGGGCCTAAGCTCTTTCGTGCGTAAAACAGGTGTGCTTAAAATATTTCCGGAAACGATGCAACTAATGGAAAAAGCCTTACCTACTGTGGCAAAAGTGAAAGAGATAAAAAACCGTGCTGAGCACCTAGAACCTGTAGGTCCGAAAAAGAAAAACGTCGCATTTTTTAGCGGCTGTTTAATGGACACTGTCTTTATGAAAACCAATGAAGCGACAAAAAAGCTATTGCAATATGCAGGCTGTGACATTGTTATTCCCAAAACACAAGCTTGCTGTGGAGCACTTCATGGACATAGTGGAGAAAAGGAAAAAGCCAAAGAAATGGCGAAACGGAACATTATCGCCTTTGAACAAGCTGAGGTTGATTATATTATTACAAATGCGGGAGGTTGTGGTGCCTTTTTGGTCGATTATGACCATCTCCTTAAAAGTGAACCAGAATGGGCTGATCGAGCTAAAGCCTTTACAGACAAAATTAAAGACATTACTTCCATTCTCGTTGAGTTACATTTCCATCAACAACCGTTAAAATTAAAGGATGATGTTTTGACGTACCAGGATTCATGTCACTTGCGTAACGGTCAGAAAACGTTCATCCAACCAAGACAATTGCTTCAATCAATGAAAGGTTCACACTATGTTGAAATGAAAAATGCGGATCGCTGCTGTGGTTCGGCGGGTATTTATAATATTGTTGAGTCAGAAATGTCCATGCAAATTTTGGATTATAAAATGAAGGAAACGAAAAAAACGCAAGCAAAGACAATTGTTACTTCTAATCCTGGTTGCCTGTTACAGATGAAGCTAGGCATTGAGAAGGAAGGGCTGCAGAATGAGATGCGTGCCGTCCATATTGTCGATTTATTACTAGAGGCTTATGAGAATGCCAATATTTCTTGATTCGTAGGAGCTCATTTAAGAGTAGATGGATGGTTATACGAAAGGGAGGGTCGGAGTCCTATAGGAGTTGGCTCTGATCATTCCTTTCCCTCCATACTCAAAATTCTGCCAAACGTATTCACCCAAAACAAAAAGGAATTAATCACTCAAGCAAATATAAAACCATTCATGAAAAGAACCAAACATCAATCTCCTGTTTGGTCGTAATAAAAATTGCTATTTATTTGAGACATGTGAATCATTCATCAAGTTAGTACGTTCTAGCTTTCTAGAGGAAATAAGCCTGCATTCTCTTTAGCAAATAACAGGGCTAAATAAAATACAGTGATTCCAAACGAGCTTTTCACATCGATATCCGTTAATAGACTAATTTGATTTAAACGATAGTGTAACGTATTTTTATGAATATGTAAGGCTTTTGCTGTTTCCACTATGGATTGATTATGGTATAAATAAGCCCGTATCGTCCTCAATAAATCAGCTTCCTCCGATAATGAACGTAGTATACGTGCCATAAATTCTCCTTGTGTAGCTACATCAATTTCTGAAAGCAGCATGTCAAGTAATAACTCATTATAAAAAACAAGCGGCTTACTCTGATTCGCTGCTTTGCACGCTTTGTTTGCTTCATTGTATGCCCACTTTATTTGATGGTCGACTAATGTATGACCAATACCAATGTGAAAGCTACCTGATTGATGTACCTTCAAAAAACTCGCTCGCCAGCGCAAGAGCTCAGATTGGATTCTTTCTAATTCTTGTTCATCTTTTTTTACAGTACGTAATAAGAGGAAATCTCCATCAAGTGTTCTGATAAACACATCATTTTGTCGTTTAGGAAAAGCGTGTGTAAACCACTCATTCATAAAAGAATAGACACTCTTCTCATTTGAATCTAAGGCTTTTATACTGATACATGTATAAGCAGTACCTATAGCTATTCCTAATAGTTGGCGCCGTTGAATAAAAGAGTCTTCCATGTTTTCTGCATGGATCCACTCATGAAAAAATGCTTCTATTCCCCGCTTTTGCCATTCCTTTTGCTCGATATAATAGGTTTCTTTGATCATTAATTCAGTCATTTTTCGAACAAGATCAGCGTAGGCCTCTATTTTTTGTGGATGCCCTGTTACACCGAGCACACCAATGATTTTCCCTTCGAACTGAATAGGTAGGTTAATACCTAATTTTACACCCTTTAGCATTTTTATATTTTGTTCATTAATATAAAGCTTTTCTCTATTTTTTAAAACTGTTTTAGCACCTTGGTGTATAGAACCAATTCTTTCTTGTTCAGTAGCAGCAATAATAACGCCTTCCTCATCCATCACGATTAGGCTTTCGTTTAAAGTAAGACGTACTTCATCAATCACTTTTTTCGCTAGTTCCGGTAATAACTTCACAGCTATGAACCTCACTTTGTTCATCCATTTAAAAGCTATTTATTTTTTAATTCGTCCTCTTGACTGCCTGAGTGAATCGACTGCATCTCTTGTTTCATTTAAATGCTTAACAGATTTATCATACTGAGATGAAGCCACACACATAAATAAAATATCAATCACTTGTAATTGAGCAATACGCGAAGACGTTGCCCCACTTCTAAAAGTTGGTTCTCTAGTTGCTGATGTGTAAAGCTGAACCTCAGCGATATCACTCACTAACGATTGCCCGTATTTCGTCAAACTAATCGTCTTTAACCCTTTTTTCTTTGCTATTTCTAAAAATTTGGCCACTTCTCTTGTTTCACCTGAAAAAGAAATACCGATGGCAACATCTTCTTCTGTGGCTGTCGCAACCATCGTTGTGGCCATATGTACGTCAGTAAAAGCATAGGCTGTTTTATCGATTCTTACAAATTTTTGTTGACCATCGAGGGCAATAATACCTGAAGCACCAATTCCAAAAAAGTGAATACGTCGTGCTTGATTTAAAATATCTACCGCTTTTTCTAACTCTTGTAGATTAAGAAGTTCAGCCGTTTCCCGTATTGTTTGCACGGAATTACTCGTCATCTTATCTATAATTGTTTCAGGATGCTCATTCGGCTCAATATCCCTTAACCCTAGTTGTGTCGTTTTTTGCAAATCTCCAGCTATTCTTAGTTTTAAATCTGGTAATCCTTTTAAATTCAACGATTTACAGAGGCGAATAACGGCAGCACTACTCGTTGCGCTTTTTTTCCCAATCTCATGGGCCGTTAAAGAAATTGCTTCCTGTGGATGTTCGATCATGTATGCCGCAATTTTTCTTTCGGATGGTGGAAGCTTGCTGAGCATTTCCGTTAGCATTATGAGTCCACCTGTTAAATAGGCCATTTGGTCACCTCCTATGATTCTAGTCATGGCAATCCTATTATACAAAAATAATGACATTTAGACATCGTATTTGGGTATTTGGTTTTGTATGGAAGTTACTGTTGATACTCGGGCTTTCTCCCTCTTTTTCAGCTCACAACCCCGAGATTCCGCGTTTGCTCGGGCTTTCTCCTGCTTTCTTCGCCCGCAACCCCGAGATTCCGCTTTTGCTCGGGCTTTCTCCTACTTTTTTCGCCCGCAACCCCGAGATTCTGCTTTTGCTCGGGCTTTCTCCCTCTTTTTCAGCTCACAACCCCGAGATTCCGCTTTTGCTCGGGCTTTCTCCTGCTTTTTTCGCCCGCAACCCCGGGATTCCGCTTTTGCTCGGGCTTTCTCCTGCTTTTTTCGCCCGCAACCCCGAGTTTCCGCTTTTGCTCGGGCTTTCTCCTGCTTTTTTCACCCGCAACCCCGAGATTCCGCTTTTGCTCGGGCTTTCTTCCCTTTTTTTCACTCGCAACCCCGAGATTCCGCTTTTGCTCGGGCTTTCTCCTCTTTTTTCAGTCAAGTCCTGAATATTGTGTAAATACTCCTCTACAATGTTTCCACTCTCTTTTAGTATGGATTGTGTTGGTGTGA
>NZ_JAQQWS010000007.1:0-118727 GCF_028610675.1 Alkalihalobacillus pseudalcaliphilus
AGTTTTTCGTCGTTGAAACTATTGTAACAGGAGTTTAATGATGTCTTTTCTTTTTACACAATTATATGGACTTAATCTCTTTTTCTGCTCGCAACCCCGAGATTCCGCGTTTGCTCGGGCTTTCTTTCTCTTTTTCTGCATGCAACCCCGAGATTCCGCGTTTGCTCGGGCTTTCTTTCTCTTTTTCTGCTCGCAACCCCGAGATTCCTCGTTTGCTCGGGCTTTCTTCCTCTTTTTCTTCTCGCAACCCCGAGATTCCGCGTTTGCTCGGGCTTTCTTTCTCTTTTCCTCCTCGCAACCCCGAGATTCCGCGTTTGCTCGGGCTTTCTTTCTCTTTTTCTGCATGCAACCCCGAGATTCCTCGTTTGCTCGGGCTTTCTTCCTCTTTTCCTCCTCGCAACCCCGAGATTCCTCGTTTGCTCGGGCTTTCTTCCTCTTTTCCTCCTCGCAACCCCGAGATTCACCCTCTCCTCTTGAGTAACTGACATTTTTTTACTTTTTCGTGCTGTTACTGACCAGCTACCTTCGAGTAACTGACATGTTTGGACACTTTTGTGCAGACTCTTTGTTTCGTGTGCTTCCCATTCATAAACTAAATTGAATGAAGCCCCACCAGTTAAAGAGCCAAACTATACTTTCATGTTTGTTGGTGTTGGAGCGGTTTTTGGGCTCCGACATAGGCGTTTTGTATGAAAGTTCAATGGGTCATGCTCATTTTCAAGATAATTTTACCTTTCAGTCTTTGTTTTTGGATGCTTATCCTGATGGGTTACTACTCTCTCTTTTTTGTTTGTGGTTGCTGTTTGTGAGGCGTGCTGGAGCTTTTTGGAATGGCCCATGCGGGCAATATCCAAAAAGTAGTGGGCTACGGCTAAATGTAAGAATTCTCAAAACCATCTATGAATGAAATGTCAATAGTGATTTAACCGACCTTTCACTCCTTTTCATTATCCTCATCCTGCTTTGGCGACAACATAAACGACTCTTCACTCCTTTTCGTTGTCCTCATCTTTTCTCTCCGTCCTATTATTACTTTCCGTCCCCTCCTTCATACAACATAGCACCTCTTTTTTCCAGCTCCAAAGTGTACATTGTTATTTAATCTTTTTCGGATATTCGTAGATAAGCATTTATACAGTTAAAGAGTACAATCACGCTTTCACGTGTGTTGGTGCTCAGTGAGTCGGGCTATGGTTTGTGGCCTTTAGGTTTCTAAAACGCAAACAATCCGAGCTCATCTTGTAGATGAGCTCGGATTATAACAAATTATACTTTCAATTCAAACTCTTGCTCTTCTTTTGTCAGCCACTCATACTGACGGACGCGCACGTTAAAGAGAGTAAGTGGGTCACGATAAATTTCTGGCTGTGATTGTAAAGTATCGATGGCAGAATTATTATCTTCAATTGATCGTTCAGTATCTTGCTTCGCCTCTGCCATGACGTTAAATGAATGTTTGAAAAAGATCTGAACATCCCGTTCTAACCCACGCTCAAATAATTCAAATTGCATGAGGAATTGGTTGGCTATTCTTTGGGCTACTTGAGTAAAGTCTTCAGTTTGGAAAAACTTCACATACATTTTGTAGACCATCGCTTTGTTTGGTAAGGAAGCAAATAATCTTCCTGAGCCTTTTAACATTAATTGCGAAGGACTCATGCGATTGAATAAGTTCACAGGTTCGATGGCAACACCAGCACTCATACGTTCAACGTCACGATGCCAGTCATCTAGAATTCGGAAATCGCCATCCATATTAAAGCGTTCTTGCATGTAAAGCTTATTGAAACCTTGTGCCATCTCTTTTAAATAAGATTGACTTCGGATAAAAGCTACATTTGAAGTCTCAAGCCATCTTTGAAAGTCTGCTGTTACTTTAGGCATAACCTTTGTATTTAAATACTCTCTAATTCTCTCATTTACTTGCTCATTTAATACGACTGGTAATGTTCTAAAATCACTGTCTTCTTTCACCAATTCCTTACACTCTCGAATTAATTCAGGAATCTTCGTTTCTATTTCTTTTTTAATATTTGTACGGATTTGTTGATAGGAACCTATAATATTTTGCCCTTCTTCTTTTTGAAGGTCCTCAAGTTGGTGGACAGCTGCGTTAAGCTTTTCCTTCATCTGCTCATTCCAATGAACCGATTGGAAATGCTCTTTTTCCATCGATACTCGTTGTTCAAATAAATAAGAAATTGTTTCACGAATGAAATACAATACCTTCTCACTTCGTTGTTGCTCAATATGAACATTTGGATTTGAATTTCGAATAAATTCCGAAACGAGAGCAAGTGAGTCCTTTGGATTATAGGAGTGTATTTGCGCTTTAGGGAAATAATAATTGATCCTCGATCTTGTCTCCGTTAAAATTCTTTCTTCTTCATATTCACTATAGATCCCATCCATTTTGTTAAAAATAAAATGGAGAGGAATATCCGAATACTTATTTTTTACTTTAAGTAAAAACTCTCTTTCTTGATCCGTGAATGGATGATTGCCATTTAGAACAAAAATAATACTATCTGAAATCGGTAAATACTTAAACCAACTTTCTTGATTACTCTCATCTCGAGTAATAAGCGGCGTATCAACAAATGTTAGTTGATTTTGACCGAGAAATGGAGATGGAGAATGTACTTCAAGCACCGAAAAATCTTGATGATCAGTTACAGTCTCAGCCTCATTCGCAGGTAAGTCTTCATTCCCATCTAACTCGGTTTGCATGTGGTCAATCTCTGTTATTTGCTCTTCTCCATCTTTAAGAAAGATAAAGGATTGATGGTCATCAGTAAAGTTGACAGGACCAACGACACTTTCTAAGAAGTTATGTTTAGCAGCCTTTGAAGCTCCGATTACCGTCACTTGCTGCCTATCAAAATCTAATAACTGCTCAATAAACCATCGTAACCGACCACTAACGTCTAAACCATTCTTTTTCGCCCAGTTCGCAATCTCTTGGAAAAGCATTAAGCTATTTTCAAGCCAATCCTTATTTGATTGCCATTTGCGCATACTTTCTTTCGCTTCAAATACATCAGATTCATCAAGCTGATTAGCAAATATCTCATTCCATGCAACAATCGCGGTCACACTGAATACATCTTCACTTTTCTTCGTAAGACGCTGCCAGTTCTTTAAATGCAAAGGCATAATGGCCTCAATTTCTTTCAAGTAATACTGACCACTCACTAGTTCTAAATATGTTGTCTCATATCTTTTAGATAGCAATGGCCAGGCCATACCCTCTTGCCCGTGTGTATGACTGAAAATTTGATTAAACTCCAATAACCATTCAAAATAAAGCTCTTCGCCTTGATAACTTTCCCACATAATATCGACGATTTGTTCATATTTACGTCCATCTAATTCCGCTAGTTTATTAAGAAATTCGGTAAAATATGATGGATTGGTGGTTGTCGTTAATCCTTGTTTGATATAGTCTGCTACCTTATCAAACCAAGAAAGTTGCTCTGTACGAATCGCTTCACGAATGGCCAATTCAAGGGCAGAGCTATAATCACGATATTCCTCAAAGAAAGCCCGTGCAATTTCCGTAATGTTAGGGTAATCCGGATTTAATTCCACGGCATCTTTAATTGTTTTTGCCGCGTCATCAAGCTTACCTTCTTCCATTAAAATAGAAAAGAGTTGCAAAAATACCTCTGTTTTTAATGTAACATCGGAAGATTTTATTGATTGATACATTCTTCTAGCATCTTTTGTTAGACCTTGTGCATCATAAGCATCAGCGATATTCTTTTTTGCCCACGGTGCTTTTTCACCATTGACTTGCTCCCATTTAAAAATAGCCGTCTCAAAATCTTTTATTTGAAAGTAAAGCTCACCTTGTGCGTAACGAATATCATCCTCGCTATGGTTCTGCTCTTCTTTTGGTTGATTGAATAAGATCGCTAATTGCTCAAGCTCTGTTTGATTTGGCAATGTTTGCACTAGTTGTTTATATGAATGTTTGTTAATTAATAATGTATCCATGATTAATCATCCTTTCTCATTAAAGTCATATTTCGACACAATTTCCGTTTATCTATACAGACAAAAAAAGACAAATCGCTATTTTGTCTGCACCTTGATTGTCAACCTCGCGTTATGTAATTATGACTATGGTGCGATTGTAACAGATAATAATGTTTCGTTCTTTGCAGAAATATTTCATTTTATCTACAAATCACGACTTTTTTTAACATTGTAAAGGAAACTTGACGTAAAGGAAACTTTACTTTATGATAATTATTAACAAATGAGGTGATGATGTTGAAAAACCATATCGTTCAGTATCGGAAAAAATTCGGCTTCTCACAGGATGCCTTAGCGAAAAAGTTAGGTGTTTCAAGACAAACAATCATTTCAATTGAAAAAGGGAAGTATTCACCTTCTTTGCCCTTGGCCTTTGAATTAGCAATAACATTTGAAACGACTATTGAAAATTTGTTTATTTATGAAAAAGAGAGCTAACATCCACTTTCAAATTTAGGAGGTACCATACATGAATTATATGCCGAGACTATTTATTGTAGTCGGATCGATTAACTTATTCATCTTTAGTTTTGTTCTGTTTGCAGCTTGGATGGCTAGCAGTTTACCACCAGCAGGTACACTTATTTTCGTAGCCATGGCTGTCATGGGGTTTTGTTTAAGTTATTTACAGCCGCACTTTAAAGAAAATGATGAACGTATGAGGCTGATCCGCTACAAAGGGCTATTCGCATCATTTTTTGCAACGATCGCTTATTTCGGAATATTTAATATTCTATTAGTAACTGAGCGGATTTCTATCACTGCCCTTGATTTAGTACAAATAATAACGACTTTATATATTTGTACCGTATTTATTTCTTTTGTTATTTATGCCAAAAAGATTTGAGAATATCATACTTGGAGGTAAAAAGATGACTACACAACTACTCACTACATTAATTGTTATACTTTGTGGAAGTGTCATAAGTTATTTCATCATTCGCAAACATACAAACGAAGAAAAGAGTTTGAGCAAGAGAGGTTTTTATCAACTTTTACTTTTATTTGCTGCTATATTTGTTGTTATGATCTTGTTAGTCCTCTTAGTCTGAGCTGCCTGTTGAAGGATTTGAAGCTCCCCCATAGCCAAAGGTACGTAAAAGACACCTACAATAAAAATATCTCGAAGGTGTCTTTTATTCCTCTTGATAATAAGTATTCTTGGGAACTATATTTTCTCGCCCCGTACTTATTTCTTTTTCCTCACCTTAAAGGACATTGTCGCTTCAACCGCTTCTTTCCAACCATCATAAAGCAATTCCCTTTCGTCATCACTCATTTCCGGATGATAACGGTGATCCATTTTCCAATTGTTAGCGATGTCTTCTTTACTTTCCCAAAATCCAGTCGCTAAACCGGCCAAATAAGCGGCACCTAAAGCGGTTGTTTCATTAACAACTGGACGTTCAACCGTTGCCTGTAACATATCACTTTGAAATTGCATCAGGAAGTTATTCTTAACAACTCCACCATCTGCTCTCAATTTCTTCAATTCGATGCCTGAATCTGCTTCCATGGCCATTAAGACATCCTTCGTTTGATAAGCAAGTGCTTCCAATGTTGCTCGAATGAAATGCTCCTTAGACGTAGCACGTGTTAGACCAAAAATAGCTCCTCTTGCTTCACTATCCCAATAAGGCGTCCCTAAACCAACAAATGCTGGTACTACATAAACACCTTCTGTAGACACAACCTTGGTCGCATACGCTTCAGTTTCTGCCGCAGATTGAATCAAACGCAAACCGTCCCGTAACCATTGAACAGCAGAACCCGCAACAAAAATGCTGCCTTCAAGAGCATATTCAACCTTACCATCTATTCCCCAGGCAATGGTTGTTAACAAACCATTCTCTGAACGAACAGGCTCTTCTCCTGTATTCATCAGCATGAAACAACCGGTTCCATACGTATTTTTCACCATTCCTTTTTCAAAACAAGCTTGTCCGAATAGTGCCGCCTGTTGGTCACCAGCAATTCCAGCAATCGGAGCTTCAACTCCAAAGAAATGGTCCGTTACCGTTTGTGCATAAACTTCTGATGAAGACCGAACTTCAGGTAACACGGATTTCGGTACATTTAATATCTCCAATAACTGTTCATCCCATTGCAAATCGTAAATATTGTACATCAGTGTTCTAGACGCATTGGAGTAATCGGTAACATGAGCAGCTCCATTACTAAGTTTCCAGATAAGCCAAGTATCAATCGTTCCAAATAATAATTCCCCTGCTTCCGCTCTTTCTCTCGCCCCATCAACATGGTCTAAAATCCATTTCACTTTCGTTCCAGAGAAGTAAGGGTCGATTAACAAACCTGTTTTCGAGCGAAACATCTCTTCATGTCCCGCTTTTTTTAATTCATCACAAATATCCGCAGTTTGACGTGATTGCCATACTAAGGCATGATATATCGGTTTTCCCGTTTGCTTATCCCAAACGACCGTTGTTTCACGTTGGTTTGTAATCCCAATACTTTCTATTTCCCGAGGTTGCACGGAGGCTTCCGATAATACTCCAGCCATTACAGCTAAAATAGAGCCCCAAATTTCATTCGCATCATGCTCGACCCAACCTGATTGTGGAAAGTATTGCTTAAATTCACGCTGTGACTGGTGGACAACCTCCCCGTTCCGATTAAAAAGAATTGCCCGAGAGCTAGTCGTCCCTTGATCAAGGGACAAAATATATTTCTTTTCCACAAATATCCTCTCCTTTGCACCTTTTATTCCCCGATTTCTTATAAATAACTCCTTTTTTTCTAACTAAGGTTACAATTTAAGTATGACATTCGAAAAATTCAGGGAACTTTTTTGTCCTTATCTTACTCTAATTAATACAGACAAACAATAAGAAAGGGGTGAGGTATTTTGAAAAGTGATGCCAGACTACTCATTCATCAGATCAAAAGGAATAATATGAACATTCTTGTTACATGGTTTAAGGAAAGACAAACGAAATATTACCGTATTGGATGGTCCTATTTAAAAAATCAGCATGATATTGAGGATGTGACACACTCCACCATTTTAAAGGTCTATGAAAATATTAGGCAACTTAAACAACCAGATTACTTTGAAACGTGGGTTACTTCTATTTTTATTAATGAATGTAAAAATATTTATCGAAAACGTCAAAAAGAGCATACCCAGCATTTACAAGAAAAAGAGAAAATAACCCATACTGAAGTTGATTTAAAACTCGATTTATCTAGGCAGGTTGAGCAGTTGGACGAGCCTTATAAGGAAGTTATCCTCCTAAAATTTTATAGTGATTATTCATTAGAGGAGATTTCAATGATAATAGATATTCCCATCGGGACCGTAAAATCAAGAATATACCGTGGTTTAAAAAAGTTACGTCATAATTGGAAAGGAAGTGCTTACATATGAAAAGCAAAGAGGAATGCCACCTTTGTGAACAGCAAGCCATAGACTATCTTGAAAATCAATTAACAGAAACTGAAAGCCGATCTTTCGAAAAACATTTACTCTCCTCAGCGTCTTGTTTTCAAGAGTTACAAGAAGTAAAGCAGACTTTGTTTGAATTAAGGAATGAGAAGGACACAGTCACTCCACCTAGTTCCTTCTTTGATAATGTAGAAGCTAAGATTAATTCTTCATCAAAAGTAAAACAACCTACATTTCATTCAAAATGGATGTGGATAGCTGTTTTCTTTCTAAGCTTCATCGGACTAAGTACAGCCGCTTATGCCACGAATGGCTTTCAAGATTTCACTGATTGGATGAAAACATATACGGCTGATGAAGAAGAGATGATCGATGAATTATTAGCTGTAGGTGTTGCAGAGACGGTCAATCTCTATGATAGCGATCAAAATATAGGGATAACCTTAACGACCATTATTGCCGATAACGAAAAAATGGACATTTATTATGAAGTGGAGGATCTTTCTCAAGAAGAACTTTATATGATTCATTACGATGGCATTGAACCAACATTGATAAGCCAATCTGGACAAAAGGTATCTGCTGGAAGTGATTTCTTTTTTGTCCAATCCCATAAGCGATTGCATACGGATAAGCCTTATACGGTTGCTGGTATGATCGGTATTCGTTCAACAAGCTTAGCAAATAAAATGGAACTCAACATCTCAGAATTAACGAAGGTAAGCAACCTTACACCATTTGACGATCCTATAACTAAGTTTCACACTAAATACGAACATGTAACAGCTGATATTACCGGAGATTGGGACTTTAATATCGTCGTAGATCGTTCACCGATTTATAGAGTTCAAGCTTACAACGAGCTTGAAATGCCAATAAAAGATACCTTCTATAGATTAACCGGATTAGAACTAACACCCACACATACAAAACTGACTGGGACATATGCAAATGAGCATGGTTTTAATCCTGATGAAGAATATATTGATCTGTCTGATGTTTTTATAGAGAGTCTTAAGATTAATGGTATGGAGCTTGAAAAAAAAGACTTCTACATGTATGAACCCATTTATACACTTTATGAACAAGAAGAACTTAAGTCAATAGAACTGTTTATATCTAAAGCTAAATATTGGCATTATCTCAACGAGCCAATAAAAGAAATAACTCTCTCAGAAGAGCCCTTTTCATTTGAATTTCAAGAACAAGCTGCTCAAATTGAAATTGTAGATCAAGATGAAGACTATGTCTATATTCATATTCATACACCCTATTATGAAGGTCGTACCATCCAATACTATAGTTTAAATCTAGAATCTGAATTAGGACTGACTTATCATCAAGTTACAACAAATGACGTTATTGTGCGAGATGGTGAAATAGTCGTTCGCGATGAACATTATTTCACAATTAATGAAGAGGATCTTTTTATCAACAGTTATACGACTGATTATTATATCGCAGTCCCACGAGAAACGTATGAAAAACATCCCATTAAATACATTCAATTTGAAGGGTTTTCAGAGTGGATAGAAATAAACGAAACGATTGAGTTAGACCTCCATCATTAAAAAATGAAAAACAGGAGCATTAAGCTTGATTAGCTTAAGCTCCTGCTTCTATTTGTTGAGGCAATCCATTCAGATACATCTCAATTGCATCTTCAAATTTCTCCAAAACGTCCATCGTTTTCTCGTTAGGACGAGTATAAATGATCGGATAATCGATTTCTCCAAGTGATGGCCTAACCTGAAAAGCTAATTGCTCAAAATCTACTGAAAATCGGGCATTCACTCCCGGTTTATTACCTCTGGCATCTAACCGAATCCAACGCTTTAAAGAGCCGAGATAGACGGCGTTTAAAGCATGAATACAATACCCATCCTCAGGCTCATCAAATAATGTTAATTTTTGATAACAGAAACCCGTCGGTATTCCTTCTCTTCTTAATATTGCCGCCAACAAATTCGACTTGGCATAACAAATACCTTCTCGATGAAGTAAAACCTCAGGTGCGTGCTTCGTTACTCGGCTACTTTGTATATCCCAGCTGTGAGAAATACTATCTCGGACATATTCAAAAGCCCGTTTCACTTTCTCCATATCGGTTAGATGTTTATGGAATAAGGAAGCATTTAATTCACGAATGCTCACATGATGATAATCAAGTTCTGCTAAATCCCTTAGGTATTCTTCTACCTTTCCTGATTCTTGATTGAGGCGCACGTCACACCTCCTCTCTAACCTTATTTAATTTTGAAATAATCTTGAACTTCATACGTTTCAAAGCCTACTTTTTCGTAAAGGCCTTTCGCTTCAACATTTAGTCCATCCACTTCTAGAAATACATCTAATCCTTTCGTTAACGAATGTTGAATCACCTTTAATAAAACCTCTTTACCATAACCTTTTCCTTGAAATTGCGGGAAAATAGCAAAACCATAAATCCAACATTCTGAGTCAAGCTCTTGAATACGAATCTTCCCAATGGTCTCACCCTCAGCCATTAGTTTCCACAAGCTATTTTCCTTACTTTTCAGTAAATGTTCGTTGTAGGAAATAGCCTCTTGCTGTTCAAACTCAAAACAGACCCGATCAAGCTCAGCCAAGGTTGGTATATCTGCTTCTTTGGCTTCTTCTAACTGAACGAAATCACTCTGTATACGAATGACTGTTGTACGATTAAATTTCATCTGTCTCTCTGAAAAAGATAACGGTAGTTTTTCTACCTTAATCCATGCTTTTGCCGTATCTGAAAGTGCAGGTGTATTCATATAAATCTGATGATCCTCAGTTAACCCAGCCTTGGCTACGTTATACAATTTTGTAAAAATCCCTTGACGGCGGTAGCTTGGATCAACCATGCCACATAATTCAGCTTTATTACCAAAACGATATATACCGATGAAACCGACTAGCTGCCCATTCTCATAATGAAAAAAATCTTCCTTTAATTCATTTTTTCTATTTTCGAGCATTTCCCAGTTCAATTTCAATTTGATATTCTCATATTGTTCGCAACGTTTTTGCAACGCTTTAATATCTTGTAATTGTTGTCCTGTTAACATCACGGTGCCCCCTGACCTTTATCTGCACTTTAACCTAATTATACCATTTACTGCCACAATTTGATGTGGATTTTTTTGCATTTATTAGCTCTATTCGTTTCTGACTCGAAAAAACCGTTCAACGCTGAACGGTTTTTTCCATGAATACAAAGTCCTCTTTTTATCGTTCCCAAAACCTCTGCTTGGCCATTGCATTAATGAACTTCTCGGCAAAATCTCCCTGACCGTCTGCCACTACCACACCAGGCCTGCCATCAATACCTAGTTGCCCGATCACCGATTGACCATATTGACTTGCCCCAATCGGTTTATAATGATTATATTGCTCAATCACAAATTGGCGTGTTTTATATTGGAACGTTTCACTCATATTCGGACCACCCACAACATACACACCATCATACACAACAGGTGCATCCGTTAAAAACTTATGCTTAATATTCACTTGTACACCATTTGTCCCTTCTAGCTTGCCTTGTTTCTCACTAATAAAAGTTGGCTGTAGACCTGCCGACTTCATCGCATTAATAACGGTACTTAATTCACGACCGTTAAAACCATGATCAACAATAACCGCAACCTTTAATGTATCAGGACGATAGACTGTGTTCATCAAACTCAATGCGGGCGAAGAAGACGTAACCTTTGATTCGTTCACATTTGGCACTTCAACTCCAACATCATCTGCAACGGTTAAGGCTAGTTCACGACTCACTCTAGCAATCATATTGACAACCCTTTGCCTAACCTCTAACGTCTCTACTTTACCTAATTCAAAACTAAATGCAGTAGCAATATGCCCCTTCTCAACATCCGTCATGCTATTCCAAAAAAGTCGTGCCTGAGAAAAATGATCGTCAAAGCTTTTAGCTGTTTTTCTAATTTTTACACCTTCAACCATTGAAGGATAAGTGACAAAACCACCTTTGGAACCAGGCACCGTACTCGGTGTATTACCAGCAAGGTAGTTATTTTTGTAAGCAACCTTTCCTTTATCTATCACATATCTCGCCGCCCCATCACGTTGATTATTATGGAATGGACAGACCGGGCGATTAATCGGTATCTGTTTAAAGTTAGTACCTACTCGATAAATTTGTGTATCTGTATAAGAAAACAATCGACCTTGTAACAATGGGTCATTACTAAAATCGATGCCTGGAACAATATTGCCCGGATGAAGGGCCACCTGCTCTGTTTCGGCAAATACATTTGTCACATTACGATTCAAAGTCATCTTACCAATGATTTGTACCGGCACCACTTCCTCTGGCCAGAGCTTGGTCGCATCTAAAATGTCAAAATCGAACATAAACTCATCTTTCTCAGCTAAAACTTGTACGCCTAGTTCGTACTCAGGGAAATTACCCATCTCAATATTTGTCCACAAATCCCGACGATGAAAATCAGCATCCGCTCCTCCGATTTTTTGAGCTTCATCCCAAATCAACGAATGTTTACCGAGAAGTGGCTTCCAGTGGAATTTAACAAAATGCGAGTCACCTTCTTTATTGACAAGACGAAACGTATGAACACCAAAGCCTTCCATGGTTCGGAAGCTTCTTGGAATCGTTCGATCAGACATAATCCACATCATCATCGCTGCAGACTCTTCATTACTTCCGATAAAATCCCAAAATGTATCATGTGCGGTTTGCCCTTGTGGAATTTCATTATGCGGCTCTGGTTTTAGGGCATGGATCAAATCTGGAAACTTAATACCATCCTGAATAAAAAAGATCGGAATATTGTTACCAACTAAATCAAAATTCCCCTCTTCTGTGTAAAATTTCGTTGCAAATCCACGCACATCTCGATTTGTTTCATTCACCCCACGCGAACCAGCCACTTGAGAAAACCGAACAAAAACAGGCGTTTCACAAGTCGGGTCTTGTAAAAAATGAGCCTTCGTTAAATACGCCTGTGATTGATACACCTTAAAAAACCCGTGTGCACCATACCCCCGGGCATGAACATTCCGTTCCGGTATACGCTCTCTGTCAAAATGAGCTAATTTTTCCCTGAATAAAAAATCCTCAAGTAACTGTGGGCCTCGCTCACCAGCACTTAATGTGTTTTCATCATCTGAAATTTTCACTCCTTCACTAGCTGTTAGTTCCTTCCCTTCATTGACACGAACAAATTCTTGTAACTGCTCAATTTTTTTACTTTCTTTTCGGTCTTGATCCCCTCGACCATCTTGCCTTTTTGCCAACGTCCTCTCCTCCTTCGTTCAAATCGGACAAAATCATTTGTAAACACCATTACAAACGTATTCATGTCTGTCTTTTATTATTCATAATAACGATTAGTAGCACTCGGGCTTTCTACCACTTTTTCTGCTCGCAACCCCGCATATTTCCATTTGCTCGGGGTTACTCTCCCTTTTTCTGCTCGCAACCCCGCGTATTTCCTTTTGCTCGGGGTTACTACCGCTTTTTCTGCTCGCAACCCCGCGTATTTCCGTTTGCTCGGGGTTACTACCGCTTTTTCTGCTCGCAACCCCGCGTATTTCCATTTGCTCGGGGTTACTCTCCCTTTTTCTGCTCCCAACCCTGCGTATTTCCATTTGCTCGGGGTTACTCTCTCTTTTTCTGCTCCCAACCCCGCGTATTTCCATTTGCTCGGGGTTACTACCGCCTTTTCTGCTCCCAACCCCGAGATTCCACATTTGCTCGGGCTTTCTCCTACTTTTTTCACTCGCAACCCCGCGTATTTCCGTTTGCTCGGGCTTTCTCTCTCTTTTTTTGCTCGCAACCCCGCGATTCAGCGTTTACTCGGGCTTTCTACCACTTTTTCTGCTCGCAACTACGAGATTCTGTGTTTCTTCGGGTTTCCTCTCAGCAAATATGTTAATTGGTTTTGCCCTTGAAATAGTGGTATTTCGTTCATTCGATATTACTTCCATTTAACGAAAACAAAAAAGCTTGCGCCTCCCGTTACGTTAGGCATTATGATAAAGTTAATAAAGTTACTCCACATGAAAGAGGTGCACATTAATTGAAAGAACAGAAAGAAGTAGTTCAAACCCCATCCATTAAGCCAAAAGAGTTCATTCAACTCTTAAATAAGTACCGTCCGGCTTTATGGATTATAGTCGTTGCCCTTATCTTTGGCTTAGGCGAGACCGCTATGGCATTACTTGTGCCTTTATTAACGATGAATCTCGTCGATATATTAGCTGAAGCGAGCTTTACATGGCGGTCCATTTCCACGTTGGTTGTCGTTTTTATTTTTCAAGCGATTATGTCTGGCTTCTCGATTTATTTAATGTTTTATGTGGGACAAAAAATGGTTGCTGGCTTACGTAATGATCTTTGGAATCATATTCTCCAACTTAAGATACCTTTCTTTGATAAAAATACATCCGGAGAAACGATGAGTCGTATTACTAACGATACGAATATCATTAAAGACTTTATCACGATGCAAGTCATACCTTTTATCTCAGGAATTGTCTCGATTATCGGCTCCTTAATTTTATTGTTTATCATCGATTGGCAAATGACATTATTAATGTTTATTGCTGTTCCTTTTGCCGCTTTAATCATCATGCCTTTAGGGTCAAAGATGCTCAAGATATCTCGTTCCATTCAAAACGAAACGGCTTCTTTCCAAGGGGAATTAGGAAGAGTTCTTGCAGATATTCGATTAGTGAAAGCTTCCAATAGTGAAAATGTCGAAGAGGATATGGGTAAAGGGAAAATAAGGCATTTATATCGATATGGAATGAAAGAAGCAAAAATCCAAGCCTTCGTTTCACCTGCGATGATGTCCGTTATGATGCTTGTCCTTGTATTAGTCATTGGGTATGGTGGTGTTCGAGTAGCCGCAGGTGCGTTATCATCTGGTGAGCTTGTTGCTATCATTTTATATTTATTCCAAATTGTCGTTCCATTTACAACATTAGCCGTCTTTTTTACTCAATTCCAAAAAGCACTTGGAGCAACTGAGCGTATTCAAGAGATTTTTAGCGAAACGAAAGAAAAATATGATCTTTTACCATCCAAAACAAATGAGCAATTGGTGTTTAAATCTGCTCAAAACATTACACCAATTCCTTTAAAGGGCGGAGAATTGAACTTTAATCAAATTCGCTTTGGCTATCATAATGACAAAACGATTTTGAATCAGTTGACCTTTACGGCTCCTGCTGGTAAAATAACCGCCTTTGTTGGCCCAAGTGGTACGGGGAAAACAACGATATTCTCCTTAATTGAACGTTTTTATGAACCTGATGAAGGGGCGATCCAATATGGACAGCAACCGATACGAGATTTAGATTTACAAGGTTGGCGGCAAAAAATAGCCTATGTCTCACAAGAGAGCCCGATGATGAATGGTTCGATTTATGATAATTTAAGATATGGATTATCTGACATCGAAGATCCCCTTATTGCAAAAGCACTAGAGCAAGCCAATTTAACGGCCTTTATCGCCACATTGCCACAAGGATTGCAAACACCAGTTGGTGAACGTGGGGTTAAGTTATCGGGTGGACAAAAGCAACGCCTCGCTATTGCAAGAGCTATTTTGCGCGATCCTGAGATTTTATTATTGGATGAAGCAACCGCCCACCTTGACAGTGCTTCTGAAAAACTAGTGCAAGATGCTTTAAATGAATTGATGGAAGGAAGAACGACATTAATCATTGCTCACCGCCTTTCAACAGTAAGACATGCCGATCAAATTATCGTGGTCCAGCAAGGGCAAGTAAGTGGAACTGGCACACATGAACAATTAATAAAAACACATGAATTTTACCAAGAGCTCGTTCTGCAGCAGTTTGAGTAATGAGAATGAATGATTGCCTTAATGACTAAATGCTCCATAAAAAGCTCCCGCTCAGCTTCAGTACTAGAAGTGAACGGGGCTTTTTTTGACATCCTCGCTCCCCTTTTCACCTCACGAATTTTCCTTTTTAGGAACTTGGCTCCATCACTACACACGTAATCAAAAAAACGCAACCAGCTTCCCAGTTACGTTTCCCATATCTATTCATATACTCATCGAAACACTATCAACTATTCACCTGCATCAACATTATGATACACTTGCTGAACATCCTCTAAATCTTCTAATACGTCGATGAGTTTATCAAATTGTTCTATAGCATCTGCGGGTATTTCGACTTCATTTTGTGGAAGCATTGTTAACTCAGCAACTGTAAATTCAGTGATACCATCAGCCTTTAGTGCCTCTTGCACAGCGTGGAACATGTCTGGCTCAGCATAAATGATCACGACCTCATCTTCTTCTAATATATCACGAACTTCCACATCTGCTTCCATTAAAAGCTCCAACACATCATCAGCAGATTTCCCCTCTATTCCAATCACGGCTGTAGCATCAAACATGTAAGCAACCGAACCGCTCACACCCATGTTACCTCCGTTTTTTGTAAAGGCTGAACGCACTTCAGCAGCTGTTCGATTCACATTATTCGTTAACGCATCCACAATGACCATAGAGCCGTTTGGTCCAAAGCCCTCATATCTAAGTTCATCGTATGTTTCTTCAGAACCACCTTTTGCCTTTTCAATGGCACGGTCGACAATATGTTTCGGTACACTATATGTTTTTGCTCGTTCTAAAACGACTTTTAACGCACGGTTTGATTCCGGATCAGGCTCACCTTGTTTGGCCGCTACATAAATTTCACGCCCAAACTTTGCATAAATACGACTCGTACTTGCATCTTTAGAAGCCTTTTTCTCCTTAATATTATTCCATTTACGTCCCATTCATAACACTCGCTTTCTTGTAAAATATATCTGATTACATTCAGACTATCCTTCACAACACCATCTATTATACTCCTAAAAACAAAACATTTCACTATCCTATCTGAACTAATCTTCTAATTCACGAACACAGCTCGACCTCTTCCTGTATGGGTCATAAATTCGATAGAGTCCATACATAAAGAAAAATAATCCAAGAGCAACCACTTGCAAAACAATAATATAATACGGCCACGGTCCGAACCAATCAAATGGAGAAGGACTAGGAGGCTTTTGCATTAAATACATATAATTACCACCAACAAGCCAATTCACGCTAAATACAAAAAACGCGTATCCATTTAAAATTAGCCAATTCGACCAAACCGTCCGAAGCGAAAGAGTGAATTTTCTAATAAACAGCAAATAAATAACCGCAATAATCACGAGACCGTGAGCCATAAAAAAGTGAAAAAAGCGAAAATGAGGAAATCCGAACCCTCCAATATCTGGTGTAATGATCGTTAGAAAAGCACTACCAACTCCCGCAAAAAAAGTAAATTCAAATAACCTCTTATTAAGCGTAAATAACATAAAAATGGCCGTAACTAACGTAATACTACTTAAATGAAGCGGCAACGCGTACGTAATCTCCCAACGCCCATTGACGAGTAGCCAAATATGATAGGTTACTTCTAGTAAAAGAAGAATAATGGCTAAACTGAAGCGAATCGATCTTTCAAGTTTCCTATTTTTCTCTAAACGATTACGTATTGAAAAAATAAAGGCGACTATCAAAAAGAGGGTAAGAATAACCAAGAGATGTGATACTCCAAATAATTGAAAGCCAAACCCATCTACTTCATAAGAAAACCAAGTCATCCATTTCCCTCTTTTCTATATATATATCTATTATTCCAATTCCATATATGAATAGATTTCGTTACTTGCAGGCTGTGGAATCATATATAAAGTAAAAGGATCCGATCCCTTAACGAAATATTCTAAATTCTCCCAAAGTAAATAGGACTCTTTTTGTAATGTAAAAATATATGTAGGTTGTGCTTTCATAACGGTCGTATTTTCATCTTTTTTTGCCTCTGTAATTGCTTTCTCAAAAATAACTTCACCATTATTCTTATTTACATCGATCACTTCAAGTTCACTCACAATATCCGGATTTACATGCTGATTGACAAATTGTTTGTACTCCGTGACGGATTCACTTGCCAGTATTTTATTATTGGAATAAACGTTAACTTTTACTTCCTTGTCATCTTCAATATGTTTTCTTAATGTATCTACATTAATAGTTGATAAATCCTCGGGTGCTACTGAAGTTCCTGTAACTAATAAGGTTCCTTCGTTAGATGTATAAGTATCGGGTATCTCAAATTGTTCGACACCTGTTAACTGTTGAATATACGGGCTGTCTTCAATCAAAAATTGAACTTGATAACTAGTATTTTTTTTCATTTTATATTCATTTATCTGCACAATGAAATGGAGTTCTCGGTTTTCCCGGTCATTGGCTGAACCAAATTCTATATAGGCAGCTTCAATGATGTCTTGCTTTCCTTGACAGGCGGATAAAATGAGTAGCACAATGACTAGCAGTGTTATATGAACTCTATACAAAAGCCTCCCTCATTCCCTTGTAAATTACATTAATTATACACTGGAAATTCAGATTTATGTTCGGTTTTGTTTGACTGAAAATCATACTCCACTCAGTGTCTTTTCACTTTCTCCGCATTGTCTGCTCTTTTTCCGGCTTCATTGCCGCGTATTTACATTTATAGTTCATAATAAGATGCCACCTATTAGCATACAAATCAGCCCGAACACTGCTTTATAAAATCCATGATTAAACTCTTTATTTAATTTCTGTAAATCTTCCTCTGTCCCTTTTATACCCCCAACCTGCATGACCATAATCCGAGGTATTTGTCAACGAGGGTGCCATTTAGAAAATAGTATAATGTATAACTCCTACTATTAAAGAAAAAATTACTAACAGACGTCAAAATACCCACTCCTCACACTAATTACTTCCCCATCTCTGAATCTCCTTCAGCACAAGAATCCCAGCAACATCAAAAAAAAGAATAACGAGCCAAGCATGACTCATTATCCCACAATTGATTTACTTATTAACCCTTCACACTACTAATCTGGTCAAGCACTCGCCAATAGGCAGGCTTTACTTGATGATTAGTATCAAACAGTAAAGGCCAATTTTTCCTGCCTCTTACAGGAAAGTCACTTAGCCATGTATAGGCATCACTGACACCCCAAAAGGTAACGGAAGATATATGCTGCTTATATTCAACAAAAAGCTTAAACATTTGTTCATAACGCTCTGCCTGCTTTTCAAGCATTTCTTCTGTTGGCTTGAGGAGGTCTGTACGATGATCATCGAATCGAAACATCGAAACATCCATTTCAGTAATTTGTAACTGTAAATCAAGCGACGCATATTTCTCGATCGCTTGTTTAATATGGTCAAGAGATGGTTCATACAAATTCCAATGAGCTTGTAAACCGACTCCATGAATAGGGACATCTCTCTTCAACATTGATTGAACTAACTGGTAGATTTTATCCCTTTTCTCAGGGTCGGATTCATTATAATCGTTGTAAAACAAGAGAGCATCTGGATCTGCCTCATGGGCATAATGAAAGGCATGATCGATGAAATCTTCACCGATCACCTCCAGCCATGGCGATGGGCGTAGAAATTCTCCTTTTTGGTCAGAAATCGCTTCATTGACTACATCCCAGCTAAAAAATTTCCCTTGATATCTTGTCAACAATGTTGATATATGCCTACGCATACGTTCAAGCAATAATTCGCGATTCAACTCTTTTCCATCTGGCGCTTCAAAAACCCAATCCGATGTTTGATTATGCCAGACCAATGTATGACCACGAAGCTTATGACCAAATTGCTCCGAAACATGAATGAGCTCATCAGCATAGTCAAAATTGAACTGTCCTTCTCTCGGTTGAATCTGTTCGAATTTCATTTCATTTTCTGCTGTTAAACTATTAAAATGTTTTTGAATCAGTTGCTTTTCTGAATGAAGTGTATAACGATTAACTGCAGCCCCAATTAAAAATAAATCTTCATACGCCTTACATAATGAAACTGTCTCTCGTTCTCCCATTTTAAAACCTCCTTATCCTTTAACGCCACCTAAGGTTAAACCCTTCACAAAATACTTCTGCAAAAATGGATATACACAAATAATCGGTACACTCACAATGATCGTCATCGCCGCTCGAACAGAGGTCGGAGTCACTACCTGCACCTGTACTCCACTTTGCGACTGAGTAAATGCTCCCTCTGCACTCCCTGAAGAAATCGATGAATTAGAGTTTTGTAAAATCTTCATTAACTCATATTGCAATGTGCTCAAATGTGGATGATTCGGATTATATAGGAACACATCAAACCACGAATTCCACTGAAAAACTGCGACAAACAAAGATATCGTAGCAATTACAGGCAAGCAAAGCGGCAAAGCTATTTTTAAAAACATCGTAAATTCACCAGCACCATCAATACGTGCTGATTCAAATAATGAATCAGGTAAACCTTCAATAAATGAACGAACGACAATTAAATTAAAGACACCAATAAGCCCTGGGATAATGTATACCCAAAATGAACCTAGTAATGAAAGCTCTCTCATCAACATGTACGTAGGAATTAACCCCCCACTAAAATACATCGTCAAAACAAAAGCTATCGTTGTAAATTTTCTCAAAACGAAATATTGTCGGCTAATCGTGTAAGCAACCATCGCTGTACAAAAAACAGACAATGCTGTACCAATAACCGTTCTTAATACGGAAATGACTCCCGCTTGAAGAAGCTGTGCTTGCCCAAAAACATGCTCATAATTATATAATGTAAAGTCACGTGGCCAAAGGTAAATACCTCCTCGAACGGAATCTGTCGCATCATTAAAAGAGACGGCTAAAGTATTTAACATTGGATATAACATGACCACACATAACAACAGCATAAAGATCGTATTTAATGAATCAAACACTATATCATCTAACGAACGACGACGACTGATCAATTTATTTAAAAGCATCTTGTGTACCTCCCCCTAAAATAACCTTGCCTGTCCTAAGCGTTTGGCAATATGATTGGCTGAAAATAAAAAGATAATGCTGACAACCGTTTTGAAAATCCCTGCGGCAGTCGCTAATGAGAAATTCCCCATTGAAATCCCATACCTGAGCACAAAAATATCCAAATTCTCAGCGAAATCCATATTCATTGAATTCATAAGGAGGTATTGAGCTTCAAATCCCGATTCTAAGATATAACCCATGTTCATGATTAATAGAATGACAATAACCGGTCTCATTCCTGGTAATGTAATATACCAAATTCTTTGAAGCCTAGATGCCCCGTCAATTTCTGCTGCTTCATATTGCTCTGTATCGATCATCGCTATAGCTGCTAAATAAATAATCGAATTCCATCCTACATTTTTCCATACATCTGATGTACCAATAATCCCCCAGAAATATTCTCCCACACCTAACCACATAATCGGCTCATCGATGAACCCGAACTGTTCTAAAAGAATATTGACGATACCATTTTCAGTTGATAAGGCATAGGTGACAATTCCTGCTGCTACAACCCACGATAAGAAATGGGGCATATAACTAATTGTTTGAACGACTCTTTTAAAGGTAAGATTTCTTAATTCATTCAATAAAATGGCTAGTCCAATCGCTGTAACAAAACCTAATACTAAGTTAATCATACTCATCGCTAACGTATTACGCATAACTTCAAAAAATCTGGGGTCAGTGAATAAAAAAGTAAAATGCTCAAACCCTACCCATTCTTGTTCAGCAAAACTTCTAGCCGGTTTAAAATCCTGAAACGCCATACCCCATCCATATAAAGGGATATACCGAAATATAAATAACCAAATTAAAAAGGGAAGACTCATAAGTAGGAGCATTTTTTGTTCAGAGCATTTTTTCAAAAAACCTTTGAATCCCAATTTCTTTTTTGGTGTTTTTTTCATTTTTGTATCTATCGTTGGTATTGGTTGTGGTAAAGACAATCACATCACTCCTCCCTTTACAGATCTCTCTCTGTCTACATAAAGAAAAAGGATTATGACAACTGCATTTATAAAGTTGCCATAATCCAACACTCAAAGAATTCTATCTAGTTACCATTCTCCATTGACGCGAGATTGAACCGTATCTGTAAAGAATTGTTCGTAACTATCAACATCATGTTTTCTATACTCGGTTACGTAATCTTCCCATTCTGCTTCAAAATCATTCGGATCAGCTAAGACAATTCGGGCAAAATGTCTTCTCTTAATCTCATCCGTTCTTTCTTCAAATATTTGTACAGGAGAGCCCTGCTCCACATTTGCACTCCAAGCCGGATACCACGGTCTCTCTTGTGGTTCGGAGAATAATTGAGCAAAAGTTTCAATACCGTATGCTTCTAAATATTCTTTGTCAGCATCTGTATAGGCGGCTTGTGCTACAATAGGCTGCCTTCTTGGCTCTACGGCATTTCCATCTGAGAAGGTACCATTAATTCGTGGCCAGCTCCATTCAAATACCGTCATTCCTACTTCTTCTCTTACTTCCTCCTTGTTTGTCAAATCAATTTGCTCTGGCGTGCGATAGAACTCGCCGTTTTCATCAACGGAATAATGCTCATCTTCATAACCCCACATCACTTTTCGTTGCATCTCTTCAGAAATGAGTTCATTCCAGAATTGAACAATTCGCTCAGGGTTTTCAGCATTTACCGTAATTCCAATACCACGATTTTGAGTGAAAGCCGGTGGATCAATATATTGATCAGAAATACTTTCATCAAATACAATAGGTAAAGCCATAAATTCTCGGTCAGGATTGCCAGCATCCCTTAATGCATTTCTAGCATCACCAAACTGCCAACCATAATCGAAAAATCCTAACACTCGTCCCGAAGAAAGCTTTGAAATATATTCATCATAATTCGCGACAAACATCTCACGATCAAGTAAACCTTTTGTATTTAACTCATTTAACTTTTGTAAATACCTTTTTGTATACTCTGAATCAGCATACACGGTTGCTTCATGGGTATCCATGTCGATCATGACTTCCCCGTCATTTGGATAACCAGCTAAATGATTAGGGACATTCGACAAAGCGAAAAATCTCCAATCATACGTTAATCCTGTAAACGGTATCGTATTCATGCCATCGATTTGCGGATTTTTCGTTGCATACTCTTCAATGAGTTCAAAATATTCATCTAATGTTTTAATGTCTGGAAAGCCAGCTTCTTTTAAGATTCCTCGTTGAATCCAAAAAGCACCTTGATCAATATTTGGGTTTGGTACGAATTCATTAATAGTAGGACCAAATGGAATATAATAAATATTTCCATCATCATGTGTGAACATATCAATATAGTCTGCATACATGTCTAGTATATTTTGACCATGTTCTTCTAAGAGATCGTTTAACGGAATAAAAGCTCCCGCATCAAGTAACGTATCAACAGCAGCATCAGGGACAATAACATCCGGATATTCTCCACCCGCTACCATCGTTCCAACACGCGTATTCATATCTCCAACTAAATGTTCCAGCCTGAAGTTAACACCAGTTTTCTCCTCTAATTCTTTACCAATTCTCGTTGTATTCGTTTCAATGTCTTTACCAGAAGAACCCGCATTAAAATACGTGTATGTCACTGGTGTCGTATCGATTTCTGTTTGTCCATTGTCATCGTCTGTGTCATTTGAGTCAGATGCAGTTGGCTCATCATTATTACAAGCCGTCATAATGAAAGCAAATAAAAGGATAAAAAATACAGAATAAAAAGATTTTTTGTTTAACATCTTACCCCTCCCCCAATTTTATTGCTCACCCAACTTCCTTGTAAGCCCTTTCATTATATCTAGCTTAAGCCTAAATTTGACCCATAAAAACTAAAGAACAAACTTTGAAAATTATATATACTTCACCTACAGCTCGTCCAAATTCATGATTTTATTCTTGTTTCTTCTGAAAAATCTTAATAACAACGGTCGTGCCAATTTGAGGAGAACTATAAATCGAGAAGTCGAAATCGTTCTGATAATAAAATTTCAAGCGATAATAGACGTTCTTTATACCAACATGCTCACCCATACTATCATCTTCCTTTAAACCACGAAGTAATTGCTCTAATTGTTCCTTTTTCATACCTGCCCCGTTATCAGTAAGCGTAAAAATCAACGTACCTTCCACGATATCAATATTTAGATGAATCCTTCCTTTTTCTTTAATCGCCTCTACTCCATGGATACTTGCATTTTCTACAAAAGGTAAAAACGTCATATTGGGTATCTTATAATCTAGTGCCGCGTCTACACAATCAATCTGAAATTCAATCTTATCGTTAAAGCGATATTTCTGGATTTCCAAAAAGCAATGAATAATTTTTAACTCATCACGAATGGATACCCATTCCTTTTCCCAAGTCAATGAATTACGGAAGATCTTCGCCATATTTTGTATGATCTTGGCTGTCTCTGTTTCATCCTTTATAATGCTTCTCATTCGAATTGTTTCTAGAGCATTAAAAAGGAAGTGTGGGTTAATTTGACTTCTAAGAGCACTGAGTTGAGCTTGCTTTTCTCTAAGCTCCAAGTCCTTCTTTTGGATATTAGCGACATAGACTTCATTAATTAAATGGTTAATTCTTGAAGACATACGATTAAATTCGGTTGTTAATTGTCCGATCTCATCTTTATCCTCAGCGTCTTTAATCATTTCAAACGTTTGCCCTTTCGCTTTTTTCATCGACCTCAACACTCTCGATATTCTCACATTTAATGACCGAGCAATGAGAATAATTAATAGAGAAGGAAATAAAAAGTTAATAAAAGCCAACGTAAATATGACACGGCTTGAATTATACACATCTGCCAATGCCTCTTTCTCATCAATAACTCCAACAACTTTCCAGCCTTTTAAGTAATTAGAATAAAAGCTACGTTCTTCAATTAATACGTCTTCAGGTAATTGTAACCGATAGAAATTTTGTTCGTCACTCTCACTTGTTGTACGACCATTCGTACGATATTCAATTCCGCCTTTTTCATTTAATAAATAAATATCTCCCTGTAAAGTGACATTAGCAAAGAGCTGTTCAATCGTAAGCGGATTAATATCCACTTTTATTATTTTTTCATGTGTAGATTTATTTTTATAAAAATCAAGTTCTCTAATCACACTAAATAAGCGACTATTTGTTTCTGGATTAGGTCTTAGAAGAATTGGACCATTGGTGTCCATAACCTCATCATACCAGTTGATTTCATCGACATATTGATGAATCGGTCTCACCCCACCAGCAAACAATACCGTATCATTATCGGTGTAAAAAGTGACCGCTTGAATCGAATAATATAAAGGCGTAATTCGATTTAAATAACGCAAATAATAGTCATAAGCTTCAATGTAGTCAATAGGTCGCTCATAGTCCTGTTCAAAAAAATCATACATCTCAGCATCTGTATAAAATCGTGTCGAGACGCCAACAGCTTGATCGATGGTTACGATAAAGTCGTTCGCAATTTGATTCATTATCAATTGAACATCATTCATTTTTTGCTTCCGTATTGAATTAATCGTCATTTGGTAAAAAAACACATTTGTAAAAATAATAGGAATGAGAACAAAAAATAAATAAAGAATCAGTAGTTTATTGCGAATTTTAATATCATTGAACTTTGGAATTCTATTTAACATGCCTATTACCCGTTCCATGATTCAATAATTGTTGACGATATTCAGTGGGTGTTACTTTCATTACTTTTTCAAACTGAGTAACAAAATAATCCGTACTGGCAAAGCCTACCTCTTTCGCAATTTCATAGACACGTAAATCTGTTTGTCGTAATAACTTCTTCGCTTCCGAAACCCTTAATTGTAATAGATAATCTTTAAAGTAAACACCAAACGTTTTTTTAAATAATTGCCCCATATAAACCGGATTCATATAAAAAGTTTGGGCAATCGATTTTAAGCTAATATTTTCGCGATAGTTCTCACCAATATAAGTCTTAATACGATAAATATCACCTTTCATGTTACTTTGACGTAATGTTTGAATATAGTCGGTGCTTTCAAAAACGAATTGTGAAAAGACTTGTTTTAGCTTTTTGACCGTTAAATTATGTTCCTCCCATCTCATCATAGCTGTAAAGGAACTAATTTCCTTTTCATCACCATTCATCCTTTTGATAATTTGGATAATTCCATAAATCAAACGATTAATCATCATTTTTATAGCCTTAGGTGAAAATTCTAACGTTTTAAAACTTAAAAACATATCATCAATCCCATCTGATAACTGATGAACATGATTTTCCTCCATACGTTCAATGAAAATACGGAACAATTGTAAATCAAAATCATCAAATTTAAAACGCTTTCTTTTTAATTCATCATAAAGAAGTGGTTGATGATCAAAGGTATATTTATAGGCCCTTGCCTCATCAGCCGTCTGAAATGAATGAGGTAATTCAAGAATATTGGCAATTTTCTCGCCAACAACTATTGTAAAATCCCATTCAAATTGGCTACTAATTTCCTTCTGAAGCTTGTGAATAAAAGCATTCATATTTCCCTTCTCCAAGTCTGCTGAACTAATGAGCATACCTAACATATTATTTTTTTGTTCATGAAAAGGCATGGTCCGCTCAACATTTAACACTTCTAAAAGTGTATCTTTGATTGCTTTTTTCAAACATTCCATCTTCATTTGATTATAGTGACAATCATTATTAATTTCGATTAACACATAGTACAAAAAGTTATTGGGGGACAACTTGGCTAAGGAAAGCCATTCCTCTATTTTTAAGTGATCCATCTTGCCATGAATTAATTCATAAAAGCCGTCTTGCAGCTCTATTTCAACCTGCTTTAAACGTTCTTTTTTTTGGCTATTAATAACTTTATTTAAATCAAATAAGATCGCCTCAAACTCCTCTTGATCGATAGGTTTCAAAACAAAATCAAACACTTGATAACGGACAGCCGTTTGAGCATATTTAAAATCGTTATACCCACTTACAATGATAAACGGGCATACGGGTTGCTCTAATTCTCGCGCCCTTTTTATTAACTCCAATCCATCTATCTCTGGCATTCTTATATCGGTTACAACCAAATCAGGCTTATGTTCTTGAATAATCTCCAGTGCTTGTTCACCATTATCTGCTTCCCAACAAACCTCATAACCAAATTGCTTCCAACTAATTAAGCTCCTTAACCCTTTTCTTACAAATATCTCATCATCTACAATTAGAACCCTATTCATCACTCATTCCACCTTTGCTAGATTTCATCCGAATAGTCAGTGCTAATTTCCTATACTCTCTTCCTCTTGCCATTTACGTTGTTTTTTTTCAACGTGGTTAAAAGCATTTAGTGCAAACCACATCACACACATCGCCAGTACACTGGAACTAAAAAAAGGAATTAGACCTGGTAGTAGATAAAATCCGTAACCAACGAATGCGATAATAAGTAATGTTAAGAAAACAAAATGAGGATTCATTAATCCAATGACTAACGCGGTCCTAAAAAGCTTAAGAAAGGATAATTGATAATGGACATACACAGGAAAAATAAACAAAGATACGACCACAAAAAAAATCGCAATAAGCGAATTCCCTACAAACAACAAATCCGCTCCTAAACCTGGCATCGTTCGAATCATAAAATAATTAAAGATAATGACAGCAGCCACTATGAGCATGATCAATCCAATTCCATTACTTTTTACAAATTCTTTTTTATACGTGTGAAAAAACGTAGTAAAAACAGAAGCATCAGCATCTTTCATTCGCCATTTCCTCACCACAGCAAATACGGCCACTGTAGCAGGTGTGAGACCGAAAATAATGAGTCCAGCTAATGTAAATAACAACCAAAGTAAATGAAGATAACCAAAGCGCCAAATCCACTCACAAGTTAAATAAAACCTACTCGACATCCAACTCACTTGCATCATTAGTCCCCCCTCATGTAAACGCTTTAAAAAATAGACAATTAATATTAATATTTAATTATACAAAACAACCAGCTTAACAAAAAGAGGAAAAACTATAGATTTTACTTTATTTTATTTAGATACTTATTGTTTTCACGTGTTAATAAGAGTAATAACCTGAAAGTTTATAGATTACTAGGGTAGGTTCAGTGATAACGGTAGGCCGTGAACGAAAATAAATGGTGCAAACCCAACAAAATGAATCACGAGCATCCATTTGAGAAATGGCTCATGCACGGTATTTTAGTTTTTCTTATATAAATAGAATAAGTAAATGACAACATAACCAACAGCCAAGCCAAGATGAATGAAGATACTGGACACAATGATATCTCGATAGTTGATGCCAACAAACAATGTTAATAGATTTGAACAAATAATAGCAAGCCCAACACCCATGTATTAACTACCGTCACTTTGTCGATGAGATGCCCTTCGAGCTCGTTCAGCTCTTTTCGTGTAGTTACTTCTCTTTTTTACTTGAGTAACTGGCTCAGTCGGCCCTTTTCGTGTAGTTACTCCTTCACTTTTCTCGAGTAACTGATACATTTGCTTTTTGATTTCCTCAAAACTCTTTATAACCCTTCATATTCGCTACGTACTTTGTAGAATCATCTATAAAAGGTTGCGAACTTATCATCGCAACCTTCCTCACCTTATTTATTCCCTAATTTCTTCGCAACAATCACATAGACTGGCTGCTTGGCCACTTGTGTGGTTGGAAATTGCTTCTCGGTAATTGTAAAACCAACTCTTTTCATCACCTCAACCATTTCATCAGAAGGAACACGCGGTGCTTGAGCAGAAGCTACCTTCTCCAATTCTATGCACAAGAAAGTACCACCATCATGTAACACTCGATATACTTCCTCTAATGCTTGTTCCAAAGGCTGTACCTCATGCAAGGAAATCGAAGCAATGGCCACGTCAAATTGCTCACTTGGCAAAGGCATATCTTTGAAATCACCTTGAACCGTTTTGATATTAACAATCTTTTTTTCCTTTGCTTTTGCTTCTAAGTACTGTAATATATCTTCGTCAAAGTCAAACGCGGTAACTCCCTTAACCAAATTGGCAAACGGAAGGGAAATATAACCAGTACCAGCTCCCAGATCTAATACCTGATCACTTTTTTTTAGCGAAAAATACGAAAACAATTCCTTCGCAGGAAAACGTTCGATTGATTCTAAGTTGTTGATTTTTCTTAACACTCTTTCATTCATTGATACACACCCTTTTAATTATAGATAAAACGAGTCTATAATAACTATAATCATTTTTAGTGAGTCTGTAAATGAATATGTCTCTGTTTTTTTATGGATCGCTATTTTACGAGCCCTCTTTTAATATAAGGGACTGTTACACTTTTCTGTTCAAATCGGTTTGACCCTATTGTAAAATTAATAAAAGCCTCAGCCTCTTGAACAGTCATCCAAACAATTTCCTCAATTTCTTCCGGCACCGTTACCTGTACATCGCCACCTATAACCTTTCCTGAAAAAGTGAAGAAGACCGCATGTTCTTGTTTTTTCTGAAAAAATGCTTCCGCTATGGAAAAAACCTCACCAACTTCAATATCTAAGTTCGTTTCCTCCTTGACCTCGCGGATTACCGCTTCTTCTAATGTCTCACCTTGCTCAACCGCTCCACCCGGGAGTGTATAATAGGATCCTGTCTCTCCTATATTTTTTACTAATAAAATTTGTTCACCCGTATCATCAAAAATGACTGCGTAAGTAACATCAACTCGTTTCACCACTTGGCTCCTCTCTAAACCCTTAAGTGGGTAAGCTACTTAAATGCTCATGGACTAATTTCCAGTCATTGTCCTTATCTTTAACAAATACATTGGTCGCTCTGCCATTTCCTTTTACGAACTTACCATCCCTATAACCTTCATAACGGTACTCATAAATACACGTCGCGTGCTCTTGTGCTTTTACGAGCCATTGAATATTTTCTGCCGAGTACTTCTCCTCTTTAATCAAGCACCAAGCCTTTTCAAAATACTGACCAATTTCATAATGGGATGTACAAACTCGGTCAGTAAACCAATAAACAGCATCTGGGTGAAGTAACTTTTTCACATTTCCAAAATCATGAGTATTTGTAGCGTTTATATACGCTTCAAGTATCTCTTCTGGTTTCATCTACATTCCTACTTTCTATTCACATATGAACCCTTGCTTTTTCCCATATTGAATCAAGCTTTCGTAAGGATCAACGTCATGTATACCTAGGACTTGGCAAAAAGCTTGTTCCGTTTTTATTCCTTGTCTCTTTAGTGCGATAATTTCTTCTTTTATATGTGGCCACTTATTTAATAATTTACTTTCGATAATCATATGTAAGTAGGCATACTGCTCAAATACAGGTTGTGCTTGTCCAAATAATTCAAATTCATAACCCCCCATTAAAAAATTCACTTTCACGACGGCTCTTTCTCTAATCTGTTTATGTTTGATTTGAAAACCGCTAAACTCACCATAAAGTAACTTCACTCGTTTTTCGAAACTCTTAACATCATATACTTCAAAAATTATATCTAAATCCGAGCCTTGCACATCGATTTCTATAGGGAATGTTCCACAAAGAACCGGGTTATAATAAGCTAAATCTTTCATAATACCTAGCTTATTTAAAACATCAAAAATGGCTCGTTGCCTATCATTTCCTGTTTCCAAATAATCAATGGTTGTATACATGACATCTCCCCCAGCAGGATTTACATTTAACTTCATATGGAGCACACCCGTAAATGGAATAAAAGAATTTTGTCACCGTCTTCAATCCTGTTTTCCAATTTTTCGAGTACGATGTACAAGCAAATCCGTTTACACTTCTTGCTTCACTTCATATCTACTCAATAATTCATAAGGTCTAACTCGAAAAGCCTCATACGGTAAATAGTTCGAGTTCATGGCATCTAAGGCTCTACTTCTAAATTGCTCCCTTGTAATCCATTGAGCAATATTGGCTTTTGTTAAGGCAGTAAAAGCAATTTCTGCCGTTTCATCCTCTGCTGGCGTTAAGTCGCCAGATTGATAATCACCTCTAAAAACTACACACGTAACCCCTCTTGTGACATTTTGATAGATACCTGTTATCCCATTTAAGCGAATGGTCACTCCTGTTTCTTCCAAAACCTCTCGATGAATGGCTTCTTCTAATGTTTCTCCTTCTTCAACGACTCCACCTGGCATTTCCATCGTATCAGAGCGGTGAACGTTTCTTACGAGTAAAACTTCTCCTTTTTCATTCGTTATGTATCCACTAACAGCCATACCATGCTTTGCTGAGTGATAAGCAGAAGGAAATGGTTCTGTTGAGGTTAGCCTCTCTCTTTCGCACTTCAAATAAAAGTCGTCAAGTGTCTCTTCCTCTAGCATAGCCTTGATTCTTTGCTCATGCTCGTTATCTTTATATTTCCAAATCACCGTCACTTTATTTCCCTCTTCACTCACCCATCGACCAATAAGCTGTGCCCCATCTTGAATATGAATCGAATAGATTTCCCGGTGAAAAAATCGTGTTAATTCCTCTAATTGTTCTCGTTTGATCGTGTACACTTCTTTTATGTAGGTCATCTTAGTCCTCCTTGTATGTTTAAGCACCTCTACCTTTTTTTATTATAATTCTGTTTCACATACGTGGCTCTCATTCCCAATCCTCAAGCAGCGCCCAAGTAATGGCTGGTTTCCTTTTAATTGATCTCATCGTTCCAACCCAAACATGATCATCTTGGTGTGTGGAAGCATGCCTGATAATTTCAAGCGTAGTTGCTGAGACAGATTTACTCTCAATTTGCTTAATCGGAATCCAGGATAATGAGCCTTCTTCGCTTTCTACTAATGGCTGGTCATGCATTAACACACCAAAGAACACATATTGTGTCCTAATTTCACGATTACTTTTATTCCTAAACACCATATATTTCAGTGAAAGCCCCTGTATATGCTCATCAGTTAAGCCTGTTTCCTCCTCTAACTCTCGTAAACAAGCTCGATAAGGATCACTTATTTCACCTTCTTCAAGGTGTCCACCAATTGGAACAAGCATGCCAGGTAGAAAAGGGCTGGTTGTTTTTTTCTGTAGAAACAGCAGCTCATTTTTCTTATTGAATATAAAAGCCACCGCTAATTGCCTCAATTGCATCGGTTATCAGACCTTTCATCTTATTAATCTCCCTGCCATAGCCTTTCTACTTGAAGCAATTGTTCGTCTTTAAATTGCAGCTTATAAATATCTGGCTTTGTTGTGCTTTGCCAAAAAGCAAAACCAAATTGCTCATCAAAACCGTTTAATATACTAGTCATAATACTTCCATGTGTTCCAATCACAATCGCTTCGCCCTTATATTTCTTCAAAAGCTCTTTCACAATAGGAAGCGAACGCTCTTGTGCTTCTTTAATGGTCTCGCCACCACGTAAACAATAATCCTTATCTTCCAGTGATTGTTGAATAGCTACTAATAATTCAGCTTTGGGTAATTGATAGTCCCATGCTTTAATGGATCTCTCCTTCAATCCCTCATACGTTTGAATCTCGAGCCCCCTCTGCTTAGCAATGCTCTCTACCGACTGAATCGCTCTCGTATATGGACTTGAAACAACAGCCGCTATCTCTTTATCTATTAACAAATTCGTTACTGTCTCTACATCATCAAACCCTTTTTGTGACAAGCCTCTCGTCCGTTCCTCCCCTTTTTTAAAAGGAGATTCGGCATGACGCACCATAAAAACTGTTGTAATCATTTGTACCCTCCTTACCTTCTATATATGTATTTAATTGTTTACAAGCCAGATGAACTCACCTATTCCATGACTTAAATAATAAGCACCAATCCAGATACTAGACTTAAACCAATGAAATAATAGAAATTACCTTTATCGTTTAATTGTTCTTGCAGTGTTGTTTGAAAAAATGCATCATGTGATTTTTTTGAAATAACGATGTCTTTTTGGCGGGGACATACATGTGGATGAATTTCCCACCCTTCTGTTTGATAAGCCAAAGCCTTCCCAGGTACCGCTTGATGTTGAATCTAATAGATCGGCACTTGAACATCCCTAGCCTTTGAGATTAAAAGGTTTATATTTTTCAGAAATATATTTCCCTCGTATACTTCTTTCCTTTCTGCAAACATCGCATTTTGAACATCAATAATAAGCAATGCTGTTTTCAATTCACCCCTCCTAACTACGTATTAATTGTAGCATAATTCAGACATATCCAATCAGCATTTTCATTTCTCCTATGCTCAAATCATCATCATTTAAAGGTCTTTTGGATTAATAATGGCTAATAAATGATGGTCTTCCCACTTGCCATTTATTTTTACATTTTTGCGAGATAATCCTTCTATCTCAAAACCAGCTTTTTGTAACACTTTTAAAGACCCCATATTATGTGGCATGACACCTGCTTCGATTCTATGTAGTGAAAGTTGAGTAAATGCATAGTCCACGACCGCTTTAACTGACTCCGTGCCATATCCTTTCCCGTTAAGATTTCGATCAATAAAGTAACCGATATAAGCACTTTGAAGCGGTCCACGAACAACTTGAAAAAGCTGGATGAGTCCTATTAATTGTTCTTGTAAAAAGATACCGAATTGATAGACTGTATCTTCCTGCCAATTGTTCTGCCATCTTTCAAGTAATTCCTTCTGATAGTCAATCGTATAAAATCGCTCTGGTCTAGTAATCGCAAATTTCTCAAAAAAGTCCCTATTCTTCACCTGAAAATGAAATAGCACTTCCACTTCTACTAAGTCAAATGGTCTAATTAATAGATTATCCGTTTTTAACATTAGCGCTTGACTCCTTCTTTTTTATTTTGAAATAAAACTGTTCATCCGCAACAAAACTCTTAATTCCCGATACCATTTCTATTATAATGATAGAATGTATCAAAAACTTATCGTTATGGAGTGTGTCATATGAGTTATATTCTTATTCATGGACTTGGTCAGAATCCTTCAAGCTGGCAAACCGTCATCGAAGCATCACAGTTACCAACCCATACATATTGTCCTGATCTTTTTCAACTACTTGGAGAAACAGATCCATCTTATGAGAATCTATACGAGAAATTTAAAGAAGATTTAGATAAAAAAGAAGGGCGTATCCATCTATGCGGTCTTTCACTCGGTGCGATATTATCCCTTCATTATACAATTGAACGACCTGAGAAGGTACAATCACTCATTTTAATAGGGGCTCAATATAAAATGCCTAAGCTGATTTTATCCATGCAAAATTTTGTCTTTCAATTTATGCCAAACCAAACATTTAGCAAGCTTGGTATCAATAAAAAATCGTTTATCTCATTAACTAACTCATTAAAGGAGCTAGATTTCACGCAACAACTAGAAAAAATTACTTGCCCCACTTTAATTGTTTGCGGAGAAAAAGATTTGGCTAATAAACCTGCGTTTAAACACTTAAGCCAAACTATTCAACAAGCTCAAGCTATAATGGTTAAAGACGCAGGTCACGAAATCAACCAAGATCATCCACACGAATTAGCTAAGGTAATAGATGGCTTTTGGCATACCACTGACTATTGACCGTAAATTCTTAATCGCTTTTTTTGAATCGTTAAGAAGATACAAAGAAAAATAGAAATGAGTATTGTAGCGAACCGCAGCGTTAATCGCCGTTTGCTCAGGCTTTCTCCTACTTTTTTCGCTCGTAACCCCGAGATTCCTCGTTTGCTCGGGCTTTCTCCTGCTTTTTCCGCTCGTAACCCCGCGATTCCGCTTTTGCTCGGGCTTTCTTCTACTTTTTTCGCTCGCAACCCCGAGATTCCACGTTTACTCGGGCTTTCTACTACTTTTTTCGCTCGCAACCCCGAGATTCCACGTTTGCTCGGGCTTTCTCCTACTTTTTTCGCCCGCAACCCCGAGATTCCACGTTTGCTCGGGCTTTCTCCTACTTTTTTCGCTCGCAACCCCGAGATTCCACGTTTGCTCGGGCTTTCTACTACTTTTTTCGCCCGCAACCCCGAGATTCCGCTTTTGCTCGGGGTTTCTCCTACTTTTTTCGCTCGCAACCCCGAGATTCAGCTTTTGCTCGGGCTTGCTCACGCTTTTTCAGCCCGCAACCTTTTTTTGGAATACACGATTCCATAATGAACAAGATCTTCATAACGACCTTCTTTTATGACATGCTCTTTCAGTATGCCTTCTTGAGTCATTCCAACCTTTTCCATAATTCTTCCTGAAGCAGGGTTGGACGAAAAAAAGCGGGCAAAAATCTTATGCAGCTTCTTTACTCTAAACCCAAAGTCAATCATTGCTTGTGCCGCCTCAGTACCGTAACCCTTTCCCCAGTATTCTTCGCCAATCCAATAAGCTAACTCACCATGTTTAAATGTGGAGTGATTCGATAAGGAGATAGCTCCATACAATGTCCCATCACCTTTATCGGTTATAGCTAATTCATAGGAACGCTCTTCCTCAAAATTACGTTTATGATTTTCCATCCATACTAATGCGTCTTCTAATACATACGGGTAAGGCAAATACAAAGTACTTTTATAGATTTGATAATTATTACACAATACTTGAACGTCTTTCGCATCACTTACCTCAAATAAACGCAAACATAGGCGCTCCGTTGTAATGATTCTTTTGTCTTGATCATAGTTCATAATTATTCTCCTTCCACATATCTGGTGTGAAACATAAAGGTACAAAAAAGCCCATCGTCTCATAGAGACGACAGGCATAACCTAACGTGGTACCACTCTGATTGATTTTTCATACATAAAAAAATCCACTTAATCGTTGTTAACGAATTCGATCCGTTTAGCCCTACTTCGGTTCAGGCTAACCACTTCTAAGCGACTTCAGGCGAGGTGTTGGCCATCTTCCAGCAACCGACAGCTCTCTCATGCAACAGCCTCTACCCTACTACTCTTATTCACAGTGTTTTCTATATTTTTAAATATTTTAACGTAAAGCTAAAATAAGTCAAGCCAATTCTCAAAATACAAATTCTCTAAGAACAAATACTTAGCCAAAATAACAACCTCTTTATGGTTCTAGTGATTGCTCATAAGCCTCTAATAAAGTATCACGTCAGCTTCCTCACGTAATAGCTGTTCAAACCCTCTTCGGTCCTACACCCCCAAGCCTTTGCCCGTTCATTTAATTCATGAACAAATGACTGTTTCCCATCTTGATATTTTTGATGCTCATGAGGGAATTGCTGCTTTAATTGGAGCTTTAGCTCTCCATAGGCTTTGGCTTCTTCATGATGATGTAATAAATATTTTTTAAAAACCAATTGATGCTCGATTTGCACACTACCTAACTGATAGATATGAAGATGATGAGTCCGATGAATCCCTCCTTTCGGAAAATACCTTCTGCCTTTTATTCCATTTTCCCCTTTAGGTATATAGCCTATCCTCATCAACTCATCATCGTATGTATCAACCCTATCTATTTCTTTGACGACGACTAATATATCAATGACAGGCTTTGCATAACCAATTGTAGGGATCGATGTACTACCAATATGGTGGATGGCCATTAAATCTTCCTTTAAAATTCCTTTAAGTAACGTCTCTTCCTTCTCATAACGTTGACTCCATTCACTTGTCCAAGCTTCAATCGTTGTTTTTCTCATCGTGTCATCACTCACCATTTATTGGCATACATTCGAGCTGAGGATGATGGAGAAAAGATAACGTGAAAATCAGCCTGTAATTCACTCTTTATCTTCTCTGTTAGTTTGAAGCCAGCTTGATTATGCTGTTCCTCTAACCGAATTCCGTTTGGTAAAAGCACATCTTTTTGCCAGTCAATCCATTCTCCGTATTCCATCCCCCAATGAGCTAGCTGCTGTTTTAATGCAGATGAAACCGGAAAATCATCTAACTCTAAGTTACAACCGCAATGTTGACACCAAATCGGATCTGCTCCAACATCCCCTTCCACTTTGATCGTCGTTGTAACATTGTTTTCGCATAAACATTCCATCATCTTCCACTCCCCTTTTCGCTCTATGTAATCATGTCAACCAATGATTTGGCCTTTCAATAAAATCTGGTAATACCGTCATGTGATTACCTTTAGCTGAATTAATTTGTGACTGAGTTAAAAAGAGTGCCCCCGTTAAATTCGCAGCACTTAAGTTTGCATCTCGCAAATCAGCCCCAATAAAATCAGCAAAGCTTAAATTCGTATGCTTCAAATTAGCCGCAATCAATAATTTCCCACGCAAATTAGCTCCTTGAAGGTTTTGTCCATTTAAATGAGCCCCAATATAATCATGACGAACCAGCTTTTGACCACTGCTTTTATTTTTACGATACGATTCACTCGTTTGAAGCAACAATTCATTGACGTTCATTCTTTGTTGCTGAATATCTAAGTCCATTAAATACTGCGGTGATTCGTTTGTGTTTCCTTCCAAATCGATTATCATCTCTCTGATTTCTTCATGAATGATAGATGTTTCCTTTAAGCGTATCGCTTGTTGTAAATACCACAACATCTCATGAAGCTGTTGAACAATTGGGAAAACGACGAACATCTCTTTACTTTTATTAGCATGACTACGCCAATCTTCGCCCTTGTATAAGGTTTGTGATACATGCTGCCCTGCTCCAAAACATTCATAGGAAACACAGCCGTTAAAACCCTTTTCTTTTAAACTTTTATGTACCAAACATTGATGACTAGATGATAGGTTTTGGCACGGCTCTCCACTGTTTTTATCCAGAGGAAAATCAGCAGACCTGGCAAAAGGCAAAGCCACACAGCATAAGCCAAAACAGTTTGCACAATCTGATTTTAAGTGCCTAATCATTGAAATCACTTCCCCATACGAATAATATCATTTTCCAACTATTATCATAACATAGGGAAACGTGTGAGGCTTTTTTACTTTATCTACCTTTACTTTTTATTGATATATGTCCAAATACTAGGCAGCTCATACGATACTAGATGCTGATAATCAACCGTCCGTATTGGAGAAGGTAACGACGGTGCAATTTAAAATGTAATTTAGTCATTGCCTACTGCAATAGGAGGACCAACAACTGGATCCACCCAACAAAAAAGAGCCTTCCTAATAGAAAAGCTCTGATAAGATATGTATGTTTATTTTATAAATTCATATTCTCAACACCGAGCAGCAACGGTAATAATGCCACAACGATACCCGCTATCATAATAACTGCCCCAAAAAATTTTAAGGAGATTTCATCCTGATAGGACACTCCTTGTTTTAGAAAATAATCAAGAAGCACAGGAGCTTTCCCTCTAAAAACAAAGTAACCAAACAGGACTATGACCAAACCAATTCCAATGACTAAAAATTTGTATTGGCATAACTTCCACCGCAAACTATTTTTCTACCTATTTTTATTTACGAAAAATTTTGTTAATAGGTTTTGAAAAACAGCAAATTAGCATTCTACTTATAGGTATTTTCGTGAAACAATAAATTCAACAAGCGGAAGTAGTACCATCGCAATGCCTAATGCACCAAGTAGAAAAAGATTATATTCCGCATTGACTGTATAATCTATAAAGACAAAAATGAGAAGTACTACGACTAAAACGAAATAACTAATCTTTGAGCTTTGCTCCGTAATCCTCTTCCCGAGCTCTTCGTTTTCTAAAATTCCATCCTTTTCCTTTTCATTACCCCATGTTATCGCCGAGAAAAATGACATTAATAATACCGAAGAAACTAGAATTTCATCAAAACCTAATGTCTGTCCTGACATCACTTTATAAATAATAAACGCAACAACCGCAAATGCAGATACCGCAAAGATGAGTGCTATGATCTTCTTCGTACTCATTACTTCCTCACTCCCCTTTCTTTAATCGTTTTCCCTAATTGGTTTAAAAACCTCTTCCATCGTCACATTTAAATGAAAGGCGATATCAAAGGCTAATTGTAAGCTCGGATCATACTTGTTATTCTCAATCGCATTAATCGTTTGCCTACTAACCTGACACAAATCGGCTAATCCCCCTTGCGATAATCCCTTTTGCTCTCGATAAAGCTTAATTTTATTATCCACTTCATAATCCTCACTTCTATAGGTGTAAAAGATTTTTTACAACCTAATTATATGTAAAAACCAATGTACCTGTCAAATACTTTTTACACCCTATTCATTTCACTTTCGATAATGAATTGCTTAGCAAGCGTTCCTAAGCGTATGCGTATTATTGCTATGGAGTATTAACAAAATAATACAATAAAAGAGCCTTCCTAACTTTAAAGGAAAGCACTTTTGTGTATGATTCATATTCTTACCTATAAATTCTTCGCTACAAAAGCTCCTAATCCAATGACGATGTATATAACCATAAAACTCACGATCAACCAAACTGTTTCTATCGCATGAATGCCTGAAGCGTATAAAGCAATTAAAACCGCCCCACCCCCGATTAATAAAACATAAAGAACAATCAGCAAGTACCGTTGCATGTTCTTAAGTGTGCGCTCGTCAACATCAGGAACATTCCCATTTCTTTTCCGTTTCCACTTATCTATGAAAAATGTAGTAGCTAAACCTATAATAGCTCCCGCAATTATTGGGAGAATTAATTCAAGCCTAAATGCTCTTTCAAATAAATAGGAACCTAAAATTCCGCCAATTGTCATAAATAAAATAATTGCGATGGTCATTATCCATTGTAATTTGTTCATTTTGTGTCCTCCTCTTTATCATCTAGATAAAATAACTGTTCGATAGGAACGTCGAAATATCGTACTAACTTTAAAGCCAACTCAAGACTTGGATTATATTTATTTTTCTCAATCGCATTAATCGTCTGCCTGGTTATTTGCAAATCCTCTGCCATCTTAACCTGAGTAATCCCTTTCTGCTGCCTTATTTCACGAATATGATTAATGACCCTCATTGGTCCCTCCTTAGAAAGGTAAAGATATCTTTACAGTCAATATATATCAAACGGTTCCAAGTGTCAAGATATCTTTACACTACAAACAAAAAAAGTAACCTTTCTCTCAAAGATTACTTGGTACATTTTTATGTACAGGTATGGTGAGCAAAATAATGTATGGTTGCTATATAGAACGGATAGCTAAATAGCATTGCAATAACAATTAACCCGGTCCCTGGATTCGGAACATCCCCTGGAAATAGGGTAATAAAGCTATAAATAAAAGGGTACTAATTATATTTAATTTCAATAGATACTTCATAGCACCATGCCTCCTTGTATGAAGTTATTTTATTATAAAAGTTCACTAAAGGCATGATTCCATAATTTTAAAAATAACTTACCCTATACTGTTTTCGCGATACCACATAAACCCTCATCTCTACTCTTTTGTTGTCGTCACCTGGCTATTAGGACACTTTAACCCGCTTACCTGCCCTTTCATTGTCGTCATGCTCTCATCGACATGTTCTTGCCTTTTTTGCCTATGATCATGTCGTCCATACTCCTTCATCGACATGTTCTTCGACTTTTTTGCCCATGTTCATGTCGTCCATACTCACTCATCGACATGTTCTTCGACTTTTTTGCCCATGATCATGTCGTCCATACCCCCTTATCGACATGTTCTTTGACTTTTTTACCTATGATCATGTCGTCCATACTCACTCATAGACATGTTCTTCGACTTTTTTACCTATGATCATGTCGTCCATACTCACTCATAGACATGTTCTTCGACTTTTTTGCCCATGATCATGTCGTCCATACTCACTCATCGACATGTTCTCTCCCTTTTTTGCCCATGATCATGTCGACCAGTTTCACAACAAACAAACTCCACTAAACACATTTCACTAGAGTCTTCACTATGGGCATCCTTTAATCCGTCCTTATCTCATAATGCTGAGCCTTATTATCCTCAATTGAAATGACCAACCACTCACTATCAATACTTATAAAACTCCGCTCGGGGCCAAGATAATAAACCATTGTCATATCATCTGCAAAATATCCGTTTTCATCAGGGTCCCCTAGTAAAGAGACGATTTCATCTAGGCTCTTACCGATTAATTCCGTGTTATGTAGAAAATTATCAATAATCATCACCCGTTCACTCGGTTCACTTACCCATTTTTCACTCGAAAACGTTGCCCTCTCTACGAAAATACCTAAGCAAATAAGACAGAAGAGCGGTGCAATTACACTGAGACTTATCAGCTTTTTGTTACTTCGCTTGTTCACACCACTCTTTACCAACAATCGGCTCAAAAACATAGCAAAGAGAATAAAGATAACAAAAGGTAAAACAATGAGAATAATAGCGGCTATCGTCAGCGTTTTATAATCGAAAACGATAACACTAAAAACGAGTAAATAATATAAGATATAGTGAGCAATGGAACCTATCATTAATGTATAATAAGCCTTTTTTCTATCCATGTATTCACCAATTTTCCTCTTTACTCTTTAGACGAGCACCTTTCGATAACGGTTTTATAAAACGTCAAGAAAGTGCTTCGTCCATCGTATTGGTTAGGGTAAATCATACTCTTCCTTTACAATGAGCAAAAAAGCCTCACCAAAGATGTGAGACTTTTTTAGATTTGGAGCTTATAACAACCTTATCGACGTTTTCCTATAATCCCCATATTAATTTGTACATAGGAAAAGTCAGAACATTCAGGCCAGCCTATCCATTACTTCAACAATCCAACCATCTGCAACCCGTGCACTAGCCCATCATCATCGACATGCTTGGTTACATACTTAGCTTTTTCCTTCACTTCTGGTTCTGCATTGCCCATCGCTACACTATTGTGAATTTCCGATAACATCTCAACGTCATTGAACCCATCACCAAAGGCATATTGCCTTTCTTTAGGATAATTGAGTTTTTCCATGACCTTTGCAATCCCAACAGCTTTTGAACCACCACTCGGTACAATATCAAGGGAAACAGGATGCCAGCGAACAAAGTGAAGGCCATCATATTGATTTTCGTAGACCGTTTCTTCACCTTCTGCACAGAAAAGTAAAGCTTGATAAATGTCACGCCCTTTATAAAACTCAGGATCGTGGGACGGCATTTGATAAATTTTCAAACTTGAAATACTCTCTTGGATATACGCATGCTCTTCTGTTACATTAGCTTTCATTTCTTCATGGTTCATATATACAACAGGATGACCATGCTTAACAGCGTCTTCTGTAAACTTTTCAATTTCTATTTCATTCAGTGGATTCGTATAAATGACCTCACCTTTGACAACGACATACTGACCGTTATAGCTAACATACGTATCAATACCTAACTCCTCACGTAATTCTTTATACATAAATGGAGCTCTTCCGGTTGCAATTGCGACCTCATGCCCGTCACTTTTAAGTTGTTGAATCGCCTTTTTGGCTGATTCGGGTAATGATTTATCTTCCGTTAATAAAGTTCCATCAATATCAAAAAATATCACGCTTTTCTCCACTAGTATCCCTCTTTCTATCTGAATTGAAATGATCGTGCTTTTAAACTTTTAAAGTCATGATCCATGATGACACGACTCTACCTTGATAATTTCCTCTATCTGTTTCAATCAAACTCTTCCATTTCCATTAAATCAAATGATACGAGGAGGATGCAAATCATACACCGTATTGATTTTATCGACGACTTCCAAAAAACGCCTTGATGCACGACTATCCTCTATTCATTCTTTTCCCTTTTTCACCTTCCAAATCTTTATGAAATAATCCCCTACCAAAAATAGCTAATACCTCTTATCCTTTTTCTATTTCAGCAACCGGTTTTACCACTTCTAAATATCGCCACTTGATCCAAGCACCTGCTAATAAAAGCATCAAGATGGCGGCGATGATATAAATGCTTGAAAGTGGGTAATACATGAGCAGTAAAAATGAAACAAGTGGCCCGAGTGCTGAGCCAACATCTACGACAACGGTATGGGCTGTCATCATTTTGACTTTATCTGAACGAACCGCCGCTCTTGTTGCAAGTGTATCGGTCGTTGTTGTAAAAACAGTGGACAATAATTGAAAACAAATGATGAATACAAGCAATAAAAGAACCTGCTCAGTTAAAGCCAACAAGACTAAAAGTCCCGCACCGCCGATTAACGGAATGAGTAAAACGGGTAACATGGTTGCTAGCTGATCAACCTTTCTCCCAATGAATGGTGCCACAAACGGATCCCAAGCCCAACGTAACGCCTGCATCAATCCCGCTAAAGTTGCCACACCAATAACTAGTGATCCGAGTTGCCACAAGCCACCATAGACAGAACCAATTAAAGGACTTAGTGTGGAGGCGAATAATCCCATGATAATAAACCCTTGCATCAGTCCCGTGCACAAGACAAGTATCACAAATGGGGAAACCCAACTGAAGGCACCTGATTGTATGGGCAGCTCCTTTTTCTTTTGTTCAGTCTTAGACTTTGGTACGACGAAAAATACAACTGGAATCGTCACAACCGCAATCAAGGCAAAACTAGTCGTCACAAAAAAGATCGAGGTTTGATCAACAAGAAAGCCACCTGCCAGCATCCCCACTAAACCGCCTAAGCCCCATAGACCATTATATAAACCAACATGCCAGCCTCTATTTTGATCCGTCGTTACATCTATAATCGTTAAAAAACCACCAAGTCTAATAAAGGACCAAGCCACTCCCCATAGTGCCCGCATGATAAGCAGTGCCCAAAATTCATGAAAGACTCCATAAGAAAAGGTCGTAATCACCGCTAATACTAAGGCAATTAACACACCTGTCCTCAATTGAAAATGCTGATAAAAGTAGCCGATTAAAGGATTTAAAGGCAAACGAATAAACCGATTAATCGATAAAAGCAAACCTATTTGCCAAAGTGCATGTAAACCGAATTCTTGCCAATACAAAGGCAATACAATAAATAGCATTGCATCGCCCATTACTGCAACCCCAGTCATTAAGGCTAAAGCAATGACTTTTCCTCTTGATGTAATATTCATAGCGTCACAACCATTTCTGTATCATTCTGACTTTTCTCCATTTTACATTCAACAAAGAGGAAAAAAAGGGTAAACTTAGATCACGTACATTTCCCCTTTTATAGAAAGGTTGATCATGATGAAGCTATCTGAACAATATGAGCAATTACTACTCTCTTTTCACGAACGACAAAGCAAAACGACTTTAAAAGAATTATCAGGAATCCTTTTCTGTTCTGAGCGCCATACGAAAAATATCATTCATGATTTAAAAGAAATAGGTTGGATTGATTGGAGCCCTGGGAGAGGTCGCGGGAATGTATCCACGATTACTTTTAAAGTCGAATTAGAAACATTCATTATGCAAAGAGCTGAACAACTAGTAAGTGAGGCATCAATTGATGAAGCCGTGTCTTTTATCAAGTCAAGAACGTTAAACGCCTTGCAGAAAGAACAGTTTTTAGATTGGTTATTAACAAAAGTCATTCACTCAAAAGAAATGGAATCACCTGGTGAACTCGATCATTTACGTTTCGCTTCATACAGGCCACTACCATCACTCGACCCTTACTATGTTCATCGACGTTCTGAAAACCATATGATGCGACACATTTACAATCGACTTATTCGTTATAGTGAAACACAACAAGACTTTGTCCCTGAACTTGCTCACTCCTTTAAATCGAGCGAGGATGAGCTTACTTGGATATTCTATCTAAGAAAACATGTGCTTTTTCATGATGGTCAACAGGTAAGTGCAGCCGATATTTGTGAAAGCTTTCAAAGACATAGCGACAAGCGTTCCGCATACCATTGGATGACAGCCACTATCTCGTCGGTGAAACCTTTGAACATGTACACCGTCGAATTTACCTTAACCTATCGTAACCCTTTTTTCCTTCATTTGATTGCCTCATTGGGTGGTAGCATCGTCAAGGCCAATAAACCAAATGTGCCGATTGGTACAGGACCCTTTCAAGTCGTAACGAACAATGAAGATAAGCTCACCTTACAAGCATTTGAGCATTATTTTGGCTATCGTCCGTTGCTTGATAAAGTCACGATGTACTTCTTTCCACAAGTTTATGAAACCTCAACAATGGAACATGCTGGTCTTGACAAAAAACTCAACTTTTATCAATATCCTAATTCGATAAAAGCGAATAGCACCTATGAAATGAACACGATCGTTGACAAAGGAAGTAAGCTCTTAACAATTAATCAAAACCGCACCATTGGTGTCGACATTCACTTAAAAAAAGCGATTAATACCATGCTTTCACGAAAGAAAATGGTCAAAGAGCTTCAAGGGAATCGCCATGTACCAGCCTATGGGATGTTTTCGGAGTATGAAGTAGAAATAGAACATTCCTTAGAAAGAGCTCAAGAGTACCTTGACCTTAGCGATTACGATCATGATGTTTTACATTTGTATAGCTATATCGGTGCAGGCAATGAAAAAGATAGTGAGTGGATCCAAACAGAGCTATCACTCATTGGCATCATCGTCCAAGTTCATATTCTGCCATTGTCTGCCTTACACAAGCTTGACTTAACACAAATAGCCGATTTTTTACTTGGTGAGCAATTATCAGATGAAGACCAAACTTACACTTACTTATCAGCGTTTTTTGGTACTCATAGTTTTATCCAGTATCATTTAACAAAAGCTTGGAATGAAAACATAATGAAGCAATTATTAACTCCACGAGTTGAAGATCGACTTGCTGTTTTACGTCTAGCAGAACAAACCTTATGTGAGGAACATTCGCTTTTGTACTTATACCGCTTGCAACAATCAGCCATTTATCCCAATGATTTAGAGAATATTCACTTAAATGCACTTGGCTGGGTTGATTATACAAAACTATGGTACCGTCATTAATCATACTTTCAACACCATACTTTTTTACTCGTTTTACCAAAAAGTATGTTCTTTGAATGGCCCTTTATAGTATAATAGTATGAGGAAAACGTTTTCACAAAATTCTCATAAGGGGGAGTTCAATGAGTAGAAAAAGAAAGAATACAACCTTACTACTGAAACACAAATTACTATTTGTCATTTTGTCGATTGTTTTACTTAACTCGATTTTTATGTCGGCGATTTTTATCAATAATCAAAGTGTAAAAACAGAAGTTGAACGACTAAACTTAGCTTTAGAAGCACGCGACGCATATCATTTATTTTTAGAAACAACACAGGAGATCGGGCTCATTCAATATGACCTTCTAACTGGTAATTATACAAATAGTCGGTTAAATGATTTAGAAGAGGCCCATGTCCATACGGAAGAACTGTTAGTATCAATTGAGGATTTTTTAGAAAGTGATCCAAGTCTTACGAACTATTTTAGCCTTTTACAATCTGTCGACATCGAGTTCCAACGTATCTCAAGCGAATATTTATCACAACCCCCACTTGGTGAGCGTGCTCAAATCATTACAACGCAAGCATCAAACGCCATTACGGGTAATCTGATTGATTTAGAAAGAGCACGGACACCGATTGATGAATTTTTTCAAGAAATTCGCGAGACACATATCCAGCAAGTTGATGAACGTATGACAGCGTCGAGTACGTTTTTAGTTATATCAACGGTCGTCTTAACAATTGTTTCTTTCTTTATTATTTACTTATTCGGTAAGCATTTAACAAACGGTGTTCAAAAAGTCTTTAAACGCATTGATGCTTATAGGAACCATGATTTCACGTATCAACAAAACGTCTCTCGAAAAGATGAAATTGGTCAAATTGATCAAGCTCTCATTGCTATGGCCGGTCATATGACAGACGCTTTACAAGTCAACAAAGTGAGTAGTGATCAAGTGTCGCAAATAGTTAATGATGTCGTCACTCAAGCGAAACAGAATCAGCATGTCTCTTTACATGTTGAGGAACATACAAAGGAACTTCAAAATCAAATTCATCAACAACTTGACCATGCCACCTCTATTTCCGCTATTACGGAGGAGTCTGCGACAAGTTCCCAAACCATCCAACAGTCTGTTTCCTATATTAAAGAACAGACCGAGGGCTTAAATTCGTTCGCCGTTCAAGGTCAATCAACTTTAGAAGAAATGAAACAATCAGTTCAAACAACGGCTACAGAAACGAACCAATTAAGTGATTCTATTAAACAAGTCGTATCTGATATGCAAAACGTGGTTCGATTCACAGAACATATCGATAAAATATCAGAGCAAACGAATTTACTTGCTTTAAATGCATCCATAGAAGCGGCTCGAGCAGGAGATGCCGGGAAAGGTTTTGCTGTCGTTGCTAATGAAATTCGCTTACTTTCAGAGCAAACTCAAAACTTTTCTAAACAAATTAAAGAGACCCTACATTCTTCTGAAACCAAAACAACGTTATTTATGGAACAATTCCTATCTTTTAACGATATCGTGCAAACGATTGTCCATAAATCAAATGAGGTCGCTACCTTATTTACTTCGATTCATAACCAAGGTGTAGAGATTGAGAGAAATCAACAGGACATCAATGAGTCCGTGACAGAGATTTCATTAGGATTAGAAGAAGTCGCTAGCTCAACTCAAGAGCTTGTTGAGGCAGCCTCTTCCATCTTAAGCAAATCCAATACAATTCAGACATCGACGAAGGAACAAACCATTAGCTCTGATCATCTCCTTGAGACGATGATTCGTTTAGAAGATACTTCTCAACAACTCAAAGAAAGTGCCGCTGCTTTTAAGTTAGATGAGAAATAAAAATACGTAATATCAGAAGCAACCTACGCATCGTGCTGTGGGTTGTTTTTGTATGGAAGTGTAGTTATGGGCGAGAGTTTGTGCCTTGAAGTTAGCTACTCCTAGGTTCCCTTGAGTAACTGACACATTCGGTTCTTCTTCAGCTTTTTTACCCATGATCATGTCAACTAGCTTCCTTCATCGGCAAGTTCTCGACCTTTTTGGCTCTTGATCATGTCGACCAGCCTCCTTCATCGACAGGTTCTTAACCTTTTTGGCTCTTGATCATGTCGACCAACCTCCTTCATCGACAGGTTTTTAACCTTTTTTGCTCATGATCATGTCGACCAACCTCCTTCATCGACAGGTTCTCGATCTTTTTTGCTCATGATCATGTCGACCACCCTCCTTCATCGGCAGGTAGCGGCGTTACCCAAACTCATACTCATCACTATTCATGCAGGCCCTTTGGTTCGTATACTTTCCATACAAAGCCAAATTAATTGAAAAGCCACCAGTTAAAGAGTCAACTGATAGGTTCGATATCATTTCGCACTGTTACTCACCTTCTTCCTTCGAGTAACTGACACGTTCGGCTTTTTCGTGCAGTTACTCACCTTTTTCCCTCGAGTAACTGACACGTTTAGCCCTTTTCGTGTAGATACTCCAAGGTTTGCCGTCTGTATCTGCACAAACCTTTATGAATGGTTAAGATGTTGAAAGATGACTTTCATTCTTGTTGGTGGTGGAGCAGTTTTGGCTCCTCCATAGGTATTTTATATAAAAGTTAATGCGAACATGGCGCTATTTCGGTCGCTTTTGAAATTATTGCCATACGTATTGTGTATGTTGTCACTTCCTGCCTTTTCCTACAACACTCCGGCACACTTCCCCGAGCAACTGTCCTGTTTACATCATTTCTCACACTTACTCCACCACTGCCCTTAGCTCACTGTCTTTATTGGAACTTTCCACAATGTTACTCTTTTACGCTTTTACTCCCTTACTCCTTGCTTATAGTACCTTTGACTCAGCAATAATGACTCTTGTTGGTAGCGGTAATGGATCGTAGGCTAAAAGAGATAAAAATGGTTGAATTTGGATTATCTTTTTAAAATTAAGGGTATGTATCGACACATACACATAGTCAATTATTGGCAACCAAAGTAAAGGAGTCACTAATTTATGATCGAAGCTCTTATTAATTATGGTATCTTGTTTATCTTTATCATTCTATTTGCTGGACTTGTTGTTTTAGCCAAAAAATACCCAATCATTGCTACATTAGGAAAAGGACTTAGAAATGGTTTTATCATAGCGTTCGCCTTTGCGATGTTAATTGTCTTTTTAATTGTCTATAGTTTCTTAGCCTTCCTTGTTATGACTGTCTTTTCATTTGCGGCAGAGCCAGCTTACTTTATTAATGGTGAGGCATTTAATCCACTGCTCGTTGATAACGAAGTTGCGAAAATAATTATTCCCTATGCTATCTTCTATCTGATCGTTTATTTTGGCAGTAGTCTTGGTTACGTACAATTAAATCTGAATGTCTGGGTTCATAAAGCACTCGTCTTTTTTACAACTGTATTAGCGACAACTTTCCTGTTCCCAATCATTGTCAATTCTTTGTTTGCAAACATTCATGTCACATTTCTAGGTGGATTTTATTTCATCTTATTCCCACTCGTAATTCAGATTAAGCAACTCATTCGTCGTGAGCACCGTGCCTATCACCGTTATAGGCGCAGAAAGTGGAGATACTTTACAAATCGCCTCTACCCATGGCTCAAAACGGGTAAGGATCCAGGCAAAAACGACGGTTACAAACACCCGACGTTATAATAAAAAGGCCGCCAAGGTTCTCTCCAAACCTTGGCGGTTGCATTATTGAAAAAACACTCTATGCATCTATACGGACATGCTCATGTGAAATATTACAAACCGCGAATTTCAATCCATTTAAATCATAAAAACCAAACCCGCCATAAACTTGATCAGGTCGTAAATTCAATTCTTCCACCTGCACGCCTTTTTGTTGCAGCTCTTGATGAAATCTTTGTAAATCTTCCACATAAAAATCAATAACCGAATGCTCGATACCAGTATGAGTGTTCAGAAATGATAGATTTCCCTCAACTTCTGTTTTCACAAGATAAAAGCTAGGCACATCGCGTTGGTTTTCATTTTGAAAATGAAGCATCGCTGCACCTTGCTCTTGGAATGATGGCTTCATACCCAGTACCTGACCATACCATTCAACAGCAGCCGCGACATCTCTCACTGGAATTTCAATAGACGCTACACGTGGGACAATCAATGAGTTATGTTCCACCATGGAATCACCTCTTTTTTTTATAATAATTAATTCGCTGAAAAAAAGTTTATTCCTGCCCACTGCCTTTGATTTCCAGGTCACCATAAATCACATCTTCATCCCCACGAACTTCTAGACTTTTCGGTATTTTCATTTGAAGATACATAAATTGGCTAGAGCCCCAACTTGAGCTACCAAAAGAACTACTAGAATGTCCACCATTAAACTGTTCAACCGTCCATTCATTCTTTAGAAAAACGAGTGTTTCATGTATTGTAATAGGGGGATGCATATTTAATACACCATTTTTAAGCTCAAAGCTAGGACGAGCAGGTTGTCCTTTATACAACATATTTTCATAATATATATCAAATGTCCCTATACCAACAATTTCGATTAGCCCATCATCAGCCTCTTTACGGACAACCTCGATACTTAAATAATTCATTTCTGGGTCTCTATTTTCCACATCAATATAGGGTCCCTCATAATGAAACTCCCACTCTGTCTTCTCAACAACACCCTCGGGGAGCTGTTCCCACTCCCCGTTATAGATTAAATCATACATTTCATCCGTTAATTCCGTCGCTTGCGAATGTGGAGGAGTTTCGACAATGGGTAGGAAAGAATAAACGACCGCACCGATAATTAATAGGGCAACATAGGCACCTACTACAAAATAACTTAGCTTAATCTTTACATTTATTCTCTTAATAAATATACCTACGATAAAAACAGCTAAAGCCAGTAGGAGAATTAGGATCATACTCTCACCTCCAACTTATCCGTACTCCAAATAATTATGACAAGAAGCACACCACAAGTGCCAATCACCTTTAGTGCAAACAATAAAATGGATGGCTCTTGTAAAAATTGTTCGACTAGTAATAGTAGTACACCAAACTCACTTAAAAAGATAATAGCCCCAAACACGAGAGCCGGAATAATGATTTTTAACGGTTCGTACATTTGAACAAGCATGCCACACACATAACCTAACGTCATAAACAGCACCATGTATAAAATTGTAGCCACGAGTCCAGAAAACATTACTGCGGCACTAGTATCTGACAATTTTAATATTTCACCTTCATAAACAAAAAAAGTGAAAAGTTTGATCGTAAAGCCTGACAAAAAAGCCGTTAAGCCACCTAAAGAACTGACAATAACCATATAACCGATATTCGCCAAATGTGCACTCAACCTAGAAGTGACAAAGGAAAAATCATCATACCGATACGCTTTCGATGTAATTAAGGCACCAACAATAAATGCCCAAATCATTGTAAAACCAATCACTATATCTCCCGAAACATGTTGAATGTCGATTTCATAATAATTGGAACCCATAGATCCCCCAGAGCTGGCCAAGACCGAAATAACAAGAAATACCGTCTGTACAATTATCAAAACAAGCACAGCACTAGACAACGCTTTTAATTTAAATAATGTTTGCTTCCGTACTAATTCTTCTAATCGAATTTTCTTTAACATCTCTATCCCCCCTTAATTAACCTCTATATAATCTTCAAAGCTAGTAATCTCGACATTTTCAGGAACTCTTATATAAAAAATGCCTTCTCGATATGGATTCATTAAATGTCTATCTTGACTAAATGCACCTTGGAATTGCTTCATTGGAAATGGATGATCCAGTAAATTCACCACATCATCTGTACTACCATATTCAGGGTGAATATATAACTCAGAGTCGGTATGAAAGAAATCAACAATTTGCACTTGTTCCTGAGTCTCAAAGTGATAACCACGCATTAGATGGTAAATTTTTTGACCGAATTGATAAATGTCTAAGTCGGTTTGAGCATCAACCTTCTCTACGTATATCAAATTATTGTTTGGAACGAGGTGAAGTTCGTCATCATTGATTTCAAAACCCCATTGCTCCACTATCCATTCTGGAGGAACTGCATCAAAGCTTCCTTCCATAATTAAACCCTTAAGTTGCCTTACTCTTTCCTGCTCTTCTTCTATGGAAGCTTCTACCTCTAGGTAATTTTTATCAAAACGGACTGGATTCATCTCTCCTTTAGGTAACAACCCATATACGATCGGAGCCATGATTAGTAAAGTCCCGTAAACAATCGCAAGAATCACTTGAATACTAAACTTTCTTTTGTTCAAATTCCTTTGAGATGGCCTCATACTCATGTAAACAATGAATATAAGAAAGAATGGAAAAATAATAGAAAGAATAACAAACAAAGTTTCCATTTTTTAACGCACCTCCAATCGACGAGCAACAAGGATGGTAACCCCAAACAAGACGGCTACGAGCAAACTGACATGAACAACAAACGATAAAAAGGAAGGTTGTTGAAAATATAATGTCTTCACACTTTCAAATAATAGGTAATCACCTCGAACTTTTTCCATTAAAACATCAAATCCTACGACTAGCATGACTACTATTAAAATAGTGACCTTATACCATTGCATTAAATTACTAATAAAATAGCCAATCATCCCAAATACGAAAGCATATAATGTCATGCCTGATAATCCAATCACGACGGCGGATATGGACGTATTGGTTACATAATAGTAGGTATCAATTTGACCAAAAATGATGTGAAATACTCTTAGAATATAACCGGACATAAAGGAAGTCAGTCCACAAATGATACTTGCCAATATTAAGATCATAACGTTACTAATTACTTGAGTCGTTCCATTAATGACAAAGTGAACATCATTACTTCTTGAATCCTTATTAATCAACTGAACGCCTAATATAAACATCCAAAGAAATGATATACCTAAGACAAAATCCGCCGATATCGTTTCCACTCGGATAAAGCTATTGCCAGATGTATAAGTAGCCATTGCGGAAAAAGCCAACCCGACAAGCTGAACAATAACCAACGTCAACAAATAACCGAGATTTGACTTCATTTTATAGACAACTGATTTCTTTATGACCTCTCGATAACTAATCGTTGTCGGAAAAGACATCGTCAATTCCTCCCTTACGACTTTCCGTTAAATAGACACAAATATCACTTGCTGATACTCGTTTAAACTCTAACCCTAACGTTAAACCTTCTTGTTTCTTTGCCTCATTTGGCTGGTAAGCAACAACATATTTTGTCTGCCCTGTAAGTGTTTGTTCATACAAAGTTTCCGCACCGTCTAACCACTTATTAATAGAGGCTGTATCACCTCTTACACCAATTGCCATCTCCTTTAACTCATCAATTGAACGATGCTCACAAACTGTACCATCTTTTATTAACAGGACATCCTCTAATAAATCCTCCATCTCATCAAGATGATGGCTTGATAGCAAAATCGTACGTGGGTAATGAAGATAATCCTTCATTAAGGCACGGTAAAAATCCTTACGTACCGACTCATCCATTCCCGTTGTTGGTTCATCAAAAATCGTTAATTCACAATGGGCCGCCAAGCCAAAAATCATATTAAAGGTACTTTTCATTCCTTTTGACAAGTTTTGATGGCCTTGTCTTGGGTTCAAGGAAAAATAGTTAAATAGATTACGAGCAAGCTTCTCATCCCAATTTGGATAAAAACGTTTTCCTTCCTCAAGAATTTCTTCAAGCATCAGGCTAGATGGAAAATACATTAAATCATCGACAAATACCGTATTTAAAGACGCATTGATATTATTAAAAGGCTTCTCTCCAAATACATGAAGTTTACCTTTATTCGGACGATAGTATCCTGCAACTAATTTTAAAAAGGTCGTTTTACCCGCCCCATTTCGACCGATAATTCCTGTTATCTTCTTATCTGCAATTGAAACGGACAATCCATTCACAGCTTTCTTTTGGCGGTAATGCTTATGCAAGTCCTGTGCCTCGATAATGGTCATCATGACTCCCCCTTTATTTGCTCGTTCATCTCTTTGATCATGTCAACCATCTCTTTTTCACTGACGGATAATCGGTATGCTTCTAATACAAATTCATGAGCTAATTTTTTTAATGTCTGCTCTTTGCGCTCAGCCATAATGAATGATTTTGCCCCTTCTGATACAAACATACCTAAACCCCTTTTCTTATATAAAATTTGTTTATCAGCTAATAAATTGAGCCCTTTTGCGGCTGTTGCTGGATTGATCGTTAGCTTTTCTGCTAATTGATACTGCGAAAACATCTTCTCATTCTCTTTAAAATGTCCATTCATAATTTCCGTTTCTAGCCATTCGGCGATTTGCACATAAATTGGTTTTATCCCATCATGATCAATGATCACATTAACTCACCCCCAAACAAAAACTATAGTACATTACTGATGTAATGTACTATATAATAAATAACATAAAATAGCAATTATTTTTTATAAAATCAACCAGATGGAGCAAACCAAACTTACAATTATGGTAAATAAAACCACAAGAAATATAACTGAAAATACCGATATTATCCATCTTGAGAGAAAAATTTCAAACATAAACGCCCCTTATGAATGAGTAGATTTTTCATTAAATGGGATTTTGTTGGAATTAACTTTTCGTTCTTATAAATTTCCATTAATTTTTTTCTTCATATTTAATAGAACCTGCTCCCTTATCATTAAAAAAATATTTATTTTTAAGCTATTGCTTTTTATTTTTTTTACCCGTATATTATCTACTTGTAGTTGAGGAAATCAACACGTAAGAAATGATATCTCATTAATAGATAGTATTTCTGCCCACAAGCTTGTATGTAAAAGTTATATGTCGACACATTTCTATCCATTTACCAAATGGACGTTTAGATGCATCTAAACTAATGTTAATTTTTTTATTCAACTTAGAAAACGATTACAAAAGAGGAGGATATACGTGTTTACATTTTTTATTGCGATTGCACTATTAATTATCGGTTATTTCACATACGGTAAATTTGTTGAAAGACAATTTATGCCTTCTGATAAAAGAAACACTCCTGCTATTTCTAATAATGATGGTGTCGACTATGTACCTATGGGTAAGCAGAAAAATGCCCTTATCCAGTTACTAAACATTGCTGGGACTGGCCCTATCTTTGGTCCAATTATGGGTGCTTTATTCGGACCGGTTGCCTTTATTTGGATCGTTGTGGGTTCCATCTTTGCTGGAGCGGTCCATGACTATTTAACCGGGATGATTTCGATTCGTAATAAAGGTGCTCATATTCCAGCACTTGCAGGAAAGTTTTTAGGACAGTTTTCACGTCACGTCGTCAATGTATTCGCCTTATTACTTCTTGTCTTAGTAGGTACCGTTTTTATTACAACACCTGCTTCATTACTTAGTATCGTAACAAATGGCGCTTTGACTACTGGTGTTTTTGCTGCCATTATTATCGTTTATTATTTCTTATCAACTATTTTGCCAATTGACAAAATAATCGGAAGGGTCTACCCTTTCTTCGGTGCCATTTTATTATTTGGTTCACTAGGAGTTGGGATTGCGTTACTATTTTCAGATTACACAATTCCAGAATTAACACTTAAGAATTTACATCCAGAAAACTTACCGATTTTCCCTATTCTTTTCTTTACGATTACTTGTGGTGCTTTGTCTGGTTTCCATGCTACTCAGTCACCAATTATTTCTAGAACAGTTAAAAAAGAATCAGAAGGTCGTTATATTTTTTACGGAATGATGATTGCAGAAGGTATCATTGCAATGATTTGGGCTGCTGCAGCGATGTCACTATTCCATGGAGAAAACCTAAATGAGTTAATTAATGCAGGAACACCTTCTGCTGTTGTTAATGAGATTTCTATTACATTACTTGGTGCAATTGCTGGTACGATTGCTGTTCTTGGTGTCATTGTACTTCCAATTACTTCTGGAGATACTGCATTCCGTGCTGCACGTTCAATTGTTGCTGATTACTTGAATATCTCACAGACAAAAGCTATTAAACGTTTAATGATCGCGATTCCATTATTTGCGATTGCTTATGTACTTATGCAAATTGACTTTAACATCCTATGGCGCTATTTCTCTTGGGCAAACCAAGCAACTGCTGTTATCGCATTGTGGATAGCAACCATGTACTTATTTGTCAAAGGTAAGAAATATATTATATCTCTTATCCCGGCATTATTTATGACTTATATGGTGCTTGTTTATATCCTGAATGCACAAATTGGCTTCAAACTTGACTTAAATATCTCATTTATTGTTGGTCTCGTATTAACCATTGCCTTTGCTATTTGGTTCTTCTGGAAGGCTAAGCAAAATAAAGCGAATAACTTACAAGTTGATGAAGATATCGAAGACTTTTCTATAAAATCTGAATAATAACAGGAGCTAACCTCATAGGTTAGCTCCTGATTGTTTACTTGAATCGCATAGCAATTTCAAAATATTACTATATAACAGCGAAAAAACTCTTCTACATCGGTAACTATGCTGTTATAATAAAGAAGTAGTTTTTATATTCCAATTAAACAAAGGAGGAGTTTTATCAACATTTCGTATATGGTGTTGTAGAGTTTCTATTTCTTAGTTATTTTTCATTCATTATTAAGAAAACGCTTTCAATTAAAAAGGGGTGTGAAACGATGTTTACATTTTTTGGTGCCATTATCTTGTTAATTATTGCTTATTTCACGTATGGAAAGTTTGTTGAAAAACAATTTATGCCTAAGAACGAACGACCTACGCCAGCATATGCAAATAACGACGGTGTAGATTATGTCCCAATGAATAAACAAAAGAATGCCTTAATCCAGCTTTTAAACATCGCTGGAACAGGGCCTATCTTTGGGCCAATTATGGGTGCACTTTTTGGACCAGTTGCATTCATTTGGATCGTTGTTGGTGCCATTTTTGCAGGGGCGGTTCATGATTACTTAACAGGTATGATTTCTATTCGAAATCGCGGTGCCCATATACCTGAACTTGCTGGAAGGTTTTTAGGGAAATTTTCACGTCATATCGTGAATTTCTTCGCCCTTTTACTTTTAGTCTTAGTCGGAACTGTTTTTATTACGACTCCTGCTTCCTTACTTAGCATTGTCACAAATGGTGCAGTGGCAACAGGAATTTTCGCAGCTCTTATTATTCTTTATTATTTCTTATCAACGATATTACCAATCGATAAAATTATTGGTCGTGTTTATCCATTTTTCGGTGCGATCTTATTATTTGGAACCATTGGTGTTGGTATTGCCCTTCTATTTTCCGGTACACCAATTCCAGAACTAACATTAGAAAATTTACACCCTGATAATTTGCCGATATTCCCTATTCTTTTCTTTACGATTACTTGTGGCGCCTTGTCTGGTTTCCACGCTACGCAATCGCCAATTATTTCTAGAACAGTTAAAAAAGAATCTGAAGGTCGTTATATTTTCTACGGAATGATGATTGCTGAAGCGATTATTGCCATGATTTGGGCTGCAGCTGCAATGAGTTTATTCCACGGTGATGCATTAAATGCTTTAATAAGTGAAGGAACACCTTCTGCTGTTGTCAGTGAGGTCTCCATTACGTTATTAGGAGCTGTCGCTGGTACAATTGCTGTTCTTGGAGTTATTGTCTTACCAATTACATCCGGTGATACGGCTTTCCGTGCAGCGCGTTCGATTATTGCCGATTATCTTAATATATCTCAAAAGAAGGCTTCAAGACGTCTTATGATTGCTATTCCTTTATTTGTAATCGCCTATATCCTTATGCAAATCGACTTTAATATTCTATGGAGATACTTCTCATGGGCGAACCAAGCAACCGCTGTGATTGCATTATGGATTGGTACGATGTACTTGTTTGTAAAAGGACGGAAATACATTATTTCATTAATACCTGCTTTATTTATGACTTATATGGTGCTCGTCTATATCCTTAATGCTCAAATCGGATTACGCCTTGATTTAAATGTTTCGTTTATAGTTGGAGCGATTTTAACTGTCGCCTTTACAGTTTGGTTCTTCTGGACTGCACATAAAAATAAAAAAGCTGGCTTAGAAGTTGATATTAACGTAGAATCAATAGATACCAAAGTTAGCTAACCCATTCATCTCATTGGATGGATTATACTGGGCCGTTGACATATATATCTCGTATAATGTCAACGGTTTTTTGTATGAGAGTGTACTTAGGGTGATAATTTGTGCCTAAAAATTTGCTTTGATGGCTTATTTTACTTTATCTTAACTTGATACTATGGAGTGAAGCAGCAAAAGGGCTTGATTGACAGCAAAAAGTCCAAATAACAGTAAAGCACCCCCAATTGTTAGTTTTCATGCTAACAATTGGGGGTGCTTGATTAACATACTTTTATAGTTGATACAACAATAGTCCAATTAATTATTCATAACGTAGTGCTTCAACTGGTTGCAGTTTCGATGCTTTAAGGGATGGTAATAACCCAAATATAATTCCAACCACCATTGAAAACCCTAAACCGATGAGCATTGATGGGATCGAGAGCATAAATGGCAATCCATAAAAGTGAGAAATTAGTTTGGCCACTCCAACTCCAACACCTATCCCAATAGCTCCTCCTAAGCTCGTTAATACTGATGCTTCAGTTAAAAACTGAAATAATATCACATGTCTTTTAGCTCCTAATGCTTTCTTAATACCAATTTCTCTTGTACGCTCTGTCACTGAAACAAGCATAATGTTCATAACCCCAATTCCACCTACTAATAATGAGATACTTGCAATCCCAATTAACAGAAATGTGAAGGTACGCTCATATGCTTCCATCTCTTGAGCAATTCTTTCTAAATCCATTACTACATATGATGCTTTCTCTGCATCAATGAAATGCAAGTCTTGGTTTAATAGTTCGGCAGCCATTACACCAGCCGCTTGGATAGAATCTGTATCAACAGCTTGAACAGCAATCTGAGTCGCTGAATCAAACCCTCCGACCAAAGGCCAAATACCTTTAGGAATCATAATCTTAGATTGTTCCCACCAGCCCCAATACGGGTCTTCTTCATCCCTATCTGGACGATCATTATAAATACCAATAACTCGAAACGGACTACCTGAAATATCGATATAACTTCCTAAAATAAACCCGTCAGGAAATAACTCATCACGAGCTGTTTCATTAATAATTACGAATTGATTTTTCCCTAATAGCTCTTCATCGGTAAAACCTCTACCCTCTACGATTTCAACTGGGAATAATTCTAAATATGTTTGATCGACTCCGTATAACTCTGGCCATGACATATTCGCTAAATGATAGGCTTCTCCCCATGACTGATGGTAAGTTGAGATTAAATTTACACGTGGATCACTCTTAATCATATCTAAAGTTTCGGACTTAATAGGTGGTGCAGCTATATAGGACATGCCTGATCCACTCCACGGGTCATCCTCACCATACATGTTGTTTTCTTCATATACAACATTAATAGTATTGTCCCCCATACCAATTAAATCACGCTTCATCGCCTCACTATTTCCTTCAATAATTGAAACGATTGCAATGACTGCGGCAATCCCAATAATGACACCCAACATCGTAAGTAAAGAACGCATTTTATGAGCAAAGATAGATTGAAAGGATAATTTAATATTTTCAAACATTTGAACTCACCTCTTCCACTTGCTCCTGACTACGCAGTTCACCATCTCGAATATAAACAATCCGATCAGCTTTATCCGCTACCTCTTTATCATGCGTAATCATAATAACTGTAACGCCTTCTTTATTTAATTCCGCAAAAAGGCTAAGAATTTGCTCACCTGTTTTTGTATCTAATGCTCCTGTTGGTTCATCTGCCAAAATAAAGCGTGGATTATTCACTAGTGCACGTGCAATCGCTACACGTTGCTTTTGCCCACCCGATAGTCGAGTCGGCGAAAAACCTACTCGGTCAGCAAGACCCACCTTTTGTAAAACGTCTAACGCACGTTGCCTTCGTTCTTTTTTTCTCATTCCTGCGTAAACTAAAGGCAATTCAACGTTTTGGAGGGCTGTTAATCTAGGTAATAAGTGAAAAGTTTGAAAAACAAATCCAATTTCATTATTACGAAGCTTAGCTAGTTTCCCTTCTTTACCTTGTAACATATCATTTTCATCTAAAAAATACTCGCCACTCGTTGGCTTATCTAAGCAGCCAATTATATTCATAAGTGTTGATTTACCTGATCCAGACGGTCCCATTATCGCAAGGAATTCACCCTCTTTTACGTGTAATTGAATATCACGTAAAATCGGCACATCATCCTTACCTACTTTGTATGATTTATTCAAATTCTTCAATGAAATCATCAAACATCTGAACCTCGCTTCCTTCTTTGATGCTCGGATCTGGATACACCACATAATCATCCATCGTTAAACCACTTATAATCTCAATTAAACCAAACTCATTAACTTCTCCAACTTCAACGATTTGTTTGACCGTCTGATTGTTTTCATCCACTTTCCATACATATGGCTCTTCTTCATCCATACCTACATACCAATCATAAATTTGAACGTGCTCACTAGTTGGCACCTCTTGCTCCATATAAGGCTCTATATTCACATGAAAACCAATTTCTAAGCCTTCATGCTCATCAATTTGAACCGTAAATGGATAATTCGATGATTGCGGATTCCCACCACCATAATACATGTCCATCATCATATCATCGCCACCTTCTTCAAAACCAACAGGCAGCTTTCCGATATCAGTAATCGTACCAAACCATTCTTGACCGTCATAAACCTTTTTCATAATTCTAACTTGACTACCTACTTCTAAAGAATCTAATAAAAATTCATTTACCTGACTTTTAATAAAATAAGATCCTGTCGAAACAATCGAGATAACAGGGGTTTGAGCTCCTTCTCCAATTGCCCCTTCAATAATATCGTGGTTAATAGTCTGCACAATACCTGCTTGCTTTGCTACAACAATATGGTCATTTCCTTCTTTTTCCTTCTCTATCGCTTCAATTTGTTTTTGCGTATGTCCAGCTTCAAGATTCTGTGAGCGCAAGTCAAAATTAACCTGCTCAAGTTCTTCTTCAAATATTTCTTTCTCTTCTTTAGATTCTGCTTCTTTTATTGATTTTTCTAATCTCGTTTTTTGTTTCGTTGTTCGATTAATTTGCATATAAGCCATCTCTAATGAGATCTTTAATTGGTCGAGCTCTAAGGAGTCATCTTCCATTACCTCATATTCAAATAAAGGTGTTCCTTCCTCAACGGTATCACCTTCAGCTACAAGGAGCTCCGCAATTTTCCCTTTTTCCGGTTCATAATAAACTCGCTCTGATTTCTCAGGTTCAATTTTCCCTGAGTATGTATACGGTGAATACATATCCATGCCCATCGCCATCATTGACACAGGCTCCGCGTAAAGCTCCGATCCATGATCATCAAACCCTCCACCAGCTTGGACAGAACTATTCCAATACATATAAGCTCCAAAACCAGTTCCACCTAAAGCTAGTACACCTGCAATTGACAGCGTGACAATTAAACCAACTTTTTTCTTTGTCATAACCTAACCCCTTTAAATTAAATTCTTTTTCTTTTTAGCAATCTATAAAAATAGATTCATATAAGAGACGCTTTAGGATGGTAAAAAGTTTCAATATTTTTCAATTTTTTTTAAATATTTTACATTACCCTTCTTAAGAGCTCTTTCTTGACCATTTCCCTTGACGAAATGTCTTGGTTTACAGTCTATCGGCACCATAAAATTAATAGCCATTCTTTTTCGGTTACATACAATCGAGTAGTCACTGAGAGTGTGAGAGATCGTCATTATATGCGGTTATTTGCAACTAGTAGGCTTCCAGTAGCTTTAGGAATTGCCATTAAACCCCTTTTATCTACTACTCGTTCTTCTCTTCCACCTTCACCAGTTGCCATTAACCACTCTACACCTCAAACCACACGCCTCTACCAGCAAAAATGAGAGTTCAGGCAGCTCTGTACAACACGGCTTTTCATGCAATGTGTTGTTTACTCTCGTCAATTGGTGCAATATGATCGAGCCTAATCCCTTTCGTTGACCCCTATCAAACAAAGAGCCGTTGCCACATTACCTCGGTAATATGACAACGGCATTAAATCAGATTTTGCTCCGACTAAAATAAGATTCATTTGATGGAAATTCGAATAACTTCTGGCTGATTAAATAACCTCTGAGGAATGATACTGTTTCCTAAACCACGATGCACAATCATTATCGTCTCATCTTCCTCATAGGCCCCTTTTACATATTTCGGAAAGAAGCCTTGATTTGGAGCAACTAACCCACCATTATAAGGCAAACCTATCTGACCACCATGGGCATGGCCTGAAAGAACTAGATCAATATCAAATTCTTGATACAAATAAAAAAAATCCGGTCGGTGTGCTAGCAAAAGTGTGAAATCGGTTTCAGCGTTATTTCCGTCCATTGCCTGCTGCATAAATTCCACGACAGTTTGCTCCTCTTCTTGATTTAGCATTGCCGGATCATCAATTCCGATCAAGGTAAATTCCCTCTCATGCACCGTGACATTCATAGATTCATTCCTTAACACGACCACTCCTAGCTGGTCTAACGCTTGCTCTAATTGCCCATACTCACCTGACCACCATTCATGATTACCCGTTACAAAATAAACAGGGGCCAATTGGACTAAGCCTCTCATAAGTTCAAGCGGTTCTTTAGAATCAGCTTTTTTAGCATCGATAAGGTCACCCGTCATAAAAATAAGATCCGGTTTCTCGGCACTTACTTTTGTTAAAAGCTTTTGTTGCTGTGTCCCGAATCCCTTACTGTGAAGATCTGAAAGATGAACAACCGCCAATTCCTGACCGTGCTGAATATCCAAATCAATTTCATGCTCCGTCACGACAATACGGTTATTTTGGTCATGAAAGAATAACGCCCCTACTAATACGGCTATTAACACACCTATAAACCATTTAATTCTTCTCCTCATACGACCGAAACCTACCTGATTATATTTGTCCTTCTTTCACACATGTTCATCCCTTTTCATTAACGACCATTCCAAACGCCTTCACAAAACCGATCGCTTGTTCAGGAGAAATGATGCAGCCTTTAAGCTTACCACTTGTCACAGCAATTCGTTCGAAGTAGCTTGCACTTAAATCGATTCCAGCTAAATCGACTTCATAAAAAGAAGCTTCATCAAGCTGACATTCTTGAAATTCTACTTTCATTAATTTCGCCTCAAAAAAGTTTGCATGTTTTAACACCGATTTCTCCAGCATGACATGTTTGAAGCTTGTAAATTGGCACTCTAGATAAGGAGCTAACGTATCTACAAATAATACATGCTGAAAATGTGCCTCTGCTAGCTGTGTACCCGCCATTTTACATTGACGGAATTCAACTCGATGAAATACAGCCTGATTTAACCGAGCATTTGAAAAGTCACAATGGTCAAAAATAACATCCACACATTCTAATAGCTGAAAAAAGCTACCAATAAATGTTACGTTTTTAAAAATCATTTGGTCAAAGAAAACTTTATCATATTCTTCTACTTGAATCATCTCGTTTTCTATGACACAGCTATCCATATATTTATCTTGCTCATAACAATCAGACCAAGACTTCACCTCTAGGTGTTGCTTGATTTTGGGTAATTGTCTCTTAAATGAGGCAGCCATTACATCACTTCTCCCCTTGTTTTTTCGGCGTAAATCTTATTAAAGCTTTATAACCAAGCCTCGTTAATTTATATTGTTCGTCCAAATATCCATCTTTTTGTAAAGTATGAACATGTGAATCTTTCAGTAGACTTTTAATTGATTTAATTCTCTGGTTTAATTGCTCCAGATTAGGGTCTTCAAAACTATCTAACTCTAATAATGTGGCTAACTCCTTAACTGGATCCTCTTTTACAAACAAACTCTTCGTATCAAGAAATGCCTGCTGAATTTTTGCTTTAGCGTTACTTAGTTCGGTAAGTAAGGTTGTGCGTTCTACTTGTTTTTCTTCAAATCGGCTTCGGAATTGCTGCTTCTCAATCTCATCGAGGTCCGCTTTTTTAAATAAATCTTCCATTAATAACGTTTGATCCAGTTCAATTTTACGTAAAGCTTGTTCCTTTTCCTTAACCCCTTCAAAAATCCGCGTTTGCTCATTCGTTGCCTCGACAGTCACAGTAGCTTCTTCTTCCCCTACTTCGTTTGCAATCGGAGCTGTTTGCTCTCCTTCCTTATCCTGTTTTCGTTCTAATAAACTCTTCATTTCTCTTAATTTTTGTAACACAATAACCGCAAAGCTGACTAAAAATAAAAGGACGGTAGCTCGGTAGACAACTTCATAAAAAACTGATAAATAAATGATACCTAAACTAGTCATCCAGCCAACGAGGCATATAGCCCATTCCTTGCCAGACTTTGGCTTAAGCATCATAAGTGATAATGGTTTAATTTCTGTAGATTGTTCTTGCTTCATCTTTATACTCCTTTATCTTACATCTCTCATTCATTAGATTTTACTTACTTCTACTATATCATAATTAAAAACCGTTCTTTTTATAAAACTACTGACAAATGAAGTGAAATCATGAGTTAAATAACACGACGTAAAAAAAGAAAAGGGAGCAACGTTAGGAGCTCACCTTTTCCTCTTTCATCCACTCTTTTAAAATGCGCAACTCTTCTCTTCTTTTTTCCACATAAGATGATTGCCTTTTTAAGGAGTCATCCACATATCCAGGGTGACACATGATTTCCAACGTGTGATAACGATGTTTATTGATTATTTCTTGTAAATGCTCTAGCTTTAAATTTTCACCATAAAACTGATCATGAAAATAGCTTGTTCTTTTTGTAATGAGTAAATCCCTAATGCCAGTGAGGTGACGAAAAGGGAGCTGGTATCGTTTCGCTAACCGAACAAGAACGGGGTGCAGCTTGCTCCACCCATGAATATGGTGATGACTATCTATATGATTAGGTAAATATTGAAACTGTTTATAAAAACACTCAATCTGTTTCATCCATTCTTGCTCTACTTCATCTAAGTTAATTTCCCAGTCTTCTTGTTCAAATCGACTCGACAACTTAAAATAACCTGTTTCGTCTACTAAACTAGGAACATCAGTAATAGGCTTTCCTGATGTTAATGTTAAATGGATACCAACTATTAAATTTGGATTTTGCAAGGATAATTGCCTGGCATGTTCACTGGCTTCTCCCGTTATCATAAACGAGGTTGAAGTTATTGCCCCAGCTTGAAAGCCATCAATGATTCCCAAATTGACACCTTCGCATAAACCGAAATCATCGGCATTGACGATAAGCATTTATAGTCTCCTTTCTCTTATAGGCAAGTTAATAGGAGCGCTCAATAATAAAGTTAGCTTTATCACCACGGAAATAAGCCTTTGAATACTCAATCTTTTTTCCATTCTCTAAATAAGCATCGGTTTCAATCATAAAACACGGCGATCCTTCTTCAATTTCCAGCACCTGTGCTGTGTACGGATCCGCTAAAATGATTTCAATTTGTTCAACCGTTTTCTTAATCATAAGTTGATAATCATCTCGTATTAAAGAATATAACGAAACTTCACAAGCATCCCTATTTAGCCCTGGGGTATCAGCCCATGGTAAATAAGATACTTCATATTGAATAGGAATATCATCGGCAAAACGAACACGTTCTAACTTATTAACAGGTGCTCCCTTATCTAATCCTAATCCTCTGCTAATGAAATCATCACTTGGAATAACTAATAAATTCGTCACCTTAATAGATGGACTTTTCCCCTGTAATTGCAGCTGAGTATTAAAATTATCGACTGTGGCTGTTAAAGATTGTTTGACTTTATTGTCGGCTACATACGTGCCACTACCTTGAATTTTATATACATACCCTTCAATATGTAATTGATTTAAAGCCGTTCTCACGGTTGTTCTACTCACATCAAACATTTCACAAAAATCTGCCTCAGTAGGTAGTTTTGTATTAATTCGATATTCACCGCTTTTAATCGCTTGTTTAATTTCATCTTTTACACGAATATGTAAGGCTTTTCCCTCTAATTTGTCTGGTTTCAACTCACTATCTCCCATTCATACCATTTTCATATCTTTTATTGTAACATATTTTCAGAAAACAAGTACAAGTTTGTCAATTCAATTGGATAGCATTATCTCAACTTGTCGTGACAAATAAAAAGTGGTTAGGTTTTCAGCGAATAAATGTGGATAGGCTGTGGCTTTCATGACAAAACCTTGCTATCATAAGTAATAGATTCAACATTTAGGTATATAGCAACAGAGCCTTGGTCATGTACATTTTCCGTACATCTTACCGAAACTATATTCGGAGGATAAGTCATGAATAAATTAATGGAAATATTAGAAAAGCGATTACTCCCACTAGCTGCGAGAATAGGTTCACAGCGTCACTTGACTGCGATTAGAGATGGTTTTGTCGCGATTATGCCGATTATGATTATTGGTTCCTTTGCGATCTTGATTAATAATCTGCCAATTGAAAGTTTCCAACGCATCATGTTAACTTCATTTGGCGAGCAATGGAAAGTAATTGGGACGGCGATAAGTAATAGCTCGTATGCCGTTGTTAGTCTTTTAATTACTTTTTCTATTAGTTATAAGCTTGCACGCTCCTATAAGCTTGATGGCTTATCGGTAGCCCTCATATCTATATGCTCCTTATTTATTTTGTTACCGATTACAGATACTCGTACACTGACATTAGATTGGACGAGCTCTCAGGGATTATTTGTGGCTATCCTTACTTCCATCTTGGTTCCTGAATTATTTCGTTACTTTATCCGCTCTAAATGGACGATTTCGATGCCAGAAAGTGTACCAGAGGGCGTTCAACGCTCATTTCGTGCATTAGTTCCGGCATTGCTCATTTTATTAATATTTAGCTCACTCAAAGCTGTACTACTTTTTTTCTTTAATCAAAGTGTACATCAATTTATTTATTCCATTATTCAGCTACCGTTACATGAGTTATCTAATACGTTATTCAGTGCACTCATAGTCGCTTTTATGAGCCACCTACTTTGGTTTTTCGGGTTGCACGGTTCCAATATTTTAAGCCCGATTATTGAACCTCTCTATCTTCCCTTAATTCTAGAGAACCAAAGCTTTTTCCACCAAGGGATGAGTGCTTTTGATGTTCCATATATTATTACGAAACCTTTCTTTGATACCTTTGTTTATATGGGTGGGATTGGCACAACTTTAGCTTTGCTCATAGCGATTCTCCTCATTGCCAAAACACGGCATTATCGTTCGATTGGTAAGTTAAGTGCACCTGCAGCTGTTTTTAATATCAATGAACCGATGTTATTTGGACTACCGATTGTATTAAATCCATTTTTGCTTATTCCTTTTGTCCTTGTGCCCATCATTTTAACGATGATAAGCTATTGGGCACTATCCCTTGGTATCGTTCCTAAAACCGTCGCGATTTTACCTTGGACAACTCCCCCTTTTATTAGCGGATACTTAGTAACAGGTGGAGATATTCGGGGGGCTTTTTTGCAAGCCTTCAATTTAGTAATAGCTATCATTATCTATATTCCTTTTATTTTACTTTCTGAGAAAAGTGTCATGAGTAAGCACTTTCTACTAAACTTACACCGACAATGAAAGAGTGAGTCAAACATGGAACTTAATGAACAACTAGCATTTTCGCTAATTTTACACGCTGGTGAAGGTAAATCACTTGCCTTCTCCGCCTTACAAAAAGCCAAAAAAGGGGAATTTGAACAAGCTAAAATGGATCTTGAAGCGAGCAAAAAAGAAATCAGTAAAGCACACCAACAACAAACCAAGCTCATTTCATCGAACAGCAAACAACTACCATCGCTACTGCTCATTCATGCCCAAGACCACGTCATGAATGCTATGAACAGCCTAGAACTAATAACAGAACTGATAGACATGCACCATCAATTACAAACACAGATAACACCCCAAAAAAGATGAAAGACGTTTTAGCTCAGCGCCTCCCCCAACAGGACGCACAGCATGATTTCCGGGAGCAACGAGCAACGCACCATGTTCGCCGGTAACTTTCATATAAAATGCCCATGGCGGAGCAAAAACCTGCTCCGCCACCAACAAACATGAAAGTAGCGGATCGCCCTTAACAACTCGGCTTTTTATTTAATTGATGCTTTTGAGAATTCTCATATTCAGCTGTAACCATGCCCAACTAAGGAAGACCTCGAAGAGTGCTTCCAAAACTAATTTCAGTTCACCGCACACGAGCCCCAACCAACTAAAAAAATAGTTTGTACGTTTTGGGATTAGTATTCAATATCCAAGTGTTTTTGGACCGTTAGCCATGCTCGCTTGGCTACTTCACGCTCGCGTGAAGTTTTGAAAATCGAAACCGCCATTCAGATGAATTCATTCATCTGATAAGGCGATTTCGATTTTCAAAAACGGACCAAAAACAAAGACCGAAAGGTCAACATACATGAGCATTAGCACTAACTTTCATATAAAAGAAAGGACACACATAAATGAAAATACTACTCATCTGTTCAGCAGGCATGTCAAGCAGTATCTTAGCAAAGAAACTCCAACAAACCGTTCATACAAACAATTTAGACTACCAGATCCAATCCTGTTCTGAGTCAACCTACGAAGAAATGTTAGAAAATACCAGTATCATCTTAATAAGCCCACAAATTCGCTTTCTCGAAAACCGTATTAAAGCATCAGTCGCACATACACCGATCCAAGTAGCTATCCTCGACCGAGCTGCATTCGGAACACTCAATACCCAAATAATTATCGAACAAATTCAAAGCCTGTCATATGAATGAACAAAACGAAAGCAAATACCTCCAACTAGGTATTTGCTTATTCACTCCACTCTGGTCTATACACATTCCAGTAACCTTCATCTCCTATCAATCCAATAACACACCTTTACTAGCTATTGATAAGAACTAGTCATTGTCTCTTCTCATCTTTCTAAATTTAGACAGCCTATTTACATTAGTTTTACATGCATTATCAATATTGGTCTATACAACTATTCAAATAATTGTTATACTATTCATATAAGTAAAACAAAAGGAGCTCTTGAAATGACCAATAGTTTTGTTTTAAGTGGTGCAACCATCATCTCAGAAGATCGTACCCATACAAATAGTACCCTTTACATTGAGAACGGAAAGATTGTGAACATTCTTCCGCAATCACATGAACATGTCACTCATTCTAATCTTGAAATCACTCTCCCTGACAACGCCTTCATTCTGCCAGGTTTTATCGACCTCCATATTCACGGAGCAAATGGTTCCGATGTGATGGATGCAACACCCGAGGCTCTATCTAATATCGCTCATACAATTGCCCAAGAAGGAACGACTTCTTTTTTAGCAACAACGATTACCCAGTCGCCTGAACTTATTAAAGAGGCACTCAAAAATGTTGCATCCACCGTACAAAATGAACAACAAAATACGGGAGCGAAAATACTTGGAGTCCATCTTGAAGGTCCATTTATTTCAGCTCCGCGTGCCGGCGCTCAACCGCTCCATTATATAACAAACCCATCAATTGAACAGTTCAATGATTGGTACACTGCATCTAATGAGTTGATTCATCTTGTTACCTATGCACCTGAAAAGGAAAATGGTCTTACCTTTACAAGACACCTAAAAGAGCTTGGTGTAATCCCTTCTATCGGCCATTCAGATGCTGTTTTTACAGAAGTAAAGGATGCTATTTGTGCCGGTGCTCGTCATATCACCCATCTATACAATGGAATGAGAGGCTTCCACCATCGTGAACCAGGCGTAGCAGGAACTGCTCTTTCCAGCTCAGAGCTATTTGTGGAACTTATCGTGGATGGCATTCACGTCCATCCTGATGTTGTGAAAACTACTTTGGCCGCAAAAGGTGCTGATAAAATCATTTTAATCACCGACTCTATGAGAGCAAAATGGCTTGAAGAGGGAACCTATGACTTAGGTGGTCAAACAGTGAAGTATCAAAACGGGCAAGCTTTATTGGATAATGGCTCATTAGCGGGAAGTGTTTTAAAAATGAATGAAGCTGTTAAAAATATGGTGCATTTCTCAGGTTGTTCATTAGAAGAAGTGGCCGTCATGGCAAGTGCAAACCCAGCAAAACAACTTGGTCTTTTCGACTCAAAAGGCAGTATTCGAAATGGTAAAGATGCTGACCTTACTGTTCTTAGCCACGATTTTGAAGTACTCCTAACAATCTCAGAAGGAAGAATAGTCTATGATAAAAGAGGTGTTGCACATGAAAATCATTGAAACGAACAACTATCAAGAAATGAGTGAAAAAGCTGCTCATTTTTTAATAAAAAAAGTCCAGGATAATCCTGCTATTATACTCGGTATGGCAACAGGTGGCACACCCGAAGGAATGTATCGTTTATTAATTGATGACCATAAAAATAACCATACCTCGTATCAGGGTGTTACAACTTTTAATTTAGACGAATATATAGGACTTCCTAAGGACGACGCAAATAGTTATTATTCATATATGTGGAAAACATTATTTGATCATATTGATATCAACGATGAACACGTACATTTACCGAATGGTTTAGCAACAAATATTGAAGAAGAGTGCAAAAATTACGAACGTCTAATCAAACAATACGGTGGTATTGACGTCCAAGTTTTAGGTATTGGAGAAAATGGGCATATCGGTTTTAATGAACCAGGCACTGCTTTTGATTCACACACACATGTTATCGAACTAACCGACTCAACAAGAGAAGCGAATTCACGCTATTTTTCTAACATTTATGAAGTGCCTAAAGAGGCAATCACAATGGGTATTCATACGATTATGCAAGCAAAAGAAATTGTCCTACTCGCATCTGGAGAGAGAAAAGCAGAAGCTCTTAACCAACTTTTACATGCAGAAATCAGTGAAGCTTTTCCTGCATCTATTTTGCAGAAGCATTCAAATGTAACCATCATCGCTGACCGCGATGCACTGAAGCATATTTCTCACGTAACCGTATAAAGGAGTGAATCTATTGTTTTCACGCTATTTGCAGCAGCTTCAGAACCTGCTGAAAGATATCGAAATCAATGAAAAAGAAGTTATTTTAACTACAGCAAAAAAAATCGCAAATACGTTAGCCGATGATGGTTTACTTTATGTGTTTGGCTGTGGGCATTCACACATGCTCGCTGAGGAAGTGTTTTACAGAGCAGGCGGACTTGTTCCTATATATCCCGTCCTAATCGAAGACCTAATGTTACATCGAGGTGGTGCACGCTCATCCGATTTTGAAAAGGATCCTGATTTTGCATTCACTTTTCTAAAGGACATTCATTTTACCGAAAAAGATCTTCTAATAGTCGCTTCTACATCAGGAAGAAACCCAGTTCCCATTGATGTAAGTCTTTATGCTAAAAATAAAGGGACACACGTAGTAGGTATTACATCAATCTATTATAAGGAACAACAGAGCTCCAGACATTCAACTGGCTCCCACCTATCGGAAGTCGTCGATACGGTGATTCATAATCATATTCCTGTTGGTGACGCATTAATTCAATTCGACAATGAAAGTATTGGCGTTGGACCAGGCTCTTCTGTCACAGGTATCGCGATTATGAATAGTTTAATCGTAGAAGCAACAAACCAACTTTTACAATTAGGTGTGAATCCTCCCATTTTTCGAAGCGGTAATGTGGATGGTGGAGCCGAGCATAATGAAGCCTTGCTTGCCAAATACCAGCCGCTCATTGATAAGCTTTGAACAACCTTATTGGTGCTTTCTATCATAGTTCCCCCTAAGATAGTTAGTTATAGACGGCAGAAATGCCAAAAAACCCGCATTTCACGTGCGGGTTTTTATATGGAAGTTATTTAATGCTGGTATGCGGAGTTCTACTCGTCGCTACCGAAAATCATGCTCCGCGTCCTATGGGGTGGCGCTGAGCTAATCGGCTACGCCGCTGGATCTCAGCTCTGCCACTACGTCCCATGGGAGTCTCCGCATGACTCGTCCGCTGGGTTACTGCTCATTCTCAAGTTCTCAAAACAATCTAACACTATTCATTTAAAATGAGAATGAAAAAAACTAATTAATTAAAGTGCCAACAGTTAAAGTGCCAAAACCTACTTTCATCTTTGTTGGTAGCGAAGTGAATTGGGCTTCGCCATGCGAGTTTTGTATGAAAGTGCGAACATAGAGCGTTAATCATCGCGACCGAAAATCATGCTGTGCGTCATTCACGTCGCCGTTATGATTTTCGATTGATATTGATCATAAATTTATAACGATCGCCTCGATAGCTTGATTTAACTAATTCAAGTGGTGTTCCATTTGCCAGAAACGTCTTACGCTCAATTAATAGGATTGGACTTTGTTTAGGGATATCTAATAGCTCTGCTTCTGCTTTAGTCGCAGTTGCTGATTCGATTACTTGTGTAGCACTCCCAATGTGCAACTTTAATTTATTTTCCACATAGTTATAAATCGAGTTTGCCACAATTTCTTCCGTTAAACCTAAAACAAGATTAGCTGGAATGATATTCGTTTCAAACGCAATGGGGATATCATCACCTAGTCGAATCCTTTTTATTTCATATACTGGAGTGTGTTCCTCAATCATTAATTCCTTAGCTACTACCTGGGTTGCTGGAATAATTGAAAAATCTATCAAACGACTACTCGGCGTTAAACCACGTGAGCGCATGTCTTCTGTAAAACTCGTTAAACCATGTAATGCCTGCTCTATTTTTTTCTCTTGAACAAAAGTTCCACTACCTTTTTTCTTGTATATCAGTCCTAGACTAACAAGGTTATTAATCGCTTGCCTCACGGTCATTCGACTTACTTGATAGTATTCCGCATACTCTCTTTCCGATCTCAACATATCACCAGGCTCTAAAATCCCACTCATAATCTGCTCTTTTATCTGTTCTTCAATTTGATAATATATGGGTAATGGTGAAGATTTATCTATCAAGAAAAAGCCCCCTCTTATATAGTATTGGTATATACCATTATACTACATATATTTTTGGTCTAGTCAACCAATTAATCACTATGAAAAAAGGCCTCAAAAAGAGACCTCTCACCCTGCAAACTGACCTATTAGTTTTTTCGTAACAATTTCAGGCTTTTCAGGTTTACTAAATAGAAAACCTTGTACCCAATCACAACCTTCTCCTCTTAACCAGTCAACTTGGGCTTGTTCCTCCACTCCTTCCATTAAGACACGGAGGTTCATATTATGACCCAATTGAATCATGGAACGAACGATCGCTTCTTGAGCTTGATTACCTAATAAATTTTTTAGGAAGGAGCGGTCAATTTTTAACATTTCTAAAGGAAGTTCATTTAAATGTTTAAAAGAGGAATATCCTGTACCAAAATCATCTAACGCCATTTTAATTCCCATATTTTTGAGGGCGTTTAGTTTTTCTATCGTTTCATCCGTATAAGCTATCGCTGATGATTCCGTAATCTCTAGCTCCAAATAATTCGGATCGATACCAGTCTCAGCAATAATCAGCTTCAAATCATCAATAAATGAATCATTAGTAAATTGTATTGGTGAAATATTAACAGCCATTAGAATTGGTGACATACCTAACCTTTGCCATGCTGACCATTGTATACACGCTTGTTTTAATACCCAATCGCCTACTTCGATAATAAGTCCAGACTCTTCTAAGACAGTTATGAATTCACCAGGGGAAATTTGCCCTAATTCAGGGCTTTTCCAGCGAAGTAACGCTTCTGTCCCTTTAATTTTCTCGGTTACTAAATCGACTTTCGTTTGATATACAAGATAAAATTCATCTGCTTCTAAAGCCGTATGTAAAAGTTCTTCCATAAGAAGTCTTCGCCTAACTTCCTTTTCAATTGTTGCATTAAAGAACGAAATTTGATTTTTTCCTGCTTTCTTAGCATCATAAGTAGCAAAATCTGCGATTCGAATTAATTCATCAGCACTTGTGACATCATCTGGATAACAACTAATCCCACCGCTTAATGTAACCCTAATTCTCTGATTGGCTATAATAAAAGGCGTTTTAACCTGAGAAATGCAAGCATCAGCAATGGCTTCAATCTCTTGAACTCGCTCATCAAATATTATAATAACAAATTCATCCCCACCAATCCTGGCTAGAATATCATCGTCACTAATCACTTTCCTAAAACGATTTGAAAGCTGAATGAGCAATTGATCGCCCGCTAGGTGACCAAAAGAATCATTGGTAAACTTCAGCCGGTCTATATCCAAAAGTAAACAGGATATTTTTCTATTTAAACGAATCGATTCATTTATTTTTTCATCAATATAATGGCGATTTGGTAGCTTTGTGAGCTGGTCATGAAAAGCCATATGACGTAGTTCTGATTCTAACTGCTTATTTTTTGTAATATCAAGAAAGAGCCAAATATGTCTTATTTGATGATTAATCACCGCTTTTTGTTTGGTAACACGGATAAGCATTTCTTTAGTCGCTGATTTTAATTGAATATCAATAGTTGAACATTCAAAGTCTACTAAGTTTGGATCTAGTTCAGTGAGATCCTCAGGTGCTTCTCTACCAAGTTGTTGGAGTATGTGATTAAAAACATCATTCGTATGAATAACCTGTTCATGGTCATCTGTAATGATTAACCCATATTCAAATGAGTTAATTACCTCGCACTGTAATTCATCTAATTCATGAATGACTTTGGGACATAGATGATATTTTAATAGGTAAAACATAGCACAGATTACTAATAAAGCAGGTATAATTTGTACTACAAATAACCCATTCACTAGTGAGGTAAAACTAATGCTAGTTTGTACATAATCTGGCCAAGCATGGATAAATATATTTTGGTTATTAATCATCCGAGCTAACAGCTCCATACTATCACCTATTCATTAATTTAGAATAAACATGCACTTATTATTAAGATAACATACTAGGACTTTATCCACACTATTTTTTTACTATTTATTTTAAAATTTCCTATTTATCAGTAAAAATATAATGTAATATCGCTTTACGTGATTTATTTTTTGTACGTTGGAATTAAATTCCTAGTTATCAGATTTGTATTTTCATACATTTAGGACGTAGATAATCTAGCATTGATTTTGTACGAAAGTGTACTTATGGGTGATAGTTTGTGCCTTGAAGTTAGCTGGACATCCATCTCGTGATAAATGTCCTTAACAGGACGTGCTCCCTGCTAGTTCAGCCGACTCCTAATGGTGATCGAGTTTTAAACGTGCCATCTGTTTAAAAAGTCGCCATTACTTTCATCTTGTTGGAGCCGAAGTCAATCGGCTTTCCTATGTGGGTTTTGTATGAAAGTGATCTGATGATTATTTGCGAAGTTCTACTTGCCTCTCCCGAAAATCATGCTCCGCGTCCTTCGCGGGGTGGCTGTTTACGTGATATGCTGAATCTTTTTGGAATCCGCTCTTAGGAGCAATATCCAAAAAGCCTCGGGGCTATGACACAATGTAAAAATACTCAAAATCGTTTATGAATAAAAAGCCACCAGACAAAGGGCAAAGCATACTTTTTATGAATGTGTACTTCGTGGAATAACAAAAAGACAGAACTGTGTATCCTGCCTTTTGCTATCCTGTATAAGATTTAGACACTCTTGAGCTCGATTTTTACACTTGCTCGTAAGCAACTTCACCGGATCTTTTTTCCTCAATTTTGGTTAATCTTTCTTCAACCTCTTCTTCAGACATTTTATTTTCAACAATGTAACGATTTCTTGGGTGTACGCGGCATTCATCTGAACATCCACGCATATAGAAGTGCTCATTCTCTTCTGATGTTAGGATTTGTTTATTACATTCTGGATTACCACAATTCACATAGCGTTCACAAGGTGTTCCATCATAATGATCTTTACCTACGATCACTGGATCGACTTGATTAACAGGTACGCTTATTCGTTCGTCAAATACATATAATTGTCCATCCCATAACTTTCCTCGAACCTCTGGATCCTTACCGTACGTAACAATTCCACCATGTAACTGACTCACATCATCAAAGCCTTCGCGTTTTAACCACCCTGAAAACTTTTCACAACGAACTCCACCCGTACAATAGGTTAAGATTTTTTTGCCTTCAAATTGCTCTTTGTGATCTCGAATCCAATCAGGTAGCTCCCTAAAGCTGCGAATATCAGGTCTAACTGAATCACGGAAATGACCTAAATCGAACTCATAATCATTTCTTGCATCAATAACTACCGTATCTTCATTTTGCATCGCCTCATAGAATTCTTTAGGGCTTAGATAGTTACCCGTTAATTCTAATGGATTAACATCATCTTCAAGGCGTAGCGTTACTAGCTCAGGACGATATCGTACATGCATTTTTTTAAAGGCATGCTCTTCCTCTTCATCCTCTTTAAAGACAATTCCATGAAAGCGTGGATCGTTCTCTAGCTCAGCTTTATAAGCCTCCGTTTGCTCAACTGTACCAGAAACAGTCCCGTTAATCCCCTCATCAGCAATAAGGACACGTCCTTTAATGCCTAATTCCTTACAAAATTTCAAGTGCTTTTCTGTGAAATCTTCTGCATTTTCAATCGTTGTGTAAAAATAATACAGAAGTACACGCATCGGTTTGTTACTCATGATGTTGCCTCCTTACGATTTCCTCTTTGTATAATATTTCTAACTGTTCTTGTACTAATTACGTACAAAAAGGCGCTACTTTTAGCACCAAAGATTAAACCAACAGACCATCCAAACGCAGATTGGTGTTCCGTTTTTGTATAAAATATACCTAACTATTTAACCAAATTTCCCTCTAAAAATCAACCTCTTCCCCACATTTATCTCACCACGTACCTGTTTGTAACTTATGGTAAAGAATATGAAAGAGACACCCAAAGTGGATGCCTCCTCACGATTAATTAATTCGATACTTCTTTTTGCTCTCCGACACGTACTAACTTATTAATGCAGCCAAATAATGCCTTTACCGAAGATGTCATAATATCTGGGTCAAGTCCACAACCCCAATGTAGCTGTCCATGTTTATCAGAAACACCTACGTAAGATACGGCTTGTGATTCAGAGCCTGTTTCTAATGCATGCTCTCTGTAAATAAGATTAGAATAGTCAATATTTAAGTGCTTTTGTAATGCTTGACTAATTGCGTCCAAACGACCGTTACCACTTCCCACTAATTCCTTCTCTACTCCATCCTCGCTAATACGGATAATCGTTTGATAATCATCATAATTAACAAATGTATAACCTAAAAATTCGATCGGATTGGTGATGTTCACATAGTTCTCAAAGAAAATGTCATAAATCTCTTCAGGCTGAAGCTCGGCGTGCTTTTTATCGGAAACATCCTTCACCGCATAACCGAAGCTTTCCCTCATCTCTTTTGGTAAATCCAAGGCGTAATGTTGCTTCAGAATGTAACCAATTCCACCTTTACCAGACTGTGAGTTAATACGAATAATGTCTCCTTCATACTCTCTACCTATATCTTTTGGATCAATGAGTAAATAAGGCACACTCCAAGCTGTCTTTGGCTTTTCTTCACGGTATGCCATGCCTTTAGCAATCGCGTCCTGATGCGAGCCAGAAAAAGCCGTAAAAACAAGTTCTCCTGCATATGGATGTCTTTGCGGTACTCTCATTCTTGTTAATCGCTCGTATACATCTCTAATTTGATAAATTTTTCCAAAATCAAGTTCTGGGTTAACACCATGCGAATACATATTTAGAGCCAACGTTACGATATCAACATTGCCCGTTCTTTCCCCATTTCCAAATAGCGTTCCTTCAACTCGTGTTGCCCCAGCTAACATCCCTAGTTCAGCATCCGCCACCCCCGTACCACGGTCATTATGAGGATGAACGGACACAATGACGTGTTCACGATATTTTAAGTGAGTTGACATATACTCAATTTGACTCGCATAAACGTGTGGCATTGACATGGATACCGTTGCAGGCAAGTTAATAATGACTTCATTTTCCGCTGATGGTTGCCAGACATCGAGGACGCGATTACAGATCGCTAGAGCAAACTCCATCTCCGTTCCAGTGAAACTTTCTGGTGAATATTGAAACTGAAAATTGCCTTCTGTTTTTGCAGCACATTCTTGAATAAGCTTTGCACCAGAAACAGCAATTTCAATAATATCCTCTTTTGGTTTTCTAAAAACTTGTTCTCGCTGAGCAACAGATGTCGAGTTATACAAGTGGACCACGGCTTTTTTTGCCCCTCTTAATGCTTCGAATGTTCTTTCAATTATATGATCCCTTGATTGTGTCAGAACTTGTATTTTCACATCATCAGGAATTAATTCCTGCTCGATTAACGCTCTTAAAAAAGCATATTCAGTTTCAGAAGCGGCTGGAAATCCTACTTCTATTTCTTTAAAACCCACATCGACCAGTAGCTGAAAATACTCTAGCTTTTCTTCTAAACTCATTGGAATGATTAATGCTTGATTGCCATCACGTAAATCTACACTACACCAAATAGGTGGTGCATCAATGTACTCTTTTTTCATCCATTCATTACTTGTAACTGGTGGAAGGAAATAACCTCGCTCATATTTACTTACATTTTTCATTTTTTAACACTCTCCCCTTCAAGCATTTTGTATTTGGTGAAAAGCTTTTCTCTATTAACTCGTCACCGAGACATATAAAAAGCCTCCCGTCTCCTTGGAAGAGACGAAAGACTTGAAATCCTACGCGGTACCACTCTTATTCACACATTTGTGTGCACTCAGATAGTAAAGGAATAATCCTTTTACCTCCTTAAGTAACGGTAAGGGACCGGCTTCATCTACTGAGATTCAATGAAGCTACTTCAAGGCGAGTTCAGAATGAAGTATGACTGTTTTGCACCAACCAACAGCTCTCTTAATCCACTACATTTCCTACTACTCCTCATCAACGCATTTATGAAATATTTTGACTATTGTACTACAATTATCAGAATTATTCAATATGTCTGAAGGTATTTTTCTTTTTTGAATAAATCTTGGAGCTGATGCTACATTATACAATTTTTGGATCTGGCAAAAAGTGAAGCTAAGTTGTAGGAAAAGTGAGGACGGGAAGTAACAATAACTCGGAGAGAAAAGTGACGACAACGAAATAGCGTGGAGAGCCATTTTTGTTGTCCTCAAACCGAGATGACGACATCGAAATGAAGTGGAGGCGTTAATGTTGTCCTCGAAGCGGTATGCTCGTCGCTACCGAAAATCATGCTGGCGTCCTGTGGGGTGGTGCTAAGTTAATTGTCGATTTTGCTTATCTTTTCTGCCACTTGATTGAAGCTCTTATTTTGTATTTTTCATCAGAGCTTTAACTATCTACTTTAAATCAGCCTTGCTTATCGACTGACTATTCTATATACTTAGCATATCTGAATGGAAACGGGGGGTGTGGGAGATGTGTAAGCAAGCTGTTTGTGTGCGTGATAATCGTAGTAGATTTATGCTCGTTTGTCGTGCAAAATTTGCTGTTTTAGTTACAAAGGGAGAGATCTGTCCTTTTTTAGTAACTAAATAAACAAATGACACAATCAGTGCATCACCTTTACCCACATATGAATGAGGTGAACGGGGAAAACCTTTTGTTCTCTCGTTTTTGGTGAACGAATTCTGATTCGTTCACCTTTTTTATCTTTTGAGGTGATGTTCTTTAACTTAGGAGGAACATCAAAATGTACGGACACATACAACAAGTATCAAAAAGCTTTGGGGGTGACCCCCTTTTTGAGGAGATTAGTTTTGATATAAAGGCCCATGATCGAATCGGCCTGATTGGAAGGAATGGAAGTGGAAAAAGCACGCTGTTAAAAATGCTCGCACAAGAGGAAACGCCTGATAATGGTGCCATCCATTTTTCTAAACATACAAAAATCGCCTATTTATCACAAGTACAATCACCCACTTTTATGGGGAATGGTAAACAGTTTTTAGAGACCGCGTTTATGGAACTAATAGAAATAGAAATGAAAATGAGTGAGCTTGAAAAGGAAATGAGTCACACAATCGGCCAAAGATTAGAACAGACAATTGTTCAATACAGTGAGCTACAGGAGTATTTCACTTCGCATGGCGGTTATGAAATCCGTTCTAAAATAGAACAAGTCGCTGCCGGTTTAAAAATTAGCCACCTCCTTACGCAACCTTTTCAAAGTCTAAGTGGAGGAGAACAAACGAAGCTGGCCCTAGCACATGTGTTATTAACTGAGCCAGATTTGCTTTTATTAGATGAACCAACCATTTAGACTTACAAGCCATTGATTGGTTAACTACTTTTTTAAATCGTTTTAGCGGTGCATTTATGATTACTTCACATGACCGTTATTTCTTAGAGGAAACCGTTAATCGAATACTCGATTTAGAGGATGGTAAGCTCCTCTCCTACGCATGTGGATATCAGCAATTTATCAAGGAAAAAGAAGAACGATTATTGCAGGAATTTCAAAATTATCAAGAACAACAAAAGAAGATCAAAAAAATGAAAGAGGCAATAAAACGGCTACGTATCTGGGCCAATCAAGCCAACCCACCTAATGAGGGGCTTCATAAACGGGCTCGAAATATGGAAAGAGCTCTCGAAAGAATAATGCTTCTTGATAGACCCGTCCTTGAACATAAGAAGATAAAATTAGACTTGCAAGCAACAGACCGAAGTGGTCAAGACGTGATAACGATCACGGACTTAGAGAAAAGCTTTGAACACCGCTTATTATTCTCTAACGTCAACTTGCTCGTTCGTTACGGCGAGCGCGTCGCTTTATTAGGTGACAATGGAACGGGAAAATCAACATTGCTTCAATTAATTCTAGGTCAATTAACACCAAATAGTGGCGTAGTAAAGTTAGGTAGCCAAGTTAAAATAGCTTATTTATCTCAGAAATTATATGTGGCACATACAAATAAAACGGTTATCGAGGAATTCCGTGAGCATGTCAACGTGACTGAAGGTGAAGCTCGCTCACTATTAGCTCAATTTTTATTTTATGGCTTTAGCGTCTTTCAAAAATTATCATCTCTTAGTGGTGGTGAAAAGATGCGACTCCGCCTTGCAATCATTATGCAAACGGAAATGAACGTTCTTATCCTTGATGAACCGACAAACCATCTAGACATTGAATCATGTGAAGTATTAGAAGATACACTATCAACATTTCAAGGAACCGTTCTAGCTGTCTCACATGATCGCTATTTTATCGATAAACTTTTTCATAAAATTGCTTGGATTCACGATCAACAACTCTATGAATTCCCAGGAAACTACAGCTGGGCGAAAGAGAAAATGAAGGAGTCCATCATGCGGAATGAGAAAGCTCAACCTATCCCGATTAAACATGATCATCAAAATAAATATAAGTCGACTTTAAACCATCATCATGAATTGGGACAGAGCATTGAGACTTTAGAGAATGAAATAGAATTACTAGAACAGAAACTACTAAAGGAAAACGACCTTGAGAAGATGCAACACCTACATGCTACGAAAGAGAATTTAGAGTATAAGTGGACTGAACTAATGAAACGACTTGAAGGAGACTATTAATATGGATTATTCGATCGATCAAACATATGAATATGGACAAACGGCACTAGAAAACGCTCTATTTCGGGTCAATCATTTTACGCAACTAAAAGTTATGTATGATGCCAATTATTTAGAGTTTAAGCAGAATCCGACACTATCATTATTTATAAAAAGCGAAGAAGTACTAAAGCAATTTCATCTTGAGCGTGGACAAACGCATTTAAAATTTTTCTTTCCAGAAAATAATCAAATTGATACAATTTTAGAAGAATATCTAAAGCAAAATCGTTATCAACTTGACCGTACGGAATTATACGTGCGCCGACCTGTTCCGTGGATATCAAACGAGAAACCTCCACAGCTTATGATTAAAAAAGTCACTCATTCGACTCCCATAGCAAACGACTACCTCGACCTCCAATACCGGTTTTGCTTAACATTTGGTCAGGAATATGCGTTAGGCAAAACGGCTTTAATGAAGGAGCAAATTAACAATCCATCGTATGCAATTCTGCTCGCTTACTGGAACGAAATACCTATAGGATTCATACATGGGATTAGCATCGATGAAAGCACGTTTGAACTTGATAACTTTCAAATTGATGAGTCCTATCAAAGAAAAGGAATTGGTACGCATCTTCAAGCAGCTTTATTTCAGGAATTCCCAAAGCAAACAGCGATTCTTCTAGCAGATGGACAAGACTCACCCAAAGAGATGTACAAAAAGCAAGGGTACCAATTCCAAAGCTTTATGTATGAAGCTCTAAAAGAATAAAATATGCTTCTTTCTGTTGTATGAAAGTTGCTTAAAACTGATATGCGGAGCTATACTCATCGCTCCCGAAAATCATGCTCCGCGTCGTGCGGGGTGGCACTGATGACACGCCATAAGAAAAGGATAAAAGGTAAGCATACCCTCTTCAAATCTTCATCTACAAGGCTTAAAAAAACCGATCGGAATTGAGCTCCGATCGGTTTTGTTTTTATTTTGCGGCAATCGCCCTAATTTCAGCTACAAGCTTATCTAATGCCCCCGCTTGATTGCCTTCTCTCATTTTCCTTCTTATCTCTTCTTTTTTGACGGTTATCATATCTAAATGATCCTGTAACGATTCACTCGTTAACTCTTCTTCTTCCAATGTAACCGAATATCCCTTTGCTTGGAATGATTCTGCATTCAAAATTTGATCACCTCGACTTTGTGCTCTACTTAGTGGAATAATGACCATTGGAATTTCTAAAGCTACAAATTCGAAAATAGCATTAGAACCTCCCCTTGTAATGACAAAATCAGTTGTTGCTAAAATATCAGCAAGCTCCTCATGTACATATTCGAACTGACGGTAGCCTCTTCTGTTCTCTAACAAAGCATCGATATTACCTTTGCCACATAAGTGGACAATCTGATAACGCTTCGTCAATTCATCAAGATTATTTCTTACGGCTTCATTGATTTTTCTAGCACCAAGACTTCCTCCCATAATAAGTAACACCGGTAATTGACTATGAAACTCAAGAAATCTTCTTCCTTTATCCTCGGACCCTTGTAGAATTTCTTTTCGAATAGGAGAACCAATTGCTTCGGTTTTGCTAGCTGGCAAATACTTTTTGGTCTCATCAAAAGATGTGAAGATTTTTGTAGCAAAACGTTGGGATATCTTATTGGCAAGTCCAGGTGTTAAATCACTTTCATGAATATAAATCGGTATTTTAAGTGTTGAAGCTGCTATGATAACGGGCACTGATACGAATCCACCTTTTGAAAAGACGAGATCTGGCTTCAACTTCTTCAGAATCCTTCTTGCGTCTAAGCAACCTTTCAAAACTCTAAAAATATCCTTTACATTTTCAAAATCAAGATACCTTCTTAATTTACCGCTACTTATAGAGTGGTAGCGAATTCCTGTTTTTTCAATTAGCTCTTTTTCAATGCCATTTTTTGAACCGATATAGTCAATTTGAAAATCCTCATGACGGATTTCTTTTATAATAGCGAGGTTTGGAGTGACATGGCCTGCCGTTCCTCCACCTGTAAATACGAGTTTTTTCATAATTCCTCCTAGAACGTGCTTTCTATGGTTCCTTGTTATCATTTGTTTACATACTCAATCTGCTAACATCTTTTTTACTAGTAACTCGTTGTGCTAAAGAACATATAAATAAAAAAGACTGATTGTATTGTATCACTAATCGTTAAGATTGCTAAGAAGCATTCTACTTATTTTCTATAATATTTAAAAATAGTTTGTATCATGAATCTAATATGTGGATTTCAGGTTATAAATGAACGTAAAATCAACCATGAACTTTATTATATTAACATAACAATCTAAATTATCAGACTTATTTGTGTACATAATGAGTAGACATCATGTATGATAGATCTGACCACAATTTAAAGGGGGATACATATGCTTTCAAAAGCAGTTATTGAAGACATCATTACCGCGGCTCTTAGTACGGGTGGTGATTTTGCCGAAGTATTTGTAGAAGATAAATGGAACACAAATATTGACTTAATCGGTGGTAAGGTCGAGTCAAGTATCGTTGGAAAAGACTTCGGTATTGGTATTCGTATATTAAAAGGACTACAAAGCGTCTATGCATATACGAATGAATTCAGTCGTGAGCCATTAATTGCCGTAGCACTTGAGGCGGCAGCCGCCATTCATGGAACACCGAAAAACCTCACATTAAATTTAACCAAACAAGAATATGAAAACAAACACATCATTCAACAAATCCCAAAAGAAGTTTCAAAGCTTCGTAAGGTCGAAAAGATGAAAGAAGTTTATCAAGCAGCTAAACAGTATGACAATCAAATCTCACAAGCTTTAGTTGGTTATAACGATGAGGATCAGCATGTACTGATCGCTAACTCTGAAGGTACATTTATTCAGGATCGCCGTGTTCGTACACGCTTTAAAGTGCAAGCCGTTGCCTCTCGTGGGACAGAGATGCAAACTGGTTTTTATGGACCCGGTGCACACCAAGGCTTTGAGTTTATAGAAGGTGCTGATTTATCTTACTATGGGGAAGAAGCTGCTAGAATCGCTGTTACAATGCTCCATGCAAAAGAGTGTCCAAGCGGTAAATTCCCGGTTATCATCGACAATGAGTTTGGTGGTGTTATTTTCCACGAAGCATGTGGGCACGGCTTAGAATCTTCTTCTGTTGCGAAGAAAAATTCTGTTTTCGCTGATCGAGTTGGCGAACGTGTTGCACCTGAAATTGTTACGTATATTGATGATGGAACACTTGCGAATGAATGGGGCTCTGCCAATATTGACGATGAAGGTGAAGAATCTCGCGAAAATATATTAATTGAAAATGGGATTCTTAAGGGCTATCTAATCGATAAACTTGGTGGTAGAAGAATGAATACAGCTTCTACAGGGTCTGGTCGACGTGAGTCTTATAAATTTGCTCCTACTTCTAGGATGACAAATACGTTTATCGCACCTGGACAATCAACACATGATGAAATTATCGCCAATACCGAGTTTGGTATTTATGCAAAATATATGGGCGGTGGTTCTGTGAATCCTGCAACAGGTGATTATAACTTCGCCGTCAATGAAGGCTATATCGTTCGTAATGGTAAAATTGCAGAGCCTGTCCGCGGAGCTACTTTAATCGGAAACGGACCTAAAACATTACAAAAGGTTGATATGGTTGGAAATAAACTTGCACACGGCGCCGGAATGTGTGGAGCATCGAGTGGTTCGATTCCAGCTAATGTCGGTCAGCCTATGATCCGTGTCAGTGAAATTACGGTTGGTGGAAGGGGGAACGAGTAATGGATATGATTCAATTCAAGGAACAACTTTTTGAACAAGGAAACAAACACGGCTTTACTGAAATGGAACTTTATTATCAATCCACGAATCGTTTTAATACACAATTATTTAATGGGGAAGTTGATGGCTATAAAGTTTCTTCTGAAGGTGGTGTTTCTTTCCGCGGAATTTATAACGGGAAAATGGGCTATGCTTACACAGAAAAAATCGCCGATTCTGAAATTGAATTTTTAATCCAAGAAGCAGCTGATAATGCTCTTATCATCGAGGACGACAATCCAGAGGAATTATTCGCAGGTTCTGATAGCTACGCTGATATTTCTTTATATTCTCAATCCCTTTCTGAAGTATCCTCAGATGATAAAATTAACCTACTAAAGGAAGCCGAAAAAGAGTGTTATGCATTAAGTGATTTAATTCATAGCATTAACTATTGTACGCTAGAATCCCGTGAGAGCGAAACATTTATCGCTAACACAAAAGGCTTAGAAAAACGTGAAAAAAGGAACTTTATTTACATTATCTTATCTGCCGTTGTTAAATCAGGTGATGAATTTAAAAGCGCAATGAAATATTGGGTCACTGATGACTTTTCAACTTTTTCTCCAAAAGAGATGGCCAAAGAGGTTGTCGATGAGGCATTAAGTTTTGTTGGGGCTTCTTCTATTAAAAGCGGCCAGTACCCGATTATACTTAGAAATACGGCTGCTTCATCTTTATTACAAGTATTTTCATCAAGCTTCTCAGCAGATGATGTTCAAAAAGGAAAATCATTATTAGCTGGAAAATTAAATGAAACGATTGGTCATTCACTTATTACCATTATTGATGACCCACATGATCGAAATGGGGTTGCGAGCCAAACTTTTGACGGAGAAGGCGTTGCGACCGCCAAGCAAACGATTGTTGAAAATGGTGTTCTCTTAACCTATCTCCACAATTCAAAAACAGCTCAAAAAGATGGTGTTAAGTCCACTGGGCATGCTTATAAACCATCATATAAAGGTTCAATCTCAATCTCGCCTTCTAATATGTATATTCAACCAGGTTCCGAATCGCTTCAGCAACTCATGGAAAGCGAGTCTGAAACGATTGTAATTACGGACTTACAAGGACTTCATTCTGGAGCCAATTCGATTACAGGTGACTTCTCCCTTGCGGCCAATGGATACCTCGTTCGCAATGGAAAAATCGAAAGGCCACTTGATCAAATCACCGTCGCTGGGAACTTCTTTACTTTATTAAATCAAGTTGAAGCGATTGGTAACGACTTAGATTTTAGCATAATGGGATCTGGCTACCTCGGTTCACCAAGCCTAAAGGTAGGAACACTATCTGTAGGTGGAGAATAATGGATTCATCGAATTAGAAGTTCGGACATAACTTATTTACTATTAGGAAAGAGGCCGCGTTCAGAATCGGCCTCTTTCGTTATATAGATCTTGTACGAAAATAAAGAACTACCTTCTAATTTCAAAACGAATGTCATAAACAACTCTTCTTGGCTCTAAGTTTGTATCAACCCTAACATAAAGTGGCTCATTAGCAGCTCCTCTAATTGAATAACTACCAGTAGCAGCACTCCCTGTTCGATTAATATAAACCGAACCATAAATAGGATTAGTACCTAGTAGACGAACTCTTAACACTCTGTAATACACACCATGCCCGGCAATGCTATAACTCCCATCACCTGTACGGACGACATTATGTCGAAGCACATTTAATATTAATGCACCCGTATTAACATTAAAAAGACAGGACGTCGGTATTTTTGACCCAATATTAAATCGCTCTGTATGCGTACAAACATGAATACCATTCATCTGAGTAGTAATAGGCTCTTCTTTTTCAATTAAAACAGGCTTAGCTTGTGCAAGAACGATAGCATCAGGGTCCTCTTCTGATACATCATCTTTGATAACAATCCTCCACCGATCGCCTAATTTTTTCACATCAACAGGTGTTTGAGCTTTATAGCCATCAAAATAGGTTTCAATGACAATAAAACGATAATGTTCATCATTCACTTTACTAGAATCTATAATTTCGAATTCCATAATACCATTTTCAAATTCTCCATACATCGTTTCATACAAATCAATTTGTTGATGCTTTAGAAGAAAGCGGTCATCAAGAATCACATGAACAGCTTTTTCAAAATCGTGGTCAATAAGAGCTTGAATTCCTTCTGACAATGCCTCCTTTGCATCATCATGATTATCGGCAAAAACTAAGGTAGGGAATAAAAGACTTACAAATAAGATAAAGGGAAAAATATAATGCTTTTTCATGCATAACCTCCTAGTATTCTTTTATTTACAACCATATCCATATAATAACATTTATCAACAACAAAAGTAGTGATTTTTCTGAAAATAATGTAAAAATTTCGCTATTTTTGGTATTTTTATGATACAAATAAAAACAGCCTAATATAAAAATGACAGTTAGCCTATTTGAAACGGCTAACTGTCTAGGCATGTGCATTTAATCATCCAATGTCCCAACTACCTTATTCTCCTGCCACCAAGTTACCTCCACCTTTCCTTCTTTCGCTGCAATCCCACGGATCACGATATAGTAGGTGGAATCCTCACTAGGCTCGACGCCTAACACTCCTTCTTCTAGCGGATGTTCGGTCATCGGACGTAGATTATGCTCTTCATCATAAAGACTTACACCGTGCTCCCCACCATCCCGAAAATGATGGTCTACCTTAAAAAATAGTTGTTCTCCTGCTTTTGCCTCAATAGGGATTAAGTGTTCCCCATTAAATGCTTCATACTGAATGAGAACCGTCTCTCCCTGCCTCACCTCTGTCCAACCTTCTTTGTTGGTCCATTCAAAAGGTGTCAAGCATAATGCAAGTACAGGCAACATATAAGCAGCTCTAGCCATACGTTGCCTTTTTGCCCATTTCTCTCCCATTAAAAAAATCAACGCAAAAATGGCTCCTACCGTTCCAGCAATCAACCCAAATTCATTCGGACTCATTATAATAAAAATAAGATATCCGAACCCTATGTATAACAGAAACCCAGTTACAACTCCCGCCTGCTTCCACTTCTTCCTTATCCAACCAATTAAAAATGAGCTTATGATTCCATAAACAAAAATAAATAACCAAACCCATAAGGTCGTGAGAGTCTCATGTATTAGAAATAGATTAAAAGAAACAGATAAACTGATATATAAAATAAAAAACGACATTGCTAAACTAGCTCCAATTAGTTTAGTCTCTAGCTCCTTCATCCTATCCAACTCCTTCTATGTCTAATTAATTTGATCATATCATATATTAAATGGATTCAAAGCTTACTGACTGGATTGAATCACAGAAATGATTAGACTTTTGCGACTAGCGATAACAAGCAAACACAGGCCTTTTGTAAAAAGATGGGTGCAAAAAAGGCAACTGGATTGGTTATTTAATTAAAAACGTGAGTGAGGTATTAGCCTCACTCACGTTTTCTTTTATTTCCATTGCCACTCATTCATTAAAACCTCATAGTGGGCGGCCCAACCGTCTCCAAATTCAGGAGCTGCGGATTGCCATATGACATAATAGTAATCGTGCTCAAACCGTAATGATGCATAGGTTGCTTCATACTCGGCGTCATGAACTTTTACACTGACTATAGAATCCTCCTCCATAAGCGACTCAAATTGTTGATAATCAGCTAAAATAACTTCCTCAAAAAAGTCCTTCGCTTCCTCCCTTTCTTTTGTATTTAATAAAAATATCCTCATATTTGTTTCAGGATCAATCGTAGCTTGTAGCTCAATGAGCTGGTACTGCTCTTCTTCCCTCTCGACAATTTCCCACATATTTCCCCGGTAATAAGTGGAGAATGGAATCGTTTCACGATCTAATAGCTGATAATCAATCGTATCAAATTTCCCCTCAATTTCGACTTCCTCCACAATTATTTCTTCTCTACCAGATAACCCGTATAAGTCTGGCTCGTCGATCTGCTCATTCTTTTTTGGCTGTTCCCATTTTTGCTCGGTTTCATCTGGTTTGTCTCCTAATGGTCCACCTATTGGATCCATTGGCGCATTACTTACCCATAGAATACTTACTAATCCAATCGTTGCAATCATCGCGAGAGAGGCTGTGAATACAGGGGAACCGATCCTAAACCAGCTCTTTTTTTTCTTTGCCTGCTCTCGTGCATATTTAATTTCTTCTTGAACAAGTTTAAAGGTTTCATTTTTGAATTGCTTAGAAGGTTCTACAGAGATTTGTTTAACCATATCGATCACCTTTTGTTCGTCATTCCTGTTATTCATTCCATACCCCTCCTTCTCTCTCATGAAATGATTCTTGTAGCTGTTTCTTAGCTCGATGCTGAAGGGATTTGACTGATAAAAGAGTTTTTTTCATAATTTCCGCTGTTTCATTTAAACTAAAACCATCAATGAATCTGAGCTGAATCACCGACCGATAATCCTGAGGTAGCTTAGCTAATATGTCTAATATTGCTTCCATATTATCGTTTTGCCATTCACTTTCCTTATTAGTAGTCGCTAATGCTTCCATTTCACCTTCGTAAAAGCCTCTTACTGACTTTTGACGTTTATGTTTACGGTGGTAATCAATAATGACATTTCGACCAATTGTAAAAAGCCACGTTTTGAACGTAGATTTTTGCTGATATTTGTGCAAATAACGTGCCATTTTACTAAAAACATCCTGAGTCACTTCCTCTGCATCATGATAATTGCCTGTTTGAATGAAAGCATATTGGAATACGACTTGAAAATAACGATCGTAAAGCCTTTGTAAGGCGTTGTCATCTCCCTGAAGTATTAACTTTACTAGCTCTTCATCTCCCATGCTTTTCACCTTCTTCTTTGTTAGTCGTTATATAAGACGGAGCCTTTTTTAAAAAGATTCATATTCATTTATCTATTTTCAACATAGTCCTTTTGATTTAAGATAGACATAATGAGATGTAGAAAGGATGAAATCGTATATGGCTTTATTGCAAGTTCAATTTTTCTCTGAAGTATTAGGGCTTAGCTCCTCTATGAATGTTATTTTACCAGAACAAACACACACACAAATTGGGATGGAGAATCAATTACATACGACCAAACATAAGACATTATACTTATTACATGGATACAGCGATGATCATAGCATTTGGTTAAGAAGAACATCGATTGAACGTTACGTCGCTGCGACTGGAATAGCCGTTGTGATGCCGGCCGTTGATCATAGTTATTATACGGATATGGAATACGGAAAGAAGTATTGGACATTTGTTAGTGATGAGTTACCTCAGATCGCTCGCTCCTTTTTCCACCTGTCAGATAAACGAGAGGATAATTTTGTTGCTGGATTATCGATGGGAGGCTATGGTGCTTTTAAGTTAGCATTAAATCATCCTGATCGATTTGCAGCGGCTGCGTCTTTATCTGGAGCCCTCGACATTCGCTCCCGTACACTTGCTGATGCTGGCAGGAAGTTTGACCTCATTTTAGGAGGAAAAGACCCACAAGGCACTAGTGCCGATCTGTTTCATTTAATTGATAAGCACAAAAATAACCCCAATCGTCCCTTACTGTATCAAAGTTGTGGAACGGAAGACTTTTTGTATGAGGATAACCAACGTTTCACTGCACATTGCCAAAAGTCAGGTTACGAGTTGACTACTGATTACGGCCCTGGAGATCATAATTGGGAATATTGGGATGACCAAATTCAAGCAGTTCTTAAATGGTTGCCCATTCACTCCTAACCTTATAAGAATCCCCCCTCTTCCAACTGATAGAGGGGGGATTATTGATACTTTATTTCTCCTTCACTATATACAAACTGCAAAAATCCACGCACATTGTCCTCTTCCTCACTCTTATATGTAAAGGAAAGCTGTTCTTCCACAAATTTTGCCGTGCGATGAAACAAGTCACAAGCCGTAAATAAAGCATGCCACATATCCTCGTAACTTCCTCTCGCAAAAGTGAGCAGCAACTGCTGCCATATATCTTCATCCAAATATTGTTCAATATATTTATAATTTTTTCCTACACTTAGAGAAAAATCCGTTTCAATGCCAACTCTCCAACTTAACATCTTCAGCAACATCGGTCGGACAATTTGATTGAGATGATCCTGAGCATACAAAATCTCCCGTCGTGCTAAGCCTTTAGCCACATACGTCGTCACCCACCAAAATTCATTACAACAGTCATGATAGAACTCCTCAGATGGCTGTTGAATCCAATATGCTTTATCTGTAGAAGTTGGGTAAAGACGATCTGGTTCATCTTTATTGAGTAATACCTTCGTTAAGCCGTTCTCCACTAAATAATTTTCTTTCTCTTCATATGGAACTAAGATTAAATCAATTCTCGTATAATCATCAAATAGCATTAAATAGGAAAATCTGTTCCCTAGCTCAGGTGGAAACATCGCCATATTTTCTGGCATTTGCAAAATCGTCCTTTTGCCAAAGACATCGATCCAATTCGGGTCTTGAACAAATGCATCGATATCTGTTACGACATACACAACATCATAATCCTGAAGCCAATCCTCTGGCACATTTTGATTTGTTCGTGATCCATTTAAACCAACGAGCCGAATTCGATCATCTGCCTTGGCAACTTTTAATACCCGTTCATATATTTCCTTTGCTGTCCTCATGTTGATTAGATTCCCCCTCCCATACATAATGAACAAAATAGACGTCCTCACCAAGGAATTTGAATGAATCCGCACTTTCCTCAACCTTGATAAAACCATTCTTTTCTAATACCTTTTGAGAAGCGAAATGATTAGAAGTCGTTTTTGCTTTAAGTTTTGTAACCAGTTGATTAGTCGACAATTCATTAATGAGCTTTGCTAATGCTTGTGTCGCAATCCCCTTACCAACCACTTCTTGCCCCAGTCGATACCCAAGCTCTGCCTCACTCGTTTTAATATCCGTGACATTCATACGGCCTATGATCCTTTTCTTCTGATCCTTGATTAAATAAAATAAAGACTCGCCCCGCTCTTGCTCTTCTAGCAAAAGTTGATGACGCTGTTGAAATTCAGAGACTTGATAAAATGCCTCCCCTCTACTCGGAATCATCGTTTCAAAGAAAGAACGATTTTGCACTTCAAAATCAAACAAACTTTTCTCATCTTCTTTTTTCAGATACTCTATAGTAAATAACAATATTTTCTCCCTTTCTTACGCCTAGTAACGAAACAAAGCAGCAAATGCTCTTATAACGAACTTGATTGGCCATATAATTAATTCTGGTATATAAAAAATCAAATCAAAAAACCAGTGATCCTTTTTCTTTTTCTTTTTCTTTTCCACAATCAACACTCCCGGAATATTCGAATAGTTATTTCTATTTTACCTGTTATAGATGGAAAATAGCCATTCATTTATCAGACCCGTTAGAACTTGATAAGTGAAAAGCGGGTCGCATGGAGGGCAACATGTTATCTTTTTCTTAGGAGGTTATCGAGATGAATTTTCTAAAACAAATGAATCAAGCCTTACATTATATCGAAGAGCATTTAACAGACGAGATCGACGTTGCAAAGGCCGCCTCGGTCGCCTATTGTTCAGAATACCATTTCAGAAGAATGTTTTCTTCTTTAGCTGGGATACCATTGTCAGAATATATTCGCCGACGAAGATTAACACGAGCTGCTTTTGATTTATTACAATCCGAGCAGAAGATAACGGATATTGCTCTTCAATATCAGTATCAATCTCCTGATTCATTTTCCAATGCTTTTTATCGCTTGCATGGTATTCGGCCATCTGAGATTCACAATCAACAACAAGCATTAAAAGCCTATCCGATGTTAACTTTCCAATTAACGATGAAAGGTGGTAATCCAATGAATTATCGTATTGTAGAAAAAGAAGCCTTCACCATTATTGGCTTAAAAAAGAGAGTTAAGTTGATTTATGAAGGTGTTAATCCAGAAATTGCCTCGATGTGGGAAAGTTTATCAGCCGAGAAAATCGCAGAGTGGAAATCGCTTTCTAATGTGGAACCAGTTGGTATGGTCAGTGCCTCTACCAACTTCAGTGAAAGGACCCAAGAACAGAGTGAACTCGATCACTATATCGGTGTTCTTACAACCAACCCGGTATCAGCTCAAACGGATTCACTTGAATTAAGTGCTGGAACTTGGGCTGTATTTACAGCAGAAGGCCCATTTCCAGAAACATTACAAACGACGTGGGCTCAAATTTATTCTGAGTGGTTTCCAACCTCTAACTATGAGCAAACAAATGGACCGGAAATCCTCTGGAATGCCGACAAAGATACAACATCACCCACTTTCAAAAGCGAAATTTGGATACCTGTTATCAAAAGAAGCTCATAAACCAAATGTAACGTGAATTCTTATATAAAACCAGTGACCCTTACTTCCCATAGTAATAGGCACTGGTTTTCTTATATTTAAAAAGGGTAGATAGATGACAACTATCCAAGCAAATGTTCAGTCAACCTAGATATGGTAATAGTCAGTTTTCTTGAAGGACTTGCATCATCGCATTTCCTGATTAATTAATTCGTTGATTATGGTAAAATCTAGATATAGCTTTACACGGCTATGAGCGATCCCCAGTTAAAAGGAAGGAGGAATACTATATGTTATCGATCAACTTAATATTGGGATTTTTTAGTGTTATTCCAATTATTCTTTCACTCTTATTTTTTGGATTTATCCTTTATTTCCTCATTTCAATTCTTAGACATATAAGTGCTGATAATCATAATCAAGTGTTAATCATCAAGAAATTAGAAGAAATTTCTAAAAAACTCGATCGAAAACCATAGCTTCCAAAATTAATGACAAAAACCTTCCAAGCGGAAGGTTTTGTTCCTATATTAAATGCTGTTCTTCGTTTGCTAATTTTATCATTAAAGGCGACAAACAGATAATGATAGCTGCAGAAACAAACATATAACTCAAGACGATTACAGGGTGAATATTAAACATATTGAGCACTAACCCAAGAATAGGGATAAAAGGTAAAAAGCTCATCTTTTGTTTCGTTTTTTTTGTAACGTATTGTTTATTATGACAATATGGACAAGGAATAGCTGGATCTAACGTAAAGGATCGCTTGAATGTTTGCCTCCAGCTCCACTGCTTTTGACAACGTTGACAGAAAGGCATTCGCATCTTCCTCCAATCATAGCTAGTACTCAAATTGTACCATTATTTAATTACGCTTTTATTTTCATTCAGCCCAAGCTCTCTCAAGCTCCGCAAACCAGGCTTCTGTTTCCTCCGGATTCTTAGCATTCAAAAATAAATATTCTTGATCCGTCATAATAAAAATATAGGGACCTTCTCCGCTCTGAATAAATAAACGCCCACCACCGAGACCTTCTAATCGGTAATGTCCTAATCTTCTTTCTAGTACAGACATACCATTTGTTCGCACTTGTATGAGTGGCAGCTCATCGGTTTTATCAATCGTATGAATATCATCATAAGACCATTCCACCCCATACAAACCTGTTACCTCCAAGTAATCCTCATGAAATTTCACATTTGTAGGGATTAAGAATACAGCAAAAATACCAACAAGTACGACAATCGACCCGATTAGAATATAAAAATTACGCTTACGATCCTTTCCTGTTTCAAGCTTGTTTGCGATCAGTAAATGGGCAAATGTATAGATCAACATAATCACTAAAGATATTTCAACTGCGTAGGCAACACCTAGAAAGACTAAGATAACCCCAACTAATAAAATGATACCTGAGTTAAGTATAATCTTACCCATCTTTTGCGGGTAACCTAATTCATATAAGCGCTTTTTCTCTTCCTCAGATTTATTCCAATAACCAGAAATTAATCCATAATACTGCTTCACTAAAATTAAATAAGCAAATATAAATAAAAATGCTACGATAAAAATCATTAAAAATGCCAATTGCATTACCTTCACCTCACCACATGATGTACTGCCTTATATACGTTATGATACGATAAAACGATTCAAAAATTAAGGTAAAAAACTTTGCTTTAATCTCCCTTTTCCATTCTCGACAAACACTTCAGCATAAGCACCGTTAATAAACGTATTTTGCGGAGGCACATGCCCACAGTCAATATCATGAATAACTGGAACCCCTAATTCCTTTTCTATCTCTTGATAAACGTCTTCAAATTGATACCCTTCAATATCAGCTGTGACCGCACTTCGTCCAAATAATATAGAAGTACAATTTTTAAACCATCCAGCAAGCTTCATTTGAATGAAACTACGTTTTAAATCTGTAACACTCATCTCACAGTTTTCGAAATACCAGATAATCGGTTCATCTTGATTTAAGTGCTGGCTTCGAAAAGCTTGAACGTCACCAAATGGTGTTCCAACTAAATGATGAATGACATCGATACACCCACCTAATAGACGTCCTTCAACTTTGACAGTTGGTTTTGCCGTCTTCCATTTGGTCGTTTCTGTTAACTGGAGGTCATCCGTCGAATGGTCCCACTCTTTTTGGTAATAGGGGGAAGAGACTTGTTCAACCGATTCTCCAAGTTTTGTCGTCAACACTTTTTTCCACATGACACTAGTAGCATCCACCTGTTCACTACGAAGGTCGACTAAATTAGGACCGTGGGCCGTCGCAATTCCTGTCTTTAATGTGATTGCTAACAATAATAAACTAGTATCTGAATAGCCCATCACCCATTTAATCGGTAATTTCGTAAAATCAATCAATTCAATGATTTCTATTAAAAGCTCTCCTCCCCATGGGGGAATTATTGCATTAATTCGTTCATCCGCCATAAATTGTTGGAATTCGCTTGCTCTTTTTCGAGCAGATGCCGATTTGGCTTTTTCTTGTGTCCAAGCTGTATCTCCAAACCATAGCGTGAACCCTTGCTTTTGAAACTGCTGCTGGGCTTTATGGAGTAGGATATGTAATTCTTTCTCCACACCTGAGGACGGAGCGGTTACACCAATTTTAGCCTGATGAAAAAATGATGGATACTGGATCATGTGAAAACCCTCCTTTTGTATGAAAGTTTAATGGGTGATGCACGGAATCTCGTCAAGTTCACTTCCAGTATGACAGATTACGACTAATCATTAAGCTCAAGAACTCATTGTGACATCCTGCCCCTTGAGTAACTGTCACCTTCAGCCTGTTTCGGGTAGTTACTCACCTTCTTTCTTCGAGTAACTGTCACGTTTAGCCTTTTTCATGTCGTTACTCACCCGCTTCCCTTGAGTAACTGTCACCTTCATGCCTTTTCGTGTCGTTACTCACCTTCTTCCTCCGAGTAACTGTCACCTTCAGCCTGTTTCGTGTCGTTACTCACCTTCTTCTTCCGAGTAACTGTCACCTTCATGCCTTTTTCGTGTCGTTACTCACCCTCTTCCCTTGAGTAACTGTCACCTTCATGCCTTTTCGTGTCGTTACTCACCTTCTTCCTCCGAGTAACTGTCACGTTCAGCCTTTTTCGTGTAGTTACTGACGTCTGTATCTGCACATTTTGGCTCTCTTTGTTCAGACACTCCCTCGCACCAATCGAATATCTGCTTTGGTAGCCTATTTCTCGTCACTTACTCCTTCACATCCTTCGAATAATTGTCTTACTCTCCGCTACAACTATTGACCTATCGCACTAGTCCTACCTGTCAATCTATTTCAACTGCTCCTCCCATTTTAAACGTTATCGGCATGCTTCTCCACAAAAAATGTCATTTTCTAACTAAAAGTGCTACTTTCCACTACTTATTCACGTATAATAATAAATAGTTAACAGATATTGGAGGGATGACTTTGATTAAAGTTGAACAAGTATCGCGTTCATTTCGTGATAAGAAAGTAACCGTAGAAGCATTAAAGAAAGTTACCTTTGAAATAGAAAAAGGGGAAGTTGTCGGGCTTCTAGGTGAAAATGGGGCAGGTAAAACAACTTTGCTTCGGATGATCAGCACGATTTTAGAGCCTAGTGAAGGCACTATTCATATTGATGGCATTGATATTCATAAACAGCCGATGGCCATAAAAAGTAACATTGGCGTTTTATTCGGAAGCGAAACAGGGATGTATGACCGTTTAACAGCTAGAGAGAACCTTACATACTTCGCCCAGCTATATGGAATGACGAAGCAAGAAACAAAAGCTAGAATTGAAGATTTGGCGAAACGTTTTGGAATGGAAGATTATTTAGATAGAAAAGTGGGAGGTTTTTCTAAAGGGATGAGACAGAAAGTGACGATCGCACGTACACTCATTCATAACCCTGATATTATCTTGTTAGATGAACCTACAACAGGACTTGATATCACTTCCGCCAATATGTTTCGAGAGTTAATTCATTCTTTACGTCAAGAAGGAAAAACGATTATATTCTCCAGTCATATTATGGACGAAGTTAGTCAATTATGTGAATCAATTATTATGATTCATAAAGGCGAAATGGTTTATAACGGTACAGCGGAAGACTTATATCAAGAAGAACAAACTCGTGATCTGAACTTTATTTTTATGTCGCGCCTCGTTAGGAGTGCAGAACATTGACCTGGAATATTTATAAAAAAGAAATGCTCGACATGTTGAGGGATCGTAAAACAATTGTGATGAGCGTTATTATCCCTATAGCTTTTAATTTGTTATTAATGTTCTTTATGACCAACTTTATGTTTAATGACTCAGTTGATGAAGTGAATATTGCTGTGTCGGACCATGATTCTATGTATATCACAGAGTGGCTTGAGGATTTAGAAGGTTCTGTCGTCACATTCAGTCAAAATCCGCGTGACCTCTTATTAGAAGGTGACGTTCATGTTGCTCTTTTATTCGATTCTAATTTTGATGAGGCATTAGAAGCTGGTCAATCTCCAGCCATCCAACTCCATTTTGACCCTGCTAGTATGAATTCGAGTGGTGCAAGCGAACAAATCTCGGTCCTATTTTCAGAAAAAATGTATGAAATCGTTTCAACAAACTTAATTGAATTAAATGTTGAAAATCATGTCATTGAACCTTTTTATACAGTACCTGTAGCACTAGATGAAGATAGTGATCAAGGTGCACTCATGATGTTAACCATTTTTGCTCAACTAATTATTGTTTTGTCTGTTCAATTAGGTGGTTTTTCACCAGCTGCTGACATCATCGCTGGAGAAAAGGAAAGAAAAACGATGGAAGCTTTATTAATGTCGCCAGTTAACCGATTGCACCTTATCGTTGGAAAATGGTTAACACTCGGAAGTCTGTGTTCGATGAGTGGATTTTTCTCCGTCATTACCTTTACCTTATACGTGTACTTTGCCGGTGGTGAGTTTGCTCAAGCGATGCAAATTGAAAATAATCTCGGGACCTTACTTCTAAGTTTAACCGTTGGTATCGTATCATTTGCCTTTATTATGGCTAGTCTTTTCATCATGATTAGTTTGGTTTCTAACACCGTCAAGGAATCTGGAAATTACTTATCACCATTAACGTTCTTAACGATGATCCCTTATTTCCTATTAATCGGAACTTCTGTGAATGAATTTACCATCTATCATTTTATCATTCCAGTATTTAATATCTTTGCATTAATTAAAGAGCTTATTTACGGCGTGTATAATCTGACCCATATTCTATTGGTTGCGGGAAGCTCAGCCATTTTTATCAGTATCCTATTTGCGATAGCATATCGAATGTTTATGAATAGTAAGTTCGTTTTAGGAAAATAGCTGACGTTCAATAAGCCGTTTGATGTTACAATCAAACGGCTTCTATACATATAGATCTAACATAGAACACAAAGTGATTTTAATTCGAAAACTCTCACAGCAATTCCTCCATTTTAGCCCCTTAAGATGCAAAAAAATGATAAACTAATAACAAAGTCATACATACTTTTATGAGGAGGAGACATTTCGCATGCAATCGGTCACGGTGTATCATTACGACGCATTTAGTTTACAACCTAATGAAGGAAACCCAGCAGGCATCGTTTTAGAAGCTGACCACTTAAGCGATCAAACCATGCAAGAAATCGCTTTTAAAATTGGTTTTAATGAAACAGCTTTCCATTTATCTTCAAAAAAAGCCGACCTACGTTTACGCTACTTTACACCTGGTCATGAAATGAACCTTTGTGGCCATGCGACCGTAGCAACACTATACGCATTAAAATCTAGAGGTTTACTTGGAGACAAAAGCGAACTAACTATCGAAACGAATGCAGGAATTCTTCCCATACAAATCGAAGAGAAAAATGATGACTATTTTATTACACTCAAACACGCAGCACCTCAATTTAGAGAATTTATTGGTTCTCCAGAAGAACTGACCAAATCTATCGGCTTAAAACCTAAAGATATTTCAGAAGACCTGCCGATTATGTATGGCAGTACCGGAACTTGGACATTACTCGTTCCTATTCGTTCTTTATCATCTTTTTCGAAAATGAAGCCTAATAACCAAGCTTTCCCATCTATTTTCAAAGAAATACCAAATGCATCCTTACACGCTTTTTGTATGGAAACATTTGATCAAGAAGCAGATATGCATGCCAGGCACTTTTCATCTCCTTACTCTGGAACGATTGAAGACGCTGTAACTGGCACAGCCTCTGGTGTTATGGCGGCCTACTACCAGAAATTTATGAATCCAAACAAAAAAGAAGCAATAAAATTAGTGATTGAGCAAGGCTATGAAATTGGTAAAAATGGACGAGTCTATGTATCGGCAACACCTGATACTCATGGGGATGTAACAATTAAGATGAGCGGTCAAGCCGTATATGTGAATACTTTTGAGATAAAATTGATTGAAAAGATTAAATAAGCGCTATGATTACATAACGTGATAAAGATAAGATAACTTAATTAGAAAATGAGAAGAGCTTCTTCACAATACAACTTTTGTGAGAAGCTCTTTTTCTTATAATGCTTAACCTAAACTTCTTTATTCTTTAAATAAACAAACCCTCCAAGGAAAAATACGATAAAAAAGCCAAAGATCGCAATGAGGAATGGGAGAAATGAAACCGTAAACTCCCAGCCTAGCCCTTCAGGTAACATGAGAAAAAATGGTTGTACCCATGGATAATAAGGAGCAATCGTCTCAGAGTTAGCAATCATAATACTCGGGAGTGTAAAAATCACATTAACCGTCAGTGGAGCGGCAAAGCTTGACCACATGCTAGAAAGCCAAAGCATCAAAGCAGCAATAGGTAGGGCTGCAATCCAGCCACCAAAAAAGACTTGAACCATCACAACAATCGGAAGCGGATCGGCCATCCCTTTCATAACCCCAACTAGTACCCACGTTCCAATAAATAAAAGCTGCATACTACCAATCACCAAAAATAATAACGTAAATTTTGATAAATATATATGTGTTCGATTAATAGGTAATGTAAGTAGCTGCTTCCATCCCCCTTCTTGATGCTCATATCGACAAAGAAAACTTGCCATCACACCGATTAATAAAGGGTAAAAAAGAAGTGAATAACTTAAAGACATATAGGTTAACGTGATATACCACTCATTTGAACTCCCCTCAAATAACGGTGGTGCATACCCAGCTATAAAAGTAAATAACGGTATAATCAAAAGTAGTGGTAATATATTGGTTTTACGAAGTTTATACCATTCCATTTGTAATAACTTGTTCATCTTATTTAACCTCTCTCTTATGAAAATGTAGAGCAGCCATTAGAAGTATCAGCATGCCCATCCCTACTCCTGCACCTACAAATTCAATGGTTGACCAATCACCATATAAAAGCGGCCACTTCCATAACACCCAATCAGGAGCAAAATGCCCATACACAGCAAAGACAGATGCAAAGATTCCAATGGTTAAGGGGATAGCTTGATTTTTCATCGTTACCGATAACCATAGCTGTATGACTAATATAGGAATACCTGCTAGCAATGGATAAAAGCTGTTCTTGAAAAATGGCAGAAGCATTTTAGGCTCTATTCCAAACCCCAGTCCAAGGCCTAGAAGATTGGAGCCGATAAATACAAGAGAACAAGCAACACATAATAAGCTTGTGATTAAAATGAATTTAGAAAGAAAGACCTGATATTTCATTATTGGTAAGCTTAACAGCTGCTTCCAAGAGTTTCGTTCATGTTCAACCGAAGCAAATAAGGAAGCTAATATCGTCATACCTAAAACTAATCCCGGTGCAAGAAACATATTAATATTATTCATTAATACTTGAAAATGATCTGCTCCGTTTCGTACTAAATAATCATAACGAACAGCATAATTAACAACTTGAAGACTAATCACTCCAAATGGACCTAGACAGACAAGAAACCAAACCCACTTTCTTTTCATCTTTAAAGCATCAGCCTGTATGCTTTTAAGCATGATTCAATCCCCCTTGGGCGGTTACATCTAAAAAGATCTCTTCAAGTGACCTTCTCACTTCTTCAACTCGATAAATATCATGACCTTTTTCTACTAATATTCGAATAGCGTTGGCAATTTCAGCTTCACTTATCACCCCAAAAACAATCGTACCTTGTTTGATTTCACTTATTATCCCTATTTGCCATAAGTCCTTTTTCGCTCTTTGGAGATCAGCTGTCTTGATTCTTATTTGTGATTGAGCTTTTGCTCGTAACACTTCAATAGAATCCTGAAATATGAGCTTGCCCTTTGAAATGATTCCAACCTTATTTGCTACTTGGTCTATTTCATGTAAAAGATGACTTGAGATTAAAACGGTAATCCCAAATTCTTTAGGCAGACTTTTAATTAAATCACGAATTTCATGAATCCCTGATGGATCAAGCCCATTTGTAGGCTCATCAAGTATAAGTAGCTTCGGTTCACCTAATAAAGATGCGGCAATGCCTAGACGTTGCTTCATCCCTAAGGAATATGCCTTTACCTTACGATCGGCATATTTGGTTAGTTGAACAATTTCTAATACCTCATGAATTCTACGACTTGGTACTTGCAATATTTTTCGTAATGCTTCTAAATTCTCATACCCCGTTAAATGTGGGTAATAAGAAGGTGATTCGACTAATGAACCGATTTGCCTGAGGGCATGCAAATGATTTCCTTTTGTACTCTTACCAAAAAGATGAACCTCCCCTTGACTAGGCTTCGTTAATCCTAGCAACATTCGAATTGTCGTTGTTTTACCTGCTCCATTCGGTCCCAGAAATCCGTAAATATCTCCCTCCTCTACCTTTAAATTCACATTAGATACCGCATAATCTTGGTTAAATTTCTTTGAAAGTTGTTTCGTTTCTACTATAAATGCCTTCATCATCATCACCTCACCTTAACTTTAAATGACGCTATTTAAAGGACGGTGTGACTGTTGTTTAAATTTTGGTTAAAAAAAGTACTTAGAATTAGTCTCTAAGCACTTACTCCCGTAATATTGTCTCATCTCAACTTTTTATCACAATCTTAGTCCCCTTATCAGATGTGTACACTTCCCATTTGAGTCCCATTTCCTTTACCATTAAATCAACAATAACCATACCTAAGCCTGCCCCTTTTTGTTCACTTTGATGCTGCAAGCCTTTTCCTTTGTCTTCAATAAGCAATTGATCATGTTTTAATTCGATCTTAATATATTTCCCACTATTTGCATGCCTGCTTACATTTTGCAAAAGATTATCTAGGATTCTCTCTAACCAATTTTCATCAACATACCAGCTTACTTGTTCACCTTCTATCTTAAATTCGATTTCAAATCCTTGTTGTTCGAAAAGCGAATACCAGCTTACTATTACTTTTCTTAGAAATCGCGGCATTTCGACATCTTGAGGTTTATATGTCATTCTGCCACTTTGTAATAAGGAAAAAGATAATAAGTGATCAATTAAATTAGCTAAAAAGTCGATTTTTTGATCAATCGCTACTAATGCTTCTTCCCCTTGTACAGTAAGCTTTTCCTTTTCTAATAGACCAATTTGCTTGCGGATTATCGTTAATGGTGTTCGTAAATCATGCGAGAGGTTGGCAATGAGTTCCTTCCGTAATTGCTCCTCCTCAAGCTCTCGGTCTTTGCTCCTATGCAGTTCTACAATCATTTCATTAAAGCTTTTCTCTAGATGTCCAATTTCATCTGCATTTGAAATTTCCACCTTATTAGGCAACCCTTTTTCTCCTTGAACAGACATCGCTTCACCTAGGTCTATTAATCTATTTCTCACCTTTCGGAAAAATAAAAAGCATATAAAAATAAAAAACGACATGACGATTAAAAATACAAAACCAAATATGACTTCATAGTGTTCGCTTAACCTTTGTATGGGAGGCTCTAAATAATCACGACTGACCTGAATCACCATAAACCCTTGATCAGATTCTGCCCCTAAAAATGCAACAACAGTAAACGGATCGGCATCATAGCTACTCTTCATAAATTGCACCGTATAAGATGGCGTCCAGCTTTCAGGTAAATGATCATCGTAGTTATATGTCGACTGTAATTGACCTTCTTGATCAACCCAAAATATCGAGGAATCATGATAATGTTCACTTAATTCTTTTAATCGATGATTAATTTCTTCTATCTCTTGATTACCTAATTGACTAGCTTCCTCATGCCACATCTCCGTTAAATCACGATAGCCAGTATAAGGAGTTTCTTCATAATTTAAAAGGATACCAGGAAAATAGACAACCATTGATACCAAAGGTACACTTAATGGTATAAAGGCAAGAGCAATTAATAACAACAGAACAAATTTAAACTGTATCGTGGTGAGCTTGTCTAAAAAACGCTTCATTTCCTCATCCTATAACCAATGCCCCGTACCGTTTCAATGATCGTCGGTTCAGATGGATTTTTTTCGATTTTTTCACGCAAATAACGAATATGAACCATCAAGGTTTTATCTCCTTCGACATATGGATACCCCCAAATCGCTTCAAATAGTTGCTCCTTAGTTAATATTTGTTGAAGATGCCTTGTAAAATAAAAGAACAACTGAAATTGTTTACCCGTTAATAGAATCTCTTCTTTGCGATCACTCCTTTTAATCATTTTACTCTTCTCATTAATGATTAAATGCTGTAAATGGTATATATGTTGTTCAACTTTATCATATCTTCGTAAATGTACTTCGACTCGTTTGGCAAGCTCCTCCATATGAAATGGCTTTGTCATATAATCATCGGCAAGTTCTAGTCCTTCTAATTTATCATCCAATGCCGAACGAGCAGAGAGCATTAACAACGGCACATCAGGAAATGAGCGCTTTAACCTCTTTCCTAACGAGAATCCATCTAATCCTGGTAACATAATATCTAGAATTATAAAGTCAGGCACCTCATCATTTAACAGTAGCCCAGAAGCCAACCACTCTACTTGATACCCCCTATTCTCAAGCTCTTCCTTTACCCAGCTTCCAATTTCCAAATCATCTTCAATATATAAAATTTTCATCTAAACACCCTCAATGATTAAGTAAGCTAATTTTCCAACGGTTTAAAAAATGATCTTTTTCAACTAACGCAAATACACCTTCTTCAGTCAGATGTTTAAGGCGATTCGAGTGCTTTTCGCTTCTTCTTCAGGAAGGTTTATGAATAATTCCTTTTCCTCCTGACTTATATCCCTTCGCAACTGAATCCCTCCTTATTAAAAAACTAACATCTGCTTCACACACATATAATAAGTAAATCCACCAGATAAAAGTGCCATTGGAACAATCCAAACCGGCGATAAAGCAGCTAGACCCATTGTTGCCCCAATCATCATCGCACCTGGTAACGATAACAAAGCAATTCCTTTTTTTATACCATCGATCGTATCGTCATTTTTGGATAGCGGATATAGTTTAAAGAATGTATGTGACTTCAGCTCTTCCCAACAAGACTTAATAAAATAATTCAAGAAAAACAGCATCACAAAAAAAGCAATCCATTTAATCCAATCAGCAGGTACTAACGTAATAGCTAAAACGGATACTCCTGTGATTCTTAAGACACCATGAACCTTTATGGAATTACGGATAAACAGTTTAATAAATAGCTCCGCGGTTATATTTTTTGTCGTTCTTTTCTTGAATATCTTGGCTGAATTGCGTAGTAAAATCATCGGTTTTTTTCTTTGCCTTTGATTCACCCGATAACCTTCAACCCCAATCAAAAACGAAGCCGCTTGCATTTTTCTCTTCGTTTCACGTAAACAGTCCTGGAAAAAAGTCTCGGTCATGTAAAGCCTTTTCCTTAAGCAAAGCACAGTCAATACGGATAAAGCAAAAATAAAGATAAATTCCATAATAAAAGGACTGAACACATAAGCAGTCACAATCAAAACTGTCAGCACAAATAAGATAATCGTCATGATGATTTTTTGCCAACGTGAAGACTTTAATTCAAGCCATTGATTGACAAATTGAATATTAATTCGTAATAAACAAATAAATACTAATAAAAGAAGATAAGTGCTGAGACTTACTTGCTGGTACACTAGAAATAGTGGTGCTATAAGTAAACCTAAGATTGTAGTCCAAGCTATGGTCATCCAAACCGAATAACAGAGTCCATATTTCATAAGCTTTTTAAGCCACTCTTTATTCTTCCTTAAAAATAACAAATCTCCTTCTAATATAAATAACCTGAGCGTGCCCGACCAGGAAAACATAATAAAGAATAACATTAAAAACATAAGTGGCACTTCAAAAGCCCATTCCATCTCACCTTGCCAAAGAGCATGGAGCTGATAGCCACCGAACACAGCAGCCGGTAGTAAAATGTAAAACCAAACAACCCAATCGACAATCATTTTCCAAATCTTATATTGGTAATGCCATTCATTTTTGACACGTTGTAAAAATAAACGACCTGGAGTCATGCTCCCTATTGTTTTCATTTATCCATCAGTTCATAAAAACAGTCCATCAATGACCCCTCCAATTTGCTCACTTTTTGAATTTCACTTAGCGTTCCCGCTGCGATGACATGGCCGTGATTAATAAGTAAAAAACGGTCACATATTTTTTCCGCCGTATCTAACACATGCGTAGACATAAGTATGGCCGCCCCATTTTTTCTCTCTGCTTCAAGAATTAATAGGAAATCCTTAATCGCTTTTGGGTCAAGTCCAATAAATGGCTCATCGATAATATACAGCTTCGGTTTCGTTAGCACAGCAATGATAATCATGAGCTTCTGCTGCATGCCTTTAGAAAAGGAACCTGGATAATCATGTTTCGCGTGCTCTAAGCGAAAAATATCCAACAAAGTATGAACCCTCTCTTCATAATCTGCGTCTTCAATACCATGTACGGCTCTTACAAGCTCGATATGTTCCCATAAAGTTAATTCATCATAATAGGTTGGGTGCTCTGGTATGTAGGCATAATCCTCTTTCCTTTGAAAGATAATTTCTCCTTCAATCTCATCAACTAAACCTAGAATCGTTTTAATCATCGTACTTTTTCCAGCTCCATTTGGACCAATCAAACCTACTAATTCGCCCTTATGTAACTCGAAAGCGATTTGTTCAATCGCTCTTTTTTTGCCACTATAACCAGCATGTTTAATGGATACTTGTAATACACTCAAAAAAGCTCTCCCCTTTATGTAGTGAATAAGAGGAGTAACTTCTCGTCACCCCTCTTATATCCTAGTTATTCTTCTATTATTTCCTGTGGTTTGCGAGCTAAACACATAATTCCAGCTATTAAGTAGAAGATCCCAGCAAAAATTGCTACACCTTGTGTTACAATGATCGAAACAACGGACGCTCCAATTAATAACCAACCTGCTAGTTTCGGCTTTTTATTACCTCGTAGTACCACCATGGCAATAATTCCTAGTACAATCGCAATCGAAAAGACGGCAAAAATAAGCATGGCTGGTATACTTTGAATAGCCTCAAGCATTCCATCGACGTTCATATCGGCTGTAACGCCTGGCATTTCTGTTTGTTGTCTTTGAAACTCTTCCCTTATAAGTGCTTCCCCATCAGCTGTTTGCAAGAAGAAAATGCCCATCATTACTAGCGAAAGAAATCCATAAATTAACGCCCCAATAATACCTAATACTACTTCTCCAGTTCGTTTCATCATGTTCCATTCTCCTTTTCTACTCTTCTAGTTTCCAGCTACATCTCTTTTCGTAAAACTGATCCATGCCAATCCAATAAATACAAGATAGTAAACAATGAGTACTGTGATCGAGAACCCAAGTGTCATCCCATCCATTAATGGACCTATACCATTAAAATAACGACTTAAATCGGTATTAGCAAATAAAATATACTTGGCCCAATCATACTGTGAAACAAACTGGACAATCGTATTACCAGACAGCATGAGGAAAATAGCAATACCAATTGAAAAACTACTACTTCTAAAAATCGTAGAAATCATAAAAGCAAACGTCGCCATCATAATTAAATTTACACTACTAAAGCCAAATTCCTTCAAAAACTCAATTAAATAACTCGTCTCTACTAATCCATCTGCGCTATTCATAACGAGCGTTGGATTCATCCCGTTTAGTCCAAAGAAAATCGCACCAACGAGTAATGAACCTATCATCATAAATACTAGAGCTGACAGGGCAAAGATTAGCACTGAAACATATTTAGACAATAAAATCTTCGTTCGTGATACAGGTCTGATTAAGAGAAGTTTAATCGTGCCCCATTTGTACTCATTCGCAATAATTCCAGCTCCAATTATAATCGTAAACAAGCTAATGATGGAAGAAAGCATACTGTTATCAAACAAGTAACTCCAGCCATCATAACTAGGCGGCTCAATTTGATTCTCTAAGTAATATTCGTTAATCGCTATTTGTTCTTCGTTATATTCAATCATATATTCCCAGCCACTTGCGTCATCCTCCGACCATGACTGATTCTCCTGCTGCATACGTTCATTACTCTCTGTTAACTCTTGCTCCCAATTTTCACTATAGCTAGGTAAATGAATATCATCAAAGGCCACTTTTGTGATAATTGCCCCGGCTATAACTAGCAAGAATAAAATAATATACATCGCCCATGTCGATTTCAGACGGTAGATTTTATTTTGTTCATTTTTTATTAGTTGCATGAAATTACTCAATCACATTCTCCCCAATCAAATCAAAGAATTTGTCTTCTAACGTTGTTTTTACTGTTTGTACTTCATAAACTAAAATCTCATTTTCTAGTAAATCCTTTAACATAGTAGGAATCATGTCTCTTTTTATTTCTACTAATAGGGACTCATTTTGTGTTTGAGCGGAGTACCCTTTTTCTGAAAGTAAAGTAACTGCGGCTTCCAAAGGTTCAACTGTTAATTTGATTTGACTTAATTGCTCGCTTGGTTGACTTTCGTCTTTCACCTCTTGAATCGCAATCAACTCACCATTTTTTATGACACCGATTCGATCACACATTAATTCGATTTCAGATAATAAGTGACTTGATACAATGACTGAGACATTTTCTTTTTCAGCTAGGGCTCTTATGTATTGACGAATTTCACGAATACCAGCTGGGTCTAAACCATTCGTTGGTTCATCTAAGATGAGGATCGATGGCTTGTGTAAAAGGGCTTGTGCAATTCCTAAGCGCTGACGCATTCCTAAAGAGTATCTCCCTGCTTTTTCATTAATCGCTTTTTCAAGCCCTACTAATTGAATGACCTCTTTGATTCTTTCATCCTTTATACCAGGAATCATATTGGCAAAGTGTTTTAAATTCTGCCACCCCGTCATAAAAGGGTACATTTCGGGATTTTCAACGATACCACCTACTTCTCGAATCGCTTCCTTGAAGTTAGATTGAATACTTTTCCCTTGAATTAAGATTTCGCCTGAGGAAAGACTCATCAAGCCAACCATCATTCGAATCGTTGTTGTTTTACCTGCTCCGTTAGGTCCTAGAAACCCAAAAACCTCACCTTTTTTTATCTCAAAAGTTAGGCCTTTGATAATTTCCTTTTTGCCTATTTTCTTTTTGACATCTGTAAGCTTCATTGCTGGTGCAACCAAACTACATACCTCCTCCATTGTTCTTTACTTTATATACGAACCTACTTGTGAAAAGTTTCATATTTTTGTATGAAAGTGTACCATAGGCGATAGTTTGACCCTTCGGATATCGCTGCGGGAATGGGGGCACGCTTTCCTCCGCTAAGGTTGGTGCAGGCTTCTTGGTTTGTGCACTTCTCATACAAAATAAATGAATGAAAAGTAACAAAAGTACCAAGTAAAAAGATTAAATGCTAATTGAATAAGTTCCACCAGTCAAAGAACCAACACCACTTTCATTTTTGTTGGTGGCGAAGTGAATACTGGGCTTCGCCATGTGCGTTTTGTATGAAAATTGAGGCTGATACTCATATGCGGAGTTCTACTTGCCTCTCCATGTTCACACTAAGTTTCATAAAAAACTGCCATGATGACTTGCCTTAGCAACTCATCACCAACAAACATGAAAGCAAAGGTTTGTTTTTTTAGAATGTTGTATGACGGTTTTGAACTTGAGGAATAACAGTAACCTAGCGGACGAAAATATGCGGAGACTCCCGCGGGAGATAGTGGCGGGCTGAGATCCGCTGGCTGCGCCGATTAGCTCAGCGCCCCCCCGCAGGACGTGGAGCATAATTTTCGGTAGCGACGAATAGAACTCCGCATTCCAGCATTAGCGAACTTTCATACAAAAATATGTGACCTTCAATCAGTATAGGTAATTTTGTTGAGCTAGTTGTTATATTTTATATTTTCTTTATAATTTGATTTGGCCGTTACAATTTTTTTGTATGATGAGGTCTGTTATAATGAGGGAATTCAAGGGGGATGGGATATGTTTAGAGGTAAAGCTTATTGTGAAGCAAACTTGTATTTTTATAAAGATAATGAATGGGTTGATAGAGATATTTCCCGAAAAATAGAACATCTATTAAGTTATCAAACGAATACGATTGATATTGTTGATGTTCGATTAATGGTCAATCAATATGACGATAAGCATAAACAGAACTTCATACAATTAGCCATTTTTGCTGAAGTGCTAGTTCCCTATCATGCTCATATTACCCATTTAAACGACTATCGAATTAATGCTTGTCGTTTGCTTAGAAAAGCGTATCCTAAAGCAGGGGCCATCATGGCACACTCTATTGATACATACACACCTTTGCGATGGAAAGGATTTCAAGACAAACCACTCCGTTCCTAAAAGATGCCCAAGCAAGCAAAAAAGAACCTTTTTTTCAAAGGTTCTCTTCCACCAAGTATTAAAACGACATGCTTTGACTCAATTATACCGCCGTTTGTTCATCCTGTTTTTTATATTTTTCTTGCTGCCTTAAGGCTCGATTAATGATTAAATAAAAGGCATAAAAGGCCACCATGGCACATACCCCACCACTAAGGAAAATCGCAAATATAGGATGAAATGTATAGAGCATATACACAGTAAAACCAGCCACACCAACCATTGATATCGTATAAGGCAAATATCCAATAGATAGAAAGATAGCTTTTTTTAATGACGCAATCAATGTAACTTGAAAATGGACCGTATCAGAGAAAAAATGAGCGTTCCAGCTAATTAAAAAGATGGTTGTGATCATATAAAAATAAAACAATGGAGACTGCCACTCAATTTGAGCTAAGTAATAATTATAAATCCAGAGCACCCACAATAGTGTAAAGAAAATGCCGCCCACTAAACTCCTGCGATAGTTTTCACGAAAACCTTTCCAAAATGATTGAAAGATAGGTACTTCCGCTCTCATCACAAATTTCCTTGCGACATAAAACAAAGCCGTCGTTGCAGGAAAGAATACAAGTGGGCTAATCACAATAAGAGAAATAATTAATCCAGTCAGACTTTCAAATGTTGGAGCTAAGAGGATATTGGCTAATAGAAACAAAATCGGTATGTTAAATAATAACCAAAGCCCATTTATATACATTATTTTCATTACCCATTCTGACACTTCAAAAAGCCTTCCCCAAACACCTGATAATTCCATACGAAGCCCCCCTAGTAACTATAAAGCTCTCCTTCTATTTTAACCAAATTTAACACTTTTCCCAACCCTTTTTTCAGAATTGACTGACGAAAAATTCATTCTAATAATTTATCGATTTTTCTTATTTATTGAATCCTTCTGCTTGCATCTAACCAAATGATATTAGTCTATTAATACTTATTGATATTATAACGATGTAACGTTATAATAATTATGTATTCTAAATAATCAGAAAGTATAGAGGTGGTCATCATGACAAGATTTAAATTTATTCAGCTAAGTATTATGTCATTAATTATTGTGTTGGCTTTTATCTCATCTCCACAAGGTACTATCGCAGCACCTACAGCTAATTCCTACTCCGAAAATGTAATTGAAATTCAAGCAAGTAAATATGTTACTGTATCAAGAGTTTATGCTATGTCTGAAGGCTATCCAAATGCCATCCAATATAATAGCGGTGGCTATATAGGTACATTACTTGTTTGTGATGTAAGAGTAATATCTGGCCTGTTCCATGCAAAATATTGTGGCACTGTTTATAGACCTTAACACAAGACTTTACCTATTTTATAAATTAATAACCTGCAAAAATTTCTAAACAAGAAATTTTTGCAGGTTTTTTATATAGATACTTTATCATTCTCACTATTATGAAGAGTAATTTTCACTAGAACCTTTTTGTACGACACTATAGTTTATAGTATAAAAAAACAGTCCAATGAACATATAATAATATTCATCGGACTGTATTTTACTTTATAAACTATAATTTGTCTAAATTTAATATAATAATTAGTTACCTAGTCTATCAAGGTTTTCTTGCCACTTTTCTGTTTTCCAGTCTAGTAGAGTTTGATAACCAACTGCCATAGCTTGTTCATGAGCTTCTGCTAATACACTTTCGACATCTTCATCACTACTTGCCATCAAGGCTTTAGCACGGTATTCTTCAAAAATTTCTCCAACTCTTTGAGAAACGATAGCTTCTTCGGAATCAGGTAATGGTCCAATCCCTACAAACTCTGTTTCATCTTTCTGAGTTTCCCATAGTATTTCATGCTGCCAGAAAGTTGTCCAGTTAATCTCATCTTCAGGTAATTGTAATTCAAATGCAGCTTTTGCATTATCCAAGAATTTAGAGTTTCCATTCCATTGGAAATTCAAGGTGCCATTATTAATTTCTGTTAAGCCTTCTGGATCACTTACATATTTATCTGTGAAGTTAGGAAGGACTCCTTCTTCAACCCATCCATCCCAATACTCACCTTCAGCACCATACATCGATAACATTTGACCTTCCGGGCCTGTTAACCAATCTAAGAAAGCAAATACTCTTTCTGGATCTTCAGCTGAAGTTGTTATTACACTGACATTCCAACCAGTTTGATTATAATCACCTGGGTGAATAGCATTAGGGTCTAAACCTTCTTTATGAATTGGATTCACGAACATATAGCCGCCATCTGGATTATCTCTTACTAATTGATAATGACCATCGCCACCAAAGTCAGTTGGGCTTGCACCAATAAATACGGCAACTCGGCCTGTATGAACTTTTTCAACAACGTCATCTCTTGTTTGTGTTAAAGCATCTTGAGTTAATAAGCGCTCACGGAATAACTTACTTGCAAATTTTAGAGATTCAACGTAAATTTCACTATCAAATAATGAAGTTAATTGGTCACCACTTCTAGCAACTTGGTTACCTACATCTGCAGGAGAGAACCCTTCAGCAAACGCAGAGTAAATCGTATTAACACCTTGTGCATTTACACCTACTTCTAAAGGTACAACATCTGGATAATTCTCTTGCACTAACTTTAAGTATTCGTATAGATCATCAGTCGTTACTAACGTTGGTGATCCCAACTCTTCATAAATTTCTTTATTTACCATCCAACCTGCATTACCAAAAGGTTGGTCATTATACCAGTTAGGGAATTGATAAATTTTTCCATCCTCAGAACGTAACATATTTAAAGCATCTTCACTAATCCAATTTTTTAAGTTAGGATACTTCTCAATATAATCATCTAACGGGACGAGAACTCCACCGGCACGTAGTCTTTCAACGTCTGCACCTTTATCTGTCCAAATAAAGTCAGGTAAGTTTCCATCAACAATCATTGTACTTAATCTTTGTGCAGCATTACCACCACCATCAATCGAAATAATATCGATATCATACAATTCTTTGATGTTTGCCGTTGCAGGATCATCTCCCCAACCAGGCATTGTATACCAATCATAGTTACCAAACATCGTTAAGCTAAGAGGTTCTGAACCAATTTCGAATAGTTCTGGCTCTTCGTCTCCACCATCAGCTACATCATCACCAGTTTGTGTTGTATCTGGATCTTCTTCTTCTGGATCTGTTCCTGTGTCGTTATCACTACAAGCTACTAATAATAACGCCGTTAACAATGCTGCCAAGATTAAAAGAAAACGATTCTTTTTCATCAACATACCTTAAATCCCCCTTATTATCTTAAAATATATATTTAAAGCACAGGAGTGCTTCAAATTGAAGTAAGGTAACGCTTTGGAACTATTCTTTTAAAGAGCCAATTAGAACACCTTTAACAAAATACTTCTGAATAAAAGGGTACACCATTATAATTGGCAAGGTGGCAACCATCATTGTTGCCATTGATAAGGAACGACCGGTGACCTGCATCTGTTGAGACATCATTGCTTGGGCACCAGCATCAAGATTTGCCATAGCAGCTGTTACAGTATTAGAGTTAAGAATTTTCTGTAATAATGTTTGAATCGGAATTAAATTCTCACTAGTAAGGTAAATACTTGGAATAAACCAATCATTCCAATGTGCTACAGCTGTAAATAATGATAATGTAGCAATTACTGGACCTGACAATGGCAGTACTACTCGTAAAAATACTCCCCAATAACCACATCCATCTATTTTTGCCGACTCTTCCAATCCTTTAGGTAATTGATTAAAGAATGTACGGAAGATAATCATGTTCCAAACTGAGATTAACATTGGGATAATCATGACCCAAAATGAATTCATTAACCCTAATTCACGGATAAGTAAAAATGTTGGAATTAATCCACCACTGAAAAACATGGTAAATACGCAGAATAACATAAAGAATTTTCTTCCAACTAATTCCCGTTTTGAAAGTCCATAAGCTAACATCGCTGTTAAGAAAACAGACATAATCGTTCCAATTACAGTTCTAAGTATCGAGATAATAAAAGCGTTCATTAATCGCTTATCTTGAAATACAACGGCATAGTTTTCAAATGTAAATTCGCGTGGCCAAATTGTGACACCACCTAATGCTGTATCTTGACCCGTATTAAATGAAATTACTAATGAATTCCAAAATGGGTAAAAAGTCGAAAAAGCAAGCAATGTTAAGCTAATATAAATGATTGCCATCATAACTCGATCGCCTGTAGTGGGTCTAAGCATTGCAAGATTCCTCCTTCCTATCTGCTCCTACCATAAGCTGTTACCAGATCTTCTTGCGACATAGTTGGCAGCTGTTAATAAAGTAACACTAATAACGGCCTTGAATAATCCAATGGCAGTGGCATAGGAATATTGACCATTACTTATCCCAACTTTATAAACATACGTATCAATAACATCACCAACAGACCATAATATCGGGTTATTACCGAGTAGTAATAAATCTTCGAATCCGGCATTTAGTAGGTTACCAATTTCTAAGATAAAGAAGATAATAATAATTGGCATAATCGACGGAATCGTAATTAAATAGATTTGTTTAAATCGACTTGCTCCATCTAAGGCAGCAGCTTCATAAAGCTGAGGGTCTACCCCGGCAATAGCAGCTATATATACGATGGAGGCAAAACCTATCGATTTCCATACATTGGTCGTTACAATAATTGTCCAAAAATATTCAGGTATCGATAAGAAATTAATCGGGTGTTCAATTAAATTGAGTTTTTCTAGTAAAATATTGATACTTCCATTATCCGTTGATAATAATGACATCGCAAAGCCGGCTACGATAACCCATGATAAGAAATGTGGTAAATAAGTAATCGTTTGAACCGAACGTTTAAATGCCATATTACGAACTTCATTTAAAGCTAATGCCAAGATAATAGGAGCCGGAAAACCAATTAAGATTTTTAAACTACTAATCACAAGCGTATTTCTCATAATTTCCCAAAAACGTGGGTCATTGAAGAATCGCTCAAAATGCTGAGTTCCTGCCCACGTACTGCCTGTAATCCCTTCAAAAATGTTATAATTTTGAAATGCCATGACAATTCCGTACATTGGAATATAGTTAAAAATTAAAACAAGGAGGATTCCTGGCAGCACAAACATTTGTAAATCCCATTGCTTGAAGAAACGAGTAAATGCGCTTTGTCTGTGTACTGGAATATGATCTAGTCCTTTATTTTTAGTTGTGCTTATTTTCGCCATACTTTTCTCCCTTCATTAAGCTATCATTTGGCTCAATCTCACATCTATGTTTACACCATTTAATAAATGGGTAATACATGGAAGAAAACGTTCGGTGAAGCCATTCTAAAGTAATAACTAGACCAGCCTGCCCCTGTTGATTCATGAACGTTTTTATTAAATGGGAGACGTTCCTGTTCTAACTCTTCAATTTGCTCAATGTCACCAGAGAGGTAAGCTTCCAAACGCATAATAGCCGTATCTAACCTTGATAGGACTCCACCATAACGAATATCAATGACTTCCCAACCAAACGGTTTATTCACATGTAGCCATTGCTTACGATGTGCGTGACGTAATTGTTGTACCTTTTCAATAATAACTGGAATTACGTCCTCGGCTATTTCTTTTAATTTTTCTCGATTTTGAGAATCATAGGCTTGTTTGAGCTGAATACCTACATCACCTTTTACAGCAAGTAATGATGCCAACTTTTGTGGAACAGCAAACATATAATCTAATTGGTTATCATTATTTCTAACTTCTTTGATTTTCGTTTCAATGTCCCCAAAGTGACTGTGTAAATCTATCCCTTTTACATGTTCATCGAACAGCCCCATTAACACATCTTGCCAAAGTAAGAATTTAGAAGGATTTGTTTGAGCCATATTATCCTTTGGAATACCAGGTAAATAATCTAGTTCATTAAATAACAGATAGTGCTCTTTTGGAACGCCCGTACAAAATCGTACACGCTCAGCTAACCGCTCTTCTGAAACTTCTCCTGGTGTATAGGCATGTTCTGCATATAATTGGAGTCCAAGTAAAGCGGTAAAGACGTTGTTTTCATAGCCATCATCACCCCAAAGTGTGACAAAGACATCTTGTATTCCTTCCTTTTTACACGCTTTCAGTGCTGCATCAGATGTACGTAATGACAATCCATAGTTTGTACTAAATGTGTTCCATACCCAAATTCCTCCAGCAAAAGCTGGGGTACGACCAAAGGCTTTGTGCTTTTGAATCATTTGGAAATATTCTTCTTCTTTTGTATGGAAGTAATCCCAATACATTAATTGAACATCATTTGGTGTTTGTTCGAGAATATGCTCTGGAATCTTGACATCTAAATCATAATGGACATCACCTGTTTGGGAAGCAAACTTGATAAACATATCACTCCACATCATTGGTTTGAGTCCTAACTCTTCAGTCACTTCTAGAACTTTCTTTAAATGTCCATTCATAAGCTCAAAACGATCTTTATATCCGAATTTATTTAAATAAATTCCTCTCCCAAGCTCTTCTGCTTCATCCATTCCAATATGAATGCGTTTACTTCTGAACGGTGCAGAAACAGCCTCAATCATATGACGAATGAATTTATTGGTTTCTTCTTGTTCGACAAGCAAAGCTCCTCTTGTATCTTTTAAATGTCTAACAGCATCCCATTTCAAAAATTCCTCTAAATGAGCTAATGTTTGAATACAGGGAATTAATTCAATTCCAAACTGATATCCATAGTCATCTAACTCCTTTAATTCCTTAGCAGAGTAGCGACCTCTCATATAACCGAAGTAAGGCTCTTCTTTTACTTCATAAGTATCTTCCATATAAAGCATCATCGAATCGAAGCCCATCAGAGCGAGCATTTCAATCATTTCTTTTAACCTAGTGACATTCATCACGGCATTTCTAGAAAAATCGAACATTGGACCTACTGTTTCAAATTGTGCTTGTTCCTTCACCTCGAAATTTGTCTCACCTTTTTGCAATTGTTCGACAAGTAGTCCAATCGCACGAAAGAAGTGTGGCTTGTCTTCATACGTAATCACAGCTTTACCGCTTTCTAGAATTACTTCTAAGCCTTCTCCCTTTTTAATTTCAACTGGGAGACCTTCAGGCGATTGTGAGATCTTAAGCCTTTTCTCTAATACCTTTAGCCCTACTTCTACTTCTTTTGTTTCTCCTAACACATGTAATAACACAGATATACACCCCCGTATGTAAAAAACAATCTCCTAATAATCTTAACTTATGCTAAAATAAAAGGGTATCAAGACGTAAGAAAATTGAATGATTTCAGAAAATATTGTCGTTACAAATCTTATTACTTTCTTACATTATAATGTTATAAACACTTAAATCTCTTTCACTGTTTTGCTCACTTTCAGCACAATTTTGCTGTATTTAAATAAGGAGGTTTGAAAATTGGATTTATCTTTATATGAAAAACCATTGTATACAGATCCTTTTTTTCCTTTAAGAATCACATTTGAGCAGCATAAGCACGAGGGAATATTATTTGAAAAGCACTGGCATGAGGAAATGGAGTTATTATATATTACAGAGGGAACCCTAACCATTAGCATAAATTCGGATACATATGAAGTAAAACCCGGTGACTTGATTATTGTAAACAGTAATGAGTTGCACAAAGGCGTTACGGCTCATAAAGATGTCTCCTATTATTGTATGATTGTGGATACGACCTCTTTACACAATAGCTTTATTGAAACCTATACGCAAAACCGAACTCTCACTCAGCCTAATGATTACACATTAATCAAAAATATGATTCGTGATGATTTGCATGTCAAAAGCACGATGGACAACCTTATTTCGGAGCAAAGCTCAAAAAAAATGGGCTATGAGCTTTTTGTTAAATCGAGTGTCATTTATTTAATTGGCTATCTCATCCGAAATTACGGGGCTAAGCAGTTAAATGAACAAACGTATACGACACGATTAAAGAATTTAAATCGCTTAAATAAGGTGCTAGAATATATTGATACGAATTACAGCGATAGCTTAACTGTCGATACAGCTGCAAAAATGTCCAATTTAAGCCCTTATTATTTCTGTCGGTTATTTAAAACAGCCACTGGTCGGAGTTTTGTCCAATATGTCAATGAGCGCCGCATCGAAAAGGCTCATATGTTATTAACAAAAACAGATTTAAGTATTATGGAAGTCGCTCTCCAAACTGGCTTTAATGATGCGAATTACTTTAGTCGTGCCTATAAAAAGTTTCGAAAAGAATCGCCATCTGCCGCCCGAAAAGGACACATTCCAAAATAAAAAATGGATGATGAGAACTCCTTCTAATGTTGAGGAGTTTTTTTGTATGGGAGTTGCTTGGGGGCGATAGTTGTGCCTTGAGGGTAGCTATCATCCATCTTACACTATATGTCCTAAGCAGCCACTCCTCTCCTGTTTGGTCGTGCGAGTCCTGATGATGATCGAGTTGTATGAAGGACCAACTGTTTAAGATCTCACCACTACTTATTCCTACGGGAGCTTTTCTCGAGAGAGTGTCCGCATGTTTCCGGCCAATGGATTACTGCTAATTCGCCCTCAAGTTCAAAGAGTTCTCTAACAACCTCACTATATTAAAGAAGAAAAAAGTCTGATTGAACGAAGGACCACCAGTTTAAGAACCAAACACTGTTCTCGTACTCGAACAAGCCCTTTCTTTGTGCAGATACTCGCTCTTCTCTCTTCCGTAACTGCACATTAAACACCTTTTTGTGTAGATACTCTCCCTTCTCTCTTCCGTATCTGCACATTAAACGCCTCTTTGTGCAGTTACTCTCCCTTCTCTCTTCCGTATCTGCACATTAAACGCCTTTTTGTGTAGATACCTCCCTTCTCTCTTCCGTACCTGCACATTAACTGCCTCTTTGTGCAGTTACTCGCTCTTCTCTCTTCCGTATCTGCACATTAAACGCTTCTTTGTGCAGTTACTCTCCCTTCTCTCTTCCGTACCTGCACATTAACTGCCTCTTTGTGCAGTTACTCGCTCTTCTCTCTTCCGTATCTGCA
>NZ_JAQQWS010000007.1:118827-197460 GCF_028610675.1 Alkalihalobacillus pseudalcaliphilus
CATTAAACGCCTCTTTGTGCAGTTACTCGCTCTTCTTTCTTCCGTATCTGCACATTAACTGCCTCTTTGTACAGGTACTCTCCCTTTTCTCTTCCGTATCTGCACATTAAACGCTTCTTTATGCAGATACTCGCTCCTTCCTCTTCCTTATCTGAACTTTAAACTCTGACAGCTCCTATCTATCAATAAATACTATTGCTTAACCTTCTCTTATACCTCCCTAACTAAATTTTAAACTACACCACCAACTACCTATAAATCTCGCAGTCTTTTACCCAAATGTCCCGATTACTAAGTATCACTTACAGGATATTTTTTACATTAAATACAATTACTTATACACAAAAAGGACTTATGACCTGTGAATTTGTTGCAAATTACAGGCTGAATTGCTTTGTTCTTCTTTCAATTTGTCTTATATGCTTAATAACGATGAAGTTTTTATTACTCAATAACTATAGTCTCTGTAAATACTTCTGCCCTACGATAATGCTTATTTAACCATACATGATGTTGAAAGGAGACTGTATGATGACAAAAACAATTGCCATCACCTCTGGAAAAGGTGGTGTTGGAAAAACAACAACAACCGCTAACCTTGGAACAGCTTTAGCCTTAATGGGTCATAAAGTTTGTTTAGTTGATGCAGACTTTGGTTTACGGAATTTGGATATTCCCCTTGGTCTTACAAACAGAATTATCTTTGATGTAATCGATTATTTATCAGGAAAGTGTGAAAGTATACAGCAGGTTATCATCAAGGATAAGCAGCTTACACAATTATCACTCATACCAGGTAGTCGAACAGCAACAGAACAAGATTATGAAAAAGAACAATTTCAACAAGCTATTGAGGAGCTTCAAACTGCCGCTATATACGATTATATTCTGATTGACTCTCCAGCTGGAATTGAAAAAGGTTTTGAAGCTGCCATCTCTGTAGCATCGGAGGCTCTTATTATTACAACGCCCGATCGTGCTTCTGTACAAGACGCTGATCGTGTAATAGGTCTGATAGAAAAGCAATATCAAATTCCATATAAATTAATTCTTAACTATTATAACGAAGCACAAATAAAGAAAAATTATCGCTTATCAGAAACTCTAATTGAAGAGCAATTAAATATTCCAATTGTAGGAATGATACCCGAGGATGAAAGAATCATTAAAGCGACAAACGAGGGGAAAGCAATCGCCTTATATAGCCATATGGAAAGCGGATTAAGATTTAGACATATCGCACGCAATCTTGTTTTTAACCAAACGAAGGTATTCCGATTACCTCCTACTAACCACGATTATCGTCGAAAAACCAAATTATTTACGATTTTTCAACCAACAAAAAAACAATATATTCGCTCATAAAAAGCCGGCCTGAATGACTCAGATCGGCTTTTTTGTTTTAATTTAAAAATTAGGATTGATTGCCTTGCTTGACCCAATTAGCAACAGTCACGGTTCTTTTCGCTTGGTATTTCACTGCCTCTTGGACATCTTCTGCCATATTACCTTCTTGGTCAACTGTGACACTTACACCATAAGGGTTACCTCCAGAAGAGAATTGTATGGCATCTGTAAATCCTGGTGAAGCAATCAAAGCTCCCCAGTGATGCATGGTCGTATATAATGAAAGGATTGTTGCCTCTTGACCACCATGAGCATTGCTGGCTGATGACATGGCACTTACAACCTTGTTTGCAAGTTTGCCCTGCGCCCATAATCCGCCTGTCATATCCAAAAATTGCTTCATTTGTGATGGGACATTTCCAAAGCGCGTTGGCACACTAAAAATGATCGCGTCAGCCCATTCTAAATCATCATTAGTTGCAACTGGAACATTATGAGCTTGCTCATAATGAGCTTTCCAGGCAGGATTAGATTCAATCGCAGCCATAGGTGCCAACTCTTCCACCTTTAACACCTTTACGGTTGCTCCAGCATTTTTTGCACCTTCCTCAGCCCATTGCGCTAACTGATAGTTCGTCCCAGTTGAACTATAATAAATAACGGCTACATTAACATTTCCCACTTTTGTTCGACTCCTTTTAACTAAGTAGTATCTTTCTTTTCCTTTTATCAAATAAAACAGTTTTCGTACGTAGTTTAACCAACCCTTTAAAAAATATAAAAAAAAGAGAAGGTCTATTTCCTTCTCTCATAAATGCCACTTTCAAAATTGTTATCACGATGCCACTGCTCGATATCAATAAAATGAGTAAAGTTAATCTCAAAAAAGTGATAATCGGAATTCTTAATAAACGAAGGGTTTGTCTTAGACTCAATTAAGTCATAACCAATCGCTTGATCTCGCTCATTAAAGACAGTATAGGTGATCATTGAGTACAGTGAATCAAAACCAACGACTGACGAGAATTCATCTACTCCTTCATAGCCAATTTGGTTCATCATATATTGCCATTCAGTAGGCAATTCCAAGATACCTGTCGAGTCCTCTAACTCTAGTTCTACTAAAAGTTGTACGTGAGGATCATACGTAAAATAAGTATTATACGAGCTAGAATAATTCCGCTTTTGGATCAAATAAACTTCTAGTGATAACTCCCCACCCTCTTGCCATTGTTGATGTTCTTGATTAAAATTCCATATTAAAAAGTGATTTTCTCCATCCTTATCACCCCACACTATTGGGCTGTGTGTCGATGTTGCCTCAATCATATTCCAATCACCTTTTTCCCATACCCACAAGGTTTGGTAAATAGGGAGTTCCTTTCCCCCGTCCATATAAAAACGAATTAGTAAACGTTCCTCATCCAACCCCACGATTTCTAGTTCCTTTACATGTTCAAGAGGTACATGCTCTCTATAATCAACCTTGTTATACGCGGCAACCTTCTCATGAATTTCTCCTTCACTCAACTCAGTTGGTGCTTGATTACCTTGAACGAAGAGAACTAGAAATAAAGTTACTGCTACTAAAGATATAATTGCTCCAATGATTAGACCGTTTTTCTTATTCATTTGTATCACCTCCGACCAAAACAGGCGTCTCGCTACGGAAATACAAATGCTCACTTTCCAACTGAATCAATAAGCCCTGTCCGTCTCTCTCAACAAATACTTGTGGATATAATCCACTTCCCTCCTTAGACTTTACGCCTATTAAAAGGTAAGGAAATGCTTCTACTCTATCCTTTTCATCAATGAGATCACCATCACCATCTTCCCATATCGCCCCCGTATAGAAAGCAGCTCCATCTAAAGCCGTTCTACGCCAACCTGCTTCAAATAAGACATGACGCTCAAGTGAAACCTGCTCCCCAGAAGGGTGCGTAATAATTAACTCTAATTCAGAGTCAGCTTGAATATAGGTCTGTAACTCATCTTTTTGATAGATCCCCTCATACAAGGGTGGTTCTATTAATGACAGAGCTAAAAAGACGAAATTAACAGCAAAACCTGCCCATAAATAGCGACGATAACGAAGCCACTTCTCTCTCTTTTTCCATGTAACCAAATAAAAAATTCCTACCCCAAGTGGCAAAATAGGAAATGAATAACGGTTAAAGGCCGATGTTTCAATTTGAAAGTCAAAAGAAAATAAACCGATAAAACCGAGTAACCATGCAAACCATAAAGATGGCGAATCTTGATGCTTCATATAAACAACCGTTATAATAATTAAAAATAAAAGCCACCCTAAAATGGTTAAACCCCATTCTACAAAAAGAATATCCCCCACATATGTACCTCCCTACCACTCATATATTTATATACCCGGAAATATTACCATATATTATGAAAATTTAATATATTGATTTTTAAAAATATAAGGGTATATTGACTTTTAAATTTGATATTATTCCACTACAATTAGAGAATACGCAAGAAATAGGAGAATGCCCATGATCATTAGATGGTTAAAACCTTTAATTGGAAAAAGACTTTTAAAAACTGGCTTAGCTGTCTTTATCACAGCTTGGATTTGCCAAGCTCTTGGTTTTCCTGTTGTTTTCGCGGTCATTGCTGCTATTGTTACGGTGGAGCCAACCGTCTATGCTTCAATCAAAAAAGGCATGATCCGTTTACCTGCTGCCGCAATTGGTGCTGCTATTGCCATGAGTTTTGATTTTCTCTTCGGTCAGGTCCCCATTACATTTGCCTTATCCGCTTTTCTTACCATTTATATTTGTCATCGCCTAGGCTGGCATGATGCCATCATTGTTTCTACTTTAACGGCTGTTGCGATGATTCCGATGGCAGATGATCACTTTTTTATGGCTTTTTTAACTCGTGTTGCGACGACAACGATTGGCATTACCGTATCAACCTTAGTGAATCTCGTCATTTGGTCGCCTAACTTTATCAATGATATCCGTCAAACGCAGAAAGAGCTCATTTTTGATACAAAATTACTCATTGATAAAAGTTTAGCCAATCAAAATCTAACCAAAAAAACAACCGCTAAACTATTCAAGCAGCTTAAACTCATTGATGAAAAAATGGAGCAAATGAAGGAGTATCTCCTTCTGCAGCGTGATGTCCACCGCTATAAGAAAGATAACGATGACGATCTTGCCTTAAATGATATACAGAGGCAAGTTAATGTAATGAATCAAATTACGTCGCATACTAAAAATATCATTGCTTATGCCAACCGGGAAAACTTACATAAAGATGATGCTATAAAACTTCAAAATGCATGGTCACTTATCAAAGATAGCTTTTATGAAAACTCCTTACGTATACATGGTGAGAATGTTCAGCAAGTTCGAGAGATTTTATACCCGCTCATTTATGAGAGTAAAAACGATGAAGTTCTAATTTCAAAAAGAACCTCGATTGCTATTGAGCTTTTAGCTATTTATCATTTGCTCATTGAATACCAAGAAGCTAGGCAGGCAGAGCAAAATAAAAAAGCAAATAAAGGTAAAGTACTTACTAGTGGATGATGAATAGACGAAAGCATACAATGCTTTCGTCTTTTTATATGAAAGTTACTTATGGGCGATAGTTTGTGCCGTGTAGTTAGCTCGTCATCCATCTCGCGATCAATGACCTTAGTAGGACAGTACCACCTGTTTGTTCAGGCATACTCCTAATGGTGATCGCGTTGTAAACGTGCCAACAGTTTGAACGTCGCCACTACTTTCATCTTTGTTGGTGACGGAGCTAGTTTTGGCTCCACCATGTGGGTTTTATATGAAAGTTACTGCTGATACTCATATGCGGAGCTTTGATCTCCGCACATCGTTTTTAATTAACCTTCATACAAAATATTAGGAAGGAAAAGCTATCCATGTAATTTATAAAATAGAAATCCCTATTTCCGTAAAATAGATCGAAGTTTCTCTCAATTTTTAGAGAGTTCGTGCTAAAATAAGTAAGGAATTATGGATTGAGGGATTTTGGAAATGGAAAGGAAATTGGTAGATGTCTTATAAAAAGAAAATGTTGCTATTCTATATTACCTTCGGAGTACTTTGGATCGTGCTAACCGATTATCTCTTGTACTTTTTAAATATAGAGACGTACATCAATATACAAAAAGTGAAAGGGATTATTTTTGTCATATTAACAGTGATTTTCATTTATCACATTCTTGGAAAAAGAGAAGAAGTGAAGCTATTAAAAAACGAAAAAGAACGCTTAACAACTCTGATTAATTCGATGGTCGACTTTGTTAACTTTAAAGATGGTCAAGGACGTTGGATTGAAACGAATGAATTCGGATTAAAGCTTTTTCAACTTGAAGGTGTTGATTATCGGGGAAAAACAGATAAAGAGCTCGCTAAGTATACGGAATTCTATCACGATGCTTTAGTTAGCTGTGTTGAATCCGATGAACAAACATGGCAGTCAAAAAAAGTAACGTGCGTTGATGAAGCGATACCACAACCTGACGGATCCATTAAAACATTTGAAACAATTAAAGTCCCACTTTTTGAAAAGAATGGATCAAGAAAAGGACTTGTTGTTATAGGTAGGGACGTCACAGAGAGAAATAGGGCAAATCAACTAGTAAAAGAAAGTGAAATCAAGTATCGTTCCCTTTTCAAATATAACCCTGAGCTTGTTTTTATCATTAATGTCAAAGGTGAATTAACAGAAGTTAATCCACAATTTGAACCTTTAACTGGTTATAATGCTCACTATGCGATTGGGCAGCATATTTTACATTATGTCGAGAGTGAGGATCGTGAGCGGATTGAGTATGCACTCGATCTCGTTCAATCTCAAAAAAAATCTGAACATGTCCAAGAAATAAAAATAAGTCACAAGGATGGAAAGCCATTAATTGTTCACTGTACATTTGTTCCTATTCTAAATGGAAATGATATACGAGGAATTATTGGATATACCACAGATGTGACAGAACGCCTTGCAACAGAAGAAAAATTACGAACGACGGAAAAACTTGCCGTTGTTGGAGAACTTGCCGCAGGAATTGCTCATGAAATCCGTAATCCACTCACTTCTTTAAAAGGTTTTGTTCAGTTGTTCAAAATTGAAAGTAAGGATGACAATTATATACACAATGTCATGTTAGATGAGCTTGAGCGTATTAATACCATCGTTAGTGAATTACTTGTTTTAGCTCGTCCTCAGGAATTAACGTTTACTCACAAAAACATTCATGACATGATGGATAATGTTTTAATGCTGCTTCATTCTGAAATGAATTTGCATGGAGTTTCTGTAGAAGTTGATAAAGAAAACCCGTATTTATTACTAGAATGCGAACCGAATCAGCTAAAACAAGTTTTTCTAAACATCTTAAAAAATTCAATGGAGGCACATGCCTCATTCATTAAAATTAAATTGTACCGTGAAAATCAAGATATTATCGTCATTATTGAAGATAATGGTGTAGGGATTAATGAGGAACGTCTCAAGAAGATTGGTGAACCTTTTTATTCTCAAAAAGAAAAGGGAACTGGTCTGGGTTTGACCGTTAGCTTTAAAATTGTTGAGGCACATAAAGGAACCATCAACTATGAGAGCAAGATTCATGTAGGAACTAAAGTCACACTTCAATTCCCAATATCTAGAGAAACTCCTCCCTCCACTTAAATCTTTATCGAAATTTAAACAAATAAAGTCATGAGGCCTTCTATTTGGCTTCATGACTTTTTACTTTGTTATTCAAATGCAGGAATAGCCGTTTCGTCAAAATTCTCTACTAAAAACTCACGAACTTGTGGACTTGTCATTGCTTCTGCGAGCTTTTGAATAGCTTCTGAATCTTGATTATCTTCACGTGCAATAAGCGTAATTGCAAACTCATTATCAGTACCTTCTGTTAAAAGTGCATCACTTTTAGGTGTAAGACCAAGCGGTGCTGCATATGCAGGCGTCATCACGACAGCATCTGTATCATCATAAGCACGTGCAAGCATTAACAAGTCGATTTCCTCAAAATGAAGGTTCTTCGGATTCTCAATAATATCTGATTGTGTATAATAGACGTCTGTTTTTTCTTGTAATGTAATAACATCATGCTGTGCAAGTAAGGCTAGAGAACGATCGACATTAGATGGATCACCAGCGATAGCCACACTTGCACCTTCTGGAAGATCTTCAATCGCCCCAAATTCTTTGGCATACACCCCGTAATTTGCATAATAAATAGGGACAATTGGTGTTAGGTTTGAATCATGGTTACGATTATATTCCTCCATAAACGGGACGTGTTGGAAGAAATTTGCATCAACCTCACCAGAAGCTAACATCGAATTAGGTAAAACATTATCACTCAAAATTTGAATATCTAAATTCACACCTTGCTCTGCTAAAGCCGGCTCTACCATCTCTAAAATATCTGTCATTGGTGGAATAAGTGAAGCAACTTTTAACGTAACTTCTTCCTGTTCTTCACCCGTTCCTGCCGTATCATCCACCAATTCATTCTCTTGTCCACCACAAGCAGCTAATAAAAAAACAATGAAACTCATCATCAGTAATTTCTTCATGTTGTATCCTCCTACTAACGTTTATCAATTTTTCTTGCAACAGTTGTTCCTATAAACTGAATGAATTGTACTAGTATAATCATAATGACGATCACGTATAACATTAATTCGGTTTCAAAACGCTGATAACCATACCGAATCGCAAAGTCACCGATCCCTCCTCCACCAACAACACCCATAATTGTCGAATAAGAGATAAAACTAATTATCGAGGTCGTTAAGCCAAACACAAGACCAGACCTTGCTTCAACAAATAAAAATTTAACAATAATTTCTCGAGTAGAGGCCCCCATCGAAACAGCCGCTTCGATAACTCCCCGCGGTATATCCAGTAAAGCTTGTTCGACTAATCGCGAATAGTGAGCAATGGCAATAATTGATAAAGGTACCGTCGCAGCCGCTGTACCAAATGCCGTACCAATAATAAATCTCGTAAATGGAATAAGGAAAACAACGAGTAGCAAAAATGGAAATGAACGGATAATGTTAACTAACAAATTAAGAATGGAAAAAACGAACTTATTCTCTAATATTTGTCCTTTTCTACATAAATAAAGTAATGTCCCAACTGGTAAACCAACAAGAACCGCAGCAATAATCGATACTCCGACCATGATAAAAGTTTCTATTATCGCTTGCCAGATTTGTGATTGATTCGCCGCTATAATATCTGGGGTAATCGCATCCCATCCCCTTAAAAAAGGCTCAGAAATAAAATCAGGAATCATGGCTATCACCTTCCTTTGTTAAGCGTTCAACAAAGCTTTGCGGGTGATTATGTACCTTCGGAATACCTTTTGGTTTAATAGCAACGGTTTGATAAATAGTCCCTTCACTCATAACTGAAACCCGTCTACAAATACTTTCAACGACTTCTAACTCATGACTGACAATGACAATAGTGACGCCAAAATTATCATTGATGCTCTGCAGCACATGTAGTACCTCTGCTGTCGTATTTGTATCTAAGGCAGAGGTCGGTTCATCACATAATAGAACAGCTGGACGATTAGCCAATGCTCTAGCAATCGCGACACGTTGCTTTTGCCCGCCGCTTAACTGTGCTGGATATTGATTTTTTAAATGCTCTAAACCAACAAAGCTAAGACATTCAAGTACACGCTCTTTCCTCTCTTTTTTCGGATAGTTGGAAAGCTGTAACGAGACTAAGACATTCTCAAATATGGTTTTATTGGCAACTAAATTAAAATGTTGAAAAATCATCCCTATTTTCTTACGTGCCTCACGGAGCCCCTTCTTTGTGGAGGTTGTTAAATTTTGCTCATTAATCTCCACCGTTCCACTGTCAGGGACTTCTAATAAGTTCATGATCCTTAGTAATGTAGATTTCCCTGCACCACTAGAACCAACAATGCCATGTACCTCTCCTTTTTGGAGTTCTAAGCTCACATTGTCAACCGCTTGATATGTACCATATGTTTTGCAAACGTTATGTAACTTTAGCATAATCATTTAACCTTTCTACCATTACACTCGACACCGTCCTTTATTATAGACGATCCAACAGAAAATGTCATTTAACACCTCCCTATCTTCGTCACCGATGTATGTCACCGCAACCTCAGTCCCAACTCGCTTCTCTAACCATTTGTTTAATCGTTACAACTTCAACACACTCTTGATAATCCATATGAATCACTTCTTTATAATTGTTATTTGAATAAACATTACTCTTAATCCCACTCTGGTATGGGAACTACCTCTACAAATAGAATTGAATCGACTGAAACCTTCCAATTCTTATCCACTAAAGTTCATCGGCTTAATAAAAATAGAACACGAAAAAATGATTCTTAATTATACAGATATAACTTATAAAATAATCTTTAACAGCAATAGCAAAAGGTTGGTTTTGTTATAATTGCAGGATTACAAAGCCCTAATCAAGTCAAATTTGGATAAATCCAATAGGTATACGATTTAGATTTTAACCACATTTGTTTTTGCAACGATGTCGTATAGGGATTGTTTCTTTTTCGTAAAAATGACTGGCAATATATATGCAAAAATAAGTGCATAAATGAGTATACCCAGCAAATAGTAGGTAAACGGGACAACACCATCTCCTATATAAATCAGTCTATACATAAGAAAATGTGACAACTCCCAAGGCAAAAACTTTAGGAAAGTTCGAAACGTTAAATGCAGCACTGATAATGCTTCTCCATTGTATCCCACAACTCGTATACCTGTTTTCCTTTTTCCAAAAGACTGTTTTCCAATGCGCGAATCGCTAATAATAAAATAAAGTGACACTGGGAAAGTCACCATTAAAAAGCCTGTAAACTGAGCTATAATTAATGAACCCGTGAAAAAATTTTGCAACGATGGAAATAGAAATACATTAGAGATAAAGAGTACAACTAAATAAATGAGAATAAGTATGTAATCAATCATAAAAGCTTTAAATCGGAGTAGAAATGAAGCATTCATTAACATTACCCTCTTTCATTTTGAATTGTAAGTTTATAAACATTCTTTAAATATGGTTTGTAATGCTTCTCTATTATGTAATCCAGTAGTTCATTTATCGAAATATTGTTCATTCTCAACTCCCATACACCTATGATTTCCATATACATACAACAATATCTAAATAATCTGAAATTTAATATAACACAAAAAACTTCATTTTTCCGCTAACCTGCTCCTTTTGTCATATAAGAAAAAAGCTTTCTTAGTTAGGAACGCCCTTAGTTTAGGTTACATCATTGATATAGTTAACATCTTATGCTGTTATGACATCACTTAATTTTATGAATGCTCTTCAATTATTAATAAATCCTCCCATTCTTCAAGTGATAGTTTTGTTGTTATGTTTTTCAACGTCTCAGGTACATCCACAAAGCACATCAATTCAAGACTATTATTATCGTAATCTTCAAAATAAACTGGGGCATTTCCATGATTAGGCCCAACACCTGGGTCTACTGACTTACTTTTACCAAAGGGTACTGCTACAATATTATTAGAATGTAACCACTATCGCTTTCTTCATATTAGAATACTCTAAACGGAAAGCGACATGCTTAATTGAAGGTTGATACGGTATTTTACTTTCTTCACCTTCCCATAAACCTAACCAACTTCTCTTCTTTTCAATCCAAAAGAAAGCAGTATCTTCGTCTACCAAGCTAATTTGATTAATTGAGAAAAAAGGGCTAAAACCCACTCGTTTCTTATTCTAACTTACGAAAAATAAAAAAAGCCCAAAATGCTGATGTACCTACACTTTAGAGCTTTTTCTCAATATGATATTAACAAAATGTTTGATACCGATGGTCGGGGTCGAACCGACACTCCCGAAGGAACACGATTTTGAGTCGTGCGCGTCTGCCAATTCCGCCACATCGGCATAAATTCATTGATACAACGCCGTTGGCAGTATTTCTACGGCGCGTACTTTTCGCTTGACCGCATCCTACTCGTCCACTTTGGCGTTGAATCACCGCACTATCACTTACGGTAAATGTAAAACGCGTCTGAATAGTATGCGTCCTAAGACAAATAATAATATATCACGACAAATTACACGTGTCAACAATATTATATGTCGAAATAATCCTCCGCCTTTGCTCCCTCGTCATACTGGCGTATGAACCGCATCACCTTCCGCATAATCACCGAGCCTGGCACGTAATTCTTATCGTTACATAATCGCGAAGCCGTATCTTTATTAACGTTTATTTCGCGCTTAAATTCTTCCTGCGTGTAGCCGTAATGGTCGATTAGTTTGCCGACTTTTGTGCGAGATTTACCTATTCCTAACATGTCCGCGATACCTCCTACGAATCTATTATTATACTAGCCTCGCCATAGTCCGCGAAAAATATACAAGCCCACCTCGAAAGAATTCGGAAACATGGACGGGCATGTCGCGTAATAATCTAGTAGGGCAGCAACCGCGGTAATGACCACGGCTAATCTACGAAACTTACCGCGGTCGTAAGTGCGGTATTTAGTGCGGTTATGCTACCGCGGATGTACAAGAAATAAACGCAATATAATAGGAAACGGTAAATTTGTTTAAAACAGCAGTGAGAGAAGAATGAGCGAACGAGGAGGCGGTAAAATGATTACCATTGTAACGTTGGAGGGAATATTGCGAATGTCACCGGCTATTGTAAAAGCATACGGAATTGTTATCGGAGGTGGGGCAACTTTAATCGGAGCGGCGTTATTTGAACGGCACTTTGCTTCGCGGTCGGCGGTCATTATCGCGGAACGTATCGCAGCTATCGTCAAAGTGGCGTTACCTATCGCAGTGATTATCGCCCTAATTATCTTCGCGCTAAATAATCCGCTAATGTAAGGAGGTTGCGTCTATGTTTACGCAAAAATCGCAATTAAAACGCAAATTGACGAAAGCGTTTCGTGCTGGCGGTCTACACTTAACGTATAAAAACGGCACGAACACGCAATATATCATGCCGAAAATCCACGCGGTCGACGTACTCGACGCGGGCGTCCGCTACGTCTTTACGGTGCCGCTCGGCTTAAATCCGGCGGACATCGAGGCTAAACGGTGGCTATTCGAAGCCCAATTCGGCACAAATATCGAACTTGACCGCGATAATAAGACGTTTAAATTGTCGGTGTATTACGCGGACATCCCCGCCGAATTGTTATACGAATATAACGAAATAGCCTCCGCACTACAGCCGCATCGCTTGCCGATTATTTGCGGTAAAGGACGGACTGGCGGTTATGTCGCGTATGATATGACGGAGCATCCGCATTTATTAATCGCGGGCACGACAGGTAGCGGAAAGTCGACGCAACTGAGAGCCGTGCTGACTACGTTGATTAAGGCGTGTGAGCCGCTCGCCCTTGAGTTATACCTCGGCGACCTCAAACGCTCCGAATTCCATGCGTTTAGAAACGTTGAGCATGTAAAGACGGTAGCGACGCACGTTGACGAGTTAGCCACGATATTTGCGAAGATTGCCCGCGAACTACAGAAACGCGGCGACTTACTCGATAAATACGAAGAAACGCATACACACGACTTGCCGGCGAATGTCCGACCGCCTTATATCGTGTTATGTATCGATGAGGTCGTGCTACTCAAGAAAGAACGGAAGCTCATGCAAGTTGTCGAAGATATATCGTCCATTGGGCGGGCACTCGGCGTGTTTTTAATCTTATCGATGCAACGCGGAGATGCGCAAGTCCTTGATGGTAAGCTTAAAAATAATCTAACCGTACGAATGGGCTTTCGGCATACGGACGCAATTAACTCGCGAATCACGGGGACGGCGGGCGCGGAACAGATAAGCCGAGACACGCCGGGACGGTTCTTGCTAAAGCTCGACGAACTGACGGAACTGCAATCGCCCTACCTCACGTTGCCCGCCGCGAAAAAGTTGCTCGAACCGTATAAAGTTGACCCGAGTGAAGACGTAATTGACGCAGAGGTTACGGAAGTGCCCGAGGAGCCGATTTTCGGGGTGTTAGACGATGATTAGCCGAGATAAAGCGATTATTGCCGACTTAATGAAATTCCGCGTTATGAGCCGCGACGACATTTGTGCCATACATTTTCGCGGATTAAAGGACCCGATAAAAGCGACAAACAGCGTGCTTAAACGTCTAAGACGCGACGGGCACGTAAGGGCGATAACCGACCGCCACCAATATCTGTACACGCACGCCGACCAAACGCTAAAAAAAGACAGCGCCAAGATTCCGCACTTTCTCGCCATTGTGGCGGTTTATCGCGAAATGTGTGAGGTGGAAAAACCGAAGGTGTTCGAGGTCGAGCCGAAGGTGGGCGAGAAAGGTACGGTTGAGCCGGACGTGTTTGCGATTTGGCGCAAGGCTCCGTTTTATATCGAGGTGCAGCGAAATATTTACTCCGCGAAAGTTTTCAAGGCGAAACTAGACCGCTACGAGGCGTTTTACTACGGCGAAGAATGGGCGAAGTTAAGCTGGCAGCCTCGGGGTAAAAAGCCGATATTTCCGCGGATATGGGTGATTGGCGAAGGGAATTACGACTTACAAGGTCGCCCATTTAGCGTCCTCCATACGCAAAGGGCCCGAATAAATTAACGGTTGCATAGCGAACGTATATTCGTATATAATATCGGAAAAGGAGTTGGTAATTGTGGAGGATATCGTACATCTAAAACGCGGAAATAAGCTGTGGGAACAAAAGATCATGTTACCGGAACACGTCGAAGCTCTCGCGGAACTCAAACGGAATGAGCTAAAAATACCGCCGCCCGACCTCGCCGACCACGAACTAGCCGAAATAGCTGAAACTGCGATGACCTCGCTGAAACACGAGTTAGACGTAGTGGTGCGATACTGGGACGATGGGTTTACGCGTGACATAACCGGCGTGATTACACGGGTCGATCGGGACTTAAAAACGTTGCGGGTCAGTGATAAGCCCGTTAGGATTGACGCGTTGATTAGCGTTGTATATGTATAAGGCGCCGACCGCGGCGCCCTTTTCGTGATTACTTCGGCTGTTTCTTCGGCTCCTCGTATCCTTGCGCCTCGTCCGAATCCCCCACGCCATCGGTCGTAGGGTCGACGATAATGCCGAGCAGGACAAGCACGTAAAGCGCCGCCTCGACCACGTTTACCACGTTTTCTTCGAGCCCTAACGGCACCTCCACGCCAAATAACGTCGCCACATGATTCGCGACCACAAACAAAGCCGCCACCAATGCGATGATAAACGGCTTTTGCTTAAAACGTACTTTCCAGTTAATTCCGCCCATGTTACGTCCTCCTATCGTAGTAGTTGATTTACGCGCCTCTGTACGGCTGCCGCGTCATAGCCCGCCGCTTTTAACTTCGCCGACCTTTGCGGATTATTGCCCCATTTGCCGGCGATAACCTCGCGTGCAATTTGGTCGACGGACTTGCGGACGGGCGCGGGCTTGGCAGAGCTACTTGCGCCCAAGATGCGGTTGACTTCGGCTTGGACGGCTGAAGCGTTATGCCCCGCGTTAGTCAATCGTTGCGTGCGTTGCTGACCGTTGCCCCACTTTCCGTCGATGACTTCGCGTGCAAGTTGTGCGACGGTTTTCGGTTTAGCCGCGCCTAACTTTTCGTTGACGAGCGCTTGTACTGCCGCGAATTGTGCGCCGAGTGCCTTGCGTCTAGCTTCGCCTGTTCCGTGTTTGCCCGCGATAACTTCGTCAGCGAGTTGCTCGATGGACTTCGGTGCGGGCGGGGCTGGCGGCTTAGGTTCGGCGGTTTGCGTTGGGGCTGGGGATGCGGGCTTCTCAACTCCGACCACTTCCCCCTTAAACTCGTCCCATACGCGTAATAAATTCGTCGGACAGTTTTTTCCGCTCCAATGACGGTGGGGCACGACGTTACCCGCGGCAATGCCGAGGTCTTTCATGAGCTTGCGAATTAATTTAATCGCGTTAGCCCGCGCCTTCGCGAAATCTCCGTCGGCATTTACGCAGATTTCAATACCGATTGATTGACGATTGCCTACCCCGTTTCCGCCGTCGCCTGCGTGCCAGCCCGACTCATTAAGCGGCAAATGCTGATAAACGTCGTCGCCGTCGTCTACCGTATAATGCCATGAGGCGGAGGTCGTCGGATTCTTAACGTAACGTGCGTGCATTTCCGCGTTTGCTCCTAAGCGAGTATTAGCCGTTTCGTGGACGGTGATAAAGCGGGCAGTCATCGAGTGCCCCGGTCTGTTTCCGTTTGATTTCGGGATAAAATCTTGAATAATATTCATAGTATCGCTCCCTTTCGTTAGTTAAAGTAAAATCGCGTGATAATCGGCACCAATGCGAGTACAATCGGCACCATAATTCCGACGAACCATTTGCGGTCCGCTTTCCGGTCTTTGACCGCCTGTTTTGCGTCGTCTTCCGCTTTCTTAATTTTCGATATAGCCTGATTCGCGAGCACTAACGCTTGGTCGGCTTTGTCCTCCGCCGCGTCCGCTTGGCGTGCGGTTTGGGCAGCCTCTTTACGCCATTCTTCGATAAGTTTCGTCTGATGTTCGACCCCTTTCGTTACTTTTGCGAGTTCGACTTGCATCTCGCCGATTTTCTGCAAGAGATCGTAAATTGATGGCTCGGTCAATTACGCTCCTCCTTTCCGCGACAAAATAAAAAGCCCCGCTTAGTCCGCGAGACTTTTCGTTTATATAAAAATTTTACGTTATTTTGCGTTAGATTCCGTTGGTAAAGGTCCTATAAAATCATAATCACCCGGTAGTGGAATTGACTCTTCACTTGAGCACCCCATTAAAACTGATAAAAATAATATACCTCCGATAAATATTTTTTTCATATGAACCCCTCCTAGTTATGGTTTGTTAATCCTATTCTATTCAGATATTTGAGATTCGTCAAGCGGAATTATTCTCTTTATATCGATTCGAGATAAGATTAAGTCACCTATTACTATAGTTATACGATCGGGGTCGTTAATGGTTTCATTTATTTTTTCGGAATCGTAATTTTCTACTTCTGTTACGTAAGTTTCGTTGTCTTGCGTTATAACACTTAATTTTAGCATTAATACGTTCCTCCTATTCGACTTTGAATGAAATACCTTGCATCTATCTGCGCGTTTATACGTGCAAGACCGTTCGGACGAATTGTAACCTCATGACGTGTTCCTCTTGTGACTTTACCGCTACTATCTTTCGCGAGGTAAGGAATTAGATTAAGTTTATCTGCCCTAAGCTCTGTGTGTGGGACTAGATTTCCGTCAACTCGGATTTCTAACGCGGTAGGCATTGAATTTAGCGTATAAATACCGTGCTCGATTTCGTGGGTGTGATTAGGTAATGTAATTTGATGTGTGTGCGACGGTATATCAATTTCGTGAGTGTGCGCGGGTATAACCACATTATGGCTGTGATTCGGTATCGTCACATTATGGGTATGGTTTGGTACCGTAAAATCGTGCGAATGCGAAGGTACCGTAAAGTTATGCGAATGAGTAGGAACCGCCACAGAATGCGTGTGATTTCCGGAACTCCCCCACGTTTCGAGAACTTGATTCGCCGCTTCCAACCGCACCAAAGAACCGTTGGAAGCTTCGTACATATTTAGCGGCGGAGGACCTGAAACATCGTTATTACGCACAAACATAGTATGCTTATGATCTCCGCCCGCAGCACTAGTCTGCGTGCTACCTCCGCCATTTGACGTACTAGTAGATGTGCCGCCGCCGCTCGAAGTCGACGTACTAGTGCCGCCGCCGCTTGAACTACTCGCAGTTGTACCTCCTCCGCTCGTACTCGTTTGCGTTGAGCCGCCGCCACTTGACGTTGACTTAACGACAGCACCGCCTGCGGACGTAGACGATACGACCGCGCCTCCGCCTTCGATTGCCCGGCTATATGCGCGAAAATTAGACGTCTCTAGCGTTAGGTCAAGCGTATTTACGTTAATTAAGTCCTCGTCCAAGTAAAAACGAATAACCGCGGGGTGCTGGGCGTCGCAGTTATCTTGATATGGATACGAGTCGACGTTAGTTGACCCTTGCGAATAGGTGTCGTTAATTTGTTGTCGTCGCTCTAAGTCCGTTTGGCTGACGGCTAAATTGTCGCGCTTGTTGCCGATTTCAAGCGATACTGCCCACGGTTGTTCGCCAACGTCCGACTTTGCGTACTTCATTACGCGCACATCAACCACGCCTATGTCAGCGTCATGTATGCGGACTAGTTTGCCGACGTCGTACCGGCTATAGTCGCCGAGCAATTTCAATTCGACGAGGTCGAGCGTATATGACCGCAGCGGTCGCTTTAATTCTTCGAGCTTTATTTTTGCCGCGGAAAACAAAGAGTCGACATCCTCATAGCGGCGGTCGACCCAAATATAATTGATTACGCCATAGTCCGCCACCGTGTCCGCTTGAATGTACGGAAGCCCGGTCGGGTTTACAGCGCGAATATTTAGTTGATTGACGCCCTCGCCGTAGCCGAGCGGATAAATTCGTGTGGCGACGGGCAGCGGGTCCTCTTCCTTCGTAATGCCGACGATGTTTTTGCCCCAACGCGCCTCGCCGGAAATTTCGTCGGTCGCCGCTTTTAAGTGGAGAACCCACGGAAAGACCGTAGTGTCCCACGTCCATTGATACGCGACATCAAACGGTCGAGGCACGCTTAAAAGGACGGATAACACCGTTTCGTGTTCCGCCCCGTAATGGAAGTAACGCGTGAAGTCGCAGTCGCCGAGTATCCAGCGCGTGGATTCTTGATACGCGAGTACATCGGTAAGGACTGCGCGCGTCGTATAATTTGACCGCTGAAAATAGCCGAAAATTACGTCGTCAATAAGAGTCGCGAGTACATGTTCGCAGTTATACGTGATGGTTTCGGTCGATTCCGACTTTTCCGTTGCTTTCGGCATAATGCGGTAGAGGTCGACGCGTTCGCCGTTATCGTATAGTTCGACGAAATTAAATGGCGTGCATAGCGCGTTCTTTGGGTCGTCGAGTGGTAGCGTGAAGGTTGCCGAGCCTAGTCCGTTTAGTTCGATGGTGTAACCGACGTTGAAGGCGTTGGTTAGGCGTCCTAGGGGCGTCATATTGCGTGAGTACACCTTAATCATTTGACATATTCTCGGTTCCGTACTGATAACTTCGGTCTGATCCATCGCCTAACCTAGTTGCATGTACTTCTTTATCGTCTAAGTTAATAGTAATTACATCCATCGCCCCATTAGTAGATAACTGACACATCGTAGTGTTAAAGAATGGGATACCTAAATCGTTAGGCTTAGAAAAAAAATCTCTATGTGTATGTCCATAGAATATTCCGATTATGTCATGGGACCTATCAAATGTCACTTCTACCGACACCTCCCAATCCTCCGCATTCGAGTGGTAGGAGTAATTAGACCCCTCCTTAAACGCCTTCAAAATGCCCTCAATCGACTCACTATTTTTAGGAACTCCTTGCCATGTTTGTAATACACTTTTCCTAGTTCCTATATGAGTGAATATCAGTAGTTGATAATCTTCTTTACCTTGTAAATCTAATGCATTATTAACTAACCAATTAATCTGACTTTGACTATAACCTAGCCCGTTTGTGTTCCCTGAATATTTTAAGGTTCCATCATCTAGGGGTATATACGGGTAATCACAGGCATCCAAGAAAATGGCTCGTACCTTTTGGTCTGTAAAGTCTCTGTAAAAATACCTAGATAGAGGATTATTTAGATCTAAACATACCTCGTGTTCGAAATTTTTAATAACAAAGTTAGCCCATTCCCGCCTAGTAACCGTTAGATGTGCTTGGTTGTTATTGTTGATCGAATAAGAGTTATCATCATGATTACCATTCACTAGATAAACAGGGACATAGCTTCCCATAGACTTCATACTTTCCATAAAATTCCTTAAAGCTTCATCTTTATCCGAGTAATAGCCGCTATGCAAATCCCCCCCATGTACAACAAAATCAATTTTACCGTACGACGTCATTTGCGATAAACTTTGGAAGTTATCGTTCATTACCCTATAGGAGTTCCCCCAATCTCCATGCGTGTCTGTCAAAAAAACAAAACTAATATTTCTACCTGGGGACCGCGTCTTTGTAGCTCTAAACAAAACACTAGACGCATCATCAATTTTTGTTTCAATATCCACATCAAAAAATGGAGAGTTTAAACGTACTCCGTCATTTATTTCGCGAATAGTAACCAATGCTATCCGACTATTACCTATAGGCCCATATGCGCTTGTAAACAAAAAATCTTGTGTTCTAGTGTCAAACACTAACCTTGAATGAGTCTGCGTACGAGTATTAATTATTGTTAGATTGTCGGGGATAGTATAAAAAGAATTTCCGTAAATTATCCTAGATGTTCCATCGCTATTAAAGCTAAATACTTTACTATCAGGGTTATATGTGGGCTTCTTTAGGTTAGACGGAGGTAAGTATCCTAAATTTGAAGCGTTCGCGGTTAGTTTGTCTGAATGTATAGAGTTGTTAAAAATCTGCTGCTCCCCTCTAAGAGTTATCTCAAATAAATCTGAGTAAGCTCTAGTACCTCCTGCGGACGATGACCTAACCATCGCTAGGGTTAATTCATCTAAACTGGTAGGAGAATATGAATAAATAAAATAAAATTGTTTTGTTGATGTGTTGAATAGTAATTTCGCATGGGATCCTTCGGTTTCATTTATAACTCTTGTATTGGCAGGAACCTCGTACCATTCATCCTCCCAAATTATTCTAGCTGTGCCATCCCCTTTAAAGTCGAAAATACCTGTAACTCCGTCATAGTCAGGAATTTCGGTATTATATGGGAGTGAATAGTATACTAAGGACCTTTTAATATTATCAATAGTCTGGTTTACTTTTATTCTCCCAGTGTTTAAAGAGTCGTTGGAGTTAATATGTGAGACAGCCATCGTCAACCTCCTATAAGAAAATATCTCGAGCTTTGACTATAAAGTCAAAATTCAGTCCTGAACCTGCTATTGACAGGACGTTATTACCCGGCAATAGCTCGATAAAATCACCGTTTAATGCGTCGAACCTAGCCACTCCGTTTCTCGTCACTGTTTCCGATTCACAGTCCACGATCCATGTCGCCCCTCCAAGCGAAGCCAACGTGAACGCCCGACCATTCGCGGCTACCCTTACGTTTGTGCCCGCACCACTTAACGTAATGACCGGCTTAACCGCCTGTCCGCTTATGGTCACGGATTGTGTAGTAGGAGCGACCACACGAACAACTCCGCCTCCGCTTTCGTGTCCGAGCAGGTAATTCCAGTCAAACGTAATAATTTCGCTTCCCCACGTAATCTCGTCCGCAGAAACTACGGAATAAGCGTGCGGGTCCGACGCGGTCAACGGTACTTTAATAATCGCGAGGTTAGCAACGCGTTCCACCGTTAGTGCCCCGCTTAAACGCACGTTAAAGTAGCGGTCAACTGCGTCGCCGAATCGAAGCTTGCGCGTTTTAGGACGCCCTTGCGCGTCGAGTAGTTCCGCCTTTAACTCGTCAAGTTTTCGATTAATGTCCGCATAAGTCGGCTGGCGTTCGAGCACGGCGTCGAGCATAAATTCCCGCGCACCAAAATAGGCGCCAAAGTCGTAATGACCGTGACGCCCCGGCACTGTGACCGTTCGGTTACGCAATTCCGGCAAGCCCGGCTCCTCGGACGAAAGGCGGAAGCGCCAGCCGCGGTCTTGTAGTCGCGTGTCGTCTAAAAATACGTCTGCCTCATTAGCCATAGCGTAATCCCGCCCCTCTCGCTACATTGCGTTGATCTTTTTGTAATTCGCGGCTGACCGTGTCTTTTACCGCGGCGCCGACTAGTTTGCCGTCGATATATACGTCTTGACCCGCTTCCATTGCGTTGGCTATGCGTGCTAAATACGGTACAGCGGTGTCGTCACGGTGATTAACGTCCAGCGACGAGCTTAACTTCGACGACGACGTTAGCGACGGCGATAATTCCGCCGACGTGACCGGTACAATGGCGGCTTGCGCTAGTTTAGCGGCAGATTTGCCTACAGACCCGACCATATCATCCATACCCATCGCCAAGCCTTCGCCTGTCCATTTACCGATTTTTTTCATTAGTCGCGAAGGTGAGTGCGTATCAAGCGTACCGGTAATTGCTCCAATAACGTTGTTTGCGATCCCTTTCGCCGTTTCCCAAACAGCCGAAGCCATCTCGCCTATTCCGTTTATCAGCCCTTGTATAATATCCTTACCGATTTGGAATAAGTCGACGCCTTCGAAAAAACCGACGATGTTATCCCAAATATTAGTAACGATGCCCCATATCGCATCCCAAGCACTCTCCCAATCGCCTTTTATGACCGACATTACAAAGTCGATGATGCCCGCCACAACGTCAATCGCGGTCGATATGATCGTTTTAATTAAGTTCCACGCTACCTCTACAATCCCGGAAATGACTGGCCAAATTACTTCGAATAGCCCCTTAATAAATCCGAGTGCCCCGCCGATTACTGCCTTAACTACCCCCAATACAGCTTCAATAGCCGTCTTGATGCTATTCCACGCAGTAGACGCCGACTCTAAAATTGCCTCGCCGTGTTTCGCCCAAAACTGTTGGATGTGTCCGAAAACTTGCTGAATAATACCGCTAATAAAGCCGACCACTTCTTCAATTACGGTTAGAATCGTTTCCCAAACAGCCTTTGCCGCGTTGATAATCGTCTCGCCGTGTTCTTCCCACAGACCGCGGACAAAGTCAAGCGCAATTCCGATTACCTCTAAGAGCAAACCGAACGCTATTTGTGCCGCATCAACAATAGCCTGCCACGCCACATTAACCATGTCGCGGAACCATTCGACGTTGTTATACGCGTATATAAGCCCGCCGACAACCGCCGCAATAGCCCCGACAATCAGCCAAACTTTAGCGGTAGCAATGCCAAAGACCGCCCCTAACGCCTTAACTCCGTTAGATATTAATTTGATAACCGGTGCGAAAATGCTAAATGCTGATATAAGTTTGCCCATGATCATTAGTATCGGACCGAACGCAACGGCACCGACCACGATATTTGCGAGTAATTGCTGCGTAGATTCATTTAAGCCGACAAACCAATTTACCGCACCCATGACGATATCTACGACGTTTTTAATAGCCCCTGCGATTGCCTTTGCCGCAGGAACGAAAGCCTCCGCTGTATTGTCGAACGCGTCCGTAATCCCTTCGAGCGTGGTTTTAAGTCCGTCAAATGCGCCCGAATCCTTCCAAACGGTTTCGCCCGCACGCGCCATCGCCGCTTTCATATTCGCCCATTTACCGGCAAGCGTTTGACCTTCCGCGTCAATCATTCCGCCCATTGCTACCGTTTCGCCGGCGATTCCTTTTGAACCGTTCAATACGCCTTCGGAGATAATATTCATGATTTCCTCTACGTCGTATGCGCCACTCGATAAAAAATCTCGTGTTTCTGCTCGCGTCTTTCCTAACGCGTTACCGACAATAAGTGGTACATCAACAAAAGCTGATGCAAATTGATTAATTAACGTACCGTCCATCCGACCCATTGCGAGCGCCGATTGTTGTAAACGCGTTAAACGTTGTACTAACTCCGTATCACCTTTCATAGACGCTAAGTTCATATTCGCGAGTATCGCCATTTGTGCAGTCGCGTCCTCAACGCCAGTTGATTTCAACTGCGCGAACGGGTCAGCAATTTCATTTAATCCGTACCGCGTTCCTTTAACGATTTCAAGTACGCTTTCCATCGCTTTTTCTGCGTCCGTGGCGGAATCGTAAATGGTGTCAAACATAATCGCGACTCGCTCACCTTCCATTAAACGCTTAAGTCCCAGCGTGCCGACCGCTGCGCCTAGTGCTGTGATCGGGGCAGTTGCTTTCGTAGCTTTTGATCCGAGATTGTACATAGAGTCTCCGACATTTTTTATCTGACTACTTAATCCTTGTGATTCCTTAACGACCTGCCCCATCTTACGCGTAAAATCCGATATGTCAGCGCCAACCCTCACGAGTATGTCGTTAATCATACGCTTCCTCCTTTCCGTTAAAGTTAAATTGCGAAAGCCAGTCGGCATTGTTACGCGACTCTTCGGCTTTGTTTCCGAGTTCCGCTTCGATGTCCGGATGTGTATATAAGTCGGTGGGCTTTGGCTGTTTTTCACGGTCAGCTTTTGTAAGCCATATAATGTACGTGGCTGTTTCGTGCCTTTCGTCTTGCTTCCGTTTCTCTTGCGCCTTGATTAGCAATGTAAACTCTCGCGGAGTCATATCGTAAATCTTGTCAGGCGTAAGCTTTAGGTACCGCCACCCCGCAAACAACGCTTGCTCTACCGACGTTAATTCGCCTATTCCGTCAATTTCGCTAATGCTTCCGTCGCCTTCGGATCTCCGCTCAGTTTCATGAACTTGTCGACGGTTTTCTTGTAGAAAAAAGATTTCGTCACGACCTCGTTAGAGAGCTTAATGATTCCGTCTAGGTCGAGCTTTTCGGCTTCGAACGCTTTTTCGATTTCCGCTTCAATATGCGCGAGTGTAAAGTTTTGTTTAGCGTGGAATAGCCCTGCGTGTACGATATGCGGAAAAATGTCTAAGTCACCCATCATCGCAAGTCCGACTAGTCCCATTTGCCCGTTTTCGGAATGTTTGTCGAGATATTTAACCGACGCGTAAGTAAGCTTTAATTCGTATTCTTTTCCTTCAATTTCAAATGTCGCCATGTATAATCAACCGCCCTTTTCGGTAATTTTCGATAATAAAAAGACGCCCGTTAGGACGCCTTATGGATTTACGTCTTGCGCACCTTCCGGAATTTCCGTGATAGTTTCTTTCGTGACTACCCCGTTAAGTTTCGCGGAAAGGTTATAGTTAGCGAACTCCCCGTTAGAGTAGGTTTTCTCAAACGACTGAATCATGTATTCGCCTTTTTCCGCTTCTAGCGTGCGCTTATTGATTTCGTAGATTTCGATGAATTTCTTTCCGCGGATAGCTTCTTTCGCGAAGTCAACGAAAGGATCTCCTTCGGTTACGATACCATCAAGCGAGACTTCTTCCGTTACTTTTCCGTAGTCTGCGCCTGCGCCGTCTTTCGTGTCTAGCTCGATTTCGTCCGCGCTGATATTACGCGATCCGTCTGTTTGGTTAAACGGTCTTACTAACGTATCCTCGTTCGCTATGATTTTTACCGCGAAAATTATCTCTTCGCCTTTATACGCTCTGCCCAAATTTATCGCCTCCTGTTATATGTGCGGTCTACCTCGATATCGAAGTAAACGCGATGATAATTTGTCACGTCCGCCACATTTTCAGGCGATATCGGTGTGACAGCCGTTAAATCACATAAAAAAGACCCGATAATCGGCGCGGGTAATTGCGTCGTATCGAGTAAGTCAAATTCGTCAAATTTAAAAATGTCCGTCAGTTCGCTCTGCTTAAAGGCGCGGTCGCTCGCGGTCGACGCGTGATAGCCGACCTGGAATCGGTGTATTGTGCGTGCCGTTTCGCGACCTTTCGATATAAATGACTCGCCGTTTTGCATTTGCTCGACCGTGATAAACGGCTTTTCTGCCGGCAACTTAACGCCGTCAAATAACCATATCGCATTGATTCCGGTCGCCACCCGCAAATAATTAACGATTGAAAACGTAATAGCGTGCTGCATTATTTACCGAACTCCTTTACGCGACGTTCAATCGCATCTCGGTAATCTTGGCGGTGTTCCCATACCGCTTTACGAATAAAGCCTTTACGTGCGACATGTTCGTATTCTTGGCGTCGAGCATACGGTAAGTTCGACCCCCACGTCCAAAGCATCAACTTTTCGCGCCGCACACTCGCGATAATAGAGTTACGTAAAAAGCCGCGGTAGACCGGAGCCATTTCCGCGGATGAGTTCGCCATTTTTGTCGCGTAGGCTTCGGTGATGCGGTCGATGTCGCGGTCAAGAGTGCCGCTGTCTAATTTTTTAATGAGTTCGCTAACTCCGTGTATGCTGACGTTCATCTTCATACGCGTCGCCTCGCTAAAAATTCAACGCGATTTCGAACGCCGATACCTTTTTTGTCCTGCGCGATTAACTCGTAATCTTTGTCGTCATGTTCGACGTATCTTAGCGCGGCATAAATGTCGATAATTAAGTCGATATCTACGCTAAACCAAAGATCGCCGACTACCGCCTCTATTCCGCCGACTAAAATTCGCTCGGCTTTTGATAGCGATGACACTTCCGTCACAACTGCGTTAACATTACGAGTACCTCCACCTGTTCCCTGTATCGGCTCGTTAGTGAACGGGTCGCGGTCGGGCTTTCCTTCGTAAGTGACCGTAATTAATCTTTCGCGTCCGGCGACCACTTCCCGCCTAGTGGCGCGTATAAATTCGATATCCTCTTGCGTTAACATTACAACCACCTCGAATCTATTTCGTATGTCACGTATGAGGTGCAGTTTGGATGCGGATTGTAAACGTCGGAATCGCCCGGCAAGAATACGCCCTTACCGAGTCCATACCGATCCTCATTCGCGAGGTCTACGCAACCTTTTGAACGTTTTATTCCGGGGTGAAGGCGCAAGCCCGTTACGACTTCGGAGGCTTTCGCGTTAAAGTCGGCAGCCGCTCGATACGCCGTATTCCCTTCCGTGACGACTAGGCGCTCTATCTTCCACGTATCATTATCGTGTACGCGACGGACATTTCGTATCATAGTGCCGACCGATTCTCCGCGTAAAATGTCCGTACGTAAGACGGACGCTATCTTGTCCCGTTCATCGCCTGCCAAGCGCCAAACACGGTCAGATAGCACAAGTCCATCCGACTCAAAGCGCCGAGCTACGTAATTAACGACTTGGCGGTTAATTTGCTCCATATTCGCGGTCACGCCGGCTGACCCGATTGCCCGCTCTAATCCGTTGTTAATTCGGGTCGTCGTCCAGTCCGCCGTTTCCGTGATTATCCCGCTCATAGCTGCGTCGCCGTATCTACGTATGTTCCGCTCCACTTCGTCAAGCTCGCGTAGTAACCGGTTAAGTCTCCGCCTCTCAATCGAGCCGTCAGCGCCCGCAAAGTCCGCAAGCAAGTCGGCTATGTCGCCCCGCACACGACCAATTTCTCGAATCGCATATGCTTGTTGTTTCGCGTTAAGCTTTCCGTGTTGGTCGCTTACCCGGCGGAGTATAGCGTCGAGCCGTTCCTGATTCGTCATCGGTCTTGTCTCCGCGGTGCTTTAAACGTACTAAACCTCGCACGATCCTCCGCTATTTTACGCCTGTGCTCAATTCGTAATTCACGCGCTAGCTTTCGATAATTGTCCGAGATCATCGACTTATTGACCGCTTCCTCGCCGTCCGTATACTGGAAATAATGCCCGACTTGCGCCGCGATTTGAAAACATCCGTCACCTTGCGCGTATAGTAAGATTTTAGCCGTATCTATTTCGGGGACGTCGGACGTGTCGCTATAGCCGTGATAAATCATCGACTCTATAACCCACGTAGCCACGTCCTCGTCCGTTACCCCCGGAACCGCTCGAAAGCGAGCGAGCAAACGCGTTTTTAAGTCGTCTATAGTCGCCATCCGACCGCCTCCTTATTCTTCGTCTTTTTTCGTTGCTTTAGGCTTACGTTTAGGGGTCGCTTTAACAACGACCTCCTTCGCGTAGCCAATTCCGATTAAATAAGCCGCGTCTTTTGACTCGACCGTTAATTGCTCGCCTTTACGCTTGCCGTCGATAACAGCGTCAAGGACTTCGATTTTAACTTGCGCCATTATACGCTATATACGTCCGCGTGGAAGATTAGCGCAGGGTCCTCGACGGCAGGGAAGCCCGCAGCTACAGCACGTAAAATTGATTGGATCGGCTCGTCAACGTCTTTCGCCTCTAATACGATGCCCGGCTGGAATCCGTTTTCTACCGTTGGTCCGACTAAGAAGTTACCTACGCCTTCGCTTAGGAATACTATGCGATTTTCCGGCATGAACTCGATTACTTCTTGCTCGCCTGTGTAGATGTCTTTTACCGTTACCTTGCGGTCGTCAACGATTTGGATAGTCGGTAAGCCGTAGCCTTGTAATACTTCGTTTAATTGCGCTTGATTTACGCGTGTTACTCCGTCAGGACGACCGGCTTCAACTACGATGTTAAGGTTACGTAAAAGCTTTGCGTTAGCTTCGCGCGACATCAAGATTACGCTTGGACGTTGACCAGTCGAATCAACATACGTGTCAACCCACGATAAAAGGTCGCCTACTACGTCACGGTTAACGTCGTTCCACCCTTCGCCCGTTAGCGCTACTTTGTGCTCGGCAGGGATTCCGAAATCTACGGCAACTTTTACGCCGTTTTTGTTATACGCGAAAGTACCTTTCGTTAATGCCTCCATTTTGATTACGTCAATACGACGACTAATAGCTTCGACCAGATCAAGTCCTTTTACTGTTAAACGTTCAACCATTGCGGACTTCTCACCGTTGTTACGAGCTTGGTGTAACGCAAGTAATTCGGACTCCGTTGCGATGTACTTTAACCCCATTTTCGCGATTTCACCGGACATGCTTGCTACTGCGTCACGGTCAACTACCGGCGGCTCTGAACCGTAACCGATCATCGCGCCGATGTGCTTAGATTTTTTGATAACGTCATACGCGAAAGTATTCGAATACGTATTCTCGTTCGGTAAGAAACGGTCGCCTAAAGTTTCTGTGCGGTCTTGAATTGATTCGTCGATTAATCCTTTAAGATAAGGTTTTTGAAATTGCTCTAAATGTGTGATACCAGCCATGATATAAAATTCCCCCTAATATTGTTTTTGGTCAAAGAAAAAAGACGCCCGATTTACGGTGCGTCCGATTAAACGTGATTTACATAACGAATTAGTGGTTTTGTCGCTTCTTTAAATTCCGCAGTTACATTACTCGGTAACTTAGCTTCGTATACTGATCCGCGAACAATTACCTCGCCAACGATTTCGTCGTTAACACCGTCAACGTTTACGTCAATGTTCAAAATTCCTAACTCGCTGTACTCGCCTACCGCGTCGAAGATTTCCCATTTCCCGTTAGCTTTCTTGCCGATTGCAGAACCTAACTCGACGTAAGTGGCTCCGATTGCAGCAGCGTCTAAAGTTGCGCCAGCTTCCACGAATTGTAAATGCTGAGACGCGAGAATGTTTTTACCGCCAACGAAATCCGTGCGGCTAGTTTGTAAATTATAAGAACCCATTACTTAATTCCCCCTGTTATTTAATATTTAAAGTCAACGAACCGCCTACTTACGTAAACGACCCGACGCTTTCAATTGTTGGTAATATGATTTCGCTTTCGTTTCCGGTTCTAAGATCGTCGACTCCTGACGTGAGTTTCCATTTAATATCGGGTCAACTCCACCTTGTTTCGGCGCGATATCCGCCTTTAATTCCGCTAATGATGCTCTTAGTTCCTCGTCCGTTTCGCCTTCGAGATACTTTCCATACTTAGCGATTTGCTCGTCTGTGTAACCGGCTTTAGCAAGCATAGCTTCTTTCTTCGCGTTAAATGCCGATTGCTTAATTTCAGCGAGCTGTTCTTGCGACTTATCGTAAAGCTCTTTCCATTGCTGCTTGTCCGCTAAGTCTTTCGTTTCCTCCGCCTGCTTCGCTTCTTCGAACTCTTTTAACTGACGCTTTAAGTCGTTTACTTCGTCAATCTTCTCTTTAAAGCGATCATACGGAACTTTTTGCTTCTTAGTAGGACTTTCTCCTTCCGGAGTCTCTTCCGGTTGTTCATTCACGTTCTGCTCCGTTGGTTCTTCGTTTGGTTCCGCGAAATACTGCAAATTAATCGGTAATAGCATACGTTTTTTCATTTGTTCCTCCTATTTTTACGTCAACTCGGACGAGGGTTCTTCGCCTTCTAATCCTGCGTATGGGTCGATTCTTTCTCGACGTGACGCGCGTTCGTTGGCGATTTCTTGCTTTTTGGCGCTGACGTTTTCGACGCCAAGTCGGTTCATTGCGCCTGCTTGCGATTCTAGTTCAGCATCCATTTCGAGAGTTAGTAAGTTTACGAGTTCTTGGCGATTATCCGGTAAAGGTAAGACAAAACGCATCTCATTCGCATAGTTCGTTCCAATAGATTTAACGACATTTCGGTCGTACGCGAAGTTAGGTCGAGCTGACCGCGCCTGCATATAACGGATAGTCTTTTCGTGTAGCTCCGATAATCTCGGCCCCCATACGAGCCAATGTTCCTCGGTTTCTTGGATAATGTCTTGAAATAATACGTGTAAAGCGTCCGCGTTCAGCCCGCCGAAGTTTAGCTCTTGCGGGACAATTTGCGGTAATGACGTGATTTCATGTAAAGCGCCTTTTACTCGCGAATACTGATCCTTAAACGCTTCTTTCCAACGGAAACCGCCTTCGATTTTTTCGACTTGGGGAGCTGCTCCGTCAAATGTTCCGCGTAACTCTAAAATAGAGCCGGGCGCTACTTTAATACCGTCGCTCGTACCTTCAGCCGCGTTTATTAGCGCGGTCATCGAAAACATTTCGAATTTTAACGAGTCGATTGCGTCCTCATTCATCGCGTTAAGGACGTCGGTTTGCGACTTCATGTCCTCGATTTCGCTCACGTCGCCGTGCTCGCCCGTTAAGTCTGTAACCGGAAATAGTACTACCGGAATAAAATCTAGCTGTAAACTCTCTTTCTTGGTAACGGTTTTATAGACAGATAAGTCTTGACGATAGATTTTCTCTTCGAGATAACAAAAGCCGTCGTCCTCCATCGTGTACGATTGCTTTTGGATTAACGGCTCCTCGTCGACCATTTTCGTTTTAATAAAGTGAACCGCGAGCAAGTCCTCGAAATCATCCTCGGAAAATACCGGCACCACTTTATCGTCCGATTCGAATATCCAGCGCATTTTACCATTACGAGGATTAAACGCGATTTTACATGCGACACGTCCCGCGATTAAACGATCTCTCGCCGCCTGTAATAATCGTTCGCGCATCTTGTTTTCGCGCCATAAATCGTATAATAAACGCTCATACTTTTCGGCACGCTCGTTTTCGGATTTCTGAGCGGTTGACGGCTCATATTCAGGCTTGGCGGCTTCGGCTACGTCGTCTATTTGCGTCGGCGGTACGCTTATTCCATGCTGACCGCCCATTTGCCAGCGAGCTTTACGTTTGATAAACGACTTAAAATAGTTCGTCGTGTAACGCGTGGGATCGTAATCCATTCCGAAAGGTCGCGGTAAATCTTTCGCGGGGACAAGTGCGCCCGTTTCCGGGTCTACGTGTTGCTTTCCGTCATAGTAATCGTAGTTCCGTAGTTGCTGTTGTATTCGTGCCCACGTCTGCTTACCTAGCGCTTGCTGAAACGGCGAAAATAACAAATCGTCCATCTCCGGCGGCGACATAATGTTATAGTCGGGCTGTATTCGGATTGCCATACGCTACCTCCTTTCTAACGTGTTCTTGTTTTAAGCGTGCGTACAACGGATTTGCTGGACTTAGCAATTTTATACGCGTCTGCTAAAGCGTCCGGTCCGTCGTCGTGATTATGGTTCGGGTACAATTCGAGCATTTCGAGCAATAGTCGCTGGCTACGCATAAACCGAATACGCCCCGACTTAATTTCCGGTTCCAGCGCTTCAATACGTAATTGCTTACGGATTTTCTGCTTCACTTGCTTTAAACGCGTATGAGCGGGGTATCCGTGTTTTTGCAGCTCTTCGCCTAACTTTTCCGCGAACCATTCTTGAAATTGCTGTGACTCGACTGCGATGGCTTCGTATTGATACTTAAGCGCCCGCTTGACGATTTCTTGCATAAACGCGTCCGGCTTCTGTTTCGCGATATACGTATCAACGACATAACAAACCGGCGAATCCGGGCGCTTTGCCAACGTAATAATGGCGGAATAGTCCCCGCGTTCTTTACCCATCGCTAAGTCGACGGCGGCGTAAAAGTCGTAGTGGAAACGCGTAAAATCGATGTCCGATTCGACGAAGTAAACGAAATCCTCGGCACGAAAAACCTGCGATTCTTCATCGACCGGATTTCCGAGGTATTCCTGATTGAACGCCCTTGCGCCCATATCTTCGCGTTTTTCCATAAAGTATTTGTACGAGTACATTTCCGGCCATAAGACCTCGGCGCCTCTGTCCATCTCTTTCCGGTGCTTTTCGTAAAAGGCGTCGGAGTTTTCTTTAGCCTTCGGGTCATCTGCGTTATATAGCGCTTGCCATTCGTCCCATAAATCCTCGCGTTCAGACCACGACAAAATAGCGGGGAATTTGCGCGATACAAAGTCTTTCCGCTTGTTGAGTACGTGATTCAGTAAACTATCGTAATGGACAATCGTTCCCATGTAGATACAACGCCCGCCAAAGCCGAGCGCTTCGAGCATTTCTGACCGGAACCAATGTAAATTCTTCGCGCGTAATTCCGGCGTGTTCGTGTTCTCGCCCGATTCGAGGTCATCGAGTATAAATAAGCCGGGTCGCTCCGACAAATGACGTAGTCCGCGCATTTGCGTGCCGATACCCTTCGCCTCAACCTTCGTGCCTGTCGCGGTAATAAATTCGTACTTGTTATCGACTTCGTTCATCGACGGTTTTTCGTGCAACAACGCGCCAAAATCTTCGCGCAGCTTGTCGTTAAATTTAAGCTGATTGACCGTCCATTTAATAAAGTCGCCCGCTACGTCGGTCGTTTCCGATACTTCTACGATGTACTTCTGCATCCGGTAGACGATTTGATGGCACAGATACGCGTTAGATAAATACGCCGTCTTTGCGTGCCGTCTACCTACCGACCACCCTACGTTAGAGTCGATGTCGCCCGCCGCTATTTGGTCGAGCAAGCCACATAGCTCGCGGTGGAAATTAGCCGCGCCCGCTAACGTCTGCCCCGCCGGGATTAAGTTCGATAGATTATCTGGGTTGCGGTCGTCGCTAAAGTATTCGTACGTAAAAAAGAGCACATCGCGTTCGGCACGGTGCACTCGGTTCAAGCGTATTAATTCCTTTTTGTCCGCGATTAATAAATCGACGTGCGAGTCGCGAGCTGCGCCTTGTTTCCGCAGTTGTTCGAGTTTGACCACACGTTGGGCGAGCAATTCGATACGGGCTTCGCGTGCTGGGCGGTCGAGCCATTCTCCGTTGACTAGCGCCAATTAAGCGTCGTCCTTGCGCGTTAATTCTTCGAGTTCTTTGTCGAGCGCCGCCACGTCCGCCTCGATTTCTTCCGCAGTACGCGCCCCGCCCGTATTGATTTCGATTGCGTGCTCGGACTTGATAAAGCCCATCATTTTCGCGAATAAATCCAGTCCTTTTTGCGATGGTACTCCGTTGGTGCCTTCCATCGACTTAATTAGCTGTCTCGCGAATATGCCTACAGCGTCACCTAAGTAATCCTTCGCAACTTCCTTTTTGTACTCGATAAATACTTGATTTTCTTTGCGCCATTTGTAAACGGTCGTACGGTCGTGTCCGACGGCTGCCGCGATTTCTTCCTGCGTTAACCGTTCCTCCTTCGGCTTTAGTTCGTTATCTAACAGCAAATAGACCGCTTTTTGTTGGGCGGCCGTTAATTGTTCCGCGAGTTTATCGCGTCTAGTTTTCGCCATGTGTCTGGCTCCTTTCGTTTTAGCGTGTAATTAGCGTTTTTAAGTCCGCCGAGGGTTATCGGTCTAGGGAACGCGAAAAACGCCTAAATCACCGTAGTTAGGACGGCAAAATCTAGGCGTGCTATGTTCGGCGAGGGCGAGAGTCCCCGAGATTTAAAAATTTGGCGGAAATGATTACGGGTCAGTCCGCCATAAAATGTCGAATGATGCCCCCGGGGTAACTTAATTGTCAGAATTGTTTCAATTTTTCACACAATTACGACAATTAGAGTGCATATCATATTCATTAATATACATCATTTGCTTCCGATAATCTTTATTATGTCAACTTACATTCAATCGAATCCCTTGCGTGCCAACGGTTTCGCCCGTCAAATCGGTGCAAGTTTCGTTATGCAAATATACACGCGTATAAGTCCGCATTATACCGTTACACTACGTATAACTATGCACGCGACCGATGTATAGAATCGTGCATAAACGGAATGGCATATTCGGCTTGCGACCGGCTGACCCCGTGAGTTTTCGAAGGGCTTCCGCGGTGAATCGCTAGCCTAGTAAATAACGCCATATCACCGCGCATATAGCGACTTTACATCGCCCTTATACCGAAACCCTTACGTAGCCTATAACGCCTTAAAATGCCCGCAAATACAACGCCTATAGCGAAGCCCTTCCGTTGACCTTCGTGTATAACCGCAACCTACACGCTTCTTTATTATATACGCGCCAATATAGCGACACAACAAAGGGCTATAGCGACGTCCTATTTCGTCCATCCCGGCTCATACGTATATACGACGTCTCCGCCGATTTGTGCGTTCCCTCGAAAACTCTGCGCATCCTCCTGCGCCAATAATACGACGCGGAACGCAAGAAAGTCCGCTTTAGCAACGCGGTACTCATCGATAGTGCCTTCGCGTAATTCCGCTAGTGCCTGCGCATATTGCTCGTCCATAACCGCCACCTCCAACGGCTATTATAGCACGATGGCGCGGCGCGTGGCTGGCTCGGCTTGCCTTCTTCGAATAATCTAAAGATCTTCTTCTCTTTTAGTTAAAACCTTTCGCGGACAGATATATTTACAAGTATGAACGTTAGTGAATGCTTGTTGAGGAACGTAGTGACGAATGATCTCTTTCTTTTGCCCCGCCATCTTTTCAATCTTCTTAAGATCAATATACTTAAGTTCAATCTTCTTAATAGGGTTCAGATCGTCCTTTGCAAAGGGCTAGATCGTCCTTTGCGAAGGGCTAGATCGTACTTCGATCCGCTAAAGCGCCCTTCCACTCGTCACTCAGCCGGTACTCTTTCAACGGCTTCCCTCCGTACTTATTCGCCACCTCACGCGCCTTAATCAACCCTTCCGCCTCCAGCACGTCAAGCGACCGGTTCAGCTTCGTCTTACCTATCGCGAGTTCCCCTTGCATTCTCGCCTTAGTCGTGTACGCGTAGCCTTGCTTTCCGTTAGGCGTACCCTTGCCGGCATCCTCGCTAACTTGTACGTGCATCGCGAGGTACAAATACACGGCGATTTCCGCATACCCGACGGCAGGATTCGCGAACAAGACCGGCTTAAGGTCGTTGCTTACCGCGGTAAAATTGCTTAGCTTCGTCATATTTACTAATACCTCCGTTAACTATTGACGCCGTTTATTCCGCGCCTATTTTCGCTTTGTAGTCCGCCTTGCGTGCGTCGTATTCGTCGAGCAGCGCTTTTACGCGGTCAGTTTTCGCGAATACCCACATGCGGTTGCCCGTCCGTTTATGGAGCGTTGTATACTCGTAGCGGACACCGTTTGAGCGCAGGAAATACATAAGCGTAGTTGAATAGCAAAATAGTTTATCGTTCACTAGCGACACCTCCGTTAAACTTTTAAACGCAAAAAAAAACGCCCGTTAAGGCGCTTAGTATGTTTTCGGAACTTCTACAAAGTGCGTAACAGGCGGAAGCTCAATCGCCTCAATGAACGGCACGTACTCGTCATCCGACGTTACCTTTACGCCACTAACCGTAATCTCAACGGCCGTGTGCGGGTTCTTATTTTCGCGTAACCATTCCGAAATAGCTTTCGCATGTGCGATAATTTCTTCGTTCATTTTGCCGCCGCCTTCCATAATTTCGTTCTATCAATCGCTTCTATCCGCGAATATCCATTACCGAAGTCTATCTCGCGCCAATTATCTCGCATATCTACGGCGCCCGACGCTTCTAATCGTTGCTCGTAACAGCCGGAACAAAACGGATTCGCCACGAAAGCACGACCGGCTCGTTCCGTTTCTTTTCCGCAGAAAGAGCACGTCTCTCTAACGCCCATCAGTCCGTCACCACTAATACGCGAGCGGACCCGCTTTCCTCGTCCGTAACCTTACCGAACGGTGGCTCTACCCGGCTAATCTCAAACGGCTGATGCGGCTGAATTGCGATTTCCTTTACGCCTTCCCTGCGCGCCAATTCCGCAACTAGGTCCGCAGTTGGTACTTGATATAGGTGGAAGTCGGATGTGTGCGGCGTTTCTTTAAACTCAGGAACCCTGCCGTCAACTTGAGCGACCAACATCTCAAACGCGTTATACATTCCGCGCATATAGTCGTCATGATTCCAATTTCCGTCATAACCTTGTATTCGGTGATACTCGCGCAACGTTTCGACAATGCCTTCGCTCTTTGTCGACTCCAGTTCCCGTAGCTCTTGCGTCGCCTTGCGTGCTTCACGTTGGACCGCTTTCAGTCCGCTGATTGCTTCCGAACAGTCTACGGACACCTTTGCTGTAATTTCGCCGATACTTCTCGACTTTGTCACTTCGTCACTTACTCCGCGGTTTGATTCCGCCATGTACATCGACTCCCTTTTCGGTTTATATTACCGCGGCGCTCCGTAAGCATTCCGCGGACGTTCCCGTTTCAATGTTTCGCCATTTTCACGCCAGCCTTATTCGCGCGTCACCGTTTATCCGCCGAAGCGGGGCTGTAAAATTGCGCGAGCTTAGCCGTCTATGCGACCGCTTTTACGCGTTAAATGTGCGTCACGGTGTCCCGCGACAAGATTTCAACCTCTATACCAGCTAATCGCGGAAATTGCAGGGTTATTTTAGCTTGCGACCGTACTTTTCGCGTAAATATTCGACGATTTCTTGCGGGTCTATAACGTACTTCTCTACCGGTTGTACTTTCGTGAAGGACACGTACTGTTCACGCCTTTCCTTATTCCGTGCTTTTGCGTGTTGATTAACGGACCAATTTTCGTAGTCGTTACGCTTTCTACGTGTGGGCGGCGCGTGTCTGCGACCGTCTGTGGCTACGTCATAAACCGCCTTTAAGGACGTTTCCTTTTTGGCGCGTCTTTCCGCCTGCCTAGCGGTCATGACGGGGTATTCGATTAGTGTCATCTTGTCCGCGTGGTTATAGCGTAAGTCCTCACGTAATACGTAGCTGTTAATGCGGTCAATTTCTCCGGAAGTTAACTCGCGACAATTTAATCGCGCGGTTAAGTAGAACGTCTCTACTGCGTCCATTCTCGAGTTTACGTCCGTAATATCTTCCGCGATTAGTTCGTCGAGTGATTTCATTCGGCGCCCTCCGCCCATTTCTTATAATCTTGCACCATTTCACGAGTATTCTCGACTACTTCGAATAACTCGTCAGAAAGTCGCTTCTTAGCCCATTTCGGAATGATGATATAACTAGTCCCCATCCCTAAGCCTATCTCCAACTTTAATTTGTCTTTGTCCTCTGTTAGTAATTTAGCGATTCTTTCCGCCTCTGAGAAATCAATTTTATTAAATAAACTAGTACAATTTCCTTTTTCTATAACATAAATGTTGAAACTGTCAGGGAATTTGGTTTTTTTCTGGTCTCCTACTTGACCGTAGTAACAATATTGAACCTCAATAAACGCATCTCTTTTAAAGTAGTTCTTTATGAAAGTAAAGGCGCATTGTAGTTTGTATATACATAACAACAAGACATATCCTGCCTTATTTTCAGCGACTTTTTCTAGGAATTTATACAATTTACCGTTCTCGTTCATACCGCATCCCCTCCACTAATTGAATATCCTTCGCCATGTCCCGCCCAATAGTAGTAGATTTCCGATATCTTTTCCTCCGCCCGCTCAAGGTACTCGTACATAGATTGCCGACTAACCCCCATCGCTCTCCCTGCGTCCTCTTGCGTCATATCGCGTAAATAGACGTTCTCGACCGCCTCCCACTGTCTCGCCGTCAGCCCCGCCCGTGTGACCGCCGTAGTTAAGTCGGCGAGCACGTCCACCGCCGCAAAGTCGCCCTGCTCGGCACGTATTCGTAAGGCGTGTATGTCGCGTAAGAGTAGGCGGACTTGCTTGCCGGTCGTTAAGCCGGCGTAGCGCGTTTCGTACCGTTTGTGTGCCGCTGACTTGTCGAATTTGCTGACGCCCATTCGTTCACGCTCCTAATAATCGATTTACGTCCGTTTGAATATCGCCGAATTCTTTCGCAATATAATCGCGAGCTTTCACGTCGGTCCGCAACTCTTCTTCCGTAGGGAGCCAATTAAAGCTACGCCCGCAAACATAGTTGATCTTATTCAACGTTTCCAAGTCTTTAAACCAAATATGCACGGTGCCTTTTCGAAACATCTTAAACCGGAGAACGTCATTTTCGAACTCCCCTTTTCCTATCCGCGTAAAATCATGCTCAACCGATCGGAACGGTTCAAATGCCTTTAACAAGTCGAGAACAAAGCCTTTAATTCGATAGTCTACGCTAGCAAAACTTTTATCTCGCTCGCCCATGTCCCAATCTCCGAAATTAGAGAAGAACGGATAAATGATCTTTTTCCCGATTTTATAGGAGTCATTAGTACGCCAACCATTGTAGTAGTGTATATTTGTCGAAAAATCCCTACGGCTAAATGATGTTATTTTCTCGAATATACTAACTACGCTACTTAGCAACATATCGGAGGAGTTCGCCACTATCGCGTGTAATAGCATGTATATATTAGTTAAGTTAATTTCTAGGTCGGACGCGGAATCCAACTGACGACTTAATTTTTCTCTCGCCTGTGTTGTTAACCTTTGCATAAATTTATCCGTTCTTAGAATCAAGCCCCAATATGCCGAACGCATTTTCTGTATATCGTCCTCGTAATTAGCGGAATTATTGTCATAAGGGGCATGAATCTTCCCGCCGTTCAGATTTGATATATAATTTAAGAAGTCTGTCTTCTTTTTGTTAATTTCATAATCTTCACGAATCAATTTAACGGCTTGGTCGTATTCACTAACAAGTCTCGTAATATCATCAACGCGCTCTTGCACTTCTTGACGCTCGACAAACGTACTTAGTGCCGATGAAATTGCCTCGTCCGCACTACCGTCTCTCGCTTCCTTCACCGCGTCGATGGCACTTCGATATAAATCCTCGCTCGCGTCGTCTCGGCGTATTTTCGCGTAAATTAACGCAACTTCTACGTCAGTTTTCCGTTCCGCCGAACTAAATGCACCTTTTACGAATTCTATTTTAGCTCTGTGAACATCGAGCAAACGCGCTAACTCTTTCCGCGAATTACTGAACGGATTTCGTATCGTTTCTGCGTTTATTATCGCGTAAATTTCGCAGTCTTTCGTTATTTGACTACTTGCGAGATTGATCGCGTAGAGTAGGTGTTTGTCGCCGGCACTAAATGGCGGATTCATAACGATTGCATCGTATTCTCGGTAAGTCTTAAACGTGAGAAAGTCCGACCAAACAACCGTATTGCCTGCACCCGTTAAGAGACTTGAAAGTTCCGGATCATTTTCAATCACATCGATTTTCACGGCACTTCTTCTACATTTTTCCCGAATGTAATTAACGATGTTTCCTTTACCCGCGGAAGGCTCTAGTACACGACCGCGTAGAGTAACCGCATCATCTTTTTTAATTCCTAGCCGGCTTATATTACCCCCAATACTCATCGCGAGCAATTCTTTTATTAGCTCGTCGGGCGTTGGGTAAAAATCCGCATTAAACAATTTACCGCCTCCTTGCTATTTGTCGAAACTTTTCGTTAACTCCCGCTTTACATCCGTCGATTATCCGCGTACAATAATTATAATTAAACGAAATCAAACGGAGGTTGACGTAATGAATAAAAATAATGAATTTTATCGCCATGCAGTACGGGCGGCTAAAAAGCGCTTCAAGGCGGACGCAGTAGACTATATTCGCAGTCAATATGGGATGTGCGTCCAAGTTTGCGTAGAGTGTTTTGTCGAGGATAATCCTGACCGAGAATACCTCAACGGACGCGTGCTCGCTCTTACCCGCCACCTAGACGAAGCCCTCGCGTACATTGACAAGCAATTTGCCGAGAGGGAGTGACGTATTTGTTAACGCCCGCCCAACTCGCCGTTGTGCTCACCGCCATACAGGCGGAAATAGACGCACTCGAACGCTATGCCACGCCGGAGCCAAGACCCGAACTAGAGCGTTACTACGACGAACTTATTGCGGCACGTACGCAATTACGCTATACTTATCGTAAACTAAACGAAAGTGAGCGTGTTCCCTAATGCCGCCAATCGATTGGATTTCGAGCCAAGCGCCCGAATTTATTACGTTCGACGCGCAAAAACGCCTTTGCGTCAGTTCCGGCGCCACCGCCATTCTAAACGTGCCCAAGACGGGCGACTTTACGCTACATGTCGGCTATGACTCCGTGAATCAGCGTCTCGTGCTCGCCAAGCCGGACGTGGTGAAGCTTCCGAATGTGATACCGTTTAAGTTCGATAAGCGCCGCTATTGCCACGTGCGCGAACTTGTCCGCAAGATTAACGTGCCCGAGGAAGAGCTACCGGTCCGCTTCGAATACGTCGGTAAGGATTACGCGGACAGCCCGCAAGGTAGCCACGTGTTTCAGCTCGCGGATTATTCGGCGCCCGATGATGCGGGAAGAGCCGATAAGTAACGTAGCAAGCCGGGCATTAACGCGTCGATTACGTTGACCGTGACGGCGTTGCCCGCTTGTTTATATCGTTGGCTGTCCGATACGCCCGCCGCTTTGACCGTTTCGTGGGCGAGGTCGGAAAATCCCTGGAGTCGCCAGCATTCGAGGGGCGTTAGCTTGCGGATGCGGTAACGTGGATAAGCACCCAATGCAACGCCGTGTTTATCCTGTGCGGTTAAAGTGAACGACTTCTCGCCGTCATCTTTAAATCTGCGTCCATTTTGGCGCTTTTCTGCGCGGTCGGGCGTGAGGACAGGACGGGTTTCCATAACTCCCGTCATATCTTGATTACCGAATCCTTTATAATCTCGGGCCATCAAACAATGCGACAATTCCGTCTCTCTTCCGATTTCGTGTCGATTCATTTGCACGGCGACTTTCGGCTCGCGATGACCTCCGCCCATAGCCGTTAACGTCGGCGTGTCGCCGACCGGAGAATAAACGCGTTTAATCGAATCATTGCCCCGTAGTTCCGCATGACCAACCATTGTAGGCGAATCTGAATCGGAGTCTTCTTCGCGTTCTTCTAATTGCGCCACCAATTTCGCCGTCTTCTCCTCCGACAAGTAGTACCGCTCGTCCACGTTATCTTCCAGGATATCGAGTAACCTTACCGTCACATCACTCTGCGTCGGGTACTCGAAGTTAAACGTCTTTACTCCGTCTATTTGCGCGATTCTACGCTTACCCTTTGCGACAACGTTCGTCCCTTCTATGCGCCAAGCCTCCGGGGTTACGAGGTCATCCCGCACAGCAACGATAAAAATACGCTCGCGATTCTGCGGTACGCCGAAATATTTCGAGTTTAATACCGAAAAGTCTACGGTGTAGCCGATTTCGTTAAGCGCGGTGACTACGATGTCCAGCGTTTTACCTTTATCGTGACCAACGAGTCCCTTTACGTTCTCTAAGACGGCTATCTTCGGCTGTTTCTCACGCATAATACGGACAATTTCGAAGAATAACGTTCCGCGCGTTTCATCCGCGAAGCCTAAGCGCTTGCCTGCGACACTGAACGCCTGGCACGGAAAACCGCCCACAAGTACGTCATGGTCCGGTACGTCTTTTTCGTCAATTTGCGTTATGTCTCCGTGTAAATGGTCATCGCCATATAGCGCGGAGTACGCCTGTTGTGCGAATTTATCGATTTCTGACGCGAATACACACTCTCCGCCCGCATTGTCGAGCGCTTGCCTAAACCCGCCAATTCCGGCGAATAATTCGATATATTTAAACGTCACCTAACCACGCACCTTTCGAATAATCTCGTCCACTTGCGCCTCTAACTCCGCCAGCGTGATACCTGCCCCGTTATCGACGTAATAGTCGGCGGGCAATTCGTCTAACTGCGTTTCCGTTATGTGCCTTAGCGCTGCGGGGTCGAAGTCGTCTCCGGTTGCCTTTGCGCGCTCTAGCCGTGTAACCTCGTCCGCGACCACGTGTATGACCGTAAATCCTTCCGCTTGACACCGTGCGACCTCGTTCGCTTGGCGAGCGTCCGTAATGACCGGCGCGATTGGCGCAAACCCTGCCCGTTGTCGCCCGGCTTGGTCGGCGGCTAATCGGTCGAATAGATGGCGCACCCATACGTCGGGGTCATAGTCGCGCATGACGTTCATAAATTGATATAACGCGCGAGGCTTCGGTTCAGCCGGCACCCACGGAAATAGGGCGTGAGCTTGCCGTTTGAGCGCGTCGCCGAATGCATAGCGGGTAAAGCCGTACTTGCTGACGAGAATTTCGGCGACCGTGTCCTTTCCACTGCGGAGCTTGCCGGTTAAAACGAATTTCATTACTCCTCAATCCTTTCGATAAATCCGGATTCCTCCAAGTAGTCAACGTTAACTTGATCGGTTATTTCGTCAATTTCGCGAATGTCCCCAGCCCACCAAACCTCGTGCTTACCGCCTTCTTTATAATAGTCCTTTAACATACGAACTTTAATTTTCGTCATCGTAAACCGCCTCCTCTACTTTCGCGCTCTAATGCCCCCGCGACTAACCTCGATACCAACTTCGCGTCTAGCTCGACCGTCACCTTTCCGCGTTTTTCCGCTTCGTCAACGCGTTTCTCTAATTCGCTCACTCTAGCCGCGAGATTGGCGAGTAAGTCGTAAACGTCCGGGGAAGATTCCGCTTGTTCAACTGGTTCGAGTACGCGATATTCGCTTGATGACGCCCACCCTTTCGGAGTTGATGCGTCTCCATCTTCGTCCTCAATCATCTCGTAGATTTCTCCGTTTTTATAGTCCTCGTAATCCCATGCGTCAACGATGATAACCTTCTCGCCAACCTTCGCCTCACGTTCGACCTCTACGTATTCCACTCCGTCAATTACGTGCGTTTTACCCTTCGCCATTCAAATCGCCCCTTTTCGCTAATTATTTTCGTCAATCACGCGTATTTCTACGTCCTGCCTGCCAAACTCAATCGCCTTACCGTAGCTTGACCGCAGTATGTCGATTTTGTTTCCGCGAATGGTCCCGCCAATATCTTCCGCCGTTGCCCGCTCGGTCGTGCCATCTGCGTAACGGATTTCCACCGTCGAGCCAAGCGGTATAACCGCCGTGTCGACCGCGATAACTCGTAGCCCGCGGTAATGCGTAGTGTCCCGCACGTCTACGCCCGATTTCGTTATTCCGATGCATCCGTGGCAGTCGGCGGTATATGCGGTGGCTTCAAACGTTTGCCAGCCTTCGCTTTCGCGGTTAAGTACAACGCCCTCATCATCGCCACTTCGTACATTACCGTTTTCCCCGACCGTCTCGGAATGTTTGCTAGTGTCGTGCTCAGCTCCCGAAGATCTTCCCGTTCCGTACCCGTCAACATCAGATGTCACCTCCGCGAATAATAAGTTTGTCGTCATAGCTGCGAATGCTAACGCTGTTACGATGTGGTTTGCGATAAAACCGTCCTCCTATTCGTCTCCTATAAGCAACTCCGCGTCTGCATAACCTTCGGAATAACCGGCATTGTGCCCGTCCTCGTAAGCAGCGTCGATCTCTGATTCTGAAAACATCTTTTCGCCTAGATTTTCGTCAAACTCTTTCGCGAGGTCTAGTAACGATGACCTTGTGGTAGCGTCGTCCGTAGATTCGTAGATTTCTTCAATTCTTCGCGCGAGCAAATTCGCAAATGGTTCCGGTCGGTTACGTAAACGAATGAAATCTAGCATTAATCGCCCTCCTTCGGCAAGTCCGCTTCCTTTACGAAAACCCCGTCAATCATGCGTCCTTTGCGGTCTTTTATTTCGTCGTAAGCCAACGCGATACATTCTTCGATATCTATGCCGAGTTGCGTTGATAGAATCGTAAGCACGACGTAAATGTCGCCAATTGAGTCCGCCACTTGCTCCGGCTTTCCTTTCGCCATACCTTCGGCTAATTCGCCTAATTCTTCGACCAATTTCAGCATTTGTTTATCGGGGCTAGCCGTGTGTAAATTGCGGTCGACCGCCCATTGTACGATTTTCTCTGTTTGCGTCATATTATCCGCTCCTTTTAGCGCGTAGCTTTCGGTAATGTAATCGATTGGTCGCATTTACTCGACCTCCTCGTAATCTGTGACGCGGATTACTTTTACGTTAGCTGGCGCGAAGTTTAAACGGCTTGCCGACCTTTTCGCGCTAGACTTAGATTCGAAGGCTCGTATAAATGAAGGCGAGGACGACCCGCCACCTTTTGGAAAGCCTTCGACGTTTCCGTTATCATCAACTAAAGCAACGATATATAATTCCATTAAATCGTCTCCCCTCGGTATATTACGACTATGGACGGAAAAGGCGCACCACTCTTCGAGCCTCCGAACTTTAGCCTCCCTTTAACGAATCTAATTTCGGATTTACCTAGCACGTAATCGTGAAACCACCGCGTATCTGTGCGGGCGGGAACGAGGCACACGACCGTTGCCCCTTTCCGCGATTCCTCGTAGGCTTTACGCATCCACTTGCCGGTAATTCCGCGACCATAAGGCGGATTGAGCCATACCGTTTCGCCCGCCCAGTCTTGCGTCAAGCCGTCGTCCTCGGCGGTAAAATAGCGGGCACACTTTGCGTTGGTTGCGTCGGCGGCTGCGTCTAACATGAAGTTAAATTCTGCGTCTAGTTTCGCGAAAAAGTCGGGCGGTGTCGCCCATTTGTCGGTGGCGGACGAAAACATTACCGGACTCACCACGTTAACTCGTCCGCCTTTTGTGCCAACTTACCGCGGAAATTAACCGTTAGCTCACATACCTTTGCGTAAGGCTCGTCGCGGAAATGGTCGAGATAAGGCACGAACCCCGACTTGCTCGCGTTAGGTAGGTCGCATTGACCGTCGTGTCCGATCATGATTACGGTACATGAATCGTGAATGCGCGTTAGTAGCTTCTTTAATTCGCCGCGCGTAAAGTTCTGCGATTCCTCGATAATGACCGTCGAGTCCTTTATGTTCGTGCCACGCGCAAATACGTGCGACTTCGGATATACCCAAACGTGGCCCGCCTTCAATTGGTCGATATTTGATTCGTCGAAAATGACTTGCGACGGGTTTTCGTTGATTTCGAGCAAGGCGTCCTTTAGCGGCTGGCAATATTCCGCCTCTTTTTCCTGCTGCGTGCCCGGTCGGAATCCCATCTTGCCCTCCTCGACCGGCGAGAATACGTAAACCAACGGTTTGCCGATGATCTTCGCCGATCCTACCGCCAATGTCGTCTTACCGGTGCCCGAGCGCGCGTTTACGATAGTCAAGCGGTTATCGAATATAGAGTCGATGTAAATTCGTTGCTCGTCCGTTAACTTTTCCGCGAATCCATAGAATAGCGAATCTTTTGGTAATGGCATAATGTCATCGCTCCTTATTCGAATATGAAGTCGTCGTCTCGTAACTCTTCCGCAATAGCTTTTTTATACGCGGAACCTTTCAGCGAGAAAAAGTCCCACGAATTTGTTTGCGTACTCAACCCGTTCATAACGATAGGGTTCGGCTTAACTTCCGAAAAATGTGGCTGAAATCCTAAGTTGGCGAGAGCCTTATTCGCGTTATACTGTAGAAACTTGCGGACGTCGTGTTCTAGTCCGATGTCTGCGTAAAGCTCGTTAGTGTACGTTACCTCATTCACGTATAGTTCATCTAACAATTGCGTCGTAAAATCTTGTAATTCCGCTTTTTTAACGTCTGATTGACGATTGTGAATTTCCTGCGCCAGTAGGCCCACGTATACCGAGTGAATCGACTCGTCGCGAATTATAAGTGAGATAATCTCCCCACTATTCATGAGCTTACCTTGCCCCGCGAGTAGAAGCGGGTAATAAAATCCGGAGTAGAACAGAAAGCCTTCGAGCATAACAGAAGCAACTAAAGCCTTGTATAAGGTAATCTCATCCGTTCCCTCCCCTTCCAATGCTTCGTAATAGTCCGCGACAATGTGGGCTTTACGTTGTAAGTGCGGATTGTCCTCGACCCAGCGGAATATCTCGTCTATTTCTTCTCGACTAGCAAGCGTGAGGAAAATATTCGAATAAGATTTCGCATGGACCGCGTTTTCCATCATCGCCATAAAGTTAAGCACGGCTTTTCGTTGGTGTCCGCTAACCGCTTCGGAAATCCTCGTCATGCCGACATTTCCTTGAATCGTGTCAAGTAGCGTAAGCCCGCCAAGCACGCGGTTATACGTCTGCTTCTCTGCCTCGGATAAAGACTTCCACGTAAGGAGGTCGCCGTTAAGCGAAATCTCCTCCGGTAGCCAAAATTGGCGAACGTTTTGCTCGTAAAACATCTGCGTGAAACTATCGTCTGATTGCGCCCAGTTGGCGGCAGTAAATGTCTGCGTCAAATAATCGACTCCTTTTCGTTAAACTACACAACTTAAACAAGTTTCCTGTGTCGTATCTTTCGTTCTCGCGTAATAGAGCGTCTTAATGCCTTTATGGTGGGCGTACAGGTCAATTCGATTAAGGTCGCGAGTCGTCATGGTGTCGCGAAGGAACAACGTAAAACTAATGCCCTGGTCGACATGCTTTTGAATGGTCGCGATAAGGTCGACGACTTTGAACATATCCATATCGTAAGCCTCTTTATATAGAAACCACGTTTGTGGCGAAAGTCCGGGCATTGGGTAGTACGTTTTACTGTTGCCGTATGTCCGCTCCTCAACGCGTTCCATTATTGGCATGACTGACGCGGTTGCTGACTGAACGTAACTTATCGATCCCGTAGGTGCGATTGCAGTTCTATCCTCGATACCCCGCCTTTCGGCGTATTTTTAAGGGAGTAGACTATACCATAACCCTCCGAAAGATTTTAGTTAGTCTCTTAGACAACGTCGTCTGTTTGTGATATTAGCAGGCACTTTATATAAAGTTTTCCATCGCTTTCCACAATAAATTCTCCTAACACCTGAATAGGACATTCCAGTTTCCCGGGATATTTCAGCAAGTGTTTTGTCGGTATTTATTAAAAGACTATAAACTTCTTGGGCTTTCTCTTTCTGTTGCATCTTGACTGTAGGAGTATAATGAGTTACAATTTTATTTACATTGAATTTTGATGGATGTCCTTCACCGCTGTGTCTAACTCTGTGACAGTCCTCGCATACTGAAACTAAGTTAGAAAGTTTATTCGCCTCTTTATAGTCGCTGAAATAAACAAAAGGTATAACATGGTGGACGGACATCTCTTTTTCATACTCATTTTCAGTAATTCCACAGTCTACACATCTATAATTATCCCTATCGCGACATCTTCTTCTTTGTTCTAACCAATTTGAACCATAGTATTTTTTACCTATACCTCTTCTAATTGATAAGTGTTTCCAACCTAAGTTGGCACATGTTTTACTACAATAAACTCTCTCCACATTACTCACCTTATTAGGAGTTCTAAATATAGCTTTGTCGCACATAGAACATAGATAATAACTCCCTTTTACTTTCCTTAAGGTAATAGCAACTGATGAGCAATATGCGCAACATGTAATAATTTGTCCTTTATTGGTTTTAGGAATTTTAAAATCTCTCAAACAAATAATACAAGTTGTGTTTATAAGTTTAATAGACTTTCTATGAGAATAATCCCTTACTTCGAACATCGGAGCCTTTCTACTTTCGGAGGGTTCGGGTATTATAGTCGTTGAACGTTCGCCTATTAGGCGTTTCGCTGCTGATTTCCCATTGCTTTAGCGGTTAGCTTTTGACATACGCCATACTATAGATTTTTTCTGTCTTTCGACCGCTATCACGCTTGTCGTTTCCGACTACGTTGTAGCTCTATAGTCTTTAGGGAGTCCCAGCAATTTAACCCGTTTTCGACCTACATTACTATAGGAAGTCGCTAGTAACTAACGAATGATAAAGTCCGTACTTCTTCACGTTCTCGGAAAGCTCCGCCCAATCGTAAACGGTAGGTAAGTTGATAGCTGCGAATAATTTCGCTACTTTTTCCGTTTGAGGATTAAATTCCGTATCATAATCGTAATAGTCGCGGAAGTATGAGCCGTCCGCATATTTAGAACGCTCGAACCCGTCAAAAGTCGAATCTGTCTCACGCGCTAGCTCCATAGAGCGTCTTAATGTCCAGTAGTTTACCGCTGCAAAGAACGTGTTTGCGAAATCTAAAGCCTCGTCGGACTCATACGCAATTCCATTTTGCGCCAAGTAACCGTGCAGATTCATCGCGCCAAGTCCTACGGAACGCATCGTGCGATTCGCATTGGCAACCGCCGGAGCATTAACGATATTTGTTTCATTAACTACGCGAGTTAAGGCGTCAATAGCAAGGCTTACGGTGTTGCCGATAGTTCCGTGTTTCATAACGTTGGCAATGTTCAAAGAGCCGAGATTACACGAAATATCCTTACGGATTACGTCTTCTTCCCCGTAATCGTTATACTCGCTGACTTCCGATAAATTGAGGACCTCTGAACACAAATTGGAAAACTTTACCTTCCCGTCAAGTGCGTGAGCTTCGTTCACATTTCCGCTAAACATCATGTAGGGATATCCGGACTCAGTACGAATGACCGCCATCTTTTGAAGTAGCTTTCGCGGATTAATTTGGTCTTTACGAACTCGCGAATCATTAACGAGCGTGTCGTACATCTCGTCCATATCAAGTTCATCGAGATACTCTCCGTAAGCTTTGTGGACGGTATGCGGATAAAATACGTAAGCAGGCTTATCTTCACAAGCCAATTCGATAAATTTGTCGGGTATCACTACGCCAATCGAAAGCGTTTTGACTCGGACGTCCTCGTCCGCGGAAATCTTCTTCGTATCAAGAAAGTCGTTAATATCCGCGTGGAATACGTTAAGGTAAGCCGCCCCCGAACCTCTACGTTGTCCCATTTGGTCGGCGTAACGGAACGAGTGGTCAAGTAACTTCATCACGCCAACAACGCCTTTAGTCGCCCCTTCTACACCTTTTATCGCTTCCCCTTTCGCGCGGATCTTCGATAAATTAAGAGATACCCCGCCGCCCACTTTCGATAGTTGCATCGACATATCTATCGCGCGGCTAATATCGTTAAGGGAGTCGCCGACCTCTAATAAGAAACACGATACTAACTCTCCTCGACGCTTACGCCCTGCGTTCAAGAAAGTCGGAGTTGCTGGCTGGTATTCTTGACGCATCATTAATCGGACAAATTCGAGAGCTTTTGCCGTGTCCCCATTGCCGAAGAACAACGCATTAATACTCACGCGGTCCTCATATCGCTCGAGAATCTTCGAGCCGTCATTTGTCTTGAGTGCGTAATCATTATAGAATTTGAACGCGGACATAAACGAAGGGAATCGGAATTTAAATTCGTATGCGGCTTGGTAAACGGATTTAATATCGTTGAACGTGTATGAGTCGAGAAGTTCTGTTTCGTAGTAATCATTTTCGTGCAGGTAATCAAGCTTTTCGCGTAGGGAGTGAAAGAAAACGGTATTTTGATTTACGTAATCGAGGAAATAAGATCGGGCAGCTTCCGAATCCTTTTCGAATTGAAGTGCTCCGTGGTCATTGCGTTGCATAATTTCGTTGTTAAGCTCAATGTATTTCGTCAAGTAATCGCATCCTTTCGATTAAGGTTCGATAATCTTCCGGAGTTCCTGCAAGCTCTACGGTGCCTATTAGCGGAACTCCGTACCTAGTCGCGACTTTTCGCCCTGCTATGGCGAAGTTATCCGCCCAATTGCGATTCCCCGTGCCGATAACCGCGACTAAATATTCGTTGTTACTTTCGAGAAATTCGGCTACAACTTGCGGAATCTCACCGAAATTATACGTAGGCGTCACGAGCACAAACGGCTCAGTCAGCGTTGTGTCGCGCGTTAATTCTACACGTTCACCTGGCGGGGCAAGTCGGGCGACGAGCCGGCGGGTATTTCCAGTCAGCGAATAATAAGCGACGATCATAGGCGGTCGATGAGTAGCCCGCAGATTACGGCGAATGGTATGCCCGTCATGATAAGAGCGACGACAATCGGGCCTGTGCTGTATTTTCGCTGGCTACGTGATGCCTCCGAGATTGTCGCGATAAAGAATAATCCGCTACAAAGTGCCGCGAAGATTAGTAATAACGTGGTCATTCGCCCGCCTCCTTCGGAACTTTGACGAAATCGACCGCCTCCGAGTAGTAACCATTAGACTCGCCAAACCATCGAATAGTTACCGAACCCTTAATTGTCGCGAGTTTATAAAACGTCCATGTCGACGTGCCCCATTCGGACTCACCTTCTTCAGATACTTCCTCCGCGAGTAGAATCGGGCTATTCAGTAAATCGGTAATATCTCCGATTATTTCCTCGATTGTTACGTCCTCACAGCAGTCTTGTTCGTGATACATTACGTACTCTTGTCCGTCCGAAGACGTGAATTTAATCTCGTCGTTCTCTACGGAAATACCCGTAAATATTGCGCCCTTTACACTCGAAAATTCTACGCGGTGTTCCCACGGATTTAACCTCATTCTGCGTCCTCCTTCGTCACTTTCGTCAACTCAACGCGTGCCACCGTTTTATGTGTCGCGAGCAAGTGGTCGGCAACTCCGCCCGCTATTTCCGCCAAGCGTGCCTCGGTCGGCTTGCCTTCGATTTTTACCGTTAATGTTAGCGTAGTTTGCGTCATTATAACGTCACCTCCGATAATTTTTCGACGATACTCTGAATTTCTTTTTCAGAATCTAGGATAACTTCGTATAATACGGTACGATTTTCGAAAAAGCCCTGCTCATTCTCTATGAACGAAAGGATTTCCTTTACGGATTTTATACGATTCCTCAGCTCGAACAGTCTCTCCACTAGTTCTAATACGCTCATTCCGCGTCCTCCTTCACGTAAGCTTTTAAGCTAATCAACGCGTTCATCACTTCGGCTTTTTCGCGCAATAATTCCGCTTCCTTTGCGGGCAGGCGCGCCAAGTCCCGGTCGATTTCGACTAGGTCGCGCTCATAGCCCTCGATAACTTTCGGCAACCATTCCGGCGGGTTTTCGATATAAGCGTCGGTCATTTGCTATTCGCCCTCTTAACCATATGAACGATTTTTAATAGCGTTTGAAACTCTCCTGTGGCTTCTCCATGTTCGATACCTAATTCGTACGCATCGTCAAAATTACCGCCCGACCAACTAGAAGGATCGTATTCATCGTTTGGGTACTGTTCATCAATTTCGGTTATTTTCGCTTCAGCTTCCTCTAACATTACCGTTAATTCCGCTAATAATTTTTCCATATTATCGCGCCTCCTCTGTACTAATTGTGAGTAATACTACGCCTATAAATGTAGTCAACCAATCGGACGTAACCGAGAAAATTAATATCGTACCAATTACGGTCGTGAATGCGTTGAATACGAAGTTAATCACGGCTACGCCTCCCTTTCGATGTGTCCTTCGCGAATCAGCCACGCCAGCCCGACCGCCACCGCGTCGCTTTCATCGTCCGTCTCAAACACGTAATCATCGCTCAATCCTAGCCATTTACGGACACCAATCTCGACCTCCTCTTTCGAAGCCGTGCCGGAGCCAGTCGCCGCCTTCTTTACTTCTGAGGGCGGAATTTCGTTAGCCGGCTCGATAACGTAACCGTATTGTCCTAACGCAACGTCAGCCGTACCCCATACGCCGAATATCGTTTGTGTAGCGCGTTTGTTACGCCCCTTCGTAAAGTGCTCGCGAGTGACGACATCAAACGGTCCATATTCATGTATAATCGCGGTTAATTTAGCGGCTAAATAGGCGTACCGTTGAGCGTCGGGATGGTCGGTCGACGTCTTAGCCGACGAACAATGTACGAGTGTTAATTTTACTCCGGATTTAAGTTTCTTCGCGTCGAGTACGGCAAAGCCTGGCTTAGTCGAAAGGTCAAGCGCAAGGACTCTCAATCGAGCACCTCGCGTTTGAACCACTGCTTCTTAGGAATATCGCGAAGATCCCAATTGTATTGACTATGACTTCTTAACTCTTTATTAGAGGTCTTGAAGTATAAATCAGACAAATCATTGGTTAAAATACACTGACAAACATCCGCAATAGATAACTCCACGTACCTCTCCATCACTTCGCCTCCCCTTCGCGAACTTTTTCGATAAACTCTAACGCTTCCACGTACTGGCGTTTCTTAAACTCCGGCAGGCTCGACCGCTTCATTCGCGACACTTTCCGGTTTAATTCGTCCACTTCCTCGTCGGTTACCGATAAAGCACACGCGGTCTTGAAATTGTTAAACGTCCAATTTTCGAGGTCAAGCGGCGGCGGCACTTCCGACTTAATCGCGTCATTAATTTCGGCTAGTCGCGCAAACAGTTCCGTCCTCGCGTCCTCCGTAATCGTCACGCCAAACGCTCGTATGTCGGGGTTCTTGGCGTAATCACCCTCCGCATAGACCCAAGCCTTCTTTGACGCGTTAACGTACAAGATAACGTAGTGGTCGACTTCGTACATTTTCGAATAGGCGACGCATTGCTTGACGTGCTTTTCCTCCGGCTCGCGCATCGAGTGTAGCGACGTACGGGCAGAGGTTGTCTGCTTCGACTTGACCTCGAGTCCTACGCGAATCAGCTCGCCGTCTTGCGTGACGTATTCGAGTATGCCGTCGCATGTTCCGTAGAGGTAATAATCGCCCACCTTAACGTTACGTTTTGCGAAGTCCTCGAAAACAGGCGTGCCGTCGGGGTTGCGCTCAAAGCGGAAAGGACAGCCGGGCAAGTTACGCTCCATTGCGAGTATATCTCGTTGGATTACGTCGCCGATCGCTGTTCCAATCGAAGTCCAGCGCCCCTGGTACGGTGGCTTGCGGAAGCCGTCTTTCTTGGCGCGCTTAGCTTTAACGTATAGTTCGCGCGGGCAGGCGGTTGCCGAGCTGGGCGAGAAGTACGGGCGCTTGGGCCAAACTTGCGGGGCGTTGGCGTACCATTCGTGAATCGTGCGGTCGAGTTCGTTATCCCACGTCTCGGGCTGCGAGTACCATTCGTCGAGCCAATATACGAGGTCAGCGGCGATTTGGTCGGCAACCCCTCCGCCAAGTCCGTTGATTGCGTCTAGTCCTTTTATGATTGCGATATAGCAACGCCTCCTATTCGTTTTTAGCGAACCATTCTTCCGGCGAATACTCCTCCATCCACCGCGGCTCGATTACGGTATCTGTTACGAGCGGCACCGACAATTCCACCGTATTCGTCATTACATCGCGTACTAGTTCGATAGTTCCCGGCGTAACATCTTCGTCAGGCACGGCAATTTTCAGCTCATCGTGTATTGACGCGCTTAATTCCCAGCCGCGCTCCATACAAATACGAGCCATACGATTACCGTTCATCTTCAGTATGTCGGCGCCCGTTCCTTGAATAACCGCGTTAAAGGCTGCGCGTTCCCAATAATTAACTAGACCGCGTTTGCTCGCTAATGGTGCGATTAATTCCTGCAACTTATCGAGTCTAGCCTGCTCTTTCGAGGTCAGTGACGTCTTATTTAGTAGCGGCTTCCGTTCGATGTAATACTGCGTCAATTTGCGCTCGTTACGCCTTACTTCTTCCGCTACGCGCTGGTAGTCGGGGAATCTCCGCTTTCTTCCGTAGAGCGTTTCAACGAACCCTTTCGCCCTCATTCCTTCGCGAATATCTTTAACCATTAACGTAAACGCGGGGAATTGTTCGTCGAATCCGGAAAAGAACCGTTCAGCGACCGTCATCGGTACTTTCATTTTCTTCGAGAAAGATTGAACGGACTGGTCGTAAGACTTGGCGAGTACGCCCGTTTTCATCATCGCACGTGGCGAAAATGTTCCGGTCGGGTCGAGTGCTTTGTCCTCGCAGTTTTCGCGCGGTAAGTCGAATGTTCTCATCGCCATTGTTTCGTAATAGCCAGTACCGTCGATAAATATCTGACGCATAGAGTTGTCGCCGTATTTCTCGTACATGATATGCGCTTGAATACGAGGCTCTATTTGCCCTAAGTCGGAGCCGATGAATTTGTAGCCCGGCGGCGGTACGAAACATTTACGCACTCTTTTACCCGCGTCAGTCCTAGACGGGATATTTTGTAGATTCGTGCCTCGTTTTACCTTTCGCTCGTCCGCGACTAACCGCTTAACAATCGCGAGATAATTCGAATCGGTTACGTCTATCAAGCGATCACCTCTTTCAAAATGTCGATGGGTCTACCGCTGTATTGCGAACTACTATAACGCCCTGTCGAGGTTCCTCCCGCCTTGAAATTCGAGTGTAATCGTCCGTCGATCTCTAGCGAGGAATTGGTACCTATACCGAGCATTGGTCGTAAGTAAGTCGATAATAGTTTCGTATACATAGACACAGTGGCTAACGGCTCTAAAGTCGGCTCGTCCTCGAAGTAAATCTCCATTACGTCAACCGCCGTACTACGCGACTTATTCTTGTCGATTACCTTCGTTTTGTCCTCGATTTCTAGGTGGTCGTAAATGAGATACGCGATATGATTTCCGTTTGTAAGTTCGAATGAGTCAACGAATTGTGGCGCGTTATCTCGCTTAGCTGCAGGTAATTCCGCAAGCTCTTTCCGATACTTTTCGAGCATAGCGACTTCTTTTTCGTAGCCTTTCGTATGCGTTTTGTTTGCGGCTTCTAACTCGGTAATTTTCTGCGTCTTAGCTTCGATTCGTTTCTGTAGAGTTGCGCGTTTCATTCGTTGAGCTTCGACCCATTTATCGATTTTATTGACGCTAATTGTGCGATCCATTTTACGAATAAACGCGTCGTCTATTCCGTAAGTTTCGAACACTTGGCGACGTGCCTTTTCGAGTTCTTCGCTATATTCGCGTTCAAGTTGGGCGGCCATGTCGAGGTCGATTAAAAATCCGCAACGCTCCATAAATACGTCTGTTTCCGGAAGTTTCGAATCTACTCGCGAATAACACGTCATAAGGTTGTCAGTTCGTTTAATTAACTCGAATTGCCACTCGAACAATCGCCATCCGAAGTAAACGTCCTTTATCGCGTAAATCCCTACGATTAATGTACCGAACGGAGCTGGCGACCGATTTCCGAATAAGTCCTCGAAAGTAAACACGTCGCCTTCAACGCCCATGTTCTTCTTATATCTGTCCGTGAGGGGCTTTAATCCGTAAGATTGCTCGTGCTCATTTAACGTCTGCATGGCGTCAAGCGTGTCCCAAACGCAGCCCCGAATAGTATAGCCGTCATTCTTCGCGACATGTAAATCGTAACGAGCCGAACCCATATGAAGCGTTTTGCCGAGGTTTGGTTTCGCGAGATAAGGAGTAATCGCCGCAAGCACTTTCGAACGTGTTAACTGCGGTTGTCCTTCAATGAATGCGAAATCGTCCGCTAGAAACTCGAAACCCTCAACGCCTCTCATGTCGACGTGACCATAAGGTAAGTAATAGCCTTCGTCTAGTAGCGGAAGCCATATCGAAAATCCGATCGAAAGGTCGATATACGAGTCAATGCCGGTACCCTCGAAGTCTCCCGCGGTCATAGAATCGACGCCTAGCAATTCGAACCTTCCCGCCCATTGTTCGCGTTGAAGTAGTATTTCTTTGCGAAGGCGGTCGGTAAATGCGGGCAGTTCGGCGTCGTCCGTTAGAATGTAATAATTGTCCGGCTTATTAGCGATTGTTTCAGCGATTTTACGTTGGCGCTCCGTCTCTTTTCGCGACTCAACGATATCGCGTCCCATAGATACGGCTTCGCTCTTCGATAGAGGTCCGGTCTTTAGGCGTTTAGCTCCCGAATCAAGCGCAGCTTGGACGTATTCCCGTTCCTTTTGCGTAAGGCTCATCGCGAGAATTCGACGCAGTCCTTCTGCCGTCGATTCGTTCGCACGCTTCCGTCCCGCCTCCGCCGCTTTTATTTTTAGCCGTATGTCTCCGATAGGCGTACCCTCCTTACCGTAAAAGGTGGCGTAAATTCTTCTGCATTCTTGCGCAAGTCATCGTAAAAGCAATCGCGCACACCACAGTAGTCGGCGCGACTCAGAGGCGGCTCCAGGAAGCGGATAACTTCGTCGCCTCCGTAGAGCGGTGCGTCACAGTAAACGCAGTAGGTTGCGGGGGTCACGGTAAATCTGCTCGCGATTCGACCGGCGTTACCAATTCCGTTACAGTTACGAGCCAATCGCCTTCTACGTTGACGCTCAGCGGTTCGTCCGAATCTAGACGTACCTCAACTAGTTGACCATGCTTAAGCGGGGCGCTACACGGGTTTTTCACGCGAACAATATCGCCTTCCTTATACTCGTTTGGCTGACGACCAATTCGCGCCCATTTTACGTCCTCTTGCGTGGCTTTTTCGCGAGCATAATAGTCCGTCTTCCATCCGATATAAGAACCGTTTAATGCTTCGAATTTATACGGTAGAATATGAGAACCTTCGTCAACTTCCGTCACCTTAGCGATAATTCCGTCCTCAGTTTTAACGTAGTCGCCTTCCGCGTATTTTAGTTTCGGCTTGGCGGCGGCTTTGGCTTCGGCAACCTCTGCGTCGGTGGCGCGGACAAGGTTAGGGGAGTTAAAAGCATCTTCCTTACCGTCGGAAACCCGCTTAACTATGAAGTCGTAATGGAATCCGGCCTCGGTTAACTCGACTAAATCGCCTACATTTACGTAGTCAGCTCCGCCCAGCACTTTCGCGTAATCCCCGACTTTTAGTGGCGCGGAGGCTTCTTCCTCGACAAGTTCGAATTGATTCTCGCCGATAAATCCATCAGCGCTTTGATTCGTAAACCACGCCTTTCCATATCCTCTACCGTCTCGGCTAGGATCACGTTTTATTAACGTATAGATAGTCCCGGTCAACTTTCCGCGAACTTTATCGCCGGGCATGTACGGTGATTTATCCTCATCTTCCGGCTTACCCTCATCAATCGGAAACTGTACTCCCATTTCACGAAATTCCTCGATAGTCCCTTCGATTACCATACCGTTTTCTAACGTAATTTTCGCCATTAAGCGCCAGCTCCTTCGTTTTGTTTTAGTAATTCGCGGTTTAATTCGATTGGCAGCTCGACCCACCGTTTCGCCGCCCTTGCCTCGCTCGCCCAATATTCGCGCAAGCAACGGTTTTCCATTAAAAATACGCGCGGGACTGCGCCTTCGTCTCCGAGTACGCCGATAATATAATCGAAGTCTGACTGACTATAACGCTGCCCTCGCCCTTTCGTCGCGTAAACCACCAATTCGTTACGGCGGTCGGAGCGTCGACTAATCGTCTTTACTTGGTAACGTGCGTGATTGCCGAGCGGGTCGGTCGCCTCAAGGTCGTAGGCTTCGCGGCTTAACGGGCGGCTGACGACGTAACCATTCGCGGTTAGCGCCACCATCGCCACTAGCTCGGAATATACGCCGGTCATTTCGGTTGCGTGCGCCAGGTTAGACCGCCTCCCCGCCGGTAGCTTCGATTTTCGCTACGTCGGTAAGTTGCGTGGTCGTTCCGTCTAGATGCGTGATGGTGAGCGTAATTGAATCAGGCTTACGGTCGGCTAGTTCCACGTCCTTCTCCGCCAACCAATTTCCGATACTACCGTTCTCTCTGCGTGCTTTAAAAGGAACGGAGTCCTTACCGTCCTTAACAATTGTAACGAATGAGCCGATTGCGTAGTTGTGACTTACGCTATTACCGATAACCTTTACGCAATCACCTTCGGTAGGTCTGCGTTTAGGCGCGGCTACTTTCGCGTAATAGGCATACGTATAATAATCCGCTTCGTCCATGTCGAAATTGTCTCCGTCATCGTCCGTTATGTGAGCGTCTCCACAATCATCAGTTCGCTTAATCTCGTAAGGCTCACCCGCAGTCAAATAGCCCGGTAAGTTATCGTCCGCGTCCGCAAACACAACGTAGTCGCCCGCTTTTGGTGCTGCGTCTGCGACCAACTTCGCATAGCCAACGCCGTCGTGCTCGAGCGTGATTGGCGTGAGGTTGCGGAATAACTCATAATGACCGGAAAAATTACTGTCCGTATCACCTACGTCGTCGACAATTCTCGGGTCGTTACCGCTGAGTTCTACGGTTAAGTAATAGGCGTCTTTTGTAGAGTCAATCCAATAGTCGGAAGTTATTAACGTTATATCACCGACCTTTGCTGGTCCTTCTACTCGCGTATATACCTCGCCCTCATACGTGATTGCTTCGACTTTGCCGGCTTGCACTTTGTGCGGTTTAACTCCGTTTAATTTCGCCATGTTACATCCTCCTTCGCGTGGTTAAATTCGAAAAGATGCGGGGCACGGCGAGTGTGGCGGCGCCCCGTCAGAGATTGCGTACGTGTGGCTGCGGTTAATTACGGCTCGATTGGTCCCGTTACCGGCGGTCTAGTAGGGCCTCCGCTAAACGGCTGTAAAATCGGATCGTCTAGCGTCGGCTCGACCGGTTCGTCCGCGAGCACGTTCCCCGCTAATAGTGTTAGTCCTAATGTTAGTGCAGATGTTAGTAATAATTTTTTCATGTTTATATTCCTCCTATGTTATAAGTCTACTTATATACTACTCTTATTAATTGTTTAATGTAATTAGAAAACTTGTTCGGGTTTATTAGAGTTGACTTCTCCTTCATATCCGATTAAGCTAATATCAAATCCAGCTTTCGTAAGGAGTTCTAATTGCTCCGACTCGTCTGCTTCATAAAGTAAATTGTCGAAAAGAGAATCGTTAAATGGTTGGCCGCCCTTTGCGAAATTCTCTTTTTCTTTGTCCGTTAAATCCTCGTCCATATCAATGATTGGCGATAGACTTACGATAGTGCTAGTTGAAGATCCGGTTTTAGACAGTTCAAACGCAATTTTATCTAACTTTTTCGCGTATTTCTTGATTGCCGCGAATACCACTTGTGCTTGATTACGCGTTAGGTCAACTACGATGTCCTGCCCGGTTTCTAAATCGAAGAATCCGACGAGGTATTTTTCACTGCCGCGGTATAATCTAGCTGCCGCCTTCTCGTCATCTTCCGCTTGTTTGTCGCCAACTTCCGCCGCTTCCTTCGCTTTGTCTGCGTGGTATTGAGCAGCCTTATCCCACGGAGTAGGATTAGCCGTAATAAATCCGCGGTCATTACGCTCAGCCGGAACCTCTGGCGTGAAGCTATTTACGACTTTAAAAATACCGTAATTATAATACTGTGCTAGGTCGTGTAGTCCTTTAACGCGAACCTTCAACGAAGTCCCCGACTTAAATTTCGTAAAATCTGCCGTTGCTCCGCCCTCATTGCTCGCCTCTAATTGACCGATAGCTCCCGCACCTTTCTTAATCGCCATGTACGCATACCTCCGTTTATATATTTTTTACGCAGAAAACCTACGCAACCCGTCGCGCGCCGAGTGCGTTAACGTTCGTGGGCTTACTTCTGCGTCGAGCATTACGCCCGCTAGACGGCTCAACCGATAATTACCCGCAGTTAAACCGCCTAGCCGACATAAAGCCGGCTCAGTCTACTTCACGGTAAATAAACGCCATGCCTACGATTAAAATTACGCCGAGTATTGCCAGCACTAATGCGTCCGTCACTGAATCGCCTCCAAGCCGTAATATTCTACCGCCTTTTTTAATGCGGTCACTTCGTCTTCTACGTTATTCTTCGCGTCTATCGCGTGAGTTAGCTTTGCTTGAATCGACGCTTTTGTCTTTGGGTTCCGTGCTTTATGAAAATTAAGCGTTAACTGTGCGACTTCTATCTCCGCCTTGTTTAATGTGCGCGATTGTAAAGTGAGTATCTTAATAATTTCCTTACGTAATATTCCGTTTAGTTTCGTTACATACTGGTTATTCGCGTCATTAGGCTTCACCGTTATTACGCGTCTTTCGTTATCATCGCAGATAAATTCTCGACCGCCCACAACGTAGTGAGTCTTACCATCGCGTTTAAATTTTCGCTGAGCTTTTGCTATTAAATCATTCGCCCAATTAGTCGCGACCTGTACCGACTCGATTCCATAGCGTTGACGAATGCGTTCTTTTGCGTGTGATGTTAAAATATAAGATTTCGTCATGCTAACCGCACCCCTTTCGGTGCTTTGACGTAGTAATCCGCTGGGTCTTCGTCGATTTCAGCGGAGCCGTTATACAAAATATCCGCAAACTTTTCGTTAATTTGTGGTTTTAAATCGTCTATATTGGGAATACTTATATGATAGAAAGACATGATAATCGCTCCTTTTATTAGCGACCAAGAAGAACAGACGTTCCCTATTGCATGTATTATAAATAAACCGTATAATTACTTATGAATATAAGATTATATACAATTTTTGTAATACAAGCGTAATCGCATTTTAGATTAATTGTGATATAATATAATTGGGCGTATTTTACGCTCACGCAGACAAGGCTTAATAACCTTACGCAGTTTTTTCGAAAGCTGTTCTGCACTCTTTGTTCTTGAATCGTGTGATAAACTTACGGTGTGATTCAGAGTTTCCGCCGCAAACCTTCGCCAAAAGCTTTGCGATTTCCGAATCGTTATACCCGTTTATCCATGCTTTGAGAATTAACATTTTCCGAGAGTCACCGTTCGCCAAAACGGTGACTTTTTCCGTTAGGTCGTAACTATCAATAATATCTTCCGCCAAGTTGATATTATCGTCGACTAAATATCTTTCATAGTGTAACTGATTCCCCTCATCATCGACTCCCGCCAAAGAATCTAATGAGATAGGCACTACTTTTAATTCATTCTTGAGATGCTTCGACTTAATTCTTCTGATACACCTAATTATCAAAGCCCTAAAGTCATTATGAACGTTTTCGTCAAAATCCCTAACCCATGACTCAATTTTCTTATAACACTCAAACTCAAAAGATGTGCTATCTCTCACTCTGCTAAATATCCTATTTCCTTCGTGATTAATTAAAGGTATAAACTGTTTGTAGATTTCGTCTAATGCTACAAGCGAACCTTCTCTTGCTAACAATACTAATTCAGTTAAATTACTTCTTTTCAATTTACTAACCTCCTTATTTTCCCCTATACTTATATATGCGAAAGACCTTTACACTTTTTGGGACAAGATTCCGAAAAAACTTTTTATTATTTTTCTGTTTTTGAATTTTACGAAATAAGAATAGCAAAAGGTAAAAATTAAAGGGACTTTATCGCCTCTTTAATTAAGTTGGTGTAAAACGAAAACCCATAATTAGAGAATTTAATTTGTACTTCAAATAACCCTAGTAAATCCTTACCGGCTTTAGCTTTGTAAAACTCACCAAAAACTGATAAACTCTTTACCCCTTCTAACAAATCAAGGGCCACCTCATTTTCTCCGCGTTGAACATAATAATGAGCCAGTTCTTCAATATCTATCCCGTCTGTGTCAAACTCTTTCTTATGTAAGTTATACGCGAAAGGAATATCAGATTTGAGGATTCTATCAACATAGTAATCTCGTCCCAAATAATCATATAAAGAAACAGCTTTATTATAATAAAGAATTGCCTCATCAAGGTTAACGAAAGTAACCGCTGCTGCAAGCGAATGATACGCGGATGCTACTGACAAGTCTGAGGCATATTTACTTTGAGTTATACCCTTAACCGCTTGTTTAACCTTAGTTATATCTTCTTTAACGTATAAAGATGTTAAAGTTATTAATGTGTTGTATCTAACTAATAGTGATTCCTTTAAATAACCTTCTTTAAGTTCAGACAAAATTGTTCCTGCAAAACTAACTAAATGCTCCACTCTATCGTCATCATTTAACTTATAATACGCGTAAGCTTCAAATAAGTTAGCGGAACATTTTAATTCTTGTGTCTTTATTTGCCCGTATACTTCTTTTAATCGATCTATTAATGTTACTAAGTCGCAATCAGCACTTAACATATCTTTTGCAATCGAATACACATCAACCCAATCATCAACATCTCTCGAACCTTCAAATTTTGAACATAAAAAGTCTAAAACCTCGACTTGATTAAAGGTAAAAGCATATTCTAAAGCATTTTGCACTTGCTGAGGTTTATTTATCTCTTGGATATATTGATTTGTTATTTCTATAAACCTATCCGGAGAAATGCTTCTTGCGATTAATATTACATTAGATAAATCAGTGGTTACGCTTCCAGTTAAAAACTTTGAGACTACTGACTTTGATTGAATTCCGGCTAAATCCGCCACATTTGTTTGATTAAGACCGTTTTCTTTCATAAGTTCCTTAACGATTTCATTAGCTTTCATAGTATATTCTCCTTTTATCTTATTTCGAACATTAACGAAACAGGAATAACATTAAGAAAAATATACCACTTTCCACATAACTTGTCTACTAAAATTCAGAAAATTCTTTTCGGTACTTTTGAACTAATTAATATTTACTAATTGAAAGCCACTTCCTTTCCCTGTATACTTACCGCGAGGAGGGCGCCGTTATGCGATATCGAATAAAACGGTGTCGTCTACCCGAATTAATGCAAAAGAAGAAACTGACGCAAGCTGACCTCGTAGTTTTAACCGGTTGGCATAAGAGCTCCATTAATCGATGGAGGAGCGGAGAGGTCAAAATGACTCTTCCTGTCGCGAAAGTGTTTGCAGAAATACTCGGTTGTCGTATCGAAGACTTGTACGAATGGGAGTATGTAGGCGACTAGGCGGTATTTTCCGCCCGCCGGACGGTTGACTCCTCGATCAACTTCTACGACTTGACTTTAGTATAAAACGACTATCGCGGACCACGCAATACAATTATTTTTATATTTCCTACGCGGTTTATGTCGAATTGTTTGTAACGCTTACTCCCCCAACGTATGGCGCCCGAGGTTAATTTATCCAAATTAGTTCTTTCGCCCTATATTTCCGAACATTTCGCCTAGCGCAAACGCGCCATCCTTCGCCAGCACCTCGTTAATATCTTTCCGCAAACTACCGCCCCACTCGACGCAATCCACTCGCATATGCCCGCCAAGCCACCGCTTAATGTCCGCAGCCAACAGTCGACCCGCTTCGTCATTATCCGACGCCACGATTAGCCGCTCGAGCGGACTCCGCATTAATAGTTCCGCCTTTTCGCGGCTAAACTTCGACCCGCCTGTCGCTATTCCGATATAACTTTCGCCCGCCACCGCCATAGCTGCCGACATCGCATCGATTTCCGCCTCGGTAATGACCGCCACCGCCGCCCGCTGACGATAAACCACGTCTAGCCCGTATATTAATTCGCGGACTGGCACGCCGCCTTTCGCATACCAAAACGCCTTACGGTCGGTGAGCCTGTATTTTAGCGCCCGCACACGTCCTCTCGCGTCTAACCACGGCAAGACTACGGTATCGCCCGCCTGCCCCGCGCCGTATAACGCCTGTATTTCCGCAGGTATTCCGCGCTCGGCTAAGTAAGCGCTGGGCTCAACGGCGGGAACGGCTAGACTTGCGGTATTTTTCGGCGGGGCAAGCACTCGTTGCAAACGTGCTAATTTCGGAGGCTTGTCGGTGATTACAGCGGTGTCTAACCCGTATTCTACGCGCAAATATTCGGCTGTTTCGGCTTCGGACTCGCCGCGTAATCGTGCGAGCAAGGCGGTAAATCCTCCGCGTTCGCCCGTGCCCGAATCGCCCCAATAGCCCGCGTTTTCGCCGTCAAGCCATACGTAAAAGGAAGGCGTTGAATCTTCACGAAAAGGTGAACAGGCGATTAATTTGTCCGCGCCCCACGTTGCTCGCCGCCAGTCATAGCGCTCGAGTTCGGTGCGTACGTCAATTTCTAGCATAGCGCGCCCCTCCTTCTGCTAATAAAACCTCCATAACCTTACTACGTGTCTGTGTTTTTCAAAAACTAATATTCCGTTATTGGTTTTAATCTCCCTAAAACCTTTTAAAGTTAGCTCCTCTATAATTTCTTTTTCTTTCTCTTTTGAGGAAGCATAAATAGTTGCAACATAATCATAATAACTACCTTTCACACTCTCAAATCTCTCTGACCAGTTAATTGTTTTAAGGTAAATATATTTCATTTTCATTAGTAGTCCCTCCTTACGGGTTGAAGCCCGGAAAGTATTCGTTCGTCTCCGCCTCGGTCGGTAGTTCCCGCAATACACCGTAATCAAGCATCGCGACCAATTCAAGCGTAAAGTCCTCGCCGCCGTCGCGCCCTTTTTCGATACCTAATCGCGCCCTTCCGTCCACCGAATCGAACGCGAATAGCACGGTCGCCACTTCAAGCAACGCCTTAGACGTCTTCACTTTGTCGCGGTCAGGCAAGCGAAGTTCTCTCGCTTCGTCGTCACCCGTCGCCTTCTTGTCCGTGGTGGCTTGCACCGCGTATATACCGACGACATTATGCACGCCGACCAACGTTTCAAATCTTCGCGCCATCTGTTCCGCAGCTCCGCCCGCCGTTTTATTCGAGTTCTTGCCGTAGGTGTCGCTAAAGCCGTAAATAGGGTCGACGACTAACACGTCAATGTCGGGTCGCTCCGCTAGTTCTTGGTCAAGTTCGTCGAGCGAGCGTGTCAGCTCCGCGTCACCTTTCGCCTGCAAAATAAGCTCGCCGGGATAATAGTCGTTTATGCGCGCCAAGGTATCGAAGAACCATTCCTCGTATCTTTCGTTGAGCTTACCGGCTAGCAATTCGCGACTGGGCACGCCAATCGTTTCGCCGGCTTTATTTTCGAGCGCGTCCTCTTTCGATGTCATGGACGATAACAGCCGCGAAAGCCATCGGTAGGCGTTCATCTCGAAGGATTTCACGAACACGGTCGCCCCTTGACGCAGTAAACATTCAACGAACTCTATAATAGAATAGGATTTTCCGCGCCCCGACTCGCCGAAAAAGCCGTAAATGTCGCCGCTGTATAGCCCGCCTATTTCTGCGTTCAGTTTGTCGAATGGTGTCCGCCATATCTTAAATGACTCGCCCGCCTTCCGACGCTCATACTCCGCCCGGAAATCGTCTTTTAGCTGTTCGAGCGTCCTACCGATCGACTTGCGAACACTTGTTCCTAGTATAATCGAATCGAGGCGGTCCCGCAACTGTTCGGCTATGTCCCGTCCGTCTTTTTCGCGAGTGATTTCGTTGATTAATTTCGGGTCGGACATCATGCGGTAAACTTCCCGTTTCGCCGCGTCCGCCTTTAATGAGTCCGCAAGCCAGCCGAAATCGTCCGTCACGCCCTCGAAATATTCCGCATCGGTGGCGTTAAGGTAGTCGGCGTGTGACGGTGCCTTGCCCGCGTTCTTTGTCGCGTATTCACGGATATAGCGGAGGGCTTCGCGTTCGGCTTCGGTCGCCATGTGGGACTCGCGAATATCGTACCGTTTGAGGGCGTCGGGATCGTTGGTGTCGAGAATCTTCGAAAATATCATTTCCGCGGTTACTTTCATAGGCGTCGCTCCTTTCGGTTCGTGGTTTGGTCAAACTGTGAATTATTTTTTCTGTACTAGATAATAACAGAAACACATTTCAATCCATGTATTTATTCTTTTTAATAACTCACATTTGGAGGTTTTATCGTGTATCCTGATTTTTCATTATCACTAACCCAAACCGCCATTTCGATATTGCGAACATTTTCTAATCTAATAAGATAATCAACCGCTTTTTCATTCCATCCTTTTCTCTCCCACTTCTTCTGTGACAAGTGCCTATTCTGAATAGTGCTAGTAAAGTAATCAATTTCACCTTCTACATTAAGTACCTCAAACTTATTGGAAATAAATACATCCACTGTGCTACCATCTGTTATATTTTTGCCGTCAACATAAACAATTTGTTTGCCTTTCTTCTGTTTTCCCTTTCTTTTTTTAAGTTTTTGTCGTTTGTTCATTCTAAATAATTCCTCTCTTTAATTCGGTTTTTTGGATACTATTCACTTCCGTATTTCTGCGTCCTCAGCCCGGCTAATTTAACGCTTAACTGACGCCCCTTCTCTAGGTATTCGGCGTCTCCAAACGTCTTAATTAGCGCGTTATTGTCATTAATTTCGTCGAGCACTGCGTCTATTTGAGCGTCAATGGTCGGCGGGGCTTCCGTCGCTTCCGTTATGGGCACGACATTTAACGTTTTAGGTCCGTAGTAATCTTCCGCGAGATACGCCTCGTTGTACCATTGCGTGTCGCCCTCTACGCGATAAATGTAAACGCCCGTTTCTTCGATTTGTCCGCGTTCTGTGATTCGCGTATGCCTTACGTCGTGCTCGGTCAACTCCGCGAGATATGGGTTACGAATAATGACGGGGTCGCCTACGTCAAAGTGTGCGGTATAAGGTTCCGCGTCCTCTGCCGGCGCAAATTCTAACTCGACCGACCCTTTTTCCGCGAGTAATCGTTCATAAATCGCCTCTGATTCGCGACGCTCGATATAATCGCGATACTTCTGCGTTGTGTACACAGTTGCGCCTATTAATACAGTTAGTGCTGACAACTTGCCGATAATTCCCTTCATAAGTCCGCCCCCTCACTCCGTAAGTGTTCGTCCAACTGCCCACGCAAAAGTTAATGTCACGGCTACTATGAGGATTGCCGGGTACATAACTATCGAGATAGCAATTCCGAAAATTATCACCAAAACGGTCAATCCGATTAAAATGTTAACAAAAATGTTAAGTATAACGCCCATAACTTCCGCCATCAACGTCGCCCCCTTTTCGATTGCCCCTTAAACGGAGCCTCTAAGCATTGGTCGCGCACCCTATCCGCAAGCCTTGCGTCATATAGCCCCGCCAAGTCGGCAAACGGAATATTTGACGTGTAGACGGTCGGCTTCTCCGCGGCTACCCTCGCGTTAATAATATCGTGTAAGTCCCCGCGAAAAGCTTCGCTCGCCCCACGTACGCCGATATCGTCAAGCACTGCAAAGTCGGCAACCTTAGCGCGGGCAAGCCATGCGTAGTACACGTCCGCCGCTTCTTCCTTACGCCAATCCGGCACGCCCGGACGCGTGTACCGGTTATAGTGCGTTTGCCATTCGTTGACATCGAGAAAAAATACCGGTCGCTCCTTCGGCGTTTGCCCGCGCTTTAACGAGCCCACGTAATGGGCGGTTAGGTACGCGTTAAGTAGCCCCGACGCCGTGGTCGTTTTGCCCGTGCCTGGTTCCGCGGAAAATAAGTACAGCGATTTAATAGCCGGCTTGGCGTCAAATTGGCGCGAAAATGAAGCAACAACGCGGTCAATTGCGCCGTACACTTCCGGCTGATCGGCGCGTGGCGGGGCGTCGGCTAACGTGGTCAGCGCATATTTAGCGGGCAAGCCTGCGCGTGTATGACGTCCGGTCGCCGAGTGTAATTGCGCAAAGTGCGGGCAACGGTCGGTACATTTGGCGGGCGAGCCGGCGTGGGCGCAGTCGCGGGCGAGTATGCAGTTAGTTTCGTTCGTTTGCGTCAAAGTGGCGTCACTCCTTTCGTTTAGAGCGTAATTTACGGTTAACAATGCGTGGTTTGCTCGGCTTTAAAAATCCGAAGTCCTCGTCTGCCAAGTCGTAGTGAATCGAGAATCCTTCCGCTTTTACCGACTTAATAGCTTCGATAATAAAGAACAGTCCGATTATAGCGAGGAGTATTAGCGGAGGCAAAACGATAAATAAGAAGGTCATTCCGCTTCCACCCCTTCGCGTGAGTCGTCGATAATACTTGCCTTCCCATCGGCAAAATACTTCTCTGCGTACATATTCATAATGCCGTGAATTCCTCCGGCTTTATTCACTATTCTAACTCCGTTGCCCCAAACAAACACTTTCATTATATCTCCAATCCGAACCTCCGTCGGCTGTGGTGCGTTTAAATATTCCGTAGGCACGTGGAGTCCTAGTGCTCGGCGAAGTGAAATCGCCTTTCCGATGTGGACGTTGAAGCAATCGTTAGGGGCGCATTTGGCGATTCCTTTTGTATACACCGAATTATTGTGTATATCGATAACCAACGCCACCACGACTCTCTTCTCCTTATTTACTACAAACTTGCAAAAGTCTGTTTTCACAGCTATTACAGTGTTTACGAACCACACTCCGCCCGCGACAGATTCAGTGTGGTTGTGCTGTAAAAGATCCTCAACATCCGCCTTCGCACGCTCAACGATTTCGTCGCGCATTCGTTGCTTATCTTCCTTCGACTGTTCGCGCGCCTTTTCGATCATTTGGCGACCTCTCTCCGCGCGTTCCTCGAAAGAATCTCGTCCTTGTTCCGCCAAAAAGTCGGCTCTAGCCTTAAGCAACTCCGCTACTTCTTTCCGTCTACTTTCTTCGCGACTATCAAACACCCGCCCTGCCTCGAATCCTTCCGCGTAAGCCTTGCGTTTAACCTCGTCTACTACCGCCTGTAATTCGTTAGATAATTCCGCATAAGATTTCGCCAAAATAACCGCCTCCATAATTTCGTTTTATTCGCGCGTTACAGCCAATCGAGCACGTTTTTGTCCGTGAGAGATTCCGCCGCCTTTTCCGCTTGGGCTTCCGCTTTCTTGCCGCGGGTTTCAGCCGCCTGCGCCTTCGCAAAGTTTCGATCCATGTGCGAATACATTAACGTAAAATGTACGAAAGGGTATTTCGCGTTTGGTCGATACTCCGCGTGGCATAGGTCGATAAATTTACGCAAGACGGTATTTCCGTATTTAGTCTGCGCCTGCTTCATCATTCCTTTTTCGCGTGACCATCGGACATTCTTCGCGCCACCGCCGCCTGGCAAATACTCAACGCCGTATAATTCGCGGGTGCGATCTTCTAAATAAGCGGTGAAAGTCGTGCAATTCCAGTCGGCAAGCGGTAAGTTACGCCAGTCGGCTGTTTTCGGTTGTTTGCGTGGCATTAGGCGCTCGCCTCCTTTTTACGGAATTTTAATAAATTCTTTTCTCTTTGCACTATAACTCGGTAATCAAACGGACTATAATCTTCCTCCTTTGATAAAGTATCGATAAACTTCTGTGCTTCTTCGCTTGACATGAAAACCCCACGCAAATACGAAACATCTAAAAAGTCGTACACAACTAAGAAGATTTTCGGCTGAGATTCTCGTTTCTTCTTTCGTTCTTCTTTTGCGTTATGAAAATACTTCCTTATCCCGAAATAAGTAGCAACTCCGAGGATAACCGCACTATATCCAAGTAACCAGTTCGTCATCATTCGTTCAACTCCTCGTTTAGACGTTGTAAGAATATATCACATACAAACGCTTCATCGATACTAGCCGCCGTGACGTAACCTTCCTCGGCCATTTCTTTTATCACGGCAACTACGTGAGACAACCGCTCAACCTCCGCGAGTAAGTCCTCGACGTCAGTTCGGGCGTGTGCGATGAAGTCGGCATTGTTATCGCCCTTAATATCCGCAATTACGTGTACCCCTTTATTGAACGAACCTAACACGTATGTGCGGTAGTATGGGTCATCTAACGTAGCTCGCCAAGCTCCGTCCGTCGCCTTCGCAGCCCTTTCGCGAATCTCCGTTAATCGTTGTGCGTTCATTCGCTCGCCTCCTCGTACAATTTTCGGTAAATATCCGACCTCAGTTCCGCAAAATCCGCGGCCCCTTCCGGGCTATAGCCTACACGTTCCGATTCACGCTCAATAAGACTGCGGAAATCATCTAACAATCTCGCAAAAATTATGCCTTTAGTAAGCATTATACATTCACTCCTTCGACTTCAATATCGAGTATTGATAATACTTCCTTAATATAGAAACGATGATTACCGTAGTACGAGGTTTGGTATAAATCTCGAATTTTATCGTGCTTCTCCCGCTCAGTTAGTTCGATTTTATAGCCCACGTACAACGCACGTATTAAAGTATCGAGAGGCATTCCGTTAATAGGCGTCCATGCACTTTCCCAACCGTCACCCTCTTCTGCGTGCTCCCTAACGATGTCCTCAACGTCCCCGAACTCTAAAATGTTGTCGATTGCCGCCGCTTGTTCTCGTGTAATCGTTACTGTTCCCGTTGACATTATGCGTTCACCCCTTCGATTTTAATTTCGAGAATGTCGAGCGTGTCGCTTATTCCGCGGATATAATGTTCTGCCTGAGTGCTGTAGGCTGTCCCGAGTTTATATCCGTAGTAAGCCTCTTTTACTTTTTCGTGCTTCTCTGCTTCCGTTAACTCAACCGTATATCCTACGAAAAGTGCTCGGGCAAGCTCCGCCGTTGTTAATTTGTTTAACGTTGTTCCGCAATATCTTTCGATATGCTCCGCGATAATTTCGTCAGGTCCGTAAACTTCCATTAACATTTCCAATGCGTCAGCTTGCTCGCGAGTCAACTTAATTTTTTCCGTCATATTACCGTCCCCTTTGCGTTTTTATTCCGTCCGAATAGTAACAGTCCCGACCGCCCTTAACGTCGCTATTTCCCCGCGATTCGAATGGCGTCAGCTAGGTCGGTAAGCTCCGCAATTAGTTCCGCCAATGTTTCCGCCTCGGACGTTAAGGTCGTATGGCGGGCGATAGCTTTTAACGCGGACGCAATCGTTGCGTGGTACGACCCTATTTCCGCCCAAGTTTCGCGGGGCGACGGGTCGAGGTCGGGCGTGGCTGCGATTAGCTCCGCCCATTTCGGCGATTTCGTGGGGTCGACGGTGCGACGTTCTACTACGGAGAATTGGCGGGCGCCGTCCGATTTGATTCCGTACCGTTGCGTGATGATTAGCGGTTGTTTCGTCATTTAGCGACCTCCTTCGTAGTCATGTCGCCGTCCCATTCGTGGAAAACTGCGTGTGCTTCGTTAATAATACGCTGCTCCTCTTCGCGCTCAATAAGTCGTTCTTCGTAGTTTAATACACTATGTCGGGCGACCTTTACGAAGTCATTGCGATACTTTTCCTCCGCCCTCAACGTAGCAACAAGCCTAAACCTTCGAAATAGTTTCCATTTTATATACGGCTCAAATATTTCAACTTTGTAAATATCGCCACCGTCATCGTACCAATAGATATTTTTAATAGTTACGCGATACTCTCCTCGGTCAGTTGTTACGGGGTATTTCGATAGCATAACGACTCCTCCTTGTTTTTGCCGGTGTGAACACGGGCGATTTGGCGTTTTGATTACGCGTAAACGAATATGTCTACGAGACGCTTACCGTACTTAAATCGTTGGAAATGAGGCGTTTTCGGCAATTCCTTGACTAATTCCGGGCGGTTCCGCCGAACTTCGCTTATAGACGACGCGACTCCGATGTCGACAAGAATACGCGGTAAGTATATTTCGCGGGTAAAGTGCGTGACAGTTGCGGTGACGACTCCGTATTGGTGAGTCGGCTGGGATTCGTTGTTGACGTTGACTACGTAATGTATCGGGTGGTCACGTTTCACGGGCGGTTCCTCCTTCGGTTAAATTGGCGCGGTGAGGGCGGCGGCTCACTTAACTCATTTTCTGCGTGATCTTTTTATTATTTAAGTTCTTTCGCGGATAAATAATAGGCAGTTATGAACGTTAGTGAATGACTGCTGAGGAACGTAGTGACGAATGGTTTTGCCAAGTACTTTAGTATAGATAAATAAGTATAGATAAACCTTAGTATAGTTACTAGGTAAATGTTGCAGGTCAGTCATGAAATATTTGCCGTTAGGCGTGAACTATTTACCGCTAGGCAGGCGGGTCGAGTATATAATAAACGTTGCTTGACCGATACCCGCGCCCATCATATCGCGCCTCTACCGATATTAATTCGGCTTCTTTTAGTCGCGAGATGGAATACCGCACCATTCGTTCACTACATCCGCAAAGTTCGGCTAATCGCTCAATGGACGGATAGGACGTGAGAGTTTCGTTATCCGCGTACATGCACAGCATGACGTATACGAGTTTATCAGTGGGTCGCGTTAGGGTTTCGGTGTATTCCATTACGGCGCGGTCGACCCATACGAACTTACGATTGCGTCTGTCGATGACTTTCGGTTTTTGTTCACTCAATTTAATGACTCCTTCCAAGCTTCAATCGATGGAACTTTACTTTTAATATCATGAATCGGGCGTTTATTGTCGCTACACCAATTTACATATGATTTAAATTCTTGTTCGCTTAGGTTATTTAAAGATGCTAAATAAGGTATGACGTGATCAAGTTCTGAGATCTTCAAAGGATTTTTCGTACTTTTATATGAGTTACAAGATCGGCATAAAGGAATAATATTTTCTATCGTGTTTCCGCCATGTCCCCAATTTCTTGGAATGTAGTGATCTAAGGATATTTCCTTAGAAGTACCGCATTTACAACATTTATTATTAAAATGCTTAAACGCCACTAAATACTCCTTCTCACTCAAAGTGTTAGGTAATCCAGTATTCGCGTATCTCTTTTTAGTTACTAATACTTTGACTTTTACGTAATTATCTTTGACATATGAATTTCTTCTTTTAGACTCGCAACTTTTACAATGGAAGTAAATCCCTAAATATCCGTGCTTACAAGGTGAAAATTCTCCTATATTTTTATTTTTACTACATTTAGTGCAGGTTTTATAGATGGATTGACATAGTACGTTGTGGTGCTTTTTATTCAAATAATTATGTAACCCTCCATATGAACTTACACAGTACCTAGACAAAAGCACGTCATCCTTTGACTTGAAATTCTCAGATATATAGAAATTATGATGCAAAGAATCTCTTGCTATTTCGTCCAACCTATCCTCATACCACAACCACTCAAAATTGATAACCTCTTGCGGCACATCTCTTGTTAAATCTTCGATGACTTTGTATACTTCCAGTTTCTTGCTCTTTATCAGCCTAATTAATACTTGATGATGAATACCTAACATTTTGGCGGTTTTATTAATTGAATAACCCTTATCTAATTCACTTTGATATCTCTCAATTAACTCGATCATGTTCTTCACCGACCCTAATATTTTTTGTCCCTATACTTATTAATGCGAAAGCACATCGCAAATGTTGGGACATTTTCCGCAAAAAAAAATAACCCCGCCCATTTGGACGGAGCTACTTTCGTTATTGGCGCACTTTTCCGCGCTCTAAATTTTCCCGCATCTTATCAGACATATTATCGTAAATAAGCGGCGTAATCATAAACGCACTAGCCTCGTTGTAAATCCGCCACTCTTGACCGCTCGCCAAGTTGCGGAAATTATCGTAATTCAATGCTTCATAATCTTCGCGGTCATATTCTAAACTAACGACCCATTCGTTTGATTCGTTACCTTTCGCATCGAGCACATTTGTCGTTATATCAACGTATACAGCCGCAATTTCGTCATCTAGTTCATACGCCTCGTGAATCGCTTCTAACGCCCAAAACGCGTGATTAGTGGCGATTGAATTTTCGCTCCAAGAGCCGTGCGCATCCATTGTTATCGATAGGTGTCCGTGCTCACTAAGTTCGGCGTCGTGTACGCGCGAATTATCTTCGACAAGGGCTTCGGCGACCGTTCGATTAGACAGGCGTTCCTGTTCCGCATCTTCCTCCGCTGCGGCTGCCGCCTCTGCCTCGGCTTTCTCCGCTTCCTTACGTTCTTTTTCGGCTAGCCTTTCCGCCGCTTCCGTTTGTTTCTCTTCCTCCGCGGCCACTCGTTCCGCTTCCAGTTCGTCGTAATCAATAAACGGTGTCGTCGCAAGTAATACCACGAAACTCGCTACGAATACGTTACGAGCGCCTTTCGATTTCTTACGCCACCAAACTAGAGCTGCGATAAACGCAACCATTACAGCCAATCCCGCTATTCCCGCTGCCATTCCGTCAACCTCCGCTTCCTCCTACACGTTATATAGGAAGATTATACCGTAAATTGGCGAAGTATTCCACAAAATTACAGATTTTCGAGCGGGCTGAATTTTTTATGCTTCGCAGCTACGTCCGCGGAAAATAAGTTAACGTAATTCCGCACCATCTCTAGCGAAGTATGTCCGAGTATTTTTTGTAACGCGAACACATCGGCTCCATTCTGTACGGACATTTTTGCGAATGTGTGGCGAAAAGTATGCGGACTACAGCGAACATTTTGTATATTCGCGCGCCTTCCGTACAATGCGATAAACTCCTGTATACGCCGCTTGGACAGCGTTTGGTCGTCTATATTCACGAATAGAGATTCTGCGGGCAATGTACCGCGAATGGCTACGTATTTTCGTAGTTGTCGTTTAAGCGTAGTTTGCATCGGGACTAGCCGCTCCTTATTGCCTTTGCCGTCGACCAATATCGTATTATCTTCCCACCGGATATCGCCGACACTAAGATCGACAAGTTCCCTCGCTCGAATGCCGGTGTCCAGCATTAACGACATTATCGTATAGTCGCGGATTCCCGTAAATGTCGCCTGATTCGGTTGCTCGAAAAGTGCCCGAATCTGCTCTCGCGTAAACGTTTGGATAACTTCTTTCTTCGCTTTAACTAGCGAAATGTTTTGGAACGGACTCTCGTCGATCATTCCTTCCGCCTCTAAGAAATTAAAGAACGCCCTTAACGCCCGCAGCCGGGTATTAATCGTGGTCGCTTTTAGGCCCGCCTCCATCATCGCGAGTATCACGTCCTCCTTAATCGTAGCAGGCGTAATTTTTGTCGGATGAGTATCTACGCGTCGCATTTCTAGTAAGCGAAGCGTGCCGATTAGCTCGTTCTTATAATACCGCATAGTGTATTCGCTTAAATTCTTTATGCGACAATTCCGCAAGAAAACGCTGATACTCACGTCAAAATCTTCGGCTTCGACGCGTTCCCTCCGTACAGGCATGTCCCTGTTTATTTCGTTTTTTCTGCGTGCCAATCGCAACACCTCCGCTATATTTGTCGTACGCGCAGCGGTCAAAATCCGTCAATTTAACGAATCGTGTGCGATGATTTTCAGAAACACAAAAAACACCGACCCACTTTTCGTGTGAATCAGCGTTGTATCAACGTTTAAATGTCCGTGGCTCAAACTACGCATTTTGAGTCGTGCGCGTCTGCCAATTCCGCCACATCGGCATAAATATAGCTCCTCAATGAGGGTCTATGGCTTGAACTGACAAGGATAATAATATCATTTAGGAATGGGCTTGTCAATGATATTCTATGTAATTATATAGGCTAAGAAAGTAACAAATCATTTGCTAGGCATATTGTTATATCGTTACTTTCTGTAAGGCCACTTTCATAGACTGAATAAACTCAACACGCCACTTATGAACATCTAATTTGTGTAATTCCTTGGTTGTCTTTTCATTAACACCTACCAAATAAATACGTATCCCCATAAGTGATATCGATTGTAGCATTAATTCTAAGCCAGGTAAGCCGTCAACATAGATAGTGCCAATTGCCGTAAAGTCAATTAAGACATTTTTAGGATCTTGATAATAAAGGTTTTCTAATACTTTTTCTTGGGTAAACCTCATTTTTTCTGCTGTTAAATCCCCATAAAGCGGAATCATCGTGAAATGATTACTCATCTTGATGCATGGTGCAGATAGTCGATAATTTTCTTCAAGAGTATGTTGCAGTTTTTCTTTTTCTCGGACCAATTCCATATTTGTATGATTTAAGCGCTCACGTAAGGACATGAGCTGATGACTAATAGTAGCTAGCTGCTTATCTGTAAAAATAAGTACGACTTGTGCTTCTTCTTCACTATGCCAAGTTGCATGCAAAAGAGCTAATAACAACACACCATCACTTTGAATGACGTTTATTTCTAGTGTTACTTTATTTTTATTGGGCTGTAACCATTCCTTTACTTTAGTTAAGCTTCCCTCATCAATAATATGTATTAGAGAATCAATATAGCCAAAATGTTGGTATGCTTCCTGAGAAAAATCGATAATATCATATTCTCTATTAATCGTATAACTAGGGAGAGGTAGGTGTGTCTTCTTAAGTTGTGGCATTAGAGTCTTTTTCCCCTTCCTCACTATACTTAATATTCCCTGTTACAATCCAATCTTGTAGCTGTCGTAAGCTCATGACAACATGGACCTTATCGCTTTTTGAAGCATCTAATGATAATACCTTGTTAGCCATACGACCACCTATCAGCATCTCTGGCTCATCTTCTAATTGTACGATCGCTTCAATATACTCAATTAATTTGGGTAAACGGTACGGTAAAGCAATAGAAATACCAACCACCTCAGGCTTCCACTTCCGAATAAAGCTTAACATATGATTTAATGGTAAATTCGGTCCTAAGTACCTCACATCCCATCCCTCATGTTTAAACACCGTTGCCACCATACGTAAACCAATATAATGCTGTTCTTCTTCTAATCCTAATAACATAACTTTTTTATCAATAGTTACATTCTTCGTTTTTTCCTGTGAAAGTTCTGTTAAAATCATATCACATACAGCAGTAGCCAAATGCTCGTCAGCAACTGAGATTTCATTATTCTCCCAAAGCTCACCAATATAATACATGGCGGGTGTAATTAACTTTTCATATATTGCTAAAATCGAATCTTCTTTTTGATATTGTTGAATTAATTCCTTCGCCTCACGATCTTGGCCATCTAATAATAACTTAGCTAGCTGTTTGACTTGGTGCTCCATCCAAACACCTCACTTATCTATCTTATCGAGTATCGCAATTGCACCTTGTAAGTAAGATACATATTCAGGTACTTCTTCTATAGTCATATACTTGGATAAATGACGAATAAGCCTTTCAAAATTATCAATAATAATAGCTGGGCTCATTCCCCTGCTTGTCAATACGTTGTTTAGCCAAAGTGCGTATTCTTCAAAATAGCTATGATCTTGTAATTGAAAAGAGGTTTCCAAATATTTTAAATGATGAAAATTATCCTCTTTTGTTCTTTCCCAACCATGTTCTCCGTACTTTTCCCATAGGTAAGGAAATTCCTTATATATTTCTTCTCTTATCTCATTAACAATGACTTCTTTTACGTTTGTATTCATGTTGCCACCACTGAATACTGAGTGACTTTTGGTATAATCGCTGCTAATTCTTGATCAGGATAACTTTTCTCTAAATCATGAATTTGTTTAAATTGATCACTTCTAACCCAATTTAGGTAATGCTGCTTTGTCTCCCACATCATATGTACGGTTAATTCATTGGTTTTTTTATCATTTTGTAATAGATGGAAAGAGAGAAATCCATCAGCTGTATCTACAAGTCTTGAACGATTTTGATAAATTCCTATTACTTCTTCCGTTTTCTCTTTTGGCACAACTACAGCAGAAGTCACGATATACATGGTTTAAGCCCCTTTGTACATTAATAAGCACACAACTTATGTAGTACACTATTTTTATATCATTACACGCTTTCCTATTAGTATATTAATATTACTAATCCTACCATATCTCCTCTATGGAAAAAAGGAATATCCATTATAGAACTTCCTAATATTAATATTCGTAATCCTCATTCATTTACCTGCCATAAAATAGCTAACAACATAAAAAACCTCTAACAATTTAGCATTGATGTTAGAAGTTTTTCCAATAAAAAAAACGATACTTATATAGTAATCGTTTAGCTTTACATTTGATCTATAATGGCGCGCCCTGAGAGATTCGAACTCCCGACCTTTTGATTCGTAGTCAAACACTCTATCCAGCTGAGCTAAGGGCGCAAATGGTGCCGAGGGCCGGACTTGAACCGGCACGGTAGTCACCTACCGCAGGATTTTAAGTCCTGTGTGTCTGCCAATTCCACCACCCCGGCAAAGATGCTTGACAGATTTATAAAATATGGAGGCGACACCCGGATTTGAACCGGGGATAAAGGTTTTGCAGACCCGTGCCTTACCACTTGGCTATGCCGCCTTATTTGGAGCGGAAGACGGGATTCGAACCCGCGACCCCCACCTTGGCAAGGTGGTGTTCTACCACTGAACTACTTCCGCAATATGGCTGGGCTAGCTGGATTCGAACCAACGCATGACGGAATCAAAATCCGTTGCCTTACCGCTTGGCGATAGCCCAACATATGTACAAAAAATAAAAATGGGGCGGCTGATGGGAATCGAACCCACGAGTGTCGGAACCACAATCCGATGTGTTAACCACTTCACCACAACCGCCATATGAAGTTTTAATAAAATTGGCAGGGGTAGTAGGAATTGAACCCACACCAAAGGTTTTGGAGACCTTCGTTCTACCTTTAAACTATACCCCTATAAATGGTGGAGGGGGACGGATTCGAACCGCCGAACCCTGAAGGAGCGGATTTACAGTCCGCCGCGTTTAGCCACTTCGCTACCCCTCCAAACGACATTATTTATAATACACTATTTGGCTAATAAAATCAATAGCTTTTAATTATAAATAAGAGTGCCGGCCAGAGGACTTGAACCCCCAACCTACTGATTACAAGTCAGTTGCTCTACCAATTGAGCTAGGCCGGCATAAAATGGTGGCTTGGGACGGAATCGAACCGCCGACACATGGATTTTCAGTCCATTGCTCTACCGACTGAGCTACCAAGCCATTTTAAATTGTATATATGGCGGTCCGGACGGGACTCGAACCCGCGACCTCCTGCGTGACAGGCAGGCATTCTAACCAACTGAACTACCGGACCGTTTTATAATTATAACTAAAGCAAAGTCACTACTGTTTTAGCTTGTTACGAATATTATTCAACGTAGTGTCGTTCATTTTATTGGTTGTACCACAGGCACTACCATTTTCACTTGCTACGACGTTTATTCGACGTAGAATTCGTTCATTTTATTGGTTGCGGGGGGCGGATTTGAACCACCGACCTTCGGGTTATGAGCCCGACGAGCTACCAGACTGCTCCACCCCGCGTCGTTATAAAGTATTCGGATGATGTTTATTCATAGTTGATAACATCTTCCTCTACTCGTCTTTTCAGAGAAGATTATGCGTCGATGTTACTTGGAGATTACTCATTGATGTAATGCTCGTTGCTCCACCCGACGACGTTATAAAGTATTCGGATTTTAAAATGGTGGAGGATGACGGGTTCGAACCGCCGACCCCCTGCTTGTAAGGCAGGTGCTCTCCCAGCTGAGCTAATCCTCCATTTTAACTGCGGATAAGCTTCAAATTTCTCACTTTTCCTTGTTAATATTCTTATGGTATGTAGCAAAAATTATATGGTGACCCGTACGGGATTCGAACCCGTGTTACCGCCGTGAAAGGGCGGTGTCTTAACCGCTTGACCAACGGGCCATTTATTTATATTGAATTCCGAATTACACTCTGGCGGAGAGCGAGGGATTCGAACCCTCGAGACGGTTCTACACCGCCTACACGATTTCCAATCGTGCTCCTTCGGCCAACTCGGACAGCTCTCCGAACAAATGGCTCCACAGGTAGGACTCGAACCTACGACCGATCGGTTAACAGCCGATAGCTCTACCACTGAGCTACTGTGGAA
>NZ_JAQQWS010000008.1:121-13472 GCF_028610675.1 Alkalihalobacillus pseudalcaliphilus
AAAGAGAGGGTTAATGTGAAGATACAGAGGCCAAACCTTGGAGTAACTGCACAAAGAGAGGGTTAATGTGAAGATACGGAGTCCAAACCTTGGAGTAACTGCACAAAGAGAGGGTTAATGTGAAGATACTAAGGCCAAACCTGGGAGTAACTACACGAAGAGAAGGTTAATGTGAAGATACGGAGTCCAAACCTGGGAGTAACTGCACAAAGAGAGGGTTAATGTGAAGATACAGAGGCCAAACCTTGGAGTAACTGCACAAAGAGAGGGTTAATGTGAAGATACAGAGTCCAAACCTTGGAGTAACTGCACAAAGAGAGGGTTAATGTGAAGATACAGAGGCCAAACCTTGGAGTAACTGCACAAAGAGAGGGTTAATGTGAAGATACAGAGGCCAAACCTTGGAGTAACTGCACAAAGAGAGGGTTAATGTGAAGATACAGAGGCCAAACCTTGGAGTATCTACACAAAGAGAGGGTTAATGTGAAGATACGGAGGCCAAACCTTGGAGTAACTGCACAAAGAGAGGGTTAATGTGAAGATACAGAGGCCAAACCTTGGAGTAACTGCACAAAGGCCACTCTTCATGGATAGCGACGACTTCTTAACATGTTGATACGTTTACAACTAGTCCTCTCCAAATATATAAGTAGGGTTTCAATCTTTAAATGGTGGCTTTTCATTCATAAACGGTTTTGAGAATTCACACACTTTGCCGTAGCCCCGCCACTTTTTAGGAAAGAGCTCGCAAGAGCTTTCCTAAAAAGATTCAGCACACCGCACACACAGCCACCACTAACCAAAAAAATGTGTAGTATTCCATTAGGATTAGTATCTAAAATCCAAATGTTTTTGAATCGTTAATGTTTGCATTAGCGATTGCGAGTTTACTGCTTGCTGTGCTGTCATTTAACCAAAAAAATAATCCACCCTTGAGTTAGACGGCTCTCGGTGGATTATTTATACTAATCTGCTGACCGCCTTAATTATGGAAGTCATTTATTGCTAGACTGTTGGTGCTCTAACACTAGCAGTCTTTATTAATGTATGTACACTAATTGAAGTATACATGAAGTGGAACCTTATGGCAATGGATTTAATGTATCGGGAACATTTTTCGTTATTCTAACGGATTAAATATAACAACTTCATTAGCAACTCGTCCTGATGAAAAGGGAAGCGTGTATGTGTTTGACCGTGGCTACCTCGATTATGAGAATTGATCGAACGACCGATGACGGTTACCCTTTTCTCTCAAGATAGGGTAATAACGTTGTGGTTCGCAAGGTAGCAGCCTTTTCTTTCCCTGAACAGACCGAGGTTTTATCTGATGAGATCGTCTTTCTTGGCATGACACATAATCGGACAAAAAATGTCTTCCGTCTTCCCAAAGTGCTTGATACAAAAGGGATGAGCTTCATCTCGTCACGAATCGTTTTGATCTGAATGCGAATGAAATTTCTGAGATGTACAAATCACTTTGCGCACTCGAACTTCTCATTAAATGGCTGAAACAGCACATCAATATCAAGAAGTTCTATGGCCAAAGTGGCTTGCGGTAGGATTCGGTGATTTGGCTTCGGAAAATCACTTGGAAACCGTCTCTTAAGAAGGTACTTGCCGTTGTTACTTTTGTTTAGATGTAAAATAATTTTCAAATGGACGAAGCCGCCTTTAGTTCTGGTCTTCCTTTTTTTGCTTTTAAAAAATGTGTGTGCCTTGTTAACTGAATGTGTCAATGTTTCTTAAACGATACTAAATGCACTTGTTAAAGGAATAAAATAGTAGAATGAGTATTATAAATAAAGAATATTTCATAATCTTCAAAAGAGAGTAGGTTTGACCTTTTGGATACTTCATTCCTTTTTTGTCAATTTCTACAGAAAAAAATATGATTTTCTTCACTTCCTTCACCCCCTTAAGGAACAATAATTTATAATTTGTTTATAACTATTCTGTGTCTCAAGAATTAATTCTTTTTAATTGAAAATGAATATATGAATATTTTGAAATTGTTGACATGATTTCTAGATACGGTTAAAATAAGATTATCATCTCACAGCAACGGAATTGATGTTGATATGATAAGGTTGCCTGATTGGCAACTGTGGCGTTGGGGATCGCCTGCTTACTACACTCGTAGTAAGTCTCCCCACTTAAAATAATTGAGTCAGCCCCAGTGATCGACAGGTTCGAGAGTTGGGGCTTTTTATTATATATAAAATAGGTGAAAGGTTGTGGGTTATTTGGATTACAGGATTGGCCTTGATATTGGGACAAATTCAATTGGGTGGTCGATAATTGAACTGACGACTGTCCAATCAAAGTTAGACGGAAAATACCGACTAAAAGCAGTTGGCCTTATTGATGCTGGAGTGAGAATGTTTGACCGTGCGGAAGTGCCGAAAACAGGAGCTTCACTAGCATTACCTAGAAGATTAGCTCGTTCTTCGAGGAGAAGATTGACCAGGAGATCTGCCCGAAAGAAAGCAATTAGAAACCTCCTAGTAAAAGAGGATATTTTAAATCAAATAGAGTTAGATCATTTATATCGAACTAGTGAATTAGTAGACATTTGGCAGATTCGTGTCGAAGGTTTGGAAAGAAGATTAGGTCGGCAAGAGTGGGCACGCCTTTTAATACATTTAGGACAAAAGAGAGGGTATCGTTCGACTAGGAAGGCTGAAGAAGGTGCGGATACAGAAGGACGTGCTGTTCTTAGTAGTATTAAAGAAAATCAAGAAACACTCAAACAATATCGAACGGTCGGTGAAATGTGGGCAACAGACGATAAATTTAAAGGAAGAGTAAGAAATTCTACAAATGAATTTATTTTTAATGTCAGCCGTGACAATTTAGAAGAAGAGATTCGATTTTTATTTCAGCAACAGCGCGAGTTAGGCTCTATGTACGCGAGTAAGTTATTAGAAGAATCATATATGGAGGTTTGGGGGCACCAATTACCTTTTGCAAGTGGAGAAAGTATCTTGAAAAACGTCGGTACATGTAGTTTGTATGAGAAGGAGAAAAGGGCCGCTAAAGCTACTTATACATTCCAATATTTCATGGCTTTAGACAAGTTAAATAATGTGCGTATTTTACCAAGTATGAGGACTTTAAGTGAGGAAGAACGAGGATTAGCTTTAAAAGCAATGTTTGAACGGGATAAGTTACCTAAAAACCCACCCAAATTTACATACAGTCATTTAAGAAAAGCGATTAAATTAGAAGAAGATGAGACGTTTCAAACAATCTCTTATGATGTAGAAAAAACGCTAGCAACAAATGAGTCGGCTGTATTTGTGAATCTAGCTGCTTATTACCAAATTAAGAAGGTTTGTGATGAGCATAATGAGAATTACGACTATGTTGATTATAATACGATTGGGCATGCATTAACGGTTTATAAAACAGATGAGGATATTAATAAGTACTTAGCTAGTAAAAATAATATCGCAAAACGAGTGTACGCGAATGATTTTATTGACTCAGTCTTAAAGCATTCTTATACGACGTTTGGTCATTTGAGTTTAAAGGCATTAAGTCGGATTATTCCTCTCATGGAAGAAGGAGAAGTGTTCGCAAAAGCGAAAGAGAAAGCAGGTTTTAAGGAAGAGTCTTACCTAGAAATTAAGAGTAAGCTCTTGACTAACATACCAGACGCTATTAAAAATCCAGTTGTCATGCGTTCCCTAACACAAGCGAGAAAAGTGATAAATGCAATCATTAAAAGAATGGGCGAACAGCCGGCTTCGATTCAAATTGAACTAGCGCGTGAGCTTTCTAAAGACGTGTCGGAGCGGAAGAAAATAACAAATGGGTTTGCAGAAAATAGAAGTCGAAATCAGTTCGCCATAAAGACGTTAGAGGAAAATCATATAACGAATATTAGAGGGCAAGATATTGTTAAATTTAAACTATGGCAAGAACAGGGCGGAAGATGTGCCTATTCCCTCAAACCGATAAAATTAGAAGAATTAATTTCTTTTCTCAAAAAAGAACGCAGATATGAACATAATCTAGACGTCGATCATATTATTCCATATTCCAAGACATTTGACGATTCGTATACGAATAAAGTGCTTGTGTTTAGTGATGAGAATCGAAAGAAAGGGGATCAAATCCCTGCTGAATACTTGGGGATTGGAACGAAAAGGTGGGAAAAGTATAAAGAGTTCGTCATTACGTCCAAGTTCCCGGCTAGTAAGAAGAAGCGATTGTTAAAAGAGCAGTTAGTAGAGCGGGAAGAATTATTTATGAAAGAGCGACACTTAAATGATACACGTTATGCGAGCCGTTATTTTATGAACTTTTTACGGGAAAACTTACTGCGCAAAGAAACTGTTCTTCATGAAACGCAATGGGTGACTGCTGTTGCAGGTAGAGTGACTTCCCACATTAGAAAACGGTTAGGTTTTGGAAAAGACCGTGAAGAAACACATCTCCACCATGCATTAGATGCAATTATTGTTGCTTGTACTGACAAATGGATGATTGACTGTGTAACTAATTACTACAAAAGTCGAGAGGGAGGGAGTATTAAAAGAAAAGAAATTCGTTTTCCTTCTCCTTGGAACGGTTTTTGGCATGATGTGCAAACGAAACTCGCCCAATTGCCACAACCAGAAGTAATTAATGAAAGTATAAGCAAAGGAAATCCCGATGCTGTTGATTATATGTTGGTATCAAGAATGCCGAGGAAATCGATTACGGGAGCCGCTCATAAAGAAACGATATCCAAATGGGGTGGCTATGATGACAAAGGAAAAGCCTTACTTGTTAAAAAAGTAGCATTAAGTGAGTTGAAGTTTAAAAATGATGACTTTCCGATGTATAACAAAGAAACCGACCCACTCTTGTATGAGGCGATCAAGAACCGATATGTGGAATCTGGAAGGGATGTAAAAAGGGCGTTTGCAACCCCCCTTTATAAGCCAAGTAAATCGGGTAAGCGAAATGAAGTGAAGCGTGTTAAAGTCATTGCTGAAAAGAAGGCGATGGTAAGGGAAGTAAATGGGGGTATCGCTGAGAACGGGGGCCTTGTAAGGAGCGATATATTCTTAAAGGAAAAGAAGTATGTGATGGTGCCGGTTTATACATTTGATACGATCAAACAACAATTACCCAATAAGTATGTCGTATCAGGACGAGGTTATGAGCAGTGGCCAGAATTGACGGCAGAACATGTTTTTCAATTTAGTGTTTATCCGTATGAGTTAGTGCATGTAGGAACGAATAAAGGTGACAACAGTTTCTATTATTTTGCTTCTTTAAATATATCTAGTAATGTTTTGAAATTCTCAGAGTGTAACAGACCTACTAAGGATTATATAGAGATAGGTTTAAACTCAATCATTCTATTAGAGAAGTATGAAATCGATGTTTTAGGAAGAATTACTGGACAAAGTAAAAAAGGGATAAGACAGTCATTCAAAAATAATAAATCCCAAATGAAGGAATAAAAAGAAACACCTCAAACTGTTAGTGCTAGTTAACAATTTGGGGTGTTTTTCTTTGAACATTTTTGTTTAATTCTACCAACGCATGTCTATACTGATAGTGTTAATAAATAAGAGAGGTGTATGAGAGATGACCTGGAGACATATCTTCATTACAAAACCTAGTAAACTATCGGTGAAAAACAGTCAGTTTGTTATAAAGCAAGAAAATGAAGTAAGTATTCCATTTCAAGACATCGCTTCAATTACCTTAGAAAATGAAGTCGTAACTTTAACACAAAGTGTTCTCGCAGCTTGTGCGCAACATCGAATTAGTTTGATTGGATGTGATCAAAAGAAGATGCCTGTTGGAATATTTACTGCCTTCCATCAGCATTCTAGGCAATTAACCGTTTTAACGATGCAACAGTCTTTAAGTAAACCATTGAAAAAGAGAATATGGCAAACGATCGTGAAGCAAAAAATAAGTAATCAAGCGGATTGTTTAATAGAGTTAGGGAAAGATGGAGCAAGGAAACTTCAATCGCTCGCAAATCAAGTAGAGTCAGGTGACAAATCTAATAGAGAAGCATACGCTGCCAGAGTTTATTTCTTAGAGTTATTTGGAGATGAATTTACGAGGCGTTCAAGTGATGAAAGAAATAAAATATTGAATTACGGATATTCAATTATGAGAAGTGCCGTAGCTCGTTCCTTGGTCGCTTATGGGTTTACACCATCACTGGGCATTTATCATGATAGTCAGACGAATGCTTTTAATTTAGCGGATGACTTTATGGAAGTGCTTCGACCCGTTGTGGATCGGTATGTCGTAAGTTTAACTGAGTTGTCATGGACGGTACAAACACGTGCAAATTTAGTCAATTTATTAAATACAACTGTGGCACTTAATGGGGCAAAGTATGATTGTTCAGCTGCTGTTGATGAAATGATTAAAAGTTTTGTCGCTGTTTGTAGACAGCAGGATGTAACGTACTTAAAGCTCCCAACTTTATCGGATATGTCAGAATCAGCGGATTTAGTCATATGAGGCAATATATGCGAATATTATTATTCTTTGATCTACCAACAAAAACAGCAAAAAATAAAAAGGATTACGTGAAGTTCCGAAGGTTCTTGCTAAATGATGGTTATGATATGTTGCAGTGGTCGGTTTACAGCAGGATTTGCAATAATCCAGAAATGGTCACAAAGCGAGTGAGCCAATTACAGAAGCATTTACCACCTAAAGGTTCTGTTAGAGCATTATCAGTCACAGAAAAACAATATGCAAATATGAAAATGATGCTAGGGGAACAAACGACAAACGAAAAAAATATTAAAGTAAATCAACTGACTCTTTTTTGAATGACATATTAAAAAAGTGGAAAAGCTAATACGTTCGTATAAAAGTTAAGCGAATAGGGCAGACTAATAGTAGTGAGAAGCAAGTGAATGGTTTTTTGAAAAAGAATAAGAAGTGTATAGAAAAAACAATAAATAATTATATTTTTTATGCATCAAAAAAGCCCAATCACTTGATATATTGGGCCTTTTTGAATCTGTATCATATCACAGCAACGGAATAGATGGAGATATGACTGCCCCTACTCCTACAATTCCAATCATTCTATCATATCACAGCAACGGAATAGATGGAGATATGACAAACTGTGGTATAATACCACTAACCTATTTATCATATCACAGCAACGGAATAGATGGAGATATGACATGGCCGCTTTTATTAGCTTTGTGCAATTTATCATATCACAGCAACGGAATAGATGGAGATATGACGTCGAGTCGGGGGGAGAAGGGGAAGGTCAGATCATATCACAGCAACGGAATAGATGGAGATATGACTAAGTCGATAAGCGTTAGGATAGTGTCATCATCATATCACAGCAACGGAATAGATGGAGATATGACTAGATGAAGGGAATTGGACATATTCTCATTATCATATCACAGCAACGGAATAGATGGAGATATGACAGCACTACCGTGAGTCTATCGCCTATTATTATCATATCACAGCAACGGAATAGATGGAGATATGACCGCGAATGGGACGGCGATATGACTGCGAAGATCATATCACAGCAACGGAATAGATGGAGATATGACCTGAGTTTAAATCATCATTTTGCAAAGTAAATCATATCACAGCAACGGAATAGATGGAGATATGACGAGCATTCGATAGAGTTTCATTCTACTGAGATCATATCACAGCAACGGAATAGATGGAGATATGACTGAAACCATAAAACCTAAGTTTAGGTCTTGATCATATCACAGCAACGGAATAGATGGAGATATGACGATATAATCGTTAGATACATAAGGCACTTGATCATATCACAGCAACGGAATAGATGGAGATATGACTACAGTAACAAGACCAAACCGATCATTTGAATCATATCACAGCAACGGAATAGATGGAGATATGACTTAGATGCTGGGGGTGAAGGTGGAGGCTTTATCATATCACAGCAACGGAATAGATGGAGATATGACCTAAGAGGGCAACTGATTCAGATGCCTCGAATCATATCACAGCAACGGAATAGATGGAGATATGACTGTATGCCAGTATATTAAAATGATGGCCATATCATATCACAGCAACGGAATAGATGGAGATATGACAACTGAGGGAGCGACTCGCCAACAGCAAGATCATTTCACAGCAACGGAATGGATGGAGATATGACCCTCTGTGGATGGCTACGGACCACGGTTTAATCATATCACAGCAACGGAATGGATGGAGATATGACTATCTCTGCTTCTGTCGCCCGAAAAGTCTTATCATATCACAGCAACGGAATGGATGGAGATATGACCCTACGGAGACGACCAGAGAAATGGAATTGATCATATCACAGCAACGGAATAGATGTAGATATGACAGTTCGGGGCAGATGGTGATTTTGGGGCTGATCATATCACAGCAACGGAATAGATGGAGATATGACGACGTCCGTATCATGGCATTACACAGTTGAATCATATCACAGCAACGGAATGGATGGAGATATGACAACAAGTGCATCTTTTATTAATGTACATATATCTTATTATAGTATATGAGTGATGAAGATATGACTTTTGTCAGTATTATTGAGAAAGATTGATGGAGTAAGTGAACGAGTGCAATATGATTATTCGTTTTTTTAGAAGCTATTTTCTTTAAAATTAATTTCTGATAGCTTTTATGCTGACATTTGAAAATCTACTTCTATTCGTTTTTAAATTTTTAAAATTCCATTATATAAGGATTCTTCTAAGGTAATGAAAATTTCCTCACTTGCTTCCTTTTCTAAAGGGTTAAATATAATATAAAACTTGAAGGGTTAAAGTTAGAAAGAGTGACTGGTTATAGGACAGTCTCAGTGGAGACCTCTTATAACACAAATTATATACTATTTTCCTAGAAGTTATAGTCTCTTTGTATATAACATAGAAGTTTAATAATTATATGAGAGCTTTGTTAGTCACGTAAAAACAATATGCATAAATGAAATGATACTTGGGAAAACAAACAAAAAAATATAAAAGTAAATCAACTGACTCTTTTTTGAATGACATATTAAAAAAGTGGAAAAGCTAATACGTTCGTATAAAAGTTAAGCGAATAGGGCAGACTAATAGTAGTGAGAAGCAAGTGAATGGTTTTTTGAAAAAGAATAAGAAGTGTATAGAAAAAACAATAAATAATTATTTTTTTTATGCATCAAAAAAGCCCAATCACTTGATATATTGGGCTTTTTTGAAAGTGTATCATATCACAGCAACGGAATGGATGGAGATATGACTTCTAGAGGAATAAATATAGGACAATATTTATCATATCACAGCAACGGAATGGATGGAGATATGACGCCACCAGATGATTATCCTTATCCGATCGAATCATATCACAGCAACGGAATGGATGGAGATATGACCGAATTACTTAGAATCTTTTTAGGAGTTGACATCATATCACAGCAACGGAATGGATGGAGATATGACATATGCTTCTTAGTTCATTTTCAGTTTTCTATCATATCACAGCAACGGAATGGATGGAGATATGACACCGTGTGATATGGGATAATGTCTCTTCGCATCATATCACAGCAACGGAATGGATGGAGATATGACATCGGCTATCAAGGTAAACAAATTAATTTAATCATATCACAGCAACGGAATGGATGGAGATATGACTAGTTCATTGAGTTTAAATACTAGTTTCTTATCATATCACAGCAACGGAATGGATGGAGATATGACTATTATAAAGCAATTAGCAGGAAGAGTAAGATCATATCACAGCAACGGAATGGATGGAGATATGACAGACGGCGATGTGGATTAATAAGTTAATGTATCATATCACAGCAACGGAATGGATGGAGATATGACACTTGACGAACAGGAACTTGTAGAAATTGAATCATATCACAGCAACGGAATGGATGGAGATATGACCTCTCTGTTTCAAATGGTGGGTCAACGATTATCATATCACAGCAACGGAATGGATGGAGATATGACTGGTACTGGGGGGACGTTGTACACATACAAATCATATCACAGCAACGGAATGGATGGAGATATGACACTTGACGAACAGGAACTTGTAGAAATTGAATCATATCACAGCAACGGAATGGATGGAGATATGACATTTCAACGCGATACTCTCCTCGGTCAGTTATCATATCACAGCAACGGAATGGATGGAGATATGACCTTCCGTTGAGACCACATCCCATCACATCATCTTTTCATTTGTCTAGTAATAAAACAACTTCACTAGCAACTCGTCCTGGTGGGGATGACATTTCTTCATTTCCTTCCCAAATGACCCGTACACGATCTTCGACTTTTACGTGCTCTAGATTTCTGGCAGCGAGAGAATAATAGGCAATTTCATGGTCTGAATTTTGGTCAGCTAGTTCTAATAATTGCCTTGATGTGGATGATTTTGCTTCTTCTGATGAAATATGTGACATGACAAGTATTCTCTGCGTTGTTTCGGTTTCAGTGTTGCTTTTTTCTATAATAATTCCGACATGTGTATAATGGTCATCTTTAATCGTGAGTATGTCAACTTTTTCAGCACTACGTTGTGGTGGTGCGGAGTCTTCTTGGGAGTGGCCATCCCAGTGGACTTGAACGTAATCTCCAACTTTTAAATTTTTTACTTTTTCTTTTGAAAGATTGTACAAAGAACTATCGTAGTGGTAGGAAAGCTCATAAATCTCCTCCTGTGTGAAAGTCTCAATATCCTCCATTAAAATATTTGAGATAACAAGAATTTGATAACGAGATTCTGATTTAATGATTGATGCGATAAGCCCTTCATGAATGGCTCCATCTGAGTTATCGGCCTGTTGCGCATCTTCATCAGAGGTTGAGCAGCTTGTCATGATTAAAAGAGTTAATAACAGAATCAAATATCTCATTATATACGCTCCTTCTAATCGTTTATGAATTTTTTAATATCCAAGATAGCTTGAATATGCATGCCTTCATGAAAAATGGTGCGACTTAAAACTTGCTCAATCGTAAACATACCCATTTCGACTGGTGGGTATTCTGTTTCTAAATGTTCGCCGTATGTCTTATGGATGGTTGCTATTTGTGACTGGAGTAATTCAGTGATCTCGTTAAATGATGGGGTTTCTTCCGTGAAATTCTCTGGTGTAGTGCCAAAGCCGAACCATTTGTTCAGTGATTGGATCTCTGGTTTTTGTTCTTTGGTTAAGGTATGAATCCATAAAAATTGGTCTAAATAAATATGGCCGAGATTCCAGTGGATGTTGTTTCGGAATCCATTGGGGATAAGGGCTGCTTGTTCTTCGGTAATGTCGTTGACTAAATAAAGTAAATATCCGCGGTAATCGTTTAGTTGATTGAGTAAGATTTCATGTCTTGGTTTCATTGTTGACCTCCTGTATTAAATACGTTTTTTATTAAAGTTACTTGGATGGTGCTCATTTCTCGAGATAATTTGGCCTTTCTGTCTTTGTTTATGGTCCGTTTTTGAAAATCGAAATGACCTCACAGACGAATGAATTCGTCTGAAGGTTCATTTCGATTTTCAAAACTTCACGCAGGCGCGTGAAGTAGCCAAGCGAGCTTGGCTAACGGTCCAAAAACACTTGTATGTTAGATACTAATCCTGCTGGGTTACGACTCTCTCATTTTTGGGTGGTGGCTATTTGAGCGGTGCACTGAACCTTTTTGGGGCAGCTCTTTCGAACTTCCCTAAGAAGTGGCGGGGTTACGGCAAAGTGTGAGAATCCTCAAAGCCGTTATTGAATGAAAAGCCACCAGTTAATGGCTTTATAAGATTAGTGATGAGAGTTGCTTACACTTAATTTCTAATGATTGATAGTCATTGGTTTTAGTGCCTATTCGATGAATCTTGAAGAATCGTTCTGTTTCTTTTAGTACCGTTAGTAGGAACTCATTTTTAGGTAAAAGAAAGTGTTCATGTTTTTTTTCTTCGTAAAATGATTCGTAGGTAATCTGAAAGGTGACTTCATTTTTATCAAGAGTGAGTTCATACTGTTGAAACATAAACCCGTTTTTTACATGACCGGTTTGAATAAGTTGGTAGATTAAGTCAGTAAAGAAAAGCCAAAAATTATTTAAGGTATCAGTGTCATGATGGTCATTGATAATGACCGTATCTCCTGATTTTATTAATACATAGCCATAATATACATCTGTATGGGTAGTGAGATGTTGATAAATCCGATGTCTTTGTTGTTAATCTTTTGAAGATGTATAAATAGGTGGTGGGTTAATGGTATTCATATCGTCATTAACATTATAAAATGTTTCCACTGTTATCACAAAATACGCTCCCTTCAATCGTAATGAAACGATTAGTTCGGGTAATCCGTTTCATTAGTGGAATATTCTTATTATTTATCTTATTATGCGTATGTCGATAGAGCAAGCAAATACCGTACGCAAGCAGATTTTTATCAAAATCATATTTGAGGAGTGGATTTATATATGAAGAAAATTTTCTCGTCATTCTCATCATTTTTGTTATGGGCCTTATTTTAATGATGACCGGTTCAAAAATTATTACTTCAAAACCAAATTGGAATATGTAGAATACGAGACGGATGAGGTTGTGATTAGTTGGAGACAAGAAGATGATATCTCTGAAATAAGGAAAATTGTATCAACGGTGAATCGAGGAGTGGAGATTAGGGGAGCGATAGATTCGGAACCGTCTTATTACTTACGTATCCAAGAGAATAGTAGCTTAGCATATATCGTTTATGTAGGGGTAAGTAAGGAAAGCGATGGATATGGAGCGTTGATCGTTCATGAAGACGATACCTCAATCGGTTACCAACTAAATACTAATCGAACAGAAGCGTTAAGAGAAATCTTATTTCAGGGAGACTAATATTTATAGCCATGACTTCTCTATTATTATGGTAATATAAAGAAGAACTTGACAATAAGAGGAAAATGTTGGATGGTATACACTAAATATTATGATGAAGCTCGTGGTATTTACACGACTTCAGTGTGAAATTATAGGAAATGCACATTACGCACCAGATTCATTCCGCTACTTGCAAAGATGTAAGTACAGCACTTGGCTCTTTGACACTTTAACAGGTGGCTTTTAAATTAATTTGGCTTTGTATGGAAAGTATACGAACCAAAGAGCCTGCATGAAAAAGGCGGAGCGTGAGCAACGCCTTGACATGTCGATGAAGGAAGATGGTCGACATGATCTTGGGCCAAAAAGGACGAGAACATGTCGATGAAGGCGGTTGGTCGACATGATCTTGGACAAAAAAGGACGAGAACATGTCGATGAAGGCGGTTGGTCGACATGATCTTGGACAAAAAAGGACGAGAACATGTCGATG
>NZ_JAQQWS010000008.1:13572-30605 GCF_028610675.1 Alkalihalobacillus pseudalcaliphilus
AAGGAAGTTGGTCGACATGATCTTGGACAAAAAAGGGCGAGAACATGTCGATGAAGGCGGTTGGTCGACATGATCATAGGCCAAAAAGGACAAGATCATGTCGATGAAGGCGGTTGGTCGACATGATCATAGGTCAAAAAGGACAAGAACATGTCGATGAAGGAAGTTATTCAACGGAACTGAGAACCAGCTAACTTCCAGGCACAGCCTATCGCCCCTAAGTAAATTTCATCCAAAAGGAGGGAAACAAATGCAACTTACAATGAAAGCCACAGGAGAGCATGTTGAGGTTCTCTCCTATTTATTGGCCAAAAATCCGTACAACCTCTATGAGCGTAAAGTAAATGGACATCTTGTTCGAATGATTTTTCGCCACTTCACAAAGGAGCATGTCGAGGTTACTCTTTTTGTGACAGCTGACCCAATCGAATTATCGCGTGAAAACGCACAAGCCTATGACATCACTTCTTATATCAATGATCGAGAATTTGCGGTAAGTAGTATTTTCCTTACGCTCCTACGTTCCGCACTAGGTACTGCCTTAAATGGAAAACCAAAGGAAGAATATAAGGATTGGGTTGAGCATGTATTTAATCTTGAGTTTGAATTTGGACCAGTTGCTTCTAATCTAGGAGACAAGCAGATTCGTAAGTTATTTGAGCCGCTTGGTTATACGGTAGAAATGAAGAGCCCTGAGTTAGGAACTCTTCGTCGTTTTAAAGATAAAAGCACGGCACGTATGATTTCGATTAAAGGGGAGACCACGCTTCAACGTGGACTTAGACAGCTATTTGTCTTGATCCCTGTAATAGATAATTATAAGCATTATTTCATTGATGAAAAGGAAGTTGAAAAGATAAATCGATATGGTGAGGGCTGGCTGGATTACCATCCAGAAAGAAGCTTTATTTTAGAAAAAGCTTTAAGGTTCAAAGCAGTATACGAACAGCTCGAACATTTGGAGCAAGAACCTAAGTCAGAAGAATTAGGCACGCTCATAAAACACAAAGCGGAAGACAAAAAAATCAGTTTAAATGAATTAAGATATGAAAAAATTATTGAGTATGTGGAGCGTATTCCTAGAAAAACATCAATTGTTGATTTTGGTTCAGGAGAAGGTAAGCTTTCTGTGAAATTAGGATTTGTTCAAGGGATACAGGAGATTTTAGCTGTAGAACCTTCGGAACAAGCAACGAATCAAGCCATAAAGAGGTTTGAAAAAGTGTCTGACCGAGAAGGTTTTTTAATGCCGACACCACTTAGAAGCTCGTTGTTTTATTTCGATGATCGTTTAAAAAACAAAGATATTCTCATTTTATGCGAAGTCATTGAGCATATAGATGAGTACCGTTTGCCTAAAATGATGAATACGATTATTTCGCACTATCAGCCAAAATCATTCATTATAACAACACCCAACCAAGAATATAATCAAGTCTACGATTTAGGAGAAAACTATCGTCATCCTGACCATCGTTTTGAATGGACAAGAGAGCAATTTAAAGACTGGTGTCATTTACATAATGATGGGAATTATGACTTGCAATTTGATGGGATCGGCGATCAGCATGACTCATTTGGCTATCCTACACAACTTTGCTTATGGACAAGAAAGGAGGGCAACTAGATGGACATTATCTTGCCAACGGCTGGACTGGTTCTCTGTATTGGTCCTTCTAATAGTGGTAAATCAACTTGGCTACAAACACTGGTGAATGAAGGGGAAATTAAACGTTCGGAAGTTGTTAGTTCGGATGATTTTCGTGAGCTAGTGAGTGATGAGGTATTTATTGATTGGACGAATCGTTCTAAAGATGAAGCGGATATTTTAATGAATCAATATCAGCAAATATCGCAAGAAGCTTTTGCGATGTTGGACCGTGTAGTTGAGACAAGAGCTAAACTAAATAAATTAACGTTCATTGATGCGACACACTTACATCCAGATGATCGAGCGAGGTATCGCAAGCTTGCCGAGAAACAGCATGTTCCGATTTTTGCTCTAGTGTTTGACACGGAAGAGGATGTATTATTACAGCGTGACCAGCAACGTGAGAACCCGCGTGGAAAAAGACGAATTAAGCAGCAATATCAAACATTTAAACGAGAGAAACGTTATTTGAAAAAAGAAGATTATCATCGAATCTATGTGCTTAAGGAAACGGCAGTTCCAAGAATTATTCGTCAAGCATCGTCATCGCTTCAGTTAGACGTGGCATATGGGCTTGATATTATTGGTGATATCCATGGCTGCTTTGACGAATGGAGGGAATTATTGGATAAGCTCGGTTATCGACAAAATGAAGATGGCTTATACGTCCACCCAGAAGGAAGAAAATTCCTATCATTAGGTGACATTATGAGTCGCGGTCCAAAATCTTTTGCCACCCTACAATTCTTTTATGAACATGTTGAAGCAGGCCTTGCCTATATGATTGATAGTAATCATGGATGGAAGATTGCCCGATGGCTTGATGGTAAGAAAGTAACCTTAAACCACGGTGACGAAAAGGTTGAGCAGGAATTTAACAAATTGGAAGAACTTTATGGAGAAGAAGTAACTGATGCATGGAAAAAGAAAGTGAAAAAACTTCTTCTGCAAGCACCGTCCCATTACGTTTTAATCAAGCATGGTGTCGAGACAGCGGTTTGTGTTCATGCAGGTATACGAGATGAGTGGATCGGGAAACAGTCCAAGACTATTCGAGACTTTTGCCGTTATGGCGATACCGATGGTTTTGATGAAGAGGGAAAACCAATTCGTAAGGACTGGACAATTCAACATACGAGTAACCACCTAATCATTTGGGGGCATGATCCGAAAAAGAAACCGCTGCTAATGAACCAAACGATTAATATTGATCAAGGGGTAGTGTTTGGTGGAGAACTAACCGCATTTCGTTATCCAGAAAAGCAAATTGTTGCAGTAAAAGCGAAACAAGATTATTCAGCCGGGGCACGTAACCCTTTGCTAGATATAGAAAAGCAACGATTTAATCCGCCAAATATCGCAAAGTTTATCGAGGGTTATTCGGTTGTGACAGAGGAAATAGGCGAGGTTCGTATTACGAAACCTCATGTTATCCCTGCTTTTGATGCGGTCTCGCATGTAACATTACCATTGGAAGAATTGGTCTATATTCCGCCAACGATGAGCCCAACGCCAAGTCCATCGTCATTGGATTCATTTTTAGAGCATCCAAAAGAAGCGATTAATTATTATCGTCAAAAAGGTGTGCACAAAATGGTTGCAGAGAAAAAACATATGGGTAGCCGTGCGGTCTTGCTTTTATTTAAGAACGAGAGTGTCGCTAAGCAATATGTCGATAGAGAGACGCTAGGTGTTATTTACACAAGAACGGGAAGGCGCTTTTTTCAAGAAGATATGGAACAAGAGATTTTAGAAAAGCTTCAACAAGACTTGGCCTCTTTTTATCACCAATTCGAAATCGATTTTGTTTTATTAGATGCGGAAATTATGCCTTGGAATTTGAAGGCGAAAGAGCTTATTAATCAGCAGTATGCCCACGTTGCAGAAAATGCAAGATTAGACCGAATGAATATTTTAAAGCATCTAGAAGATATCAGTGTCGAACATGATGTATCGAGCTGGAAAAGAGAGTATGAACAAAAGTTAGAGCAAGCAGAAATTTTTGAACAAGTGTTTCAGAAATATTGTTGGGATATTGATAGTATTCATGAGGTTCAGATTGCTCCTTTCCATCTGTTAGCGGATAGCAAACAAACGTATTTTCAAAAATCTCATCTATGGCATATGGAGAAAAATCATGAGTTTGCCGAGCTTTCTGAGCTATTCGTTAAGACCGAGTTTAAAGTGATTGAGGACGAAAAGACGGAGGCCGAGGTTACACGTTGGTGGACGGAAATGAACGAGGACGGGCATGAAGGCATCGTCATTAAACCAGAGTATTTCCTTCACACATATAAAGGGAAATTAGTACAACCAGCCATTAAGGTACGGGGCCAAAAATATTTACACATCATTTATGGCATGGATTATTTAGAACCGCAAAACTTAGAACGCTTGAAGAAAAGGAATGTCAATAAAAAACAAAAGCTTGCGTTAAAGGAATTTGCATTGGGAATGGAAGGAATACGTCGCTTTGTCGAAGGAGAATCGGTAGAACGGATGCATGAATGTGTATTAGGAACATTGGCATTAGAAAAGGATCCTGTTGATCCAAGGTTATAGAAAAATATGGTATAATATTTAGAGTGATAGTGAATGACTCATAGTTGGGGTTGGCTCACCTTTCTTTAGGAGGGAGGTGATGCCCATGGTCAGTATTGCAGAGGCGCTTGCATTAATGATCTCATTTGGGATGTTAATTTTGGCGATTCTGTCATTCGATCGAAAAAAATAAGCCCCCTATGAGTTAAGGCTCAAATTAGGGAAGCTTATTTCCTCAGTTTGTAAGCCAACCCTTACGAATAAGGATTCGCTATGACATGCCGCTAGTGTTCGCGCACTGGCGGTTTTTTTATCATATGTTCTCTTATTTGTATTATACACGATCATTTGAATTTTTCAACAAAATGAGTAGGTTCTTTAGGTAGTGTCAGATTCGGAAAACTGATTACGTACGCTCATTTGTAGAACATCTTCCAAGTCGTCGAAACGGACGAGGAAATAATCAGCATGTTCAATGGAGGTAGACTGGCCATTTTGACGAAGATCCTGCCGAAGCTGTTCGATATGAATCGCATAACCATGTGGGTAAAATGCATCCTTCGTTAAGCTTGCTTGAGTGACCGTGATAATGGCCAAGTCGTCATGGAAATCCTCCATATAAAAGCGCTGATAAGGCATATTTAAACTGTAAGTCGCATACGTTCCTGAAAAATCAGCAGGTAACAGCATCCACTGTGGCTGTAATTCTCCATCCATTTCATCATAATAAACGCTTAATGTCATAAGACAATTTCTCCTCTCCTACTTGCTTGGCAAGCTGATGTAACATCGTCTTTGTGGAATCATACAGCTTGTCCTTTTGTAACGATTTCTTCCTTAATAAATCTTCTCGCTTCTTCCATTGATAAAAGTCATGTTGTCTTGCTCTTTCAGATTGTATCGTGAGGATTCTTTTCTTTACATAGGACTCTGGGATCTGAAAAGCTTCTACAACTTGTTCGATACTTTGAGCCTGCAATACAAAAGGTTCAAAGATATGGCGTGGCATTGAGAAATAAAGGGCATACCATTCGGCTTGCTCTTCCTGTAATTGAACGAATGAATCATTTAATCGTAGCTGATTTCCCGTGTGTTTACGAACATGGGAGAACTCATGAAAGAAATCATAGTGCTGTTCGTATAATGATTGGTTCTGATTAATGGAAATAAGAGCAAAGAGATCATCACTTACGCATTTGCTAGGTCCGTTCATGTATTCAATATGGATCGAGAAGTGATGGCAAATATTTTCGAGCGTTAAATCTTTGAGTGTGAGGATACCTTTCTCTTGAAAAAGCTCACTACAGATTTGATCACGAATCGTTGAGAATTGCATGTGAACACCTCAGTGATAGAATGTATGTTCGTATTTTATTGGTAGTAAAAACCTCGACCGCTCGGTGAGGTTTTTCCGTGGCAATAGTATAACATAGAACAAGCGGAGTTGACATAAAGAAAAGACCTATTTTTCTTTTTGTTGTTCTTTTAAAAAACGTTCACGTAAAGCTCGATATCGCTTTAGTTCTTCTTCCATAACCCCTTCTAAATGCTGCCTTTCATCCTCTGTCAATTGGTGAGCACCTTGTCTGAATGCATGTTGAACTAAGCTATTCTTATCATCTGTTCTCCCTAATAAATAATCGGTCGAAACCCCGTAAAAATCAGCGAATTTTGCGATGAGCTCTGGGTCAGGTTTCGACTGGCCGCTCTCATAGCGGGAGAGCTGATAATTGGTTAATTCGAAGTATGTTGCAGCTTCTTTTTGTGATTTAAATTGACTTTGTTCTCTTACAAGTTTTAATCGAACACCTAGGACATTTTCCATCATCGCGCCTCCAGTATTAATCTTAGTTCTATTATATATGATTTGCAAAAAAAGCAAAAGATACTGAAAATATTGCAAAAAATGATTGACATTGCACAAAATGCAAATTATATTAATTGTAAGTATTGTTGCATAAAATGCAATTTATTAATTAGGAGGAATGCTTCTATGAATGAAAAGGAGTTAGATAAAAGAATCAGAGAATTAGAGATTAAAATGGCTTCACATCATCAAAAAGTAATGGTAGCTGGTTCGGATATTAAAGAATTAAAAGGCTCTTTCACATGGCTTAATCGACTAATTTTTGGAACCATCCTATTACAGCTGATACACTTCCTTTTTTCGAAGTTGCTTGTGTAGTGGTTTTTATGATTAGTTTGTTGGTGAGAAATATCGACTACGATGAATTTTCTAAAAATATTGACGGTTATGAACTTTACCGCTTACAATATAAGAAGCCATTAGTTTTTAGTGAAGTTTTTAGAACTTGAAAAGAGTGATTAATATGGCATTAAATCAAGAACGGCGAATTGGAAGAGAAGCGATGCTATTAGTTCTTTCTGTTGATGCTGAACAGGAAGTTAAGCGTTTAAACCAAGCAGATTGGCAAGCTTGTATGGGTAAGGTTGGATCGATGGAGGCTCATAAGGTTGTAGCAGCAGTTGAGACAGCAGCCAAAAAGAATGGGTTAATTAAGACAGGCATTTACCGAGAAAGCCATGCTTTATACCATGCGATTATGGAAGCGCTTCAAGGCGTTACGCGTGGTCAAGTGCAGTTGGGATCGGTACATCGGACAGTCGGTTTGAGTTTCGCCATTTTACGTGGTAATCCGTATGAGCAGATAGAAGAAGGAGATTGGATTGCCGTTTCCTTATACGGAACGATTGGAGCACCCGTTAAAGGCTCTGAGCATGAGGCAATTGGACTTGGTATTAATCATATTTAACAATTTAATCAATAAGTGCAGAAACACTTATTAAGCCCATAGAACTTAGTGATTAGGGGGCTATATCTTATGAAGTTTTTTTACGAACTTCTTGAGGTATAGTTCCCTTTTTTATTGGTTCTTTAGTTGGGTAAAGTGATTGGGGGTTGAGTAGGTGGTCATTTTAAATGGTCAAACATTAGATTTTCATGAGTTAAAACGTGTACTTTTCGAAAAAGAAAAGGTTAGTTTTTCTGATGAAAGTAGGCGTAAAGTGGAAAAAAGTAGGGAAGTTGTGGAAAAGATTGTCGCGGAGAAAAAGGTCGTTTATGGAATTACGACTGGATTTGGGAAATTTAGTGACGTATTTATTGATACAGACAATGTCGAAACTCTTCAGTTGAATTTAATCCGCTCTCATGCTTGTGGTATAGGTGAACCGTTTCCAGAAATAGTATCGAGAGCTATGTTATTACTTCGAGCTAATGCTTTATTAAAGGGTTTTTCCGGAGTGAGGCCCGTTGTAATTGAACGTCTATTAGATTTAGTGAATGCTGAAATTCATCCCGTGATTCCACAGCAGGGCTCACTTGGGGCTAGTGGCGATCTTGCCCCGCTATCCCATTTGGTATTAGCGCTCATTGGGGAGGGCGAAGTTTTTTATAAAGGTGAGCAGGTCGGTTCTTTAACAGCTATGACAAAGGAAAATTTGTTTCCCATAACATTAACAGCGAAGGAAGGACTTGCGTTAATTAATGGTACGCAGGCAATGACAGCAATGGGCGTAGTTGCTTATTTAGAGGCGGAAAAATTAGCACTTCAGGCAGATTTGATCGCTGCAATTACGATGGAAGCCTTACAAGGAGTCATTGATGCTTTTGATGAAGATATACACCTAGCACGCGGGTTTAAGGAACAAATTTGTGTCGCCTCTCGTGTGCGAGAATTGTTAAAGGATAGTCAACTTGTGACAAAGCAAGGTGAATTAAGGGTACAGGATGCTTATTCGCTTCGTTGTATCCCTCAGGTTCACGGAGCTACATGGCAAGTGCTCGGTTATGTGAAAGAGAAGTTGGAAATTGAAATGAATGCAGCAACTGATAACCCACTTATTTTTGATGAGGGTGAAAAGGTACTATCTGGTGGGAATTTCCATGGTCAGCCAATTGCATTTGCCATGGACTTTTTGAAAATTGCCATGGCTGAGCTTGCGAATATATCAGAACGTCGGATTGAGAGGCTCGTCAATCCACAACTAAATGATTTGCCACCGTTCTTAAGTCCTGAACCGGGTTTGCAATCAGGGGCGATGATTATGCAATATGCGGCCGCTTCCCTTGTCTCAGAAAATAAGACGCTGGCCCATCCGGCAAGTGTTGATTCGATTCCCTCATCGGCTAACCAAGAAGATCATGTTTCCATGGGGACGATAGGTTCACGCCATGCTTATCAAATTATCACTAATGTTCGAGGTGTGTTAGCGATCGAGGCTATTTGTGGCTTACAGGCAGTAGAGTATCGAGGCGTGGAAAAAATGGCTACCGCTACACGCAATTTTTATAAGGAAGCACGTCAAATTACGCCAATGATTTCGATTGATCGTGTTTTTTCAAAGGATATTAAGGTGGTACAAAAATGGTTGAAGGATTATACATGCCAAACGATTCATCCTTTTATGGGTCAGACAAACATCCATCAACAACGCTAAAAAGATGGAAGTGACTATAAAAAGAAGGAATGGGCACTTTCACGAGAAAATGTGGGTTCATAAAAGGAAGAAAGGGCACGTTCGAGAGGGGACAGAGAGTTCGAAGTTGTCATAAAATATGCGAATGATTCATTCATGCTCAAAATTTCTGCAATAATCTTCACACAAACCCATATGGCGAAGCACCATGCACTTCGCCACCAACAAAGATAAAAGTAGTGGCGACTGTTGAAACTGTTGGCACGCTTACAACTCGATCACCATCAGGAGTCTGCCTGAATAAACAGGGAGCACGGTTCTGCTAAGTTCATTGATCACAAGATAGATGACCAGCTAACTTCAAGGCATAATCTATCGCCCATAAGTAACTTTCACACAATAAAGGAGGCAGTTCAAATGGATACAATCAAAACAGGGAAAGTCCAGCGTTACCGTGGGACAGAGCTACAAACAAAAGGCTGGCAACAGGAAGCGGTTTTAAGAATGCTTATGAATAATCTCGATGAAGAAGTGGCCGAGCGTCCAGAGGATTTAGTTGTTTATGGAGGGATTGGTAAGGCAGCTAGGAACTGGGAAAGTTTTGATGCGATTGTTAAAAGCTTGAAGGAGCTTGAGGATGATGAAACGCTTTTAGTTCAATCTGGAAAGCCGGTTGTTGTTTTTAAAACACATGCGAATGCACCTCGTGTGCTCTTAGCGAATTCGAATATTGTTCCCGCTTATGCGAATTGGGATACGTTTCATGAATTAGATCGGAAGGGTCTAATGATGTATGGTCAAATGACCGCGGGGTCTTGGATCTATATTGGCTCACAAGGTATTGTACAAGGCACGTATGAAACCTTTGCCGAGCTTGCTAAGCAAAGCTTTCATGGGTCATTAAAAGGGACGATTACTGTAACTGCAGGATTAGGTGGAATGGGTGGTGCACAGACCCTAGCTGTAACGATGAATGAGGGTGTTGTGATCGCCATCGAAGTGGATGAGACGAGAATCGATCGGCGTATAGAAACTCGTTATTGTGATGTGAAAGTAAAAACATTGGATGAAGCACTCGAACGTGCGGAGCAAGCTAAGGAAAAAGGCCAACCTCTTTCGATAGGATTATTAGGGAATGCGGCTGAAATTTTACCCGAGATGGTACGTCGTACTTTTATTCCAGACGTTTTAACGGACCAAACTTCTGCACACGACCCGTTAAATGGCTATATTCCTATTGGGATGGAATTAGCAGAGGCTGATGCTTTAAGAAGTTCAAATGCAAGAGAGTACATGCAAAAATCAAAGGCGGCGATCGCAACTCATGTAAAGGCGATGCTTGAGCTACAAAGCTTAGGAGCGATTACATTTGATTACGGCAACAATATTCGCCAAGTTGCCAAAGATGAAGGCGTTGAAAATGCTTTTAATTTTCCAGGCTTTGTTCCTGCCTATATTCGTCCGCAATTTTGTGAAGGAAAAGGGCCATTCCGTTGGGTTGCATTATCGGGTGATCCAGAAGATATTTATAAAACCGATGAAGCGATTTTACGAGAGTTTGCTGATAATGAGCATTTGTGTAATTGGATTCGTATGGCTCAAGAAAAGATTGAGTTTCAAGGCTTACCATCACGTATTTGCTGGTTAGGTTATGGGGAGAGAGCCCGTTTTGGCAAAATCATTAATGACATGGTCAAAAGTGGTGAGCTAAGGGCACCAATTGTAATTGGGCGCGATCATCTTGATTCGGGCTCAGTAGCCTCTCCGAATCGTGAAACAGAAGGAATGAAAGATGGCTCTGATGTTGTCGCCGATTGGCCAATTTTAAATGCGATGATTAATGCCGTTGGTGGGGCAACATGGGTATCTGTGCATCACGGTGGTGGTGTAGGAATGGGTTATTCCATGCATGCAGGTGTCGTGATTGTTGCCGATGGAACAGATGAGGCGGGTCGGAGAATTGAGCGTGTTTTAACAACGGATCCTGGTATGGGCGTTGCACGCCATGTTGATGCCGGTTACGATTTAGCCAAAGAGACAGCGAAAAAACATCAGATGAAAATCCCGATGATGAATGATGAATCATAAAAGGATGTGAATGAGATGAGCCAAACTTATTTATATATACAAAATGCGAATGAAGTGATTACAGTTGCTGGTTATTCGGAAAAACCTGCTACGAAGGAACGCATGAATGAGTTGTCAATTATTAAGAAAGGTAGTGTCTTAGTTAAAGGCGACCGAATTATCGCGGTTGGTCCAGATAAGGACCTTCAAAATCAATTTGCTTCTGAAATATCCGAAGCAAAAACCATTCAAGCAGCTGGAAAAATTGTGACACCAGGTTTCGTGGATCCACATACACATCTTGTTTTTGCCGGTAGTCGTGAAAATGAATTTAATATGCGTTTACAAGGGAAAACGTATATGGACATCATGAATGCAGGTGGTGGGATTCATGCAACCACTCGTGCCACTCAGGAAGCGGATGAAAATCAACTTTTCTCTGAGAGTGTAAAAAGGCTAAACCGCTTTTTATTACAAGGTGTGACAACGATTGAGGCAAAAAGTGGCTACGGTTTAACTCTTGAGCATGAAATCAAGCAGCTTGAGGTTGCCAAGCAGCTAGATGAAGAGCATGTTGTCGATATTGTCTCTACATTTATGGGAGCACATGCTGTTCCGGTAGAGTTTAAAGAAAATCCAGATGCTTTTGTAGATATTGTCATCAATGAGATGATACCAAAAGTGGCTGAACTTGGTTTAGCGGAGTTTAATGATGTGTTTTGTGAACATGGTGTCTTTACACCCGAACAGTCGAAAAAAATTCTTGAAGCTGGTTTAAAACATGGCTTACTGCCGAAAATTCATGCTGATGAAATTGAACCTTATGAAGGAGCAGAGCTTGCCGCAGAGGTGGGAGCGATCTCTGCCGATCATTTATTAAAGGCTTCCGAAAAAGGGATGGAGCAAATGGCAGATCAAGGAGTCATCGGCGTGTTGTTGCCGGGAACGGCCTTTTTCCTCATGGCTGAATCAGCAAATGGAAGAAAAATGATTGATACAGGCGTACCTGTGGCCTTGTCGACTGATTGTAACCCTGGTTCATCACCAACCGTTTCATTACCACTCATTATGAATCTTGGGTGCTTAAAAATGGGAATGACACCGGCTGAAGTTCTTACCGCTACAACAATTAATGCGGCTCATGCCATTAATCGTGCTGAGGAAATAGGGTCGATTGAAGTCGGAAAAAAAGCCGATCTTGTATTACTAGATGTTCCTAATTATATGCAAATGCAATACCTTTATGGGGTGAATCATACGAGTAAGGTTATTAAAGCAGGGAAGTTAGTCGTTGAGAATGGAAGACTCATATGAGTAACTACCCGTATCCATTATTAAATCAACCACCTTTCACCTATTCGAGGAATGATAATGTGGTGGAACCGAAAGCACATGAGTGGATTAGGCCAATCGATGATGAACCATCGAGCTGGAAAATGTATGATGCCGTCATACTCGGTATCCCACTATCGCGTTCGTCCATTTCGGCCTCCTATGCTAGTGAAAATCCAGAAGCTTTCAGAAGAACTTGGAAATCCTTTTCGACTTATAATTTGGATGAAGACATCGATTTATCCATACTACAAGTCGCTGATCTTGGTGACGTTAAAGAGCATATTACCGATATTCAGCAGTGTCATCAAAATATTCGTGATGCGATGAAGGCGATTCAAACCTATCACCCTCAAGCAATTCCTATAAGTATAGGTGGTGACCACTCGATAACGGCTATGCTAGTGAGGGGCTATAAAGATGTCTATCCGAATGAGCGTGTCGGTATTTTACAGTTTGACACTCATTTTGACTTGCGTGACCCAAAAGAAATCGGTCCAGCCAACGGAACACCGATTCGCCAGTTGATTGAGGATGCTCAAGTATTAGGTGAAGATGTTTATAATATCGGTCTGCACGGTTTTTTTAACGCTAAATCTTTAAAACAATACGCCGATGAAGCGGGTCTTCATTATATAACGATGAAGCAAGCAAGAAAAAAAGGAATCGAAGAAACGGTTCGAGCAGTAGTAGAGGCATTGAATGATAAAGTTGATAAAATATATATGACGGTAGATATGGATGTACTTGATGTCAGCGTGGCACCTGGTGCACCAGTTTCCACGCCAGGTGGCATGTATGTACATGAGTTATTGGAGGCCGTGCAAGTGGCAGGTGAATATGAGAAAGTATTCGCGATGGATATCGTCTGCCTCGATCCACAAAAAGATGTAGCGATGGCAACAGTCAAAACTGGTGTTCATGTGATGCTGTCGTTTTTAACAGGGAAGATGGTAGCGGCTAGTGGAAAATAACGAATGAGTGCTAAGGTAGACCATACCAATGGTTCCTTAGCACATTTTTGATGGATACTTCTAAAGACTAAAGATGCTGGTTACCTTTGAGCCGCCCGTTATTACTCTTTGATTCAAAGTTTTTCATTCAATCCATCATCGCTTTATGAATTAATGACTTCTGAGCCGAATTCTAAGCATTCTTGGCAGATGGAGACATTTGGCCCTAATGCTAAATCTCCAATCTCTTCTTTACTTCTATGGCAAAAAGAACAATTTGAAAGAAATTCATTTTCTATTTCACTTTTTGGGGGAGAAGTTCGATTAATTGCGGGGTACAGTTCATCAAACACTTTAGGTTCAATATAATCAAATTCACCTTTTAACTTGACGGCAATCGTAGTATATGCAATGGCCATACCTTCGTAAAAACGTTGACGTTCAATGTGTGCACTTTGTTCAGATTTTCCTTCACATAATGTACTTAAGTTTTCAAGTTCTTTAATCAAGTCCTCAACTTTTGCCCCTCTAAATGTTTTCTTACGGAAATCTTGTTCCATGTGCCTCAACACCACTTTCTTTTAAATTTAGTAACTAAAACATGTTCACATTAGTTAGCTACTTAAAGTAGTTATGTATACATTTGTATACAAATTCTTTTATTTATATTCTTCATTATTAAAGAAATTCCTACTAGATAAACAAAAAATTATAAAAGTGAAATTAAAAATGTAAGATAACTATTAATTGTAACGTAGTATAGAATGGACTCACCAAGGTAAGTGAGCAATTTAAAAGAAATGCTTGACTGTAGGTGATGATAAACTAAACTCAAATGTTTTTTTATTAGGAAGGAAGTGTTTGTAATGGCAGATGAAAAAGAGTGCTGTGAATCAAAGCGTTATTCGTTACCCCGATCATCTAATAATAAAAAATCGAATTCGTTCAACATCGTATCACGAGAAGAGTGGCAGAAAGAGCATGAGCAGTTTCGAGAAAAAGAAAAGGCTATGACCCGTGCTTATGATGAATTGCATGCAGAAAGACGAAGGTTACCGATGGTTGAAGTATTAAAAGATTATTCATTTTATGGACCGAATGGAAAAGTAGGTTTAGAGGATTTATTTGCCGGCTATAGTCAGCTTATTGTCTACCATTTCATGTTTGATCCGAAATGGGAGGAGGGCTGTGATGGATGTTCGATGATGGTTGACCATATGGGACATCCGGCACATTTAAACGCAAGGGATACTCAACTCGTCTTAATTTCACGAGCCCCTTACGACAAGCTCGATGCATTCAAACGGAGAATGGGCTGGTCGACCCCTTGGTATTCCTCTTTTGAGAGTCAATTTAATGAAGACTTTGGGGCAACAAAAGAATTTGGAGAACAGCACGGTTATAGTGTGTTTTTAAAGAAAGATCATCAAATCTACCATACGTATTCTACTTGGAATCGAGGTGTCGAATATTTAGGATCCAATTGGAGTTATTTAGACTTAACACCATATGGTCGTCAAGAGCTTTGGGAGGATTCACCTTCGTATGTAAAAAAAACTGAGCCTTACACATGGTGGCGTCATCATGATAAATATGAATAACTGTTAGTGAAGAAGGGTGCGCAATGGGAACGCACCTTTTTAGTTAATCCCAATGATTAAAAATGATATCTCCAATGCAAGAGGGTTTCCAGTATACGACATCACGGAGCTCATGTTGACTTAACTGGTTGTCTATATTGAGTGAAATAACACCCTTTTTTGCTCGTTTAAGTAGCACGGTTTGCTCTAAGTAATCAAGTGGGATGATTTCATAATAAGGTTTTAATTCTTGGGCAAATGGGTGGTAGATAAATATTGCTTTGAAGAAATCTACTTCACTTGCCACACTCACGTATGGATACGTTGCGTGTAATAAAATATAAATCGGGTCATCTTTTAAGTTGATTTTTGCTAAATGATAGGAACAAAAATGGGCTTCCTCTATGCTAAGAATCTCCCCTTGCTTGGCTTTGACAAGAGGGTAGAGAACTTGTTTAAATTGCTGGTAATGTTGATGGGCTGTATTTGAATCATCGAAAGCATGACTCGTAATACCCTCTGGGAGATACACAGGTAGCACCTCCTAACATGATCTTTTTTTCTTGCTAAGAGTTACGGCATAAGGTGCCAATTGCTTATCGGCTTTGATAATGATGATAAGTTGGTTGATTTCTTCTTGGGTAAATAGTCTTTTATCGTAAAAATGCTGTGTGTACAGTGCGCCGATATCTCTGAAATTATCGTCTTTATGCTTGAGTAATAGAGTGATATTTTCATAGATATTCGGATCATGGTCTTTTTGTGTTTCATATACATGATTGAGGTTAAGGATAAGTGAATCTAAATCATTCGTTAAAATGGCGAGTTCTAACCCTTGTGGCGAATAATCGCCTTGATCCTCTACTTCTATTTCCTCGCTCTCCTCATATTCATATAATCCCGCAAGAAAACTCTCGAAATTAGCCGTTAGCTCAATGGTTAACTCTTGTTCAACATCTAAATAAATGATAGACGGATCCGTTTTTGTATGGCGATAGTCAAACGCAAACCAGCCGTGGCCATCCCCAGCAAATAATACGATAGACTCTGGTAAACCCCATTCTTCAATCAGGTAAGGAGTAGCTAAGATGCCCTCATTTGGTTTAATTCCAAAGATTTTTTCTATATGTACATGGTCATCCGCCCAAGAATTAGGTGTCGTGGTTGGAAATGCGTTTATAGAAATATAACCACCATTTTGGATTTTTAAAAGGCGGATATATGCCTCTGGTAATTTAATATTTAGCTGCTTTTCTGCCTCATGAATCTGTTTATCTATTACTGGATGAGGTCGTTCTCCATACTCATCCTCAAGCCACAAATGTTCCATTCTATCAGCCCCTTGTTATTGGTTATTTTAATCATAAAGGATTACTGTCCTATTGTCTGTATAAAATTGCAAGTGGAATAAATAGAAAAATAGTTGAAACCTTTTTGGAGATAAAACGAATACTAGTAAAAGGAAATGAAAAGAAGGTGGCTATTTTGACTTATCTTATTTTATCTATACGGTTCCTATTAGAACTAGCACTTCTAGTTGCTGTAGGAGTTGGTGCCTATCACGTTGGTGGAAGTTCATTTATAAAGTATGGATTTGCTATTTTAGCACCTTTGTTAGTTGCCTGTGTATGGTGGATCTTCATCTCACCTAAAGCATTAATCATTATACCATTTGGTGCAAAATTATTAATTGAGCTCCTTCTATTTATACTTGGAGCATCTCTATTATACATAGCTGGTTATCAGAATTACGCGATATTACTTATCACTTTAGCCTTATTGAACAGAGGAATGATGTATATGTGGAAAGTAGATGGGTAATAAAGAAAACATAATGTTTGAAAGAACTTCCCTATGGCCAGCTGATTTCAAGGCAAAAACTATCGTACCAAGCCGATAATCTCAGAGGACGTGGAGCATGATTTTCGGTAGCGACAAGTAGAACTCCGCATATGAGTATGAGCACTAATTTTCATATAAAACGCCCATGTCGGAGCTAAAATCAGCTCCGACACCAACAAAAATGAATGTCATCTATCGCCATCTTAAGATATATGGGGGTTTGTGAAGGTACTGAGGTCAAACGATGAAGTATCTGCACAAAGAGGGTGTTAATGTGAAGGTACTGAGGTCAAACGATGAAGTATCTGCACAAAGAGGGTGTTAATGTGAAGATACTAAGGCCAAACGATGAAGTATCTGCACAAAGAAGGTGTTAATGTGAAGATACTGAGGTCAAACAATGAAGTATCTGCACAAAGAGGGGGTTAATGTGAAGATACTGAGGTCAAACGATGAAGTATCTGCACAAAGAGGGTGTTAATGTGAAGATACAAAGGTCAAACGATGAAGTATCTGCACAAAGAGGGTGTTAATGTGAAGATGCTGAGGCCAAACGATGAAGTATCTGCACAAAGAGGGTGTTAATGTGAAGATGCTGAGGCCAAACGATGAAGTATCTGCACAAAG
>NZ_JAQQWS010000008.1:30705-173043 GCF_028610675.1 Alkalihalobacillus pseudalcaliphilus
ACCGTTCTTCGTGGATAGTAGCGACTTTTTAAACAATTGGTCCGTTAATAACTCGTTCACCATGAGGAGTCGCACGAAAAAAAGGGAGCAGTGACCTGTTAAGGTCGTCTATCGCAAGATGGATGACCCGCTAACTTCACGGCTCAAACTATCGCTCCTAATTACACTTTCATAAAAAATACCACACAATTCCCGGTAATAGAATCATGTGGTTAGTGCCATTCTAAAAATCAAAATAAATTCGGAAGAAGTAATACAAATCCTTACAATCAGGATGGAGACGGATATTTTCGCATAAGCCCTTAATAATCGCTTTTGGAAATGTTTGTTTATCCGTTAAATAATTGTGTAATAAGAGCAAGGATTCTCTTTCCGTTGAATCTTCTACGATTTCTAATTTGTCTTTGATGATGGCCACTAATTTTCCAATTGTTACGTCTACTTCACTTTGTGATGAAATAAATTGATCGATATCAAAGGTTAGATAAGGAGTTGTAACATGTAAAGCTAATACCTCCGTTTTTTCGACTAATGAATGAGCGAGTTTCTCAAAATCTAATGGGATTCGATAGAATAAGAAAAGCTTAGAATAAATGGAAATAAACCCATTCACACAATAAGCTAAGTCATATTTACTTTTTTCCACTTGTTCACCGTAAACGCGGTCAAGCACTTTGATGATGATTTCTTTCATGACGCGCTCGAATCTGTGCAAAATCGTAATCAATTCTTGATTAATTGAATGTGTTTGTTCTTTGGCAAATACTTTGGTGAAGGATACATTTTTTTCTAATGATTGCAAGGTTGTTATGTAAAAATCAAACAATAATCGTTCAGATGAAGTTTGCTTTTTGACCACTTGGTCAATATCGAATAAGATTTCTTTTGTAAAGTGTTCGACAATCGCCACAATTAGTTCATCTTTTGATTTGAAATGTAAGTAGAATGCTCCTTTAGATATTCCGCAGTATTCCGTAATTCGTTGAATTGATGTTGCTTCAGATCCTTGTTCTGCAAACAGTTCAAGAGCTTTTTTCATAATAAGATTTTTTTTATCCATAAATTCGAACACGCTCCTGTTACATAATTTAATAATTGACAAATGACCAGTCGGTCATTAATATGAATAATTAGATTAGATATAGAGAAAAAAAGGGTAGGTGTAATATGCAAAGTTTAGTTAATTTCGTTCTGAAAAACAAGCTAGCGGTTTGGCTACTTACCATCATTATCATTGTTTCTGGGATTTATTCAAGTACTAAAATGAAAATGGAGACACTTCCTGACATTTCAATCCCTTATTTAATGGTGATGGATGTATATCCAGGTGCTACGCCTGAGCAAGTAATGGAGGAAGTATCGATTCCTTTAGAAAAAACGATAGAAAATCTGGAGGATGTAAAATCTGTCTATTCAAACTCGTATTCCAATATGGCTAGTATTCAAGTTGAATATGAATATGGGGTCGATATGGATGAAAAGAAACGTCAGCTTGAATCAGCTTTAGGTAACGTAACATTGCCAGATGGGGCACAAGAACCGCAAATTACTACAATTAGCATGAATATGATGCCAGTTGTCGCTTTAAGTGTGAGTAGTTCCTCAGAAGACATTGTTGATTTAACTAATCGAGTTGAAGAGGATTTATTACCAAAGGTTGAAAAAATACCTGGTGTTGCCTCTGCGATGATTTCAGGACAACATATTGAAGAAATTGAACTAAGGTATGATGAAGAAGCCTTAGCAGGTTTTGGTTTAACAGAAGATGATGTGAAACAAATGATTGAAGCAAGTGACCTTGCGATTTCATTAGGTTTATATGAATTTGAAGAAGGTGAACAGGCTGTAGCTGTTGATGGTAAATTTATGACATTAACTGAGCTAGAGGAAATGCTTATTCCTGTAACTCCTTCTGAAACCAACCCATCTCCATTTGTACAACTTGCTGATGTAGCAGATGTTGAGGTGGTTGGTAAAGTTGAATCCGTTTCTCGAACAAATGGTGAAGATGCGATCGCTATTCAAGTTATCAAAGGACCGCAAGATAATACGGTCGATGTCGTTAATCGTGTCAAAGCTCTAGTAGAGGAAGAATTAGCGGCAAATGATGGGTTAATTATTGATATTACACTAGATCAAGCGACACCCATTGAGGATTCTGTCTTTACAATGGTGGAAAAAGCATTATTCGGTGGCTTAATTGCGATTTTAATTATTTTACTTTTTTTACGTGACTTTAAGTCAACGATCATTTCGATTGTGTCTATCCCGGTGTCATTATTTATGGCATTACTACTTTTACATTGGATGGATATTAGCTTAAATATCATGACGCTTGGTGCTATCACCGTAGCTATCGGTCGTGTTATTGATGATTCGATTGTTGTCGTAGAAAATATTTATCGACGATTACATTTAAAGCAAGAGAAATTAACCGGCCGTGCCCTTGTACGTGAAGCAACGATTGAAATGTTCAAACCAATTTTATCATCCACACTTGTAACGGTTGCTGTATTTGCTCCGCTTGTATTTGTTGGTGGGATGGTTGGTGAGTTATTCATGCCATTTGCCTTAACAATGACGTTTGCATTGTTAGCTTCTTTACTCGTTGCGGTTACGATTGTACCAGCACTTTCTCATTTCTTATTCAAGAAGAAATTATATGCTGAGAAGTCAGAAAGTAAACATAAAGAAGTTGGAAAGCTTGCTATTTGGTATAAAGGTATTCTTGAATGGACATTGAACCACAAAGTGATTACTTCGTTGATTTCCGTAGCTCTTTTAGCGGGTAGTTTAGCTTTAACGCCGCTGATTGGTTTTAGCTTCCTTGGAAGTGAAGAAGAAAAGGTCATGTATTTAACGTATACACCAGCTTCAGGGGAACTAGTGGATGAAACATTAGAAAATATTGAGGTTGTTGAGCAAGAGTTAGTCAAACGTGATGATGTCGACATTCTTCAATTTTCGATGAATAATAGTGGAGATGCGATGTCGGCCATGATGGGTGGAGGAGCAGGTGGAGCTCTCATGTTTGTAACCTTTGACCCTGATATGAAAAACTTCCCAGAGGTGAGGGAAGAGATTGAGGAGTATGTCTTTACGATCGGGCAATCAGGTGAGTGGAAAAGCCAAGATTTCTCTTCAATGGGTATGAACACAAATGAACTTAGTTATACATTCTACAGTGAAGATTTAGATAGATTGAATGAAGCGGTTCTTTTAGTGGAAGATGTCATGAACGAAACAGATGGATTAGCTGATGTCAGTTCAACGGCAGAAGCTGCTTATGTCGAGCATGTATTAAAAATAGAACAAGATGAATTGTTACAATATGGTTTAACGACGGGTCAAATCGTGATGATGCTCATGAATGACCATACGAAAGAAGTTTTAACAACGATTGATCATAATGACCGAACTTTAGAAGTTATTGTTCAAAGAGAAGCACTCGAACAACCAGCATCTATTGATGAAATGTTAGAGTTAGAAGTTCCAACAGCTTTAGGAACAAGCTTGCCGTTATCAGAGCTAGTTACAGTAGAAGAAGGAACGACTCTGAATACGCTCGCTCGAAGCCAAGGTGAGTACTATGCATCTGTATCTGCTACTATTCTTGACGATGACATTACAAAAGCAACATCGGACGTTAATGAAGCAATTGATGAGCTTGAGCTACCGTCTGGTGTAACTTTAGGTGTTGCAGGTGTAACGGCTGATATGGAAGAAACATTTACGCAATTAGGCATTGCAATGTTAGCTGCGATTGCAATTGTTTACTTTATCTTAGTTGTTACATTTGGTGAAGGGTTAGCTCCGTTCGCAATTTTATTCTCGTTGCCATTTGCGATTGTTGGTTCATTTGTTGGTTTATGGTTAACAGGTGAAACGATTTCAGTACCTGTTATGATGGGCCTACTAATGTTAATTGGTATCGTTGTGACGAATGCGATTGTTTTAGTGGATCGTATCATTCATATGGAACGTGATGGTATGACGATGCGTGAAGCTATTTTAGAGGCAGGAGCAACGAGGTTACGTCCTATTTTAATGACGGCGATTGCGACAATGGGTGCCCTCGTTCCATTAGCGATTGGAACGGGTGGAGGCGGCCTCATTTCTAAAGGTTTAGCAATAACGGTAATTGGTGGGCTTGCAAGCTCGACTTTATTAACACTTGTTGTTGTACCGATTGTGTATGAGTTTTTATCAAAAATCTTTAAGAAAAACCGTAAAGAAATAATGGAAAACTAAATTGGCTAGCTCCTCCTTGGTGGGGGAGCTTTTCATTTTTTTAAAGGAAAAAAGGGGTATATGATAGAATTATTTACAGTATGTCGATTTATCAAAGGGGTTTTCTAATGTATAAAGCACACGCAAGTAGATATGAAGGAATGATTTATAACCGCGTTGGGAAAAGTGGATTAAAGTTACCAGCCATTTCGTTAGGGTTGTGGCATAATTTTGGAGGAGTCGATGTTTTTGAGAACGGCCGAGAAATGGTTCGTAAAGCCTTTGATTTAGGGATTACTCACTTTGATTTAGCCAATAATTATGGTCCACCTCCAGGAAGTGCCGAAGAAAATTTTGGCAAGATTCTTAAGCAAGATTTTCAAGCATATCGAGATGAGATGATCATTTCATCAAAAGCAGGCTATTATATGTGGCCGGGTCCTTACGGTGATGGTGGTTCAAAGAAGTATTTAATTTCTAGCCTTGAGCAAAGTTTGAAAAGAATGCAAGTGGACTATGTAGATATTTTCTATTCACATCGTCCCGATGAAGAGACACCGATTGAGGAGACGGCAGAAGCACTCGATTTAATGGTCAGACAAGGGAAAGCGTTATATGTTGGAATATCTAATTATTCGGCCGAGCAAACGGTAGAAATCGCAAAAATCTTTAAACAGTTACGAACGCCATTTATTATTCATCAGCCTTCTTATAGTATGTTTAACCGTTGGATTGAGGATGGACTAAAGGATGTTCTCATTAAGCAAGGGATTGGTGCGATTGCTTTTAGCCCACTCGCACAAGGGTTATTAACGGACCGATATTTACATGGGATTCCAAATGATTCAAGAGCAAATCGATCTTCCAGTCCCTTTTTACAAAAAGAAAATGTAGAAGCTACGATTCAGAAAGTACAGAAGCTAAATGAAATAGCTGTTCAGCGCGGGCAGTCATTAGCGGAAATGGCGGTTTCTTGGATTTTACGTGATGGTATCGTGACGAGTGTTTTAGTCGGGGCTAGTAAAGTAAGTCAAATCGAAGCGAATGTGAAAGCATTACATCATCTAGAGTTTAGCCAAGAAGAGCTGAGTGCTATCGACCATATTGTAAAAACATAGCGGAATGAATCCCCTATTTGTTGGATAGGCTATAGTTTTGTTAAATGTAAGGGGGGAAATGGTTAGTGAATGATTTTGTCATGGGGCTAACCTCTCTGTTTCTTTTGCGAAAATAAAGTGTCAACCATTTGCTCAAAAAAGAGAACCCGCCATAATTGGTGGGTTTGTTTTTGATAAACGATTAAAATTCTTCATATATGGCTGGATCCTGATCCTTCATACGTCCCTGCTCTTGAGTCAGTGCGGAAATGGCTTCCATATTGGCTTCGCTTAACTCAAAATCAAAAATTGAGATGTTTTCAACTTGTCTTTCGGCATTGCCTGACTTCGGAATAGCAATGGCATTTAATTGATAATGCCAACGTAAAATAACTTGAGAGGGTTTCTTATGATGTTGGCTTGCTATCCGTGTAATAGCCTCATGATTAAAAATCTCATTACCGCGTAGTAACGGGCTCCATGATTGTGTGAGGATTTGGTGTTCGTTATGCCAGTGGCGTTGCTTTTCTTGATTAAAGTAAGGGTGTAATTCAATTTGATTCAAAACAGGTTTGACGCCTGTCTCTTTTTCGATCCTATCTAAGTGCTCGGGTAAGAAATTGCATACACCAATAGAACGGACATATCCTCTTTTTTTGGCTTCAATTAATGCTTGCCAAGCTCCTATATATTGATCCTGTTGTGGATTAGGCCAGTGAATAAGATAAAAATCATAGTAATCTAAGCCAGCTCGAAACAAGGACTCTTGTACGGTTGATAGAGCAAGACCAAACTCTTGATAACGACCAGGTAACTTAGAAGTAATAAGTAGCTCTTCACGCGGAATATGCGTTCGCTTTACAGCTTCACCAACTGTGCCTTCATTTTCATAATTATAAGCAGAGTCTAGTAAACGATAGCCTGCATTGATGCCGGTAATTAGAGACTGGACGCCAGCTTCTCCCTTAAGTTTATAAGTGCCTAACCCCACAGCAGGGATCTCTTGGCCATCATTTAAAGTGAAATTTGGAATTGTGTTGTTCATAGCTCGTCCTCCTCTCTAGATGGCAGAATTTTATCATATATTTGTCATTTTAAAAAGAAAATAACTTCAATTAATGGATATATCTAAGAGAATAAGTGTTCAGATAGGTAATAAATTCTTTAATCATTATCTTTTACTCTTTTTTTCATAGGATATTTTTTCTTGAACACTTCCATTTTTCGATAATACGACTAAATGTGTTTCTTTGTTTTTTGCAATTTCTCTTGCTCTTTTAATTGCCTCTTTTTTATCAGTGAAAATGTTGGATGCACCTTTGGCGCCCTCAGCCTTAACAGCCCAGCCTTTTTCATGTGCTAGCACATATTGTCCCTTTGTTTGAAGTTTTGAGGATGAGCTATTTTGCTTTGTTGAATCAGCTTGTATATCTTGATGACTAGCTTGGTTCATTTCTTCTTTTTCTTTATAGCTAGCGTTGCTATACCATTTTTTTGCCTGTGAAGTAGCAATTGGTAGAGCGTCTTGTTCATCATAACCTTCCTCGATCATTGAGTTCGCAATTTCAATCGCTTTGTGACGAATCGTTTTATTTAAGTTTTTTAAAGAACTGGGGTAATCATGTAAATTCCACGGCATAGTATCCCTCCTCTATAATTACAGCTATTCCCCTATTGTTAGTTAAGAAACATAGTTTGAATACGCAAATTGCTAAGTGAATGACCTGAGGCATCATTTTTGGTAGCGACGAGTAGCACACCATGTTCGCATTAACTTTCATACAAAAGAAAATAAAAAAATGATAGCATCTTCCCCTAAATTCGTTTAATCTGATTAAGTGTAATTTTAATTAGGGGAGGAATGAGGATGCACGAGATTCATCGACCAACCGTGGTCGCCTTACTTTTAGCAGGATCTTTTATCGCCATATTAAATCAAACGTTGATGATTACGGCGATTCCTCCAATCATTGATGAAATGGGTGTATCACCTAATAGTGCTCAATGGTTAACAACTGTATTTATGCTTGTGAATGGAATTATGATTCCAATTAGTGCTTTTTTAATAGAACGATTTACAACAAGGCAACTGTTTATGACGGCAATGAGTATATTTGCAAGTGGAACACTTGTAGCCGGTATTGCTCCAAGCTTTGAACTTTTATTAGTCGGTCGAGTCATTCAATCGATGGGTGCTGGCGTTATGTTACCATTAATGACGACGGTATTTTTACTTATATTTCCTATGAATAAACGTGGTTCCGTCATGGGGTTAATTGGTTTAGTCATTTCGTTTGCGCCAGCGATTGGGCCTGCACTTTCGGGTTGGGTAACAGGACACTTTTCATGGCGGATGTTATTTTTTATTATTTTTCCAATCGCCGTCATTGATATAATCATTGCACATTTTGCTTTGAAAAATGTCACTGAAGTAAAGAAAACGAAATTAGACATTGCTTCTGTCATATTGTCCTCTTTTGGTTTTGGAGGATTATTATATGGAGTAACAAATGCTGGAAATTTTGGGTGGTTAGCTCCGATCACAGTTATTACCTTGGCTGTTGGTGCCATTTCATTAACCCTTTTTATAAAAAGACAATTGCAATTAAAATACCCTATGTTAGAGTTCCGAGTCTTTAAGTATGCGATCTTCCCTTTTTCTGTTTTTATCGGCTCCATTACATTTATGAGCTTAATAGGTGTTGAAACTTTAATACCACTATATATGCAAAATATGCGAGAGTTCACGGCTTTTGAAGCAGGGTTAGCGATGCTGCCGGGTGCATTAATTACTGGTTTACTTGCACCAATTATTGGGAGGATTTTTGATAAAGTGGGAGCGAAATGGCTGGTTCTACCGGGACTTATCATTATTACCTCAGCGACTGTTCCATTTATTTTGATTGATACTCAAACAACCTTTGCCTATATAACGGTCCTATATTCAATTAGGATGTTAGGGCTTGTACTCATTATGATGCCGATTCAAACGGCTGCTTTAAATCAGTTACCTAAGCGTCTAATCCCTCATGGTGCAGCAGTCGATGGAACGATGAGAATGACTGCAGCTTCTGTGGGGACGGCTGTTTTAGTGACGGTTATGACTTCAGTTGGAACAATGGCCGAACAAAGAGGAACCATTGCATCACCGGACATTTTTGGGGTTAATATTTCTTTTACCGTCATAGCAATACTTGCCTTAAGCACGCTGGTTTCTTATTTCTTTATTAAGTTTGATCCAGTAAAAAAAGAAGAACACCGTCCTAGCCAAGAAGTAAGTTAAGATAAAGTGACCAGCATCATTAGATGGTGGTCACTTTTGACGAGAAAGCATATAATAAGAAGTGGGCGAACGTTTAGACGTAGGTCATAATCATTAGCACTTTATCAAAAAAACTAAAAAATCATGGAAACGATATAAGATCGTTTGCCTATACTATATAATGAATGATGAATTTGAGAAGTAGGAGAATTATATATGAATAAAAAAATCTATGAAGATCTATTAGTAATTTTAGAGAAGGATTCGAATGAGGATCATATAAAAATAAATCAGTCTTTAAGTTATTATACGTACACAAAAACGGGTGGACCAGCCGATATTATTGTCTTTCCAACCACTTATGAAGAAGTACAGAAAATATTTCAATATACTTTAGAGCACAAGATTCCCCTTACTGTTTTAGGAAACGCCTCTAACCTTATTATTAAAGATGGTGGCATTCGTGGTGTGGTAATGATTTTAACGGATATGGATAAAGTGGAGAAGAAAAATGATCAAATCATTGCTCAAAGTGGTGCGGCAATCATTGATGTATCTCGCTTTGCCTTACAGCATGAATTAACGGGACTTGAATTTGCTTGTGGTATTCCGGGGTCTATTGGTGGTGCCTTGTATATGAATGCTGGTGCATATGGTGGGGAAGTGTCGGATGTCTTAAAAGAGGCCCTTGTTTTAACAAAAGAGGGAGAATTAATGGTTATAGACGCCGAAGATTTAGATCTTGATTATCGTACGAGTAATATTGAGAAGAATGGTTACCTTGTACTAGAGGCTACCTTCGTTCTTCAACGCGGAAATGTGCTGGAGATTCAAGCGAAGATGGATGAACTTACTTACTTGCGTGAATCGAAACAACCTCTTGAATATCCATCCTGTGGGAGTGTTTTTAAAAGACCACCTGGCTATTTTGCTGGTAAATTGATTCAAGACAGCGACCTTCAAGGAAAGCGAATTGGAGGAGCGGAAGTTTCAAAAAAACATGCTGGCTTTATTGTCAATGTAGGTGGTGGCACGGCCACAGACTACATGAATCTAATTGAGCATGTTCAAAAAACAGTAAAAGATAAATTTAATGTTGAGTTAGAGCGTGAGGTCCGTATTATTGGTGAAGATGTATAAATGTTAGTATGGGTGAGGTGAGAAAATCAAGATTTCTCACCTTTTTTATTTTTGATATTTTCTTCCTCCTGAGTCTCGAAAGCTAACTCATCAATTAATTTTTCAGCCGTTTTTCGATAGAGATTGCTCATATGAATATAGGATAAAATCAGCATGGTTTGTTGTAACTGGGCGTTGTCTAGGGTATCTACTCTTTTGACGACGTCTTCAATTTTTGCTTCAATTTCTTGCAGTTCTCCGTAAAAATACTCGACATTTTCTGAATGAAGCTTTAGATAGGTATTATAGCTCTCATCAAGTGTGGAGTTACCTTCCTCAGCCTTCTGTTTCCAAGCCCCCAATGTCTGTTTAATGTCTGTTAGCGATAATGATCCTTTTAGTTCATAGATGAAGTTCATGAGGATGAGGTGATTTTTTGAGTATTTTTTGTTTGTTATAGGTGGAAGGATTTTTCCTTTTGCATAGTTGTTAATCATTGTTTTGGTTAGTATTTTTTCTTCCTCATTTCGTTTGTTTTGGCTGTAGGTTTTATCGAAGAGCTGAATAACTTGGTCCATGTAGAGGTCAAGATCAGGTATATCTTCAAGCTTTAATGTCTTTTCGAAATGAAGCTCTTTGGCGTGCTCAATACTTTTCTTCATTTTGTTCTCCTTTTGTATGAAAGTTGCTAATGCTAGAATGCGGAGTTCTACTCGTCGCTACCGAAAATCATGCTCCGCGTCCTATGGGGTGGTGCTGAGCTAACTGGCACAGCCAGTGGATCTCAGCTCTGCCACTACGTCCCATGGGAGTCTCCGCATGTTTTCGTCCGCTGGGTACTGCTCAATCTCAAGTATAAATAAACATTCTTACACCAATAACACTAATGAAAGTGAATGAAGAGCCAATGCTAAAGGCAATATCCTACTTTCATGTTTGTTGGTGGCGAAGTGAATACCGGGCTTCGCCATGATCGTTTTGTATGAAAGTTCAATGAGTCATGCTTGTGAGTCGAGATAACTTAACCTTTTGGTTTTTGTTTTTGGTCCGTTTTTGAAAATCTTAATGACCTCACAGTCGAATGAATTCGTCTGAAGGTTCATTTCGATTTTCAAAACTTCACACAAATGCGTGAAGTAGCCAAGCGAGCTTGGCTAACGGTCCAAAAACACTTGGATTTTAGATGCTAATCCTGATGGGTACTACTCTCTCTTTTTGTTGTTGGTGGCTGTTTGTGCGGTGCGCTGAATCTTTTTGGACAAGCCCTTACGGGCAGATTCCAAAAAGTGGCGGGGCTACGGCATCATATGAGTATCCTCAAAACCGTTTATGAATGAAAAGCCACCAGTTAAGAGCTAAACCACACCTTCATATTTTTTATTGGCGAAGTGAACTCAAGTTTCGCCATGGGCGTTTTGTATGAAAGTCTACTGACGCTGGAATGCGGAGTTCTATTCGTCGCTCACGAAAATCATGCTCTGCGACAATCGCGTGGCACTGAGCTAGCTTTTTTGTTAGCTTGTTATCTTTGTTCTATTGTATAGGATTTGTTAAGACAAGTAAATGTTGACTACTTTATGTTGTGGTTGTATGATTATATGTAGTTATTGAAACTACATTACATTATATTAAGGGGAGATGTTAAGTTGTTCACGTATATTCGAGAGCCAATTAATGGTCTAACACATTTAGTTGGAGCCTTACTTTCGTTTGTTGCTTTACTTGCTATGGTTATTAAAGTAAGTATCATGGATCCTTCTATTTTAAATATATTTTCAGTGATAGTTTTTGGAATGAGTATGATTTTGTTGTATACAGCTTCGGCGACCTATCATATGGTCATAGCAAGAGATAGAGTGATTGCTTTTTTAAGAAGGCTTGACCATTCGATGATTTATGTTCTGATAGCAGGCTCCTACACGCCCTTTTGTTTAATGGCACTTAATGGGACGATTGGATGGTTGATTTTTGCGATCGTTACGTCATTAGCAGTACTCGGTGTATGTTTTAAAATGATCTGGTTTAATAGTCCAAGATGGCTATCGACAGGCTTGTATATCGGGATGGGTTGGATTATTATATTTGCTTTTTCGCCTTTAGCAGATGTTTTAAGTACGATGGGGCTGTTTCTACTCATCTTAGGTGGTGTTTTTTATACAATTGGCGGTGTTATTTATGCATTAAAGCCTAAGCAATTTGAATTTAAGCATTTTGGTTTTCATGAGATTTTTCATATTTTTATTATGTTAGGAACAGCTGCTCATTTTCTATCAGTCTTTTATTATGTGATATAGTATGGAAGAGTAGGAGGTGTGGAGATGAGATTTTCTTTGGAAAAACATCATGAAGTATTTAAGAAACTAAAAATAATTCAAGGTGCCCAATACTTAATTATTGAAGATACTAATCGATTAAATGAAAATGAATTAATCAATGCTTTATCGCTTCTGGTTAAAAACCAAGTAATGGAGAGGTTGAAATCGGTAACCATTCTAGTTGGTCATCAATTCAATGAATGTGTATGGGAGCACTTGAATCAATTGGATTTTCATTTACATGATACAGTCGTGATGGTATATCAAACACTTACTGATGAGCATGTCAAAGGGCCAACCACATATCAGTATAAAAATCTACAAGAGGTATCTACTTCTACTTTTAAAGGCATTTGGGAAGAGTGCTTACATGGTTCTTTGAATGCCAGATCTCGATTAAGTATCGATGAACATATGGATAGTGTTGAAGAAGAATTAGGTCCGGGCTACCTGCACAATTGTTTACTTGCCTATGAAAATGGTCATCCAATTGGGATGATTATCCCCCATATTGAGCCCGGAACGGAAGCTGAAGGGAGAATCTTTTATTTAGGTGTTTTGCCGGAAGAAAGAGGAAAAGGGAGAAGTAGAGTGCTTCATCAAGATGCATTAAGCTTGTTAAGGGATACATATCAAGCTAAAACATACATAGGTTCCACTAGTCAAAATAATATACCAATGCTTAAGACATTGACAAACAATGGATCAAAAGTTGTACAAATGAACCATGTTTATAAATGGGTCAATAAAGAGATCGTAAGTTGAGGATTAAGTAACGATTTTAACATATACAAAATCTCCTTAAGATATAGTGGTAGAAATGGATTTACCTTACCTTAAGGAGATGAGTGTGCATGAATTTTTTACCTTTATTTTTGGGGCGACTTCATGATAACCTCTGTATTAATTCGTTTTTTTTCCTATTCTCGTTTTTTTCGAAGCGGCTTTACGCCATTCTTTTACTTGTAACATATATAAGTCAATCGTCAGTCCGTTCATATCAATTCACCTCCATTAAAGAGTTAACTCACCTATGTTCTCAAGATCAGAAGCATGTGATGGCTGTTGGAGCACAATATCGCCTTCAGAATAAATGACCTTCGTTTGGAGTAAAGACTTCACGGCAACATCTTCCACCGTGATTGTATCTAATAGTACGATTTCCTTTAGGTGGGCCATAGCTTCCTTAGAAATGCTTCCTTCGACTTTGAAGTTTTCAGCGACAATTAATACCGTATCTTCCTCTAACAAACTAAAATCACTCTCAGTCCAAGTTTCTCCGGTAATCAATTTGAATGCATTGGAATAACTGAATACCTCGGTTTCTAGTAAATCAAGTTTTTCATAAACCAAGTCTTCAATTTCCTCATGGCAAATAATATAGGAGCTTGAATGAATCTTTGAAAAGCTTGATTCAAAAGCATCTCTTGAGACATCTTTTCTTAAAATAATAGGCTTTGTTGTAGAAATGGACTTCCCTTTAAATCGTTTTAGAGAAAGATTAGATGCTTCAATTCGTTTTGAAACATATTCATAGCCAGTCGGAATAACGATCGTTTTTCCTATGACGACACCTTTATTAGAGAAAGCGGCTTCTTGATGCTCATAAATGAATATTTTCCCACTTAGATCGATATTGGATATCTTTTGACGGAATAGTTCTAAATCCAAATCCTCTGAGAAATAGATAGCCCCTGTTACGACTAAATAAGATGAATCGTTTAAGGATTGTAAATAACCATTACTGAGGTTTAACTGACCAACCGTCATTTTGGGCTTTTCACCCGTATATATGGCTAGTGCTCCGGATTGTTTTGAAATAATCATCTGGACGGAGCCTTTTAAATGACTAGGAGAATATACAGATCCACTTACGATAAGTTTCAGCTTAGTTTCAGAGAGCAGTTCTGGTGTTACATCTTGATCAATAATGATGGCACCACTTGCTAAAATGGTTACTTCATTGGTTGCTTGTTTTAAATAATTGGCATCTATTTCTAATACACCACTTATTGATTTCACTTCACCCTCAATAGAGAATGATGTCCCTAAATTTCCGATTTTTAACTGTGTGAGAAGGTGTGCCGTTTCTGGTGAATAAATCACGGTACCAGCATTTCTAATTTCATCAATTTCAGCCATACTCTTTTCTGTTGCTTTCATCAAATTCACGACGCCTACATTTCCAAATTTCTTTCCCATCTTTCTTCCTCCTCTAAGTATCTTCGTAATTTTTTGATTGCTTTTGCTAACTGATAACGAATGGTCGAATGCGGAATATTTAATTGTTCAGCCATTTCTTTACTCGTATGACCCAACCAGTATTTTCTAAAGACAATATCACTTTCATGCTTATCTAGCAGACTCATTAAATCGACCATTTCAAGTTGAGAAACATATTCAACATGGAAAGGCACTTCTAACTCATCCTCCCACTCTGTTTCCTTTTTTCTTTTTCGCTGCTCATCAATTAATTGATTTTTCATGACTCGATAAAACCAGGCTTTTTGTTTATAAATAGGCCAATCTTTAAGCTCTGTTTGGTTTAAGCCTTTTTCTAAAGCATCCTGAACCAAGTCCTTTGCGTGCTGTTCATGATTAGCAATTGAATTGGCAAAACGGTGTAAGTCTTCTTTTAGGCTTCTATACACAGCTTCCATTTATCAACGCTCCTTTTTCACCCCCCATTATTTTAGCAGGTTCGTTTAGATAACGGATAACAAAGTCAAAGTGTTGGCAATCATTTAATTTTTTTTTGATTTATTTTCAAATGAGGGAGTATTTAGTGGACCATTCAAAAAAATTCTAAGATTACTTGCTGAAAAGATGTTAATGAATACCCAGACAATGCTCAAAAGGTTTAAATAATTAAAATACATAAAGGATATTGAAGGTTAGATCGCGTAGTGTATAACATAAATAGTATGTGGAGTTAGGAGTTTATTCTATGTATCAAAAGGAAGTATTAGAGGTCATCCAATATATCAAAGGGAATTTGCATGATTCCCTAGAGCTTAATAAAATAGCGAAACATATTTCATATAGTCCTTATCATTTTTCACGCTTATTTAAACAAGAAACGGGGTTATCTCCTGTTTATTTTGTTTCTTCCTTACGTTTGCAAAAAGCGAAGGAGCTCCTTATGACGACAGATCTACCTGTTAGAGATATTGGTATGGAAATTGGGCAACAAAGCTTAGGGACTTTTACAACACGTTTTTCTTCTAGTATTGGTCTGACCCCAGCTAAATTTAGACATTATGCAAGGCAAAGGCGAGAGAATTACTTAGAACAGCTTTCTCATTTAACCACTTGGCAAGATGAAGTGGTATCTCCTCGTCAGGAATCAACTGCCATTACGGGTCATATAAGAGCTAATGAGCCTTTTCATGGTGTCATTTTTATTGGCTTATTCCAAAAACCAATTCCTGAGGGAATGCCGATTTATGGAACATTAATTCAAGGTACCGGAAGCTTCACCTTTCAAGGGGTGAATTCAGGTGTGTATTATTTGCTCGTCACGGCTTTAAGTTGGGATTCATTAGTTACAGACATTTATCTTCCTTATCATACTCTGAGAGCACGATTAAAAAAACCACTCATTGTCGATGATTCTGTTTCTCTAAAACCCATTCAGCTTACATTAAGAGGGCCAGAACTAGATGACCCACCTATTTTAATATCATTACCGCTATTAATGAAGCGTTTTTTGGACAGAGCGACAACATAGCAAGAAATAAGAAAGCTCGAATATTATTTCTATGTATAGTTAGTATAGGTGTAAGGAGGTAGATGTTTTGGTAAATAGACCGGTTATTTATTCTCAAATGGTATCGCTTGATGGCTATGTTGAGGATCAAAATGGAAACATTGATTGGAGTCAACCAGATGAGGATGTTTTTCATTTTATCCTTGAATTAGAAAAAAGAATCGATACCCATATATATGGGAGGAAGACGTACGAAAATATGGCAGCCTACTGGCCTAATGTGTTGACGGATCATACAGCCAGTAAAGCAGACAAAGAGTGGGCAAACATGTGGGTAAATGCTCAAAAGATAGTTTTTACTCGTGCGTCCCATGTATCACTACAAGAGCATACGAGAATTGCCACATTAATGGAAGAAGAGCTTATTGATTTAAAGAAACAACGAGGACAGGCGATCTCACTTGGGGGTGCAAGTATTGCTGAGACCTTTATGGAAGAAGGTTACATTGATGAGTTCCAATTGTTCATTTTTCCGCTCTTACTAGGGTCAGGAAAGCCGATGTTTCCTATTCAAAAACACACACAGAAACTCAAATTAGTTGAAACCAAAACCTTTAACACAGGGGTCCAATTTTTACATTACGCAAAAAATTAACACATAACTAACTTTCATACAAAACGTCCAAGATGGCTGTTATCACTAGTAAATATAAAAGTGGTGTCTCGTACTTTTATTGATGGCACTTGTGAATGTTGTAAGGACGATGTTCTATTTAAGAGTTAGCACTTACCTAGCGGAGCATGATTTTCGGGAGTGGTAAGTAAACCTCCGCACATGAGCATCAGCATCAACTTTCATATAAAAACTAAAGGAGCTGGTAAAATGATTCATCAATTAGGACAAGTCATGTTGTATGTAAATGACCAAAAAAAGGCCTTAGCATTCTGGACTGAAAAGCTAAACTTCACTAAAATTTCAGAAGAAGAAAACGAAGTCATGCGTTGGATCGAGATTGCCCCACAATCAGGGAAGGGCTCACATATTATCATTCATCACAAAGAAACAGTGGCAAAAATGTCACCAGAGCTTCATTTAGGTACACCATCACTTATGTTTTTCGCAGAAAATGTGGAAAACCTCTATGAAGAATTTAAAAAGAAACAAATTATTGTCGGTGAGATGGTAGAAATGCCTTCAGGGAAAATATTTAACTTTGCCGATGACGAAGAGAACTATTTTGCGGTGATGGAAGTAAAGGATAGCAATTAAAAAGAATTTTGAGGCCTCCTTTATTGATAGAATGAACTCTATCAATAAAGGAGGTATTTCTATGAATACAAAAATAATTCCTTATTTAATGTTTAGTGGTGATGCAAAAGCAGCGATGGAATTTTATCAAAAGGTATTAGGTGCAGAAATTATAATGGAGGTTACGTATGGAGATATGCCAGACTCTCCTTCACAGGATGAGAAAGATTTGATTGCTCACGCTCATCTTAAAATAGATAGCTCAGATATCATGATCTCAGATTCTCCTTCTAAATTTCCGGTGAAGCAAGGTGATCAAGTCTCTATCTGTCTTTCAAGTCATGACGTTGAGCGTTCAAAGCAGTTCTTTGACGGTCTGAAAGAAGGGGCTCTTATTAAAATGCCTTTCCAAGAAACGTCTTTTAGTAAAGGGTATGGAAGTTTGGTCGACCGGTTTGGTGTTACATTTTTAATTGATACAGCACAAGAATAAAAGGGGGAGTGAAATAGAAGTTGAGTAAAGTTATATTAGACATTACATTGTCATTAGATGGTTATGTGACAGAGGGTGTGCAGGTAAAACTTCCATGATCACTGGCTAAGCAACTTATTACCAACAAATATGAAAGTAGGGTTTAGCTTTTAACTGGTGGCTTTTCATTCACTTTGTTTTTGTTGCTATTTATTTAATGGATGTTATGTGTACTTGAGAATGAGCAGTACCCAGCGAACGAAAACATGCGGAGACTCCCGCTGGACGTAGTAGCAGAACGGAGATTCGCTGGCTGTGCCGATTAGCTCAGCACCACCCCGCAGGACGCGGAGCATGATTTTCGGTAGCGCCGATTTACGATCCATGTTCACACCAACTTTCATACAAAACAGCTCAGAATCGACTATGACTCTGAGCTGTTTTATCTTATTAACCTAAAATAATGATACGAATAAGCATTAGACCGATATATAGGCAAATATGTGCTAGTAACAGCATAATAACGGCTATACTCAAAAGTTTTCTTTTTAGTAAATAATAACCTGTAGATAGAAAAATCACGAGACTTCCAATAATGAAAGTCACACTAGTAAATGTCCAACTACTCTGTAACACACCATCAACTGCCTGATTATGAAATAATAGAAACAACGAATTATAACCTTCGGACATGCTTATTTCAAGAGGGGGTTCACGTTCAGTCATCCAACTTGAAATCGCTAATACAAGGAATGCATACAATGACTCAACTCGAAATGAACGCTGATATTCTATTTTACTCAGCCATTGGGGGTACTTCTTTAATAAATATAGATGTCTAAAACCAAACACAATTACCGGGATAAATAAAAGATGCTTCCATAGCATCGCTTGGCCATAATCAATTGCCCAGCTGTTCATATAATTAGGAATAAGAAAGTTCATAAGAAGTATACCTGAGATGACTAGCATGCTGAAAGTAAACATCGCTAATGGCGAGAACCACCGATGAAAGTCATGTATAGATTCCTTTGGTTTTGTTAGCCAAGCCATAACAAATAAGGGTCCCAGCCAAAAAGAAAAGGCGAGCATATGAAGCAGATGAACCAAAGAACCGAGTAATCCTTCACTGGCACCACTATGACTGGTCAGACTTATAAAAAACATGATACCTATTAATAAAAAGAGTTGACTATATTCGGTAAAGCGATGTGAACGCTTTTGGGAAGTACCTTCAATAATCATCATCACAAAAAGACAGAATACAATGGCCAGCCAAGCATGGCCAGCCTGGAATTTTGTTAAAACTTGAAAGATGGCTTCAGAGAGTGGTAAAGAAAATTGTGTATACAGCATATGACATAACTGATATACACTCACACCTGTCGTTAGTATTAAACCTACAATTGACCCCCATTTCAGGAACCTCTTACCTCTAATATCCTTATCACGGTCAGGCTTTAAGCTAATCAATAAAATGCCAGTTAGTAGGATGATGAAAATATAGGTAAATAAGTTACTTACAACTAGCATTATTTCTTTTTCTTAATCATAGTAATGACGATGATTAACCCAAGGACAAGTACTGCTATAATAAAAACTGTTGTCCATGGAAATCCTTGTGTTTCTGATTCCTCGGAATGATCATGTGAAGAAGCTTCTTCTTCTTCTACATTTCCCTCTATAACGACATCTTCCTCCGCTTCTTCTTCCTCGGTTGCTTCCTCAATGACTTCGCTTATAGGCTCCACCTCTTCAACGGCTTCGGCAGTAACGGTGAAAAGAAATGAACCTTCCATTGGGTGGGTATCTTCACTAATAATTGACCAATCAACCGTATACGTATTGGCTGAAAGTGGCTGCCCAGGTATCGCTTTAATACTTGAGGCTTCAACTTGAATGTCTAAATCAGAAATTTCATTACCTTGCTCATCTGTAATAATGACTTCTGCAAAAGGTTCAATGCCACCATCGAACTCGATCACAACTTCTTTCACTAATGAATCTACAGTTTCTCCATCACTTGGTGTGGATGATTCGAGGTGGGTATGTGCAAATCCTTGTGTAACCATTAAACCCATAACGACAAGTACAATGATTGATGATTGGGTTATTCTTTTTAACATATTGGACCTCCTCCTTTTCAAATACAGAGAATAATATAACAAGCAAATGTGAAACGCTCGTGAAGTATTGAAAAAAACGTTCATTAAAGCTTACGTTCATTCTTGCTCATTATGAATCATCTCTGTAAAAGGAAGTTCAATTAGTACGTTTGTACCTACATGTTCTTTCGAGGTAATGGTGATGTTGCCTCCATGTAATTTAATAATTTGAGACGTAATGGATAACCCTAGGCCAGTTCCACCACCTGCTCGTGTTCGTCCTTTGTTGACACGGTAAAAACGTTCTGTAAGAGAAGAGATGTCTTTTTCAGCAATACCGACTCCTTCATCTTGTATCCGTATATAAACCTTTTTCTCTCGAATGTAGAGTTGGATGAATATACTTTTGCCTTCACCTGTAAATCGTAAGGCATTATCTAATAAGTTTCGAAGGACTTGCTCCATACGATCATAGTCTGCAAATATAATAACTTCTTCATCTAAGTAGAGATGAATGTTGAGCTGAGCTTGCTTCATGGCTAATTCAAATGATTCGACTACGTCGTGAATAAGTTGTGCCATAGCGATCGGCTCTTTTTTTATTGGGTAAGATTCTCCTTCTAATTGAGCAAGGTCTAACAAATCATGAACGATTCGTTCTAACCGGGCGGATTCTTTTTGAATAATCGAAAGACCCTTTTTCGGCTCAATGACCTCTTCTTTAACAGCTTCCACATACCCTTTCATATAACTTAATGGTGTGCGAAGTTCGTGTGAAACATTAGCGAGGAATTCTTTCCTTTTTGTTTCGACTTCATGCAGGGAGCTTGCTAGAGAATTAAAGGCATTCGCTAACGACCTAAGCTCATCACCACCTCCTACATGTTTAATTCTTTGAGAAAAATCGCCTTCGGCCATCTCTTGACTAAGTGCTTTCATTTTATTAAGTGGATGAGTGATATTTTGTACGGTTTTAGCGATGATAAGCGTAATGATAAGCAAGCTTATAATACCTCCTGTTATGAGGTAGCCTTGAATCTCAGAGAAGGGCTCATAAATTTCAGCTAGTGGTATTGATAAATAAAGAGCTCCTGTTAGCATCTCGTTTTCAAATAAGGGAAGTGCGACGGCAAGAATGTCTTGGTCAAATAACGGGTGTGCTCGAATGATCGTTATAGTTTCTCCATTTAAGAGTAATTGTCGCTCAGAGAAATTAATTAATTCTTGTGAGCTAAATGGTTCAAAAGGGGTACCGCTTCCAAGTAACATGGGATCATCCGTATAAAGCACTTCGAGCTCAGAAGGCCCATTCAAGAAATTAGCCATCTCTAATTGTTGAAAAAAAACATCAGAAGTGCCATGATCCTGATACGTAAATTCTAATTGAGCAGCTTGTTCATGAAGCCTTTCGATTTGTTTATCGATATATAAGGTCTGATATAAATAATAAGTAAGTATGATAATCAAGCAGACAATTAGGACTATGACTATGCCTGTCGTTATCCAGAGTCTCAATTTAATTGACCAATTTTTCATTTTTTACTCCTCAAATTTGTAGCCAACACCCCAGACTGTTTTAATGTAGTGATTCTGATCGGCTAATTTCAATCTTAATGTTTTAATATGAGTGTCGACTGTTCGTAGAGTTCCCATTTCTGAGTCAAATCCCCAAATTTGATCGTGCAGTTGTTCACGTGAAAAAACTTGACCTTTATGTTTAAACAGAAAGAGAAACAAATCAAACTCCTTCCTCGTCACATTTAATGTCTCATTGTTCATTAGAATACGTCTTCCCTCTTCATCAATATGAAGGTTACCGACCGTGTAGCCAGTCGTTTTAGAATGTGAGAAAATTCCGGTCCTTCTTAAAGTGGCTTCAATTCTTGCCATTAACTCTCTTGGGCTAAATGGTTTCACTACATAATCATCTGCGCCAAATTTTAAACCTTTAATCCTGTCATCTTCACTAGCACGAGCTGTTAGCATGATGATTGGTACATGGGAGAATGTTCTTATTGTTTTACATGCATCAAAGCCGTTCATATCCTCCAACATAATATCTAACAGGACTAAGGCAACATTTGACTTCGTATGTTGTAAATAGGCAATGCCTTTTTCTGCATTGGTTGACGTGTGTACGTGATAGCCTTCTTTGGATAAGTAAGTCACCATTAAGTTTTGTAGCTCTATTTCATCATCTATCATTAAAATTTCGAATTGTTCATTCATTGATTTTCCTCCACAATCATTTGATAGGGACCTTGGTCAACATGAATTGTTTTTGATTGCCAAGTTTTTTTATTTAAAATTGATAGCGAGCTTTCATCTAAGTTTGAAATGTAGATGGAGTCTCCGTATATGTTAATATAGTTTGGGTTTTGGCCAACTGGACTCGTGGTTACGACTTCCTTTGTAACTAGATCCACTTGATATATCATATGGTCTCCATGACAAACGACATAAAGGTGGTCTGACTCTGTGTCACCATGTAAAGCAATAGGCATAAGGCCAACCTCAAGCTCATGAACGAGCTCTCCGGACATCGAATAACCGTACAGTTTATTATTCAATTCTCCTAGCGGTCCGTGCCCACCTATCCAAATGATTTCACGGTCAATATAAATGCCTGAGGGCCTTTCAATAACAGGGAATTCATTCGTTATTTGATTAGTATGAACATCAATAGTCAGCAGTGAATGAGCAGTAGTGTGTAGGACATACAGTTCCTCACTTTCCGATTCATAATAAAACTCAGCCGGGTGTTGGTTGACCGAAATCTCTGCTATCGTTTCACGAGTATCACTCTGTATGACATGAATTTTATTGTGCTCAGTATCTGCGATATAGATCTGGTTAAGTGGAGCGTGGTAATAAATATCTGTTAAGCCTTTATGCAGTGATTTAAAATTTTCAACGAAACCTTCTTCAAAATCGTATAAAAGTAAGGAATCATGTGTCGGGCTCGTTGCTAAATATTGTTGTCCACGCAGTTTCTCAAACCGATTAATGAGATAGGGGTTATCCACTGTATTTAATATTTCATAGGTGCTTAAATCCATATATGTGATTTTGGGATCTTTTACATGAGATAAAATCAAATAAGGATTTTCGGTTTTGGGTACTTCGAATGATACTGACTGACAGCCGGAAATAAGAAAAATGCTAAATAATAAAAGAAAGAACATATTTTTCATGAATAGAGGCTCCTTTTAATAAACCAATATAATTATGATGCCACACTAACAAATAAATGTGAAATAACAATGAAATGAAAGAATAAATAAAGATAGGATCATTCATTCTTTGTGTAGAGCCTGTGAGATTTAATGCCATGAATTGTAACTTTTAAATAAAAAAAAGAAAAAGAACTTCAAAAAGTAAACGTTTTCAGTTAGAATATTATATAAATTCAGAAAAATCAGTCAGAAAATTTAACAAGATTTATGTTTTTACACGTTTTTTTCGTTATAACTAAGAGTGTAGACTCGTACAAATGAAAAAGGGGGAATGTTAACATGACGAAAAGATTTTTAATGATGTTGGGTATGGTTGTATTATCAATGGTTATCATGATTGGTTGTTCCGAACAGGATGCTGGAACAGATACAACAGATGAAGGGAATGAACCTACCGAATCCGTAACTGGAAGTGGAGGAAAGTTGGCTGAAGTCATGGATAGAGGGGAAATTATTGTTGGTGTAAATAACACGTTGCCAGGATTTGGTTATATTAACTCAGCTGGTGAATACGAAGGTTTTGATGTGGAATTTGGTCAAGTATTAGCAACTGCTATATTTGGTGATAAGGATGCGATTGACTATCGTCCGTTGTCAGCCCAAGAGCGTTTTACGGCTTTACAGTCAGGTGAGGTCGATGTCTTAATTCGTAATACTACGTGGACATTAACTCGTGATGCTGAGGTTGGTTTGGCATTTGGTCCAACAACATTTTATGACGGTCAAGGGATGATGGTACCTGCTAATTCTGGTATTACAACTTTAGAAGATTTAAATGGAGCCCGAATCGGTGTGGAGTCTGGAACAACAACAGAGTTGAATTTAACTGACCAAATGCGTGCGGCTGGTGTAGAATTTGAACCCGTCGTATTTGATAACCGTGATAGTTTAATTGCTGCTTATGAATCTGGTACGGTTGATGCATGGACAACAGACCAATCTGGACTAGTATCTTCTTATGAGATTCTTGATTCTAGTGAACATACTATTATGGACGTTGTATTATCGAAGGAGCCACTTGGACCAGCTGTTCTTGATGGTGATGCTAGATTCTTTGAAGTGATGTATTGGGCAGTGATGGCGACGATTCAAGCTGAAGAATTTGGGATGACTTCAGAAAATGTTGATGAGTTCTTAGAAAGTGAAAACCCTGATATTGCACGTTTCTTAGGCCAAGAAGAAGGTAATGGGGCAATTCTAGGATTAGATGAAGATTTTGCTTATCAAATTATCAAACAAATGGGTAACTATGGTGAGATTTTTGAAAGAAATATAGGTTCTGATAGTCCGTTTAACTTAGAGCGTGGTTTAAATGCTCTTTATACAGATGGGGGAATCCTTTATTCACCACCTTTTAGATAAGCACTTGCTAATTGGATAGAGTCTGCTTTCAAATTGTTAGCAGACTCTTTTTCTATCACATAAGAAGGATTGAAAATTTCGAAGGAGGTACCCTTGTGGCCAAGGAGAAATTACAAGAGCGAGCACCACTTTGGAGAAATAGAATTGTTATTCAAGTTTTTTGGCAAGTAATTTTTCTTATAGCAGTTATATCGATTGCTGCCTTTTTTATAAACAACGCTGCCAATGGGTTAAACCGTATCGGAATCACGTTTGGGTTTTCATTTTTGAATTCAACAGCGAACTTTGCGATTGGTGATCATATTATTGATTACTCGCCTTCTGATACCTACGGACGGGCCCTATTGGTTGGTTTAGCTAACACGTTAAGGGTAGCTTTTGTTGGAATTATATTAACAACAATCGTTGGGGTGATTATTGGAATTTGTCGATTATCCTCTAACTGGTTAGTTAAGACATTATCAGCTACATATGTGGAAGTCTTTAGAAATACCCCAGTTTTAGTGCAAATCTTCTTTTGGTATTTTGCCTTCTTCTTAACGTTACCAAGGTTAGATGATACACAACCTGCTTTAGGAGTCTTTTATTTTTCAAATCGAGGTTTTGCATTTCCTTGGCTAGAATGGAATGGTTATACAATCTGGTTAATTGCTCTTATTGGAGGGCTAATCTTAGCGCTTGTGACAAGAACAGTCCTTTTAAAGAAACAAATTGAGACGGGTAATAGAAAATATCCACTTGTTAGTGGTATTTTGGTTTTTGTTGTAGTTTGCCTAGTTGCTTTTCTTGCATCTGGATTTTCCGGCCCTTGGACGATTACTGTTCCAGAAATAGTAGGTATGGGTTTCTCTGGTGGAAATCGCATTACTCCTGAATTTGCAGCGATTTTATGTGGACTTGTTTTTTATACGGCTTCATATATTGCAGAAATCGTTCGTGGAGGCATTGAATCCGTATCAAAAGGACAGATTGAAGCGGCAAAAGCACTTGGGCTCAACAGTGGTAAGGTTTTACGTTTTGTTACTTTCCCACAAGCGATTCGAACCATTATTCCACCTGTTACAAGTCAATATCTCGGATTAACGAAAAACTCAAGCTTAGGTGTGGCAGCGGGCTATTTTGAACTATATGCGATTGGTGGAACTGTTTATAATCAAACAGGTAAAGCGATCGAAGTCGTGATTATTTGGATGATTATTTATCTTTCATTAAGTTTACTAACGGCGTTGATTATGAATATTTACAATCACATGACGAGATTGGTAGAGAGGTGAGCCGATGGATTCGAATACAGAGCCTTCCACAAATTCAGTCGAAATGCCAAAGGAACAAATAAAAGCTTCTGTTTGGCTTAAAGAAAATTTATTTAGCAATTGGTTCAATAGTGTTTTGACTGTGCTATCAGTCATTCTAGTAATTTTTGTGTTAAACGGTACGTTAACGTGGGTATTTACCGAGGCTAACTGGTCCGTAATTAGTGAAAATTTCAAGTTATTTATTATAGGACAGTATCCACTTGCACAGTTATGGAGGCCGTGGTTAAGCTTAGTATTATTAATGTTTTTAATTGGTCTATCATTTGGTGTTTCAAGAAATAACATTTTAAAAATAATTTTTATCTTTATGAATGTCTATTTAGCGGTGCAACTCTTCTTTCCTTTTATCGCTTGGTCTTCAAAAGCTTGGATTGCTAGTGCGATTGCCATTGCCATTCTTGGCATGTTAGTTGGACGTAAATTCCCTAAATTAAAGAAGTACTCTATTGTCGGCTGGATCCTATTGTACCCGATATTCATTTTCCTCATGAATGGATTCGGAATTTTACCAACAGTTCGAACGAATGCGTGGGGTGGTTTAACTTTAAATATTATTATTGCTTCGACAGCCATTGTCGCTTCTTTCCCAATAGGAATTTTATTGGCCTTAGGAAGAAGAAGTAAGCTTCCAATTATTCGCCTATTTTGTATAACCTTTATTGAGACAATTAGGGGTGTGCCTTTAGTTGCGTTACTTGCTGTCGCGATGTTAATGTTTCCGTTATTTTTACCATCAGGTTTTCAGCTTGATTCATTAATCCGAATTATTATTGCGGTGACTTTATTTAATTCAGCTTATGTAGCAGAGAACATAAGAGGTGGATTGCAAGCAATTCCTCGAAGTCAGTACGAGGCAGCCGATGCACTCGGTTTAAATGCTTGGAAGCGAACAACATTTATCATTATGCCTCAAGCTTTAAGAATTACCGTACCGTCAATGGTTGGTCAATCTATTTCAATATTTAAAGATACGACTTTAGTATTTTTATTTAGTATTGTTGACCTCTTAGGAATCGGGCGAGCGGTTATGGCCAATCCGGCATTTTTAGGTACACAAAAAGAAATCTATCTTTTTGTAGGGTTGATGTTCTGGATTATTTGTTATTTTATGTCGATTGTAAGTAAACGAATTGAGAGAAACCTTAAAGTAAGTCATTAAAGGGAGGTTATGATTGTGAAAATTGCCGTAGATGATTTTGATCCTTCGATTCCCCTCCAGGAACGTGAAGACATTATCGTTTGTGAAGGGGTTAATAAGTGGTATAAAAGTAATAATCTTCATGTTTTAAAAGATGTCGATGTTTCGATTAAACGTGGGGAAATTGTTTGTATACTTGGGCCATCAGGCTCTGGTAAATCAACATTTATACGGACGATTAATGCGTTAGAGGAAATTCAAAAAGGATCGATCGTTGTTGATGGCATTCCATTAACCAATGATGTCGCTAAGCGAGATGCCATTCGTCAGGAGACAGGTATGGTGTTCCAATCGTTTAATTTGTTTCCTCATTTAACGATTTTAAAGAATATCACCTTATCACCGATCTGGGTACGTAAATGGCCGAAGAAAAAAGCGGAGGAAATAGCCTTAGGTTTGCTTGAACGCGTTGGTATCCCAGAGCAGGCAACTAAATATCCAGGTCAGCTATCAGGGGGACAGCAGCAACGTGTAGCCATTGCCCGTGCCCTAGCTATGCAGCCCAAAATTATGTTATTTGATGAACCTACATCAGCTCTTGACCCCGAGATGGTAAAAGAAGTATTAGATGTAATGAAAGAACTATGTAATACAGGAATGACGATGTTAGTTGTTACACACGAAATGGGCTTCGCCCGAGAAGTAGCTGACCGAATTATATTATTTGATGAAGGGGAAATCGTCGAAATGGGAACACCAACCGAACTCTTCGACAACCCGAAACATGAACGAACAAAACTCTTCCTTTCGAAGATTATCTAACTTTAAAAGGGCAATATGACGCTGTATTCCATCAGGATTAGTATCTAAAATCCAAGTGTTTGTGGACCGAATCGTCGAGTTAACTTGAGAGATGAGCACCATCCATGTAATTTTCATATAAAACCCGCATGGCGGAGCCAAAACGCTCCTCCAACCGATAAGGATAAAGTGGTTTTTGGCACTTCATTCCATTAGTTTTTTTCATTTTCATTTTAAATGAATGGTGTTTGATGGTTTTGTGAACTTGAGAAATAGCAGTAACCCAGCGGACGAAGACATGTGGAGACTCCTGCGGGACGTAGTGGCGGACTGAAATCCACTAGCGAAGCTAGTTAGTTCAGCGCCACCCAGCAGGATGCGGAGCATGATTTTCGGTAGCGGCAAGCAAAGCTCCGCATATGAGTATCAGCAGTAACTTTCATATAAAAATAAGCTAAAATCTACCAAATAAAAGTTCTGTGAGAAAAAAATCTCATAGAACTTTTGCTTTTCGCCTTTACTATTTATCAGAAAAAAAGAATAATAGTAGGTAAATGAAAATGTCTTTTCATTATAAAATAATAAAGGAGGTTTCAAGATGGCCGAGAAGTCAGCACGAGAAAGAATTATTGATACCGCATTAGCACTTTTTGAAAAACATGGTTATCATGGAGTGGGTATTAATAAAATCATAGAAGAAAGTGGCACTTCAAAAGGTGGCTTTTACCATAACTTTAAATCGAAGGATGAATTGCTTTACATCATTCACGATACATTTATTAGCTATGCCCTAAATACAATTCAAAATGCAGTAGAAGAAAACGCAACACCTACAGAACAGCTCGCAGAAATACTCAAAACATCTTCGGAGAATTTCACAAAATACAAACCACACCAAACTGTATTTTATCAGGACCACACGTATTTACCAGAAGCCTACTTTAATGCAATTAGTATTAAGCGTGATAAAGTAAGGGACTTAATTAATTCAGTTATTCAAGATGGTATGGAAAAAGGAGAATTTTTACCTAATTTACCTGTACCGATAATTGGGATGACTATATTTGGGATGGTGAATTGGACGTACAAATGGTACAAGCCGGAAGGGCCGTTCACAAATGAGGAAATTGTCACGATTTATGCAGATTTTACTTTAAATTCATTACTTACAGAAGAAGCAAAAAAGAACTATCAGTTCTCAGAGTTTTTCTTGAAGGAAACAGCTGCACCAAAAAAATAAGTGATTCTTTGTTGAAGATTATTATGTTTCTCCTCTATCCTTACTTAATTAAGGTGGGGAGATACGTAGGTGCACGATGAATAAAAAGAATAAAAGTATCTAATTTTCTAATAATTCATTCAAAATTATTGACTAATGTATGGGAATAATTTACGATGTAAGAAAGTAATATTTTCAACAGGATCCGTAGCAAATTTTTGTTAAGGACATTTTTTATACTACAACAAGACAGACTGGTCTGTTGAAAAATGTAGATTTTTGTCGAATATATAAAATTGTACGAATGCTTCTCGACAAATTCATCCAAAGGCAATGAAGTTGGTTGTAGCTATGAACAAGAAAAAAAGTAAACGCTTACTTTTACTTTTTTTAACTATTATGAATCATTCTAAGGAGGAAATACGATGAATATTTTTGTCATTATGAAAAGAACTTTTGATACAGAAGAGAAGATTGTGATTCAAAATGGAAAGATTGATGAAGAAAGTGCAGAGTTTATTATTAATCCTTATGATGATTATGCCATTGAAGAAGCGATTGTCTTACGTGATGAACATGGTGGTGAAGTCACAGTAGTGACAGTAGGAGAAGAAGAGGCGGAAAAACAATTGCGTACAGCCCTAGCAATGGGAGCGGATAAAGCCGTACTTTTAAATAGTGAAGACGTCGAAGAATATGACTCTTTCACAACAGCAGCAATGTTATCAAAATATTTAGAGGAACAAGAATATGACATCATTTTAGGAGGTAATGTAGCTGTTGATGGTGGCTCGGGTCAAGTAGGGCCGCGAGTAGCTGAAGCATTAGGTATTCCTCAAGTGACAACGATTACCGATATAAAAATAACAAATGGTGTTGCGACGATTGTCCGTGATGTTGAAGGTGATAAGGAAACAGTTGAAGTTTCACTCCCTGTACTTGTCACAGCTCAACAAGGCTTGAATGATCCACGCTATCCATCCTTACCTGGAATTATGAAAGCAAAGAAAAAACCTTTAGAAGTTTTAGATTTAGATGATATCGATTTAGAGGAAGAGGACGTAGAAGCCAAAACAGAAACACTTGAAATCTTCTTACCTGCTGATAAACAAGCAGGAAAACAACTCGAGGGAGAACCTGAAGAGCAAGTTAAAGAACTTGTAGCTCTCTTAAAATCAGAAGCCAAAGTAATCTAAAGCAAGCACAAGCCTTAAAGTAACTTTCATTATAAAACCCACGTGGTGGAGCCAAAACCAGCTCCGCCACCAACAAAAATGAAAGTAGGGTTTAGCTTTTAACTGGGAGCTTTTCGTTCACTTTGCCTTTGTATTTATTCATTTTAAAAGAATGGTGTTAGATTGATTTTTACTTGAGAATGAGCAGTATCCCAGCGGACGAAAACATGCGGAGACTCCCGCGGGACGTAGTGGCGGGCTGAAATCCACTGGCTAAGCCAGTTAGTTCAGCGCCACCCTGCAGGGCGCGAAGCATGATTTTCGGTAGCGGCCAGCAAAGCTCCGCACATGAGTATCCGTATCAACTTTCATATAAAAGTATTATTTACTATAGGAGGGTTTCCATTGACTAAAAAAGTATTAGTAGTGACAGAGGTTAAAGATCAAGAATTACGTCAAGTTTCTTTTGAAGCTTTAGCAGTAGGCCAGAAAATAGCAGATGGTGGAGAAGTAGTAGGAGTATTACTAGGAGAATCAATTGATAGTTTAACAGATTCACTTTTCCATTATGGGGCAGACCGTGTTGTGACAGTTAATGAGGCTAACTTAAAGAATTTTACAACGGATGCATATCAGCAGGCTGTTTTACAGGTTATTGACAAGGAGCAGCCAGAAGCTATTATTTTAGGTCATACATCGATCGGGAAGGATATTAGTCCAAGAATAGCGATGAAGCTTGAAGCGGGCCTTGTTTCTGATGTGACAGCAGTTGAAGAAGTTGATGGTGAGATTGTTTTTACAAGACCAATTTATTCTGGGAAAGCTTTTGAAAAGAAGAAAATTAATGATGGTATTGTGATGGCGACGATTCGTCCTAATAACATCGCCGCTTTACAAATAGACACTTCAAAGTCTGGTGAGGTAACCCCTGTTAATGTCGATATTAAAGACTTACGAACAACGATTAAAGACATTGTTCGTAAAACAACAGAGGGTGTTGATTTATCAGAGGCAAAGGTCATTGTTGCAGGTGGCCGTGGTGTTAAGAATAGCGAAGGATTTGAACCGTTAAAGGAATTAGCACAAGTATTAAATGGAGCAGTTGGTGCATCTCGTGGGGCTTGCGATGCCGAGTATTGTGATTACTCCTTACAGATTGGTCAAACAGGAAAAGTTGTTACCCCTGATTTATATATTGCTTGCGGTATCTCTGGAGCGATTCAGCACGTGGCTGGAATGTCCAATTCAAAAATAATTGTCGCGATTAATAAAGATTCAGAAGCACCTATCTTTGATATTGCTGATTACGGCATCGTAGGAGATTTATTTGATATTGTTCCGTTATTAACGGACGAATTAAAGAAAGTACTCAACGTATCAGAAAAAGTGTAATGACACTAATTTGACTATTTGACTAAGGGGAAGTGGTAAGGAATGTCGACCTTTTTAATCATCAATACGGTTTTCTTTGTCCTCATAACTGGATATGCCGTTTATTTATTTGCATCGCTTGTTAAAACTCGTTATGACTTTATTCAACTCGGAAAAAAAGCAGAGTTTGATCATTCGATGAAAGAACGCCTCCATCAAGTATGGGTGAATGTTTTCGGTCAGAAAAAGTTGATGAAGGATAAAAAGAGTGGGATCATTCATACCATGTTGTTTTATGGATTCCTCTTTGTGCAAGTTGGAGCAATAGATTTTATTTATAAAGGGCTGAATCCAGGGGCACATCTTCCCCTGGGGCCACTCTACCCAGCATTTGCTCTTTTTCAGGAATTTGTTGTAGTTGTCATCTTAATTGCAGTTGTCTGGGCTTTTCATCGGCGATATGTGGAGAAGCTTCCACGCTTAAAGCGAGGCTGGAAAGCAGGAATGGTGCTTATTTTTATTGGTGGGCTAATGACCTCGAAGTTAATAGGTAAAGGTATGGAAATGGTTTGGTTAGGTAAATCATTTACGGGGTTTGAGCCTGTGGCTTCTAGTATCGCAGCCGTTTTTGCTTGGTTACCAGGTGGTGCAGCGGTCGTACTATTTTATGTTTTTTGGTGGGCACATCTATTATTTTTATTAACGTTTTTGGTGTATGTCCCGCAATCTAAACATGCACACTTAATTGCTGGCCCAATTAATGTTTTCTTGGGAAGAACACATAAAGTCGGGCGCCTAGCCCCCATTAATTTTGAAGATGAGGACCAAGAGGTGTTTGGTAAGAATAAAATTGAAGATTTTAATCAAAAACAGCTCCTTGATCTTTATGCCTGTGTAGAATGTGGTCGGTGTACGAATGTATGCCCGGCAACAGGTACAGGGAAAATCCTTTCACCGATGCATTTGATTACACATATGCGTGATCACTTGACCGAAAAAGGAGCAGCTGTCACTCAAAAGTCACCTTGGCTACCTTCGTTTTTATTCAACCAATCTAAAGCAAATCAGTTAGCTATGGCTTCTGGTGGTGCTGATGAAGTAGCGGCAGCTTATGGAGTGAACTTAATAGGTGATGTCATTACAGAGGAAGAGATTTGGGCCTGTACAACCTGTCGTAACTGTGAGGACCAATGTCCCGTGATGAACGAACATGTTGATAAAATTATTGATATGAGACGATATTTAGTTTTAACGGAAGGGAAAGTCGATCCAGATGCTCAAAGAGCCATGACTAATATCGAACGACAAGGTAACCCTTGGGGAATTAGTAGAAAAGACCGTGAGAAGTGGGTCGATGATCGAGATGATTTATACATTCCAACCGTTAAACAAATGAAGAAAAAAGATGAGGAATTTGAGTATTTATTCTTTGTAGGTTCTATGGGCTCTTATGATAATCGTAGTAAAAAGATAGCCCATTCATTTGTAAAGGTTTTAAATGAGGCAGGAGTGAAATTCGCGATACTTGGTAATAAAGAGAAGAATTCGGGCGATACACCGAGACGAATAGGAAACGAATTTTTATATCAAGAATTAGCGGTTGCCAATATTGAAACTTTTCAAAAAAATGACGTCAAAAAGATTGTGACAATTGACCCGCACGCTTACAACACGTTTAAAAATGAATATCCGGAGTTTGGTCTAGAGGGTGTCGAGGTGTATCATCATACAGAACTCATTCACAAGTTGATCCAAGAAGGAAAGATTGTACCTAAACATGAAGTAAATGAAACGGTTGTTTACCATGACTCCTGTTATTTAGGCAGGTACAATGAAATCTACGAACCACCACGTGAAATTCTTAAAGCGATTCCAGGCGTTAAAGTTGTTGAGATGAAACGTAATCGAGAAAATGGAATGTGCTGTGGTGCTGGTGGAGGATTGATGTGGATGGAAGAAAACGTTGGAAAACGTGTGAACGTCGAGAGGACGGAGCAAGCCTTAGCTGTGGCTCCAAGTGTAATAAGTAGTGGCTGTCCTTATTGCTTAACGATGCTAAGTGATGGTGTGAAAGCAGTTGAGGAAGAGAACGTGAAAACACTTGATATTGTTGAGATTGTTGAACGATCGCTAGTTGGGTAGTGCAACATAAAATGAGCTCTCATTCTAATCCAGAATGGGAGCTTGATTTTTTCCTTTATGATTTAATTCGTTTGCCTAATATGATTAAGTCTCTCTCAATACCATCAAGTTCCGCAATCCCCGGGAACGTTCCCCACTCAGAGAAACCAAAACTTTTAAAAAGAGCCAAGCTTGGTTGATTGTGACCAAAGATAAAACCTAATATTGTAACAATCCCTAGTTGTGGTGCTGTATGGATTGCATAGTGTAAAGCGGCCTTTCCTAAACCTTGACCACGATAAATAGGATCAAGATATATACTAACCTCAGCCGTTTTTTGATATGCGGGTCTTCCGTAAAAGGATTGAAAACTAATCCAACCACAAACTTGCTCTTCTTGTTTTATGACCCATAATGGTCTCGTTTCTTGATTATGTTCTTGGAACCAACCGACCTTACTCTCAACACTGACTGGCTCTATGTCAGCCGTAACCATCCTATTTGCAATGGTTGTATTGTATATTCGGACAATTTCTGGTAGGTCTTCTATTGATGCATGAATAAATTGAAAGGGTAGCTGCATGTTCTTGCTCCTTGAGAAAGTTTTCTTATTATTTTAGCAGATATAAAGCTATTGTGTTTTATAAATTTTTGCAGAGCACTATTGCAGGGAAGGAACACCCTCGGGCTTTTGTTGCAGTTCTAGTAGCTGGCTTTTGATGGAGTCAGTTAAAGGCATTGCTTTCTTTTCCTTGAAATTATAGTGAACCATCACGACTTTACCACGTGCCGCCCATCTACCGTTCTCATCCAAAATAGCATGTTCAATATCAAAACTTGAACGACCTAAGCGGCTAATCCAAGAATAAACGGTAATGGTTTGCCCGTAATTAATTTCATGAATATAGTCACATTTAACAGAAGCGACTATGAGGTTCCACTTGCTTATATCGAGGGTTGGATTAAAAATTTTAAAAAGGCCTAAACGTCCGGTTTCAAAATAAGTTAAATACATCGCGTTATTCACATGACCTAACATATCACAATCATTAAACCTAACTGGGATTTCAACTTTATTCATACATAACAACTCCTATACCATTTTGAGTCAGACTATTCTGTCTATAAGTAGTTTAACAGATTGATAGTAGGAAGCATAGAGGTGAGTGTATCATAAGCAGAGAAATTGGAATAGTTGATACCGTATGGAGAAAAGGAAAGTTTATTACGAATGGCAAAGTCCAACTCACTGAGCCACCAACAAACACGAAGGTTGGATATTGCCTTTAGCTTGGTGGCTCTTCATTCACTTTATTATTGTTGTTATTTCTTTTTAATGAATGCAATTTGTCCATAAGAATGAGCAGTCACCAAGCGGACGCAAATATGCGGAGACTACCGTGGGACGTAGTGGCGACTTTTTATACATATGGCCCGTTTACAACTCGATCACCATCAGGAGTCGGACTGAACAAACAGCTAGCACTGTCCTACTAAGGTCATTTATCGAGAGATGGATGAAGAGCTTACTTCACGGCACAACCTATCGCCCATAAGTAACTTTCATATAATACCCTACTTTATATACCTCTCAATTAAAGGCCGTGCAAATAAAGCCAAACGTAGCTTTAACGTTTCATCAGGGTTCTTTAAGCTGTTACCAAGTAATTCCTCACACTTCTTAATACGATAAATAACCGTATTTCGATGAACAAACAAACTTTTCGCCGTCTCAGAAATTTGACAATGATGGTTTAAATAAGTCATCAATGTTATCATCAAATCTTCCTTCTCCTTATCATTAGGTTTTGCCAACTCACGCAAGGATGATAAATAAAAGGTCTTTAGTTTTTTTAAAGGAATTGCCTTAATAATTTCGCTCAACTCCTGTGTATGATATTTTCTGATCATGGTCTTTGAATTCTCGTGGAAATCAGATTCAAGAGCATCGATCGATTCTTGAAAAGCAATAGGAACTTCTAATAAATCTTCGTGTATAGTACTAATTCCTACAGAAAGCAAAGTATCAAATAGTTGAAAGATATCTGTATGGAGAACCTGCAAAATTTCCATGAGATTCTTTTCAAATGACGGTTCATTTTTGTCAAAGTCAATGAATGTAATGAAAAGCTCTTCTTTTTTAAAGGAACTAACATCATGATAGTGTTCATTGATACGTTTCTCTATTAATTCGATGGAACGTTCACGTAAAATCACTTCTTTTCTATTGAGGTTTAAGGGGTGAGCACTATTCTCAAAATCAATTTGATATACAATACATATAAAATTTTGAAAGGAAACTATATTATAAGGGCTTCCACGGTGTTGAATTTCTTCGTGTGTTTGTAACGTTCCGTTTATTAAGTCAGTGAAAAATTCATCTTTTTCTTGTTGCACTTGTTTTTCAATGGCTTGTCGTTTCATTAATTCAAAAGAAAGCACATTAGCAGAATGTTCAATGGTTAGAAATGTCGCCGCAGGTAAAGGGTCTGGTGCTCCAAGTAGAACAAGGTAACCAAGTGGTTTCTTGGAGGCCAGGATAGGAAAAATGTAAAAATGCCCATATACATGCTTATTTTCATCATAAGGTAATTCTAGGTATTGGGGTTGCTCATATTCAACTTCATAAATAAGTTCATAAAGGTATTGATAAACATCAAAAAATAAATGTTCATTAGCTAATGGAGAGGCACTAATAATATTCAATCTTTCATTTAATAATACAATCGGGAGAGCGGTTAATTGGGTTAATCGGTCAATGAGAATATGGAAGCCGCCACCTGAAGAGATTAATTGAGTAAATTCTTGATGAATAAAGTAGGCTGATTGAAGCTCTGTAGTCTGTTCTTTTAAAATAAATCCTAAAGCCTCACTCAACATTTCTTCTATAGAGTAATGTAAAGGTAATTCAAGGATTGGGAAATTTGACTGGTTAGCAAATTGAATAATCTCAGTTGGAATTTGCTGCATGTTTTTGGATACTTTAAAACCAATGCCTGCACTATTTTTTTCTACCAGATGTTTGACAAGTTGAAACAAGTTCTCTTTGGAATGCGAGGAATATAGGGTTGTTAATAACAGTTGCTCTTTATTTATAAATGGAGGGGTTTCCTGTATATCGGTTAGATGAACGAATTGAATAGATTGATGAAGGCCATTTTTCCCAGCAAGAACCTTGACTTGTTGAAATGTATGAAGCTCTAATATATGTGCAAGAGTAATCATCTAGCATCACCTCATTTTTAGGTCCATTCGTTTCTTTAAATGTACATAATTAATAGGAATTCTAATAGCGTTTTGCCAAGTAATCTAACAAAAAAGTTTCGTCAAATGTATAAAATAGACAAGCCATTCCTAATCAAGCGTTTTTCATTCAACTCATCATAGATAAAATGGCAGGCAAAATACTCACTATTTCATTGGTTTTCCATTGACAATATGCCCAATTCACGTTTAGTTTAAGAATAGTAGAGGAAAATAAAGGTAACCATTAACAATTAAAATTAAAAAACAAACTAGTTATAGTAAAGTCGATTCACTTCCCCACCAAAAGGATGAAAGTATGGTTTGTTCTTTTACTGGTGGCTCATCCTTCACATTCATTTTAGTTATTTGTTGTAAGAGTGAAATCTGTCCTTAAGTGCTAGAACATACCCAGTGGAGCATGATTTTCGGTAGCGGTGATTAATCCTCCGCACATGAGATTTAGACATACAAAAGAAAGAAGGAATAAAATGACAGAAACAATCCGATTAACCAACGTAGATAAACGATTTCGAGCAAAGCATGCTGTAAAGGATGTAAGCTTATCCGTAAAAAAAGGCGAATTATTTTGCTTCCTCGGTCCAAACGGATCAGGGAAAACGACGACGATTAAGATGATGACTGGTTTATTAGAACCAACAGATGGAGCCATCGAACTTGTCGGCATTGATGTATTAAAAGAACCATTAAAAGCCAAAAAGCAAATAGCCTATGTACCTGACCAGCCTTTAGTTTATGCAAAACTAACAGGACGAGAATATCTAGAATTTATTGCAAGTGTTTATGGTGTGGAACAAGAAGTATTTGAAACGAGAATGAAAAAATATACGGAGCTATTTTCATTAACAGGCAGACTTGATGAATACGCAGGTGAATACTCGCACGGAATGAAACAAAAACTCTCGCTCTGTGCAGCACTTATCCATATGCCAGATATTCTATTTTTAGATGAACCGACTGTTGGACTTGATCCAAAAAGTGCCCGAACAATGAAGAATTTATTAAGGCAGTTATGTGATGAAGGTATGACGATTTTTATGTCGACACATATATTAGAAATCGCAGAACAGATGTGTGATCGTGTTGGGATTATTAAAGATGGAGAATTGATAACCGTGGCCACAATGGAGGAATTAAAAAGAGAAAGTGGTGGAGATTCTACGCTAGAGGACATTTTCTTAGATCTAACTGGCGATGAGGAAGCACAGCTTCTAGCTTCTAGTATGAAGGAGGAGCAATAGTATGCAACGCCTTATAAAGATATTTGCCAAAAATGATTACAGAAGTTTATCAGCAAAGCCATCGACAATTATTGGATATGTTGCCCTTGGCTTTGTTGTGCTATTTTTCCTTTTCTTTTTTGGTGCATTTTTATCAACATTAGGTGCCATTCTTCCCGAGGAACACCAAATCATTGTTGTTAATTATAGTTTGTTTCTTTTTGCCCTAGCTTTATTAGTTTTTACGATTCCACTTGTATTTAATCGTTTATTTAGTGAAAGTGATTTAGAGTTGCTATTTACACTACCTTTAAAGATAAGACAAATTTTCTGGGCAAAATTTGTTTATAATTTATTAGGTGTGCCTCTCTTACTTTTAGTTGTTGCGATTATTTGTATGTTTATTTTCGGAGCTGGTGCAGGTGCTCCAGTTATGTATTATGTCATTGGAACTGTCGTACTTATCTTTATTACGTTTATTGCAATATGCCTTGCCTATTTAATTAATTTAATTTTAATAAAAATAATCCCACCGAACAAAGCTAGAGAGCTTTTAACAGCTGTATCAGCTATGTCAGGAATTATCTTTTATTTAGGGTTCCAGCTTTTTAATATGAATGTTGTGATGAAAGATGAAGAAATTAATTTTTCCAGCTTGCCCACTATACCCGAGTGGTTGCCTACTCATTGGGGAGCCGTTTTCATTGATGATGCCATGCAAGGTCAATGGAGTGGCAGCACGTTTCTCTTTGGATTAGGCTTAATGCTCATAACCGTTGCATTAGTTGTTATCACGTCAATAATCGTAGAAAAGGCCTTATTAAAAGGTTGGGTAAATATAAGTGAGTCACGAAGTAAGAAAAAGAAGCAAAGAAAGAAAGGGCAAGCCGAGCTGAAAGGTGTCATTCGGATGGTCAGTCGAAAAGAATGGCTGATGATTAAGCGTGATATTCGTGAATGGACGACAGTGCTGCCAATGGTCTTTATTCTCATTTTACCATTCGCAAATTTTAGTGGACTTGAAGGGGGATTTGCTGAGCTAAGGGATGCTCCCCATATATCATGGCCAACGATGCAAATGAGCTTTAGTTTTCTGGCGGTGCTTGCTGCAGGGATTTTCACCGCGGGTTCAATTGGTCGTGAGGAAAGATTAATTGATTTATTAAAAGTATTGCCACTATCAGGCTGGCAAATTAGTTTAGGAAAGTTTCAAGCGAATGCGTTTATCATGATCATATCAATGGCGGGTCTTCAAATTATTGCAGCAATTATTCTCCAATGGACGATATGGAGTACAATTTTAGGCATTATCGCAATTTCAGGAATAATGCTAGGTAGTGTGAGTATTGGGTTATTTATCGGCTGTATTGGCAGTAAGTATAATGAGAAAAATCCGCAAAATCGTGTCGATACAGGGAGTTCTATTTTAATGATGATGCTATTTTTTGCTTATTTATTCATCATGGCTATTCCTACAGCCGTTACGTTTTTTCCAGGATCCTACGCACAAGCTATCATTGATTCCAACGCAGAGGGTCAAATACTGCCAACATTTATTGTTAACATGTTAGATGCTGGTACGGCTAGTAGTTTGATTGCTTTTATCGTGTATCTATTAATAATTGGTGGCATCACGTCAATATGTTTATCCGTATCTGCTAAAAAGATCAATCAAGGAATAGACATTCAATTTGAAAAATAAAAGAAAAAACCGTTCTTATTGAGCGGTTTTTTCTATGCTTAGCGATTTGGTGAAGTGCTTAAGAATCGATTGACTGTGAGGAATTTGAGTGTTGCTGTTTTTTTGTAGCTGGACGGAAGAATAAACGAGATTGATTTAAATGTTCAGTCAGAGCTTGTAAAATTTCCGTGTTAATTAAAGTAATACGGTTCGCTTTCGCTAATTTTTTTGTCGAGAGCGAAAATCCCTCTATACTAACTAGAACGCTGTTGGTCAAGTTTTTATTTTGATTAAAATTTATCAACTGTTGGATGGTTGGACTTGTCACTTCTGAATGATGAATAAAAACCGAGGTTTTCTTTTTCCTTTTCATTAATATGAAAGCAGCAATACCTTGGTTTTCCTCAACTTGATAGCCTTGTCTACGAAACACCTCTTTTAATAGCTGGTGTAGTTGAACGTTCGTTAGTTGTATTAAAGGTATTGCGGTCAGGCGTCGCCATTCATTCTCTCGGCTGCTCCATTTAATCCATTGCCAAACAAGTGTAAAGAAAAGTAGGGAACTAACTATATAGATAAAGACCGTCATATCATAATGAAAAAGTTGAATGAGTACATAACTTAGTATAAATAATAGTAATGGAATAAGGTTTTTATTAATTGGTGGCATACTAGTCCCTCCTTTTATCCAGCATATTCTATATTATTAGGTTGACAAAAATGAGGGATTTTATACATGAGCAGTAAAGGTTCAGTGTTAGGATGTGAGGAAGTTAGAGTTTTGTCGGGGGAAGGAGATGACGACAACAAAAGGAAGGCGAGAGCTAGGTTATGTTTTCGTGAAAGAGGGATGACGACAACAAAAGGAAGGTGAGAGCTAGGTTATCTTGTCGTAAAAGCGAGATGGCGACAATAATCCAAGGGAGGGTTGGGACTTTTTTTAGCAACTAAGTAATAACTCGTTCAAAGAGCCACATGTCAAAGTTACCTTCTCCTACATAGCCTTTTTCTGCATGTTTAAGTAAATCTGCCTCACTTTGTTGCATAGAATAATGTCGTTGTGTGAGTAATTTACCTATTTGTAATTCTAGAGGGGGCGGTACGTGCTCTTTTCATTGCTTCAACTCCTTTATATTCATAGTATAATTGAAAGTAAAACGTACATAATCTAGTGCGGCAATGAACATGTTAAAGCTTGATTTTCCATCTCTTAAAAGAAATTGGTAAAAAAAGATCGTCATCTCACATGATAGTGTTAAAATGGTAGATTGAAGAATGTATTAGTAAAGGAAGGTAATATTTTGACGGGAAAAACACATATTATGGGGGGAATCGCAGCATCAGCTACTGTCGCATATTTTACGAATTATGATCCGTTAGCGATGATGGTTTCGGGGGCAGTTGGTGGTTTATTGCCTGATATATGTCATGGTGGTAGCAAAATGGGTAGGAGGTTCCCGGTTACATCACGAATCGTCAATACTCTTTTTGGTCATCGTACTTTTACTCACAGCTTATTATTTTTGGCGATTATTGGATTTATACTTAATCAATTTATGCCGGTTGAGGCGATTACGGTTGGTGTATTAACGGGAATGACGAGTCATATTTTATTAGATTCTTTCACTCGGAATGGTGTTCGTTTATTTTATCCATTCCCATTGACGTTTCGTTTCCCCGTGACGATTAGGACCGGAAGTCTTGTTGAAAATATTGTGGTTACAGGTTTTACGATTGTGGTTATTTATTTTACGATCACCTTTATTTGGGTGTATTAACAAATGGGAAGGCTCCATCTTGAGTCTTCTTTTTTAGTGGATGATAATTATTTGTGCACTTAATTGAGGAGGTTTTGACATCAATTGTGAATGAGTAGTGCTTGACTTGAAAAGTAGAAGTTCTTTGAGTTCAATACCCTTCAGAAAATTCGTTCATTACTAGGACGTCTCCTGAAAAATCATGTACAATGAAAACATAGATTGAAGGTTAAGGGATTGTGATGAAGTGACGGTACTAAATACGTTAAGAAGAATATCAATGACATTAAATCAAGGTGAAAACCTTGAAGACATGTTACAAGCTGTCCTTGAAACATTATTAGAAACAACAGGTATCGAAAGCGGTTGGATCTTTTTAATTGACGAAGTTGGACAACATCGTTTAGTTGCTGCGTCGGGTTTACCAGAAGGATTAAAGTATCAGGATTGCCTCCCGCTTAAACAAGGTGGTTGCTGGTGTATGAATAAATATAAAAATAATGAGTTACCTCATGCTGTTAATATTATGAATTGTAAAAGGCTTGAGCAAGCCAATTTATATAATTGGGGTGGCACTGATAATTTAGAGCGACATGCAACGATTCCGATTCGAGCTGGAATAGAAGGCTTAGGAATTATGAATGTCGCGTCGGCACATATCGATGAATTTGATGAAACTGAGCTTGAGTTATTAGAGACGGTTGCTTATCAAATGGGTGCGGCAGTGAAGAGATTTCAGCTATTTTTGCAAGAACAGGAACGAACCATGTTGTTATCAAAGCTTGGCAGTTATCTTGCCCTGCAAACAGAGTGGAGTAATGAGCAGGAATTTCTAGTGCATACAAGTGAAACGTTAATGAAGTTGTTTCATTGGAGTGGTTTACAAGTTCAAGCACAAGAAAGTGTATACAATTTTGGGCAAAGGAACCGTCAGCAAAGAAAGATAAAGGTCGGCTTTAAAGATTCAGACCTACAATTAGTTGTTTTTTCAGATTCTTTCTCGCAGGGCAGTACGATGGTTCTTCAAGAGATTGCTACCCACCTCTCCCTCCAACTTGAAAAAATTGAAATTGAACGAAGGAAACAAAACATTGTACGCACAGAGGAACGTAATCGTCTGGCCCGCGACCTACATGATTCGGTGAATCAACTATTGTTTTCCCTCATTTTACATGCAAAGGGTTTGGAAAAGAGAGTAAAGGATGAACACATAAACGCTTCTATTCAATCGATTCATAGCTTAGGTACGGAAGCTTTGAAGGAGCTGAAACAATTAATCTATCAGCTGAGGCCAGAAGGTTTAGAGTTTGGGCTTGTAGCAGCCATTCAAAAATACGGGCAGCTACTGGGGCTGGTGGTTCATATTGAAGCAAAGGGCTTAAAAGGGTTAACTGATGAGCAGGAACTGTGTTTGTGGCGAGTGATTCAAGAGGCTATGAATAATACAAAAAAACATAGTGGTGTCACTGAATTATTTGTTACTTTTCAATTCTCCTCTGAATGTGTTCAAGTTCTGATTAAGGACCATGGTGTAGGTTTTAAACCAGAAAAGTCGACTACGGGTATCGGTCTTAAAACAATGGCAGAACGAATCAAGGAAGTCAGTGGAACGGTACAAGTACATTCAAACGCTGGAAATGGGACTTCGATTGTAATTGAAGTTCCTACAACATGAAAAAGAGGCGATAACATGGGGATAAAACTTTTAATTGTAGATGATCATACAGTCGTGCGGAAGGGTTTGATTTTTTTCCTGGAAACGATGGATCAATTTGAAGTTGTCGGTGATGCTGAAAATGGAGATGAGGCAATAAAATTAGTTGGAAAGCTAAAGCCGGATGTAGTTCTTATGGATGTGATGATGCCTGTTATGGACGGTATTGAAGCGACGGAACACATAGTTGCTCAATTTCCTAATGTGAAAGTATTAGTCCTCAGTAGCTTCTCTGAACAAGACCATGTGATTCCAGCATTAAAGGCTGGAGCTAGTGGTTATCAATTAAAGGATATTGAACCAGAACAGCTAGCTGAAACGATACAAGCAGTTTATCAGGGAGAGCATAAACTGCATGATAAAGTAACAAAATTTGTTCTGACACGGATCGCTCAGCCACAATCCGAAGATGAAAGGCGAGTAGCTTCTCTAACAAAACGTGAGATAGACGTATTACAGGAGATTGCGACGGGGAAAAGTAATAAAGAGATTGGTATAAGTTTGGCGATTACTGAAAAAACGGTTAAAACACATATATCAAATATTTTTCAAAAAATTGATGTGCAAGACCGAACACAAGCCGCTCTATTTGCTATAAAAAATAAGGTTGTTCAGTTTTAGAGACAAAGAGTTATGTCTAAAATAAAACCCTAATTTCATATGAGATTAGGGTTTTTCCTCCGTACTGATAAGCTCGATGATTTCCTTTTCAACCCCTTCGTAATAGGCAATCTTCCAGCCGTTGCTAAGTTGAAAAGGTCCTTCTATCGGATATAAGCCAGCTTGCTTTAGTAGATTCATTTGACCAACTAAAGAGGGGACTTCAATAGCGAAGTGAATAGGCTGATGCCTTGCTATTTGTTTTTCGGTGGAACCTTTAATATAAGAGAGTTCTAAAAGAAAGGAACCAATTTTTAAAAAGATGATCTCTTCGTTATTAATAAAAAAATGATTAATGATTTGGGCCTGAAAATATCTTTGATAGAAATGTGTACTTCTTGATAAATCCGTAACTTCGATACCAATATGATGTACGTTCATTTACTTCCCCTCACTAAAGAATCAAATTAATATCACCAAACTCATGCCAGAGATACCTATGATTGAGTGCATGGTGATAGGCTCTCCGTACATACTCTTCTTTTGTAAAGGCACGAAGCATATGGAGGTGGCTAGTTTCAGGTTCATGCAAACCAGTTAGGAGCCCATCGACGAAATTTAGTGATGTATCACCGGTGACATATAAGTTCGTATGCCCTGAAAGGGTAGGTGAATGCTTGTTTAAAGCGACGGTCTCAAGGGCACGGACAACGGTTGTCCCTACAGCGATAACACGATTGCCATTCCTTTTTGTTTCGATAACATCTGTGAATGTTTGTTCTGGAACCGAATAGGCTTCAGGGTGAAAAAGTGGATTTGGCCAATGATCATTTCCATAATAGCTAATGCCAGCATGTAATTCTAAAAAGGCTATTCGAATACCTACTTTTTTCAATTTCTTGATAAGACTCCATGTAAAAGCACGTCCTGCAGAAGGCATTTCAATTGAACCAGGAACGGATGCAAACATCGTTTGATAATCTGAAAGTGGCCAGTTTTTATTAATATATTCGTAGCGAATAGGTGTGCCATATTTGTGTAAATAAGACAAGACTGGCTCTTTCAGTTGTTCAAATTGAATCTTGATAAGTGGAGACTCGCTTCCTTTTCCGATTATCTTGATCTGCACATTTTCAGGGAGTTTGAGTAACGTCTGTGATGAATCAGGGAATAAAATTGCTTCCCAAACAGTATCGGTGATTTTTCTAGCTAATCGTATTTCCGTTTGCTGGTCAGACGTTTTTAAGACAGCAGGTATGGTTCTGCTTCGATTGAAAACGAGTAAGTCTCCTGTTTGTAATAGATGTGGTAAATCTAGCAATGTTTGATCGTTAATTGTACCTGTTTTCCTATCTAATGTTAATAATTGTACGCGATCTCTTTGGCCCTTACTATATTCGATTGGTGCTTCTGCGTTTAGTTCAGAGGGGATTTGAAAGGTTTGATTATTGGTAGATAAGGTATCGTTCATATCGAATCTCCATTCAGGTAATCCTCAATGTTATAGCGCTTACCGTTTGATTTGTATCTTTCTTCCATAATTTGATCAAACAAAGGAAGTAGTTGGGCGGGCTCGAGTAGCGGGTAATCGCAATCTGGAACAGCGATTTCATGCATCGTTGTATTCATTTCTCCTGGATCGATTAAGCAAGTATGCACACCTGTTCCCTCAAGTTCATCCGCCCACGTTTGTACCATACCTTCAAGTGCAAATTTAGAGATACCGTAAGCTCCCCATTCAGCAAATCCCGTTTTTCCTGCAGCAGAGGTTATATTAATGATGAGCCCTTCTTCACGATTTAACATGCCTGATAGAACTCTTTTTGTAACTAAAAATGGGTTAAGAATATTAATTTGGAGTACATGGTTAAAATGTATTTCTGGGTAATCAATTAATTCCGTTGGTCCAGGACCAAAAATGGATGCGTTGTTAATGAGCGTGTCGATGTGACCAAATTGTTCTTCCGCAACGGAGACAAGGCGGTCAACGTCCTGATAGTTAGATACGTCGGCTTCTATTGCGATAATGGTAGCACCTAATGCTTCTGCTTTTCTTTTTACTTGATTTAGTTCATGGATGTTTCTTGAGCAGATGATGAGTTTCTGTTGTTTGCTTGCAAAATGGTATGTCAGTTGTTCGCCTAATCCTTTAGAGGCGCCTGTAATCATGATAACTTCTTGTGTTTTTTTCATGTTAATCATCCTTTCGTTTTGTATGAAAGTGTACTAAAGCTGGTGTGCTCTTCTTCGAAGCTCGCTCCGAGAAGGGAGTTCAGCACCCGCCATTCCCTCCGCTTTGGTTAGTGCAGGCTTCTTGGTTAGCAAACTTCTCATACAAAATAGATGAATGAAAGGTAATAAAAGTTAACAAACCAAGAAGCAAAGGCATATTGAACAAAAATGCCACCAGTCAAGGGGCAAACGTGAATCGGCTTCGCCATGAATGAGTAGTTGTGTCATGTTTCTATGTACATTGTATGTTTGAATCGTTTTTTAAACATCGGGGATTGGTTGGGAGGATAAGTAATAAAATGGAAGGAGAGTATCTACAACTATAGATGTAGATTCATAGCAAACATTTGTTTGTATTTGTATGGTAGATTGTAGTAAAATAAAGGTGAACCAAATGAGAAGAATGGATGATGTTCTTTTGGAATTGTTACAATTACTGATGATGGGTATTATTGTTCTATTACTTATGACAGTCTGTTTTTGGTTGTGGATAAAAAAGCTTAGAAGTAAAAAGTATGACCTAACGAAAATTTCGTTAGCTGATATTGATAAAATGTCAGGTCATGACTTTGAGGATTATTTAGTTGTCTTGTTTGCAGCACTTGGGTTTAAAGATATTTATTTAACAAAAAAAAGCAGAGATTTTGGGGCAGATATGATTTTTTATAATCAACATTTAGAAAAGACTGTCCTGCAAGCCAAGCGATATTCTGATAAATTGGGGCTCACGGCCGTTCAAGAAGTATATGCAGCACAGGCATTTTATGAGGCAAAAAGAGGTTTGATTGTTACAACGAGTTCACGAATTTCAGACCCTTGCTATCAATTAGCTTTGGCAACCCAAATTGGAATTATTGACCGAGACGGGGTAGAACATATTATAAAGCTTTTAAAAAAAGGAAAAGTGGAGCAGGCTCGCCTATTTATGGAGGAAGCATTTGTTGTTGAACCGTACCAATATGAAAATTCTTTAGAACAATTGGATACGGAGCGTCACATTTTAAAAGTAGGCGACTATTATTATAAACGATAACAAGAGCTAGATAAGAATAGGCATCTAGCTCTTGTTCTTTCATTCCTTTTTTGGAATAATATTATAAATTTCCCCAGATTCAAATAAGTGGATAACTTCGTTCAGCCAGCTATAGTAGTTACGAGCATGTTCCATTTTGATTAAGTCGTTTTGAACCGCATTCTGGAGGCTCTCATCTTCAAAATTAGAGAGACTTTCCAGCGTTGAACAATGTTGTTCGACGGCCTTTAAGTTATTATCAACAGAATTCCTCCAGCGTTTAACAAATACAGTGGAGAATGATTTATACCAATCATCCTCTGATTGATAAAGATCTTTTCGAACCCCTTTTTGCCAAGCGCGATCGACCATATTAGCCTCGAGTAACGTACGAATGCCGGTACTCATACTCGTTTTACTCATGCCAATCGATTGACTCATTTCATCAAGCGTCATAGGCTCTTCAGCAAATAAAACCGTTCCATATAAACGTCCAACTGACTGTGATATCCCGTACATATGAATATTTTTTGATAATTCATGAGAAAATTCTTCACGAGCTTGCTCGAGCTTTTCCCAACTTTTATTGTTGATGTGATCAACCATATTTAGTTTGTCCTCCCCAGAAAGATATCATCGGTTTCTTTTTGTCCATTCCCATTTTCATAGTGAAAAATCGATTCTTTCAAATTATCCCAAATAAATAATTATTTATTTTAGGTTTATACATAATTATAAAAGGGTAAAGCTTATTCGTCACTCTTAATTCGGACTTCTTCATGTATCGTATCAAAAAAGTTAAAAACGTGGTAGTTTCTTAAAAGTGATGATATGTAAGGATAAGCTAGCATTTCTAAGGATCATTCCTGTATATTTTGTACAGTTTAAACTGTACGTAATAAATAGACGATATATACAGAATATCAAGATTGTCGTAATTTTTTTAAAAGGCTATAGTAGGTAAGTCGGATATTGAGAGAAAAAAGTAAGTGAGGTGAACGTAAACGTGGCAAAAGTAAAAGTGGAAGGTCTCACAAAAGTCTTTGGTAAGAAGACAAAAAAGGCGATGGATCTTCTAAATCAAAAGAAAACAAAAGAAGATGTATTAAAAGAAACAGGAATGACCGTTGGCGTTAATCAAGCTAGCTTTGAAATTGAAAATGGTGAAATCTTTGTCATCATGGGGTTGTCTGGTAGTGGTAAGTCAACGATTATTCGGCTGTTAAATCGTCTTATTGAACCTACTGCTGGAAGCGTTTGGTTAGATGGTGAAGATTTAGCGAAGATGGATAGTAAGACATTAAGAGAAGTTCGTAGAAAGAAAATGGGGATGGTTTTCCAAAAATTCGGATTGTTCCCGAATCGAAACATTTTAGCGAATGTTGAGTACGGTCTTGAGGTACAAGGGATACCAAAAGCAACAAGAAAAGCTAAAGCAATGGAGTCCATTGAATTGGTTGGCCTCTCAGGATATGAAACGAAGTATCCGAATGAATTATCGGGTGGGATGCAGCAACGTGTTGGTTTAGCAAGGGCGTTAGCGAATGAACCTGATATTTTATTAATGGATGAAGCTTTCTCCGCATTGGACCCTTTAATTCGAAAGGACATGCAGGATGAGCTTTTAGAATTACAAGAAAAGATGCAAAAGACGATCATTTTTATTACGCATGATTTGGATGAGGCCTTAAGAATTGGTGACCGTATTATGATTATGAAGGATGGGGCATTAGTTCAAGTAGGAACACCTGAAGAAATTTTGACTCAGCCTGAAAATCAATATGTAGAAAAGTTCGTAGAAGATGTTGACCGTTCAAAAGTATTAACGGCAGAGAATGTTATGATACGTCCAGAAACGATTAATTATGAAAAAGATGGTCCGCGTGTAGCGATTCAAAGGATGAAGGATGCTGGATTATCAAGCATATATGTGACGAACCGAGCAAAGGAATTGATTGGTGTTGTCCATGCTACTGACGTTTCTCGATTAATAAAAGAACAGAAAAATGATTTACAAGAAATTATTGATAAAGATGTGCCGAGAGTTACTTTAGATACATCCATACATGATTTAATGGATTCGTTATCAACAAGTTCAATTCCTATTTCTGTCGTTGAGGATGGAAAATTACGTGGCATTATCGTCCGCGGAGCAGTCCTTGGTGCTTTATCTGGAACGGAGGTGGATTTTAATGGATTCAATACCGCGTCTACCACTAGCTGAATGGATTGATAGTTTTGTTACTTGGTTAAGAGGTGCAGCTGGATTTTTTGATGTCATTCGTAACGGGATTGGATGGTTAGTTGATCGATTTGAAGACATTCTTACTTTTCCACCAGCATGGTTATTCATCATTATTGTTGTTGGTTTAGCTGTATTAGTCAGTAAGAAAAAAATTGGTTTACCTATATTCACATTAATTGGACTCTATTTAATTTATAACTTAGGTTATTGGGATGGAGCGATGTTAACGCTCGCTCTTGTTTTAACGAGTGCTTTTATTGCATTAGTGATTGGAATTCCATTAGGTATCTGGATGTCTAAGAGTAAAATTGTCGAAAGCATCCTAAAACCGATGTTAGATTTAATGCAAACAATGCCTGCATTTGTATACTTAATTCCTGCTGTTGCCTTCTTTGGCATTGGTATGGTTCCTGGAGTTGTTGCCTCTGTCATTTTTGCAATGCCACCGACAGTTCGATTAACGAATTTAGGAATTAGACAAGTTTCGAACGAGCTTATCGAAGCGGCCGATGCATTCGGATCTACACCTGCACAGAAGCTATTTAAAGTGGAACTGCCAATGGCAAAAGGAACAATTATGGCAGGGGTTAACCAAAGTATTATGTTAGCTCTATCTATGGTTGTTATTGCTGCCATGATTGGAGCACGAGGTCTTGGACAAGAGGTTTATTATGCGGTTGGACAAAATAATGAAGGAAAAGGTTTCGAAACAGGAATCGCGATTGTTATAATAGCCATCATCCTAGACCGACTCACACAAAGCTTTAATAGTAAAAAAGAAGAAGGATAAATACGAAAGAGAAAGATGTGGGAACGACTCCCGCGGAATGTGTGGCGAAAGCTAGAAATCCAGCGACATAGCCGACTAGCTCAGCACCACGCGGTGGTCTCGGAGCATAATTTTCGGTAGCGGTGAACAACGCACCAACTTTCATACAAAACACGTAATCAAGCTATAAAAAGGCTTTGATTAATAGATACTAACTTATAAGGAGTGGTCAATTATGAATAAGACTTGGAAACGTACAGGTTTGGCACTAGGTTTATCAGCAGCACTTGTATTAGCAGCATGTGGAACTGATGATGACACAGCAAACAACGACACAAACGGAGATGACGGAGAATCTTCTACAGCCGTAGCAGAATCACTGGATTACACGATTACTGGCATTGATGCAGGAGCAGGTGTTGTAGCTGCAGCTCAAGACGCATTAGATGTATATGACTTAGAGGGTTATGAAGTTCAAATGAGTTCATCGGCAGCGATGACAAGTGCTCTTGGAACGGCGATTGATAATGAGGAACCAATTGTGGTCACTGGTTGGAATCCACATTGGAAATTTGCTGAGTATGATCTTAAGTATCTAGAGGATCCGGAAGGTGTTTTTGGGGCAGCGGAAGATATTCATACAATCACTCGCCTTGGTTTAGCGGATGAAATGCCAGAGGCTGTAGAGGTGTTAGGCAACTTCTTCTGGACAGAAGATGATATGGGTGTAATTATGAATGATATTAATAACGGTGCAGACCCAGAAGCTGCTGCCCAAGAATGGTTTGACAATAACCAAGATAAGGTTGCAGAATGGACAGATGGCGTTAATCATGTTGATGGCGACGCAATTTCTTTAGCATTTGTAGCATGGGATTCAGAAATTGCATCTACTCATTTAATGGAATTAGTGTTAGAGAGCGTTGGTTATAATGTAGAAATTAGTGTACTAGAAAATAGCTTTATGTGGGAAGCTGTTGCTTCAGGTGAAGCGGATGCAATGGTAGCCGCTTGGTTACCAGCAACACACGGATCGCAATGGGATCTATATCAAGATCAAGTTGATGATTTAGGACCAAACTTAGAAGGTGCTAAGATTGGTTTAGTCGTACCAACTTATATGGATATTGACTCGATCGAAGATTTGAATAACTAACGATTTTGTAGAAAAGCCTATTTAGTTAAAAGCTAAATGAGGCTTTTTTTTAGGTGTAATAAACTAAAAATTATGAAAATAATAGCTTTATTGATAAAATAATGTGTATAAGAAAAAGGGGGCTTGTGATGATGGAATATCGACCACTAGGTAAAACAGGTATAAAAGTAAGTGAAGTCAGTTTAGGAACATGGGCGATTGGTGGATCATGGGGGAAAACGAGTGATGAGCAATCACTCGATGCTCTTCATTATGCGATAGAAGCAGGTGTGAATTTCTTTGATACGGCTGATGTTTATGGCGATGGTCATAGTGAGGAGCTCTTGGCTAAGGCTACCAAAGGAAAAGAGGAGCAGATCTATTTTGCGACGAAATTTTGTCGGCAAGGTAACTTACAAGCACGAGATAATTATTCCTATGATAAAGTGAGAGAATATTGCGAAGCGAGTTTAAAAAGATTAGGCCGTGAAGCGATTGACCTTTATCAGATTCATTGCCCACCAACGGATATTTTAAAAGAAGGTGAAGTGTTTGATGTTTTAGATCGCCTTCAAAAGGAAGGGAAAATTAAACATTATGGTGTGAGTGTTGAAACGGTAGAAGAAGGGCTCATTTGTTTGGAGCATCCTAACGTCCAAGCACTACAAGTGATCTTTAATATTTTCCGTCAAAAACCGTTAGAGCAATTATTTCCTGAAGCTGAAAAAAAGGGTGTTGGTATATTAGCCAGGGTACCATTAGCAAGTGGCTTATTAACTGGAAAGTTTTCGCTAGATTATCAGTTTGAAAAGGATGACCATCGTTCTTTTAACGAAAATGGAGAGGCCTTTAATGTTGGAGAGACTTTTGCTGGCTTAGGTTTTAAAAAAGGAGTGGCACTATCTGAACAGCTCAAATGGATTGAGGACGGTCGTGATTCGATGGGGCAAGCGGCGATTCGATGGGTACTCGATCAACAAGGTATTACTTGTGCAATTCCAGGTTTTAAAACAAAAAAACAAGTTATTAGTAATTTAGGTTCAGCCGAGCAAAAGAAATTTTCGGACGCGGAGTTGGGGAAATTGCAGGCGTTTTACCAGGACTATGTAGAAGGTTACATTCGCGGACCTTACTAAAAAGTGGCAGCACTCAAGACTAGGACAATTCCTTTTTAGCATAGAAATCAGTAAGGAGGGATGTTCGTATGGTCAAAGGGGTGGATATTCAAGGTCTATTGTTCGTTATTCTTTCTGTATGGCAAGAATATGTATCGTATCAGCATTTACCAAAGGTCTACTATTGGAAAATGGAGCAAATGGAAGAAGATGAGGACGTACCTAATACGAAGAAATGGGTTTCATAAGGCACTATTAATGATACCAAACACACATGGCAAAGCTCCAATCTATACAAAACAAGACCACCTTGCATAAGGTGGTTTTGTTGATGTGTACTTTTAGACATGCTGCTTCATTAGTTGAGAGATTTGTGCCACAATCTCTTCTGTCGCTCCATCATCTTCTAATAAATCATAGTCTTTAATATTTAATTTCAAAACGGGACAGGCAGTAAATTCATGAATCCAATTTTGATAACGTCCATGCATTTCTTGCCAGTATGTAAGTGGTGTTTGCTGCTCCATATCACGGCCACGTTCATGAATGCGATTAATGACATGATCAAGGTCGCCTTCAAGGTAGATCAGTACGTCTGGGTGTGGGAAATAAGGAGTCATAACCATCGCATCAAAAAGGCTTGTATACGTTGCATAATCAGTTGGATTCATCGTTCCTTTATCAAAATGCATCTTTGCAAAAATACCTGTATCTTCATAAATTGAGCGATCCTGAATGAATCCACCACCCAATTCAAACATCTTTTTTTGCTCTTTAAATCGTTCAGCAAGGAAATAGATTTGTAAGTGAAAGCTCCAGCGTTCAAAATCAGCATAAAATTTATCGAGATAAGGGTTATGATCAACATTTTCAAATGATGTATGAAATTGTAGGGCCTCAGCAAGCTTTTGGGTCATCGTTGATTTACCGACGCCAACCGTTCCGGCAATTGTAATCACAGCATTGGAAGGTATATTATATTTTTCTCGTAGATTCAAGAGGAACGACTCCTTTATGTTCGAGTTGTTGTATGATTTTTTCTAAATCTGCTTGGTTATTCACATAATCGAGCTTATCTCCATCCAATCGAATAATCGGTATAGAGGGATTCTCTTTTTCAAAAAGGTCGATCGCTTTTTCATAGTCTGAGCTTAATTGCTCTAAATAGGTTGGATCAATATTTTGTTCCATTTCACGACCACGAAGTGCAATTCTCTTTAGCAGTGTAGGTAGACTTGCTTGAAGGTATATAATAACATTTGGCTTTGGCATATCTTCAGTGAGGATTTCAAATATTTTATAATATTTCTCGTACTGCTTGTCTGATAAGGTCCGCTGAGCAAAAATTAAGTTCTTTAAAATATGATAGTCAGCAACAACTGGAAGATGCTTCAAAAGGTATTGCTTATGTATATCTTCAAGCTGTTTAAAGCGATTGCAGAGAAAAAACATCTCCGTTTGAAAGCTCCATTCAGAAATATCTTCATAGAATTTACTTAAAAAAGGATTCTCATCAACGATTTCCTTTAAAATCGGGTAGTGAAAATACTGAGAAATAGCTTGAGCTAATGAAGTCTTTCCTACACCAATAGGACCTTCAATCGCAATAAAAGGTGTATCCTGCATACTAAACCTCCTCGTGTTCTTGTTTTAAAGAGCCGCAACTGTTGTAAACTAGACTTCCTGAAAGAGAAATCTAGCTACAAACAGTTTAGTCTTGTTAGACTAATTTCGTCGTCCAATCCTCGACATTCCAAACATCCGTAACGACATCCTGATAAAACTCTGGTTCGTGACTAATTAATAAAATACTGCCTTTGTACGCTTGTAAAGCCCTTTTCAGTTCTTCTTTGGCATCTACATCTAAATGGTTTGTTGGCTCATCCAATAGAAGAATATTCGTTTCATTGTTAATGAGCTTACAAAGACGAACTTTTGCCTTCTCTCCGCCACTAAGCACAACAATTTTACTTTCAATGTGTTTAGTCGTTAAGCCACACTTGGCTAAGGCAGCACGTACTTCGGCCTGAGTTAAGGAAGGGAACTCACTCCAAATCTCATCAATACACGTATTATCTGTACTTTTAGCCTCTTGTTCGAAGTAACCAATCTCTTGATAATCACCGCGTTCGATCGTACCGGAAAGAGCGGGATTAATACCTAAAAGACTCTTTAATAACGTTGTTTTACCAATCCCGTTCGCACCTACTAGGGCAATTTTCTGACCACGTTCCATTCTTAAATTAAGAGGCTTTGAGAGTGGCTCATTGTACCCAATAACTAACTCTTTCGTTTCAAAAATAGTCTTGCTAGGTGTTCTAGCTTCCTTAAAGTTGAATTGCGGTTTTGGCTTTTCCTTTGCTAGTTCAATGATATCCATTTTATCTAATTTTTTCTGACGCGACATGGCCATATTGCGCGTTGATACGCGTGCTTTATTTCTTGCAACAAAGTCTTTTAGTTGAGAAATCTCTTGTTGCTGCCGCTTATAAGCTGACTCTAATTGTTGCTTTTTCATCTCATGGACTTCTAAGAAATGGTCATAATCGCCAACATAACGATTTAATTCTTGGTTTTCCATATGATAAATTAAGTTAATAACGCTATTTAAGAAGGGAATATCATGTGATATTAAAATAAATGCATTTTCATACTCCAATAAGTAGCGCTTTAACCATTCAATATGTTGTTCATCTAGATAGTTTGTCGGTTCATCGAGTAAAAGAATATCTGGCTTTTCAAGAAGTAGTTTAGCTAGTAAGACTTTCGTACGTTGCCCACCACTTAAATCCGTAACATCTCGGTCGAGCCCAATCTCTTCTAAACCTAAACCACGAGCAATTTCTTCTACTTTTGCATCAATGATATAAAAATCATTGTTCGTTAATATATCTTGGATCACGCCAACTTCTTCTAACATTTTCTCGAGCTCTTCAGGTGTAACCTCACCCATTTTGTCATAGAGGTTATTCATATCTTGTTCTAAATCAAATAAATATTGGAAGGCACTTTTTAAAACGTCACGTATCGACATCCCTTTCTCTAGAACGGTGTGCTGGTCTAAGTAACCAACACGAACACGTTTTGACCATTCCACTTTTCCTGCATCTGGCATTAGTTTGCCAGTTATTATATTCATAAAGGTTGATTTCCCTTCACCATTCGCACCAATTAAACCGATATGCTCCCCTTTTAAAAGGCGAAAAGAAACATTTTCAAAAATGGCTCGGTCACCGAAACCATGACTTAAATTAGATACAGTTAAAATACTCATAACGACACCCTTCTTCTAAATCGGACATTATTTCTTCTCATATCTTACCATATAATCACAAAAATCATATGGTAATTGAAGGATTCATTGGCGATTTTTAAGCGTCCCATTCATAATATCGACATGATCCGTGCTATACTAGGGAAGGAAGTGTTAGGTAGGTTTTGATTGATAGTAAACTTACTCATATTGAAGAAGATTTTACATACGATAGGAGATTGGCTCATGAAAATATTAGTTACAAGGAAAATTCCTGCAGCATTATTGAAACCTTTGAACGAACTACCAAACGCAGAGATTGTTATGTTTGAAAAAGAAGATGAACCAATGCCTTATGAAAGACTTGTTGAAGAGTTAAAAACCGCGGATGCCGTTTTCTCTAATCTGTCAGATAAATTAGATAAGCATGCGTTAGAACAAGCTCACAACTTAAAGGTTATCAGTACGTTGGCCGTTGGTTTTGACAATATTGATTTAGAAGTAGCTAAGGCTAAAGGCATTAAGATTGGACATACTCCCTATGTGTTAACGGAGGCTACAGCGGATTTAACGTTTGCCCTGTTATTAGCGGTGGCACGTAACCTGCCACAAGGACAACAAATGATTAAAAATGATCAATGGAAAAGCTGGAGTCCGTTTGGCTTAACAGGCAAACAAGTATATGGTTCGAAAATTGGTATTATCGGTATGGGACGAATCGGCTTAAGTGTGGCACGAAGAGCAAAAGGATTTTCAATGGCCGTTTTTTATCATAATCGTAATCGCCATGAAGAAGCAGAAAAAGAGGTTGGAGCAACGTATTGCCAGTTAGATGAGCTTTTGGAGCAAAGTGATTTTGTTGTGTTGCTTGCCCCGGGTTCAAAATCTACCTATCGAATGCTTGGGAAAGAGCAATTTAAGAAAATGAAAAATACGGCTTATTTGATTAACTCTTCTCGAGGTACGAATGTCGATGAGCAAGCTCTCTATGAAGCCCTGAAATCAGGTGAGATTAAGGGAGCTGGCCTAGATGTTTTTGAAAAAGAACCTATTTCTGCAGAGCATCCTTTGCTTGAGCTAGATAATGTATTAGCGATTCCACATATCGGAAGTGCTTCTGTTGAAACAAGAGAAGAGATGGTACAAGTAACGATAACGAATATTATAAATGGATTAACAAATAAAGAGCTCGTTTATGAAGTGCCGAACTCATAAACGAAATGAATCAATGGTCTGAAGAAAGGGGAAGAAGAATGAGCGAACGTTTTAATCAAGTAATCGAGCGTAAAGGAACGAATTCTTTAAAGTGGGACATGTTACAGGAACGTTTTGGTTCCGATGACGTTTTACCTTTATGGGTAGCAGATATGGACTTTCGGGCCCCTGATGCGGTTATTGAAGCTATTAAGGAAAAAGCTGATCATGGCATCTTTGGATATCCAGCCCATGCAAAATCGCTGGATAAGGCTGTACAGTCATGGTTAAAAAGAAGATACGGCTGGGAAGTACAGGAAAACGCTTTTATTTACACGTTAGGAGTTGTGCCAGCTTTAAGTCATTTAATTTGTACATTTACAAAAAAATCAGACGAGATTATTATACAATCACCGGTTTATTATCCTTTTTATGATGTTATTGAAAAGAATGAACGAACGCTAGTGAAAAATCCTCTGAAATATAATGGGCAACGTTATGAGATGGATTATGAGGATTTGGAATCAAAAATTACGGATCATACAAAAATGCTGCTTTTATGTCACCCACACAATCCTGGAGGTCGTGTTTGGGAAAAAGCAGAGCTCGAAAGACTTGTAGCCATTTGTAAAAAGCATAATCTATATATTGTATCGGATGAAATTCATGCCGATCTATTATATGATGGCTTCACTCATACACCGATTGCTTCCATCGATCTAGAGATGAGTAATCGAATTTTCACTTGTTTAGCTCCTAGTAAGACATTTAATTTAGCGGGAATGCAAGCGTCTTACGTCGTCATAGAGGATGCGGCGAAGCGTCTTGAGTTCAAGAAATATATGGCAACAACTTTTACAGGTATGAATAATAGCTTTGCAGAAGTGGCTATGGAAGCGGCTTATACGTATGGCGAGCCTTGGTTGGAGGAACTGATGACTTATATTCAACATAATTATCAGTTAGTCACGACCTTTATAACCGAGCATATGCCAAAGATTAAGTGGATGGAGCCTGAAGGAACCTATTTACTATGGTTAGATTTCACAGGTTTAAATATGGACCCAGTTGAGCGGAAGAAATGGTTAATTGAAGAAGCGAAGGTTGGTTTTAACCATGGGGCAATGTTTGGTGAAGAAGGTTCTAACTTTGAGCGAATGAATTTAGCTTGTCCTTCAAGTATAGTAGAGGAAGCATTAACTAGGTTAAAAAGAGCATACGATAATATCAGTTAATTAATATTATTTAATGAAGGATTTAAGATCTGTATAACGAATTATTCTTATACGGAAGAAAGAATGAAGACTGTCATATTTTGAAGTGAGTAAACATATATTGTTGTATAGCTTGTCCGATTGACAAAGTTTACGTGGAAAAAGGAGATATTTGCACATGAAACAAATCAATCAATTTCTAGAGTTAGTCGACGATTTTAAATGTAAGCTTAATCGAAATTTGACAAAACAAGAATTAGAACTAATTATGTGGATTGAAGAAAAGAAATTAGAGGCACTGTTTGAAGAAGTATAAAGACAGACTAAGTCGTTTTAATGAAGAGTTACTGACTGATGTTACCATCGCAGTAGCTCTTTTATTTTTATGCGAAAGAAGACCGATTGGAAGTCGAGCCAAACTAGATATCGAAGAAGTTACTGAAGAAGAGGGGAGCAAGTGCAAAAAAAGGCAAGATCATGATATCACTTCCTTATAAAACGAACATGCCGGCTCCTGCAGGAGGAAAGCCCCCATTCCTGGAGCGCTCTTCGAAGAAGAATACATCGTCCTTAGTTACACTTTCATACAAAAAATTGGCTGTCTATTCATTAATATGGTTAAATAGAAATAGAATTGTTCGAATGGAATGGAGGAGTTAAATTATGAAAACATTTAAGCTTTACTCAATCTATTTATTACAAAATGAGTCAGGAAAAGTAACAACATCATCACTTAAATTGGATCGTGGATTAATTATAAATATGGAGAACTCCAAGCAAACATGGCTAATCGAAGCAGTAGTAGAAAAAGATCTCTTTCCATTCTTTAGTGAGGTTCAACAAGATGACAAGGATTTATTACTTGATGTTGTCATATCTAGAAAAGATAATTACCCAGCAACACTTATTACAAAAGTATCCGAAATTACCCAATTATCAAATGGAATAAGTATTCTCATGAAGGGTAAGCTTGTTTTAGGTAAAGACGATGTGTTAGAAGATGTTATTGAAGATTTAGTTGCTGATAACTATCAAGGTGAAGAATTTATTGACGAATTCAAAAGAAGAAAAGCTGATTTGACAGCTTACTCTCAAAGAACATTAGAAGAAATCTACCAAGAGTTAGAGAAAACAGGGGATTACCGATTAGCATGACAATCTTGGATTGCCTTTAACCTTTTATGTTACCAACAGGACGGAGCATAATTTTCCGGAGCAACGAGCAGCACACTATGTTCGCACTGCACCTCAATAACTTTCATAAAAAATTCGAACCAAGCTCTGTTGGTTCTTTTTTTATGCCACTTTTTATGAAGAATAGGATGTGATTTATGTCACATACTGAAAAGTAAATAGCTTCTCATAAAGGGGAAAAGCCATGTTAGGTGAAAATAAAAAATTAGCGATCATTTCAATGGCCTCTATTCCTCTGGTCATGACGCTCGGAAACTCCATGCTCATTCCTGTCTTACCGATGATCGAAAAAGAGTTAGGAATTACATCATTACAAGTAAGTATGCTCATAACCATCTATTCGGTAGTAGCGATCATTTGTATTCCAATTGCGGGCTATTTATCTGATCAGATTGGCAGAAAAAAAGTGATTATCCCTAGCCTCATTATCTCAGGAATTGGAGGCTTGGTTTCTGGTGTTGCAGCTGTATATGTTGCCAATCCCTACTACCTTATTCTCGTCGGTCGCTTCTTGCAAGGTGTAGGAGCAGCTGGGGCCTCTCCGATAGTTATGCCTTTAGTTGGGGATATGTACCAAGATCAACAGGAGGTTAGTAAAGGGCTAGGTACGATTGAGACCTCTAATACATTTGGTAAAGTGTTAAGCCCAATTTTGGGAGCGAGCTTAGCTACTTTACAATGGTATCTACCGTTTTTTTCATTCCCGATATTCTGTTTTATTTCTATTTTGTTAATGGTTTTTCTCGTGAAGTCTCCTCCATTAAGTACCGAAAAAATCAAACTACCAGATTTTTTGAAAATCTTAAAAAGTATTTTTAGGCGTGAGGGTAGATGGTTATATGCCGTATTTATTATTGGTGGAGTTTGTATGTTTGTATTATTTGGTGTGCTTTTTTATTTATCAACGATGTTAGAGGATAAATATCAAATTGAAGGAGTAAAAAAAGGAATTGTCTTGGCTGTTCCCTTAGCAGCTTTGTGCTTTAGCTCTTTTTTTACAGGGAAATATATTGGACAAGATTTAAAGAAAATGAAAAGTATGACGGTAATGGGTCTATTGCTTCTAGCCATTTCGATTAGCTGCATTGCGTTTACAGAGGATATTTATGTATTATTAACCTGTATTTTTGTAAGTGGGATCGGAATTGGTTTTGCATTACCAAGCCTGGATGCTTTTGTTACAGAAGGGATTGTCAAGGAGCAAAGAGGATCGGTTTCTTCTTTTTATAGCTCCATGAGGTTTGTAGGTGTAGCTCTTGGCCCACCTGTATTTACATTTTTAATAAAAATCTCTCATCAATTTCTTTTCTTAGTAAATGGAATCTTATGCTTTCTCATCTTTTTAATAGCTATATTTATGATAAAAGCTAGTGAAAAATTAAAATATACTTGGTAAGCGTTGCTTCTTTCTCGAATAGACTTATATACTTAAGGTATAAATCGTGAGGAGTTAGAAGATGACTTATCAATTTAAAGATTGGAATGGCTGCAAAATTTACTTGAGTTTTAACCGCGAAGATAAACCGCAGGATATTCACCATGTTTGGGTAATCTGCCGTTATCAGGAGCAATGGTTACTAACCAAACATTCTCAGCGGGGACTAGAGTTTCCGGGAGGTAAAGTTGAAAAAGGTGAAACGCTTGAAGAGGCTTGTCAGCGAGAGGTGTATGAAGAAACAGGTGGTAAAGTAAAGGAGTTAACTTATCTTGGCTGGTACCGAGTATGTGGAAAGAAGGAAAGCTTTTCTAAGGCTATTTTTTATGCGACGATAGATGCCATGGATCACAATGACGATTACCTTGAGACAAGTGGACCTCAACTAGTTAGCGAATGGCCCTCTCAAATCAATCAGCAAAAAGAGTATAGCTTCATAATGAAGGACAAAGTTCTACCATTAAGCCTTTCCGTTGTTAAAAATAGACAACTGTATTGAGTGCCATAACCAAGTAGGCAAAAAGGTCAACAAACAGCTGCATTAGCAAGTTAGTTCAGCACCCACCTGAGGGTGCGTGTCCCATGTTCGTAGTGATATCCGAAGGGAAAAACTAGCGCCCTTAGCTAACTTTCATATAAAAGATGCCTCCATTTCGGAGGCACCTTTTACACATTAAAATTGAATTAACCGTTTCTCGAGCATTTCAACTAATTTATACATAACCGTCGCCAAAATAGCGATGACTACTAAGCTCATTAAAACGAGCGTGAAATTAAATACTTGGAAGCCATAAATGATTAAATAACCTAACCCCTGTTTAGAAACGAGAAACTCTCCAACAATGACCCCTACCCATGATAATCCGACATTCACTTTTAACGTAGAAATAATCGTAGGCATCGAGGCAGGTAGAATCGCATTACCAAAAGTCTGACCTTTAGTAGCACCAAAGGTTTGTAGCACCTTAATATAGTTAACATCAACTTCACGAAAAGCACTATAGACAACAATGGTTGTAATAATAACAGAAATTAACGCCCCCATTGCTAAAATAGATGTGAAGTTTGGACCTAAACCAACAATAAGTAAAGGACCTAAGGCCACTTTAGGCATGGAGTTTAAAACGACTAAATATGGATCTAGTACCTTTTGGAGAAAAGGTGACCACCAAAGTAATGCAGCCAGTAGAACGCCTACTAAAGTTCCAATTAAAAAGCCTAAGATTGTCTCAAATAACGTAAAGGAGGTGTGCAAAAATAAACTTCCATCTTGAATTCGTGCCACCATTAAATCCCAAATCCTTGAAGGCATGCTAAAAAGTAAAGGATCAATCCACTGCGCTCTTGCAGCGATTTCCCATAGAGAAATAAAGGTAATCAGTATCGAAAGCTGAACGCTAAATACAATCCACTTTTGTTTTCGTAATGATTGAAGATAGTTATGATGAAGCTTTCCGAGGTTCAAGGGATTCCAACTCCTCCCATATTAAATTGAATTGCTCGGTATAGGCTTGAGTTTGTCTTGCCTCAAAAGGGACTAATTCTTTAATTTCTTCAGGCATCTCAAAAATTCGATGCACTCTGCCAGGCTTTGTATTTAATAGAACAACACGATCCGACATCGAAATAGCTTCACCGATATCATGTGTCACTAAAATTGCTGTTTTATCTTCCTTTTTTAATGTTTCAAATACGAGGTCCTCTAACTTTAATTTCGTTTGGTAATCAAGAGCAGAAAAAGGTTCGTCAAGAAGCATAAAAGAAGGTTCAGAAGCGAGCATTCTTACTAGAGCGACACGTTGACGCATGCCACCGGAAAGCTGTGTTGGATAAAAGGACCTTTTATCAAGCAAACCCATTGCATCGAGTAAATGTAAGGCTTTCTTTTGGGCCATTTTATTATCTTGATGACGAATATGTTGACCTAGAGTTATATTTCGTTCAATCGTTAACCATGGGAATAAATAATCTTGCTGCAGCATGTAACCGACATTTGTCGTTTGTGGATCAACTTGCTGATTATCTAACAAAATCTTTCCCTCAGTCGGTTTCAAAATACCTGCAATCAGAGAAAGTAAGGTTGTTTTTCCGCAGCCGCTTGGTCCTATTAACGAGATGAATTCACCTTCCTCAATGGTTAAATCAATGTTTTCAAGAGCCAAGGTGGCTTCTTCTTTTGTTAAATATATTTTTGATACGTTATCGATATGGATTTGTGACATGGTCATTACTCCATAACACTTTCGGCAATAGAAGTATTCACTAGCTCGGTAAAGTTAACTTCCTGTGGAAGCTCCCCAGCTTGATCCATGATCAACTGCAATTGCTTCCAAGCTTCTTCTGTTAAAAGAGGGTCTGTTGCATAAGAACCTTGAGACTGATAACGTTCAATAACTTGGGCTATAAGCTCTTCATCTGTATCTTCAAAAAAATCAGCAATTGAACTAGCTATAATGTCCACAGGTTGCTCTTCTACCCATTGCTGCCCTTTATATAAAGCTCTTGTAAATGCTTCAAGTGTTTCGGCGTTTTCATCTATGAAGCTCTGTTTCGACATAAATCCTGTGTACGGTACAAGCCCAGACTCTTCTCCAAATGAAGCAACGATATAACCAATCCCTTCATTTTCAAATTGTGTGGCCTGTGGTTCAAATAATTGAACAAAGTCGCCAGTACCGGAAGCAAAAGCACTTGGGATATTGCCAAAATCAATACTTTGAATCAATTCTAAATCTCCATGAGGGTCAATGCCATGCTGTTTTAATACATGTTCACCGACCATCTGCGGCATACCACCGACACGTTGACCGAGGAATGTAGAGTCTTTTAAATCGCTCCATTCGAATGAGTCGAGCTTTTCGCGAGATACTAAAAAGGTTCCGTCAGTTTGAGTTAAAGCGGCAAAGTTGATGGCAGGATCATTGGCCTCTTGGGCATACACATAAATCGATGTTTCCGCACCTACTAAAGCAACATCTGCTCCATCAGATAGAAGTGTTGTCATTGTTGTATCTCCACCCCAGGTTGTTGTTAATTCTAAATCAATTCCTTCATCTTCAAAGAAACCTTCTGAAATAGCCGCATAGAGGGGAGCGTAGAAAATAGAACGTGTCACTTCAGCTAGACGCACTTTTTCTAATTCGGCGTTTGAATTTGAGCAAGCAACAGGTATTAATATAAGGAAAAGAAGTAACAGCATAAAAGTTAAACGTTTTAAGGTACTCATCTTTATCAACTCCTTGCACATTTGTATAATTAGATCTGTGATAGTCTATGTTCAAAGGGTTGAATGTGTGTTTGCCTACTGCGAGAAAAGGTTGTGTCATGATGTTGTTAGAAAAAAAGAGAATTCCGTCTCCTCATCAGAGGATTGATTTATTTGAAATCACCTATTTAAGTGCTGGATTACAAGTGAAGGGATATTTGGCAACCCCTTTAAATAAAGGTAAGCTACCCGGTCTATTATATTTAAGAGGTGGTATAAAAAATGTTGGAATGGTCAGAGTTCAGAGAGTCATTCAGTGGGCCAGTGAGGGGTTCGTTGTCATCGCCCCTTTTTATCGGGGAAATCGTGGTGGTGAAGGGCAAGAAGATTTTGCCGGTGAGGATCGTGAAGATGCTTTTAAAGCCTACGATTTATTATATGAAAGTGAAGAAGTTCAGCACAATCAAATCCATGCATTAGGATTTTCACGGGGGGGTGTTATGGCCTTATTAACGGCTTTAAAACGGCCATCATTAGCTAGTTGTGTTTTATGGAATGGTGTGACGGATATGTTTCTAACCTATGAGGAGCGTATTGATTTAAGGAGGATGATGAAGCGTGTAATTGGTGGTACACCAAATAAATACCCCGAACGCTATCAAGAGAGAAGTCCAATTCCAGAGTTAAAGCAAAGTGCAGTACCGATTTTAACGATACATGGTATGTTAGATGAACATGTGTCGATTGAACATTCTTATCGGTTAGAAAATGCGTTACATGGTCATGTTCAAAGCTGGTACTATCCTCATTTTTCGCATCATTTTCCTTTAAAGGATCAACAGCGCATATTAACGGAAGCTGCCAATTGGATGAAAAAACAGACAAGTAGTCCTCAAAAATAAGAAGGTTATTTAGTGTGTGAAAGAATGGAAATAATTAAATAAAAAGAAAATCTCAAAATAATTGACAGTCATTTTAATCTGCGTTATGATATGTTGCGAACGGATACTCTTATCCCGAGTCGGTGGAGGGACAGGCCCGAAGAAACCCAGCAACCATCATTTCAATGAAAAGAAATGAAAAGGTGCTAACCTGCAAGGCATATGACCTTGAACGATAAGAGGCGAAAGGTAAACACTCCAACCCTTTTCCTCAGTATGTGTGGAATGGGTTTTTTATTGTTTATATTTGTCAAATTGTGTCTTCGATTGTTATTTTACTCCCATTCAATCGGAAATGAGTGCCGTTATAAATTATTGGCTCATAGCTGTTTGTAGTTGTGTGCAGAGGAGGAAATGAGATATGGTTTTAAAAAGTAGACGGTTATTTACTTCTGAGTCGGTTACTGAAGGACACCCAGATAAGATTTGTGACCAAATTTCAGATGCGATTTTAGATGAGATTTTAAAAAGTGACCCAAATGCTCGTGTAGCTTGTGAGACTTCTGTCAATACAGGTCTTGTATTAGTTGCCGGCGAGATTACGACAAGCACTTATGTGGATATTCCTAAAATTGTTCGTGAGACAATTAAAGGTATCGGCTACACACGTGCTAAATATGGTTTTGATGCAGAAACTTGTGCCGTTTTAACGTCGATTGATGAGCAATCAGCTGACATTGCATTAGGTGTAGACAAAGCTTTGGAAGCTCGTGAAGGTCAAATGACAGATGAAGAGATCGAAGCAATTGGTGCAGGAGATCAAGGGCTAATGTTTGGTTTTGCTTCGAATGAAACGGATGAATTAATGCCTTTACCGATTTCATTAAGTCACAAATTATCTCGTCGCTTAGCTCAAGTTCGTAAAGATGAGATTTTAGACTACTTACGTCCTGATGGTAAAACACAAGTAACGATTGAATATGATGAAGCTGGAAAACCAGTGCGTGTTGACACGATTGTTATTTCAACTCAGCACCATCCAGAGATTACTTTAGAACAAATTGAAAAAGATTTAAAGCAATATGTGATTAATGAAGTAGTTCCTGCTGAATTAATTGATGATCAAACGAAGTATTTTATCAATCCTACAGGTCGTTTCGTTATCGGTGGACCACAAGGTGATGCAGGTCTTACAGGACGTAAAATCATCGTTGATACGTACGGTGGTTATGCTCGTCACGGTGGTGGTGCATTCTCTGGTAAGGATGCAACAAAAGTAGACCGCTCTGGTGCTTACGCTGCTCGTTATGTAGCCAAAAACATCGTTGCTGCTTGTCTAGCTGATAAGTGTGAAGTACAATTAGCGTATGCGATTGGTGTGGCACGCCCGGTATCGATTTCGGTTGATACATTTGGAACAGGTGTCGTATCAGAAGAAGTACTTGTTCAGCTTATTGCAGACAACTTTGATCTTCGTCCAGCAGGCATTATTAAAATGCTTGACCTACGTCGCCCTATTTATAAGCAAACGGCAGCATATGGTCACTTTGGACGTACAGATGTTGACTTACCATGGGAAAACACAGATAAAGCAGCCGCTTTAAAAGAGCAAGCTAAAGTTTTACGTTAACCTTGATATGAAATGAATGATAAAGGCCCTTCTAATCGATGCTCTCGGTAGAAGGGCTTTTTTACTGTATAGTGACATAAAAAAACAGAGCCAGATTTATCCTGTAATGTGAGACATTTTCCGAGGCTTTTGGGTATGCGAGGCATATAAACAGGTAAAAATGTACGTAGGAGGTGATGATAATGGCTGTTGAAGTATTATGTGAAGTAAACAACTGTGTGTATTGGGATCATAATAATCGCTGTGGGGCAGATAAAATTTATGTGGTAAGTCATAAGGGTAAGCAAGCCAAAAAGACAGAAGAGACAGACTGTAAAACGTTCGAGCCAGAACATTTAGGTTAATTAGCTAGCTGTAAAGGGTGGGAATGGCGTTCCTACCCTTTACCATTAATATTGATTATCATTATCGATATTATACATCCTTTTTTACTTGTGCTTGTTTATAAATCTGTCCCTTGTTCCGGTAGTCTTTAACAATTCGCTCCATTTCTTGACGATCTTTTTCATTAATAGCACGAACAACCTTAGCGGGTCGTCCAAATGCCAAAGTGTTGGGCGGAATCTTTTTTCCGGGTGGGACGAGACTACCAGCCCCAATGAATGCACCTTCACCGATTTCCGCTCCATCTAGAATCGTTGTACCCATCCCAATTAATGAGCGTTTGCCAATGAGGCAGCTATGTAACATCACTTGATGACCAACCGTGACATCGTCTTCAATAATAAGTGGCAGATCAGGGCTTTGGTGTAACATGGATTGATCTTGGATATTCACTCTGTTTCCAATAATAGTTGGTGCTACGTCACCTCTGATGACTGTTTGAAACCAAATACTTGATTCTTCGCCAATCACAACATCACCTGTAATCGTAACATAATCAGCTATAAAAGCTGATTTAGCGATTTGAGGTTCTTTTCCGTTATAAGCATAAATCATAGTTGGCACACTCCTCTTATAAAAATGTTTGCTCCCTCATATATTGTATCAAATCATGTCAAAAACTTCATAAATGCTAGGTGAATAGCATCAAAAAAATCTATTTTCTTTCTTTTAGTTCATGTTTTCGGTAAAATGAAGACAAGATTTTGGCTGAGTAAAAGGAGTTGATTGCATGTGGACATATGCAAGTAAAGATGCCAGAGCGACGATTGTTTTAATACACGGAGCAGGTGAACATCATGGTCGTTATGAGTGGTTAGCTCAGAAGTGGAATGAGCATGGTATTCATGTCATCATGGGTGATTTACCAGGGCAAGGAAAAACAAGAGGTAAACGAGGTCATATCAATCAATTTTCTCAATATATAGATGCCGTGCAAGAATGGGTAGATGAAGCGAAGAAGTTTGAACAGCCTATTTTTATATTGGGTCATAGTATGGGTGGGCTTGTTGCGATTCGTTATGTGATGGAGAGCAAAGCGAAGGATATTCAAGGTTTACTTTTATCCTCACCTTGTTTAGGTCTATTTAGGCCTATTAAGACAAGCAAAGATTTAGCCTCTAAAGTATTAAATCGCCTAACCCCAACTCTTACGGTAGCATCTGGAATAAATTCGAATCATGTCACGAGAGATGAACAGATAAGAGATCAGTATGTTCGTGATGAGTTACGAGTAACAAAGGTTTCCGTAAGGTGGTACCAGGAGCTTCATAAAAATATGCACCTTGCCACACGTTATCCAGAAAAAATGCCAGATATACCACTTGCTGTTTTGCAAGCCGGAGATGATAAGATTGTGAGTAAATATGCCGTGCGTGACTGGTTTGATAGCTTAGATGTGACGGAGAAGTATTATAAAGAATGGAAAGGCCTATATCATGAGGTTTTTAATGAGCCTGAAAAAGAAGTTGTATTTCGACATGCGGTTGGAATTATGAACTTATGGACATGAGTATCTTCATAAGATTTTAAGATTTGATCGTTTGTTGTCGGACTCATTTTGTGCTAACGTTAGGTATAGATAAGGAGGATCCACTTTGAAAGTTCCGACACAACCAATCCCATTAATGATGAATATTTTTAGGGATGTTTTACCGACGGTTCATCGTTATTATGACCAATGGAAAGAAAGAGCCGAATTAATCCCTGATCCAGAATTAAGAGCTCAGGCACTTGATGCACTTGAAAGAAAAGAATTTCATTGTGAAGGTGGCGGTATTTATGGGTTACTTGCCCGAGACCGCTTCGATGAATTAATCCAGTTTATAATTGCCTATCAGATTATGTGTGATTACTTAGACAATTTGTGTGACCAAAGTGACTATTTAGATCCGAAAGATTTCCGTTCTTTACATAATGCTTTATTAGCTGCTTTGACGCCTGGTGAACCGTTAGTAAATTATTATCAATATCGAGTTGAACAGGAAGACGGTGGCTATTTACACGAGCTCATTGAAACGTGTCAGCATATTTTAGTGACATTCCCATCTTTCCGAATTGTTCAAGATAACATGTTGCAGCTCAGTAAGTTATACGGTGATTTACAAGTGCATAAGCATGTGGTCAAAGAAGAGCGAATTCCCAGATTAGAAGCTTGGTTTGAGGAATATAAAAACGAACTCCCAGAGATGACTTGGTTCGAGTTCTCAGCCTGTACAGGATCTACTTTAGGGATTTATTCATTAGCGACCTATGGCACGAAAGAAGGCTTAACAGAAGCAGAAGCAAATGTCATTAAGGATGGTTATTACCCTTGGGTTCAAGGCGTTCATTTGTTGCTTGATTATTTTATTGATCAAGAAGAGGACATTGCTGATGATGAGTTAAATTTTTTATTTTATTATGACAATGATGAGCAGATGATTGAACGATTTCAATACTTTGTCAAGCAAGCGGAACAAAGGTTGTCAACGATGCCTGATCCGAAATTCCACCGTCAAATTTGGCGTGGTATTATTGCCATTTATTTATCGGATTCTAAAGTACAAAAAAATAAAGAGTTGAAAAAAAAGTCAAAGCAAATGATTAAAATGGGTGGTCTCCCAACCTTTTTATTTTATTTAAATAGTTGGATTTATCGAAGAGACCGTTCATCTTAACTGAGATATGTCGTTAGACTGATACCAATCTGATATGTGGAAGCCGTTGTTTATACACTGTGGTGTGTGGATAGACGGCTTATTTTTTATTTGAAAATTAAATGAGAGAATGACTTTAAATGATATAAAAAACCACCAGTCTAGTTTGATTGGTGGCTTTTGTTCTTATATTAATAATAGGGTTCTTTTTTCTGAAGGTATTAGACGTTTGTCTCTTCTGTATACCCATTCACTAATACGTCAAGTTCCCCGGTTTCTGGGCTGATAATTAACCCATGAACAGGTACATTGTTCGGGAGAAGTGGGTGTTTTTTGACGAGATCAACACTGTTTAGAATATTCTCCTCAACGCTACTAAAACCAGATAAAAACTGCTTGACATCAACACCAGCGTATTCAAGCGGTTCAATAACATCTAAATCGACTCCACGGGCTTTTGCTTTTTCTAATAAAGTTTCGTGTTCGAGACCCGTCATTCCACAACCGTGATGCCCGATAATCAAAATTTCCTCTGCTTGAAGCTGGTAAAGGGCAACGAGAATACTACGCATAATTGAACCAAAGGGATGTGAAATAACAGCACCAGCATTTCGAATGATTTTGGCATCCCCATTTTTTAAGTCCATGGAACGGTGAAGTAGCTCTACTAATCTAGTATCCATACAAGTGAGAATAACTAGCTTTTTGTTCGGGAATTTAGTAGTTTGATATTGCTCATATTCTTTATTTTCTACAAACGATTTGTTAAACGTTATAATGGAATCTAAAATGGTTGTCACACTAGCCACGCTCCTATCGATCGATTTTATTTTTTGTACTTGAATGTCTTTTATTTTCAACTTACTAGTACGAATTGTCAATAGTCTCTCATCCTATTTCACATAGAGAGTAATTATCTTTTCTCAATAGCGATAATAAAAGGTGGATTGTTTTTCTGGTTCATAAATTGATAGGTTAATACATGTGCTTGCTGTTGGTCGATTGTTTTAAAATAGTCTAATAAATGGTCACGTTCTATTTGTCCTTGTTCATGACCATGATAAATGACCAAGACGATTAGACCTTCTTTCGGCATGACATGCAAGAGCTTGTTAATCGCCTCGATTGTAGAATCGGGCTTCGTGACAATCGATTTATCTCCACCAGGCAAATAGCCTAAATTAAAAATAGCCCCCTTGATTTGGTGGAGATGTTCTTCCGGTAAACAGGCATCGAAATTCTGATGACCATTTACATAGAGAGTCACTCTTTCCTGTAAATCAAGCGACTTAAGTTTTTGTTCAGTCATGACTATCGCTTCTTCTTGAATATCGAAACTGTACACGTGACCAGCTTCACCAACTAATTGGGCAAGCGTTACAGTATCATTTCCTTTGCCCGCAGTACAATCTAAAGCGATATTACCAGGCTCCAGTGTTTGGGTTAAAAGCGTACGTGCAAATGGTAAAATCCCTTGGATTTTCATCTTTATCTCCTCCTAAAACAGATAATAAGCGCTCTATTATTATGGGTGAAATAGTTTTCCTTGCCATGTCTGACGTTCCTCTAACTCTTTTTCAATCGCGTTTAAAACTTTCCACTTATTGCTACTCCACATCGGACCGATTAAAAGATCGCCCGGTCCATCTCCCGTTAAACGATGTATCATCATTTGAGGAGGGAGTAGTTCAATTTGCTTCACAACCACATCAATATAATCATCAAATGACATTAATTCGACTAGACCTTTCTCAAATTGCTTAACCATAGGGGTTTTATTTAATAAGTGTAGTAGGTGAATCTTAATCCCTTGCACATCAAGTTTAGATACTTGGCGTGCCGTTTCAATCATCATTTCCGGTGTTTCTAAAGGTAGTCCATTTATAATATGGGAACATACGCGAATGCCATGTTTACGAAGTTTTTCTACACCCTCAACATAACATTGGAAGTCATGTGCTCTGTTAATGAGTCTTCCTGTTTTGTCATGAGCAGTTTGTAAACCTAGTTCTACCCATAAATACGTACGTTGGTTAAGTTCAGCTAAATAGGATACGACATCATCAGGTAGACAATCGGGTCTCGTTGCAATCGCTAAACCAACAACACCCTCTTGCTGTAGAATAGTTTCATAATAGGATTTCAGCGTTTCTACAGGTGCATATGTATTGGTGTAGGCTTGGAAATATCCAATGTATTTGCCTTCTTTCCACTTGCGGTGCATACGCCCTTTTATCGTATGAAACTGAGTGACGAGGTCATCTTTCCGATCACCAGCAAAATCCCCAGAACCTCGTTCACTGCAAAACGTACAACCACCAAAAGCGACATTGCCATCACGATTAGGGCAATCAAACCCAGCATCAAGGGGGACTTTAAATACTTTTGTACCAAAATATTCTTTTAAATGTTCATTCCAAGTGTAATATCTTTTTTGAGAAAATTGTGCAGGCAACTCCATTAACTTATTATTCATATCTCATCATCCTTTTAACTTTCCGAACATATTCACTTCTACCGTATTTTATCACGTTTAAAAACAAGCACCAACTAAGAAAAAACAATTGTCAATTTCAGGATTTTACTATAGTATTACTATTTAGAGAGACGAAACAATATTATGGAAGTGTTATGGAAGGGTAAAGTATAAATTAGAGGAAGTAGATTGTGCCTTGAACGAACTTTCATATAAAACCCGCATGGCGAAGCAATTCACTCCGCCACCAACAAAAATTAACGTGTAGTTTAGCTTTTCAACTGTTGGTTTTTCGTTCAATTTGACTTTGTTCTTTTTCAATTTAAATGAATGATGGTGGATTGTTTTTCGAACTTGAGAGTCAGCAGAAACCCAGCGGACGTAAACCTTCGAACATGAGCATCAGCAGTAACTTTCATACAAAGGGGAGAGGAAGAAGTTGCCCAAGTCACTTTGGTTTTTATTAATTGCCGTTGCGATTCAGATAACTGGGGCGTCTTTTTTATGGCCTTTAAACTCACTGATTATTCATCAAGAACTTGGCAAATCATTAACCGCTGCAGGATTTATTTTATTTTTACACTCAGGTGCAGGTGTGTTAGGAAATATGACAGGCGGACGATTGTTTGACAAGATAGGAGCTTATCGAACGATTCTGTTAGGGCTTAGCTTTGCAGTCGTTTCAACGATAGCATTAATTTTTGCTCATACATCGGTTATAGGATATACGATCTGTTTAATGGGGATCGGGTTTGGAGCTGGAGCAACATTTCCCGCCATGTATGCTTTTGCGGGTAGTATTTGGCCAGATGGAGGGCGAAAGCCATTTAATGCAATGTATGTTGCTCAAAACTTAGGGATTGCGATAGGAACAGCAAGTATTGGTTTCATTACACAAACCGAGCTTACCACTGTTTTTTATGCCAATGCACTAGTGTATATTTTTGTTCTTCTTTTTGTAGCGGTTACCTTTAAGCGAATTAATACTGGCCAAGAAGTTGGGGCAACCGTCAGCATTGAATCCGAAACGGTTAAAAAGCTAAGTAAACATGTTTATTATTCATTAGCTCTTGTGCTTTCAAGCTTTTTCATTTGTTGGCTTGTTTACACACAATGGCAGGCAAATGTGTCTGTCCATTCACAAAATTTAGGACTAACTTTACAACAGTATAGTATGTTCTGGACTATAAATGGCTTATTGATCGTATTAGCTCAGCCAATTTTGTCTATATTTATAAAGAAATGGGTAACCTCTTTAAGAAGGCAAATGGTTGTCGGCATATCGCTTTTCTTTGTATCTTATGCGGTATTGTCACAAGCCGAGCTTTTTTCAGCTTTTATGATTGCCATGGTTATTTTAACGGTCGGTGAGATGTTCTTCTGGCCCGTTGTTCCAACGATCGCTCATAAGCTTGCACCTAAAGGAAAAGAAGGTTCCTTTCAAGGGCTTGTTAATAGTGTTTCAACAAGTGCAAAAATGATAGGACCTCTATTTGGTGGATTCTTAGTTGATATGTATTCTTTTCAAATTATGATATATGTTTTGTTAGTGTTTATCATTGTTGCCATTGTGACAGCGGCTATCTATGAGAAGCCATTACAAAACGAAAATCGACAAAAAATCACAACAAATCCGAAGAATTCCACATATGACGCTTGACAGTTGGCGCAGCAATTCATACAATACAAATAATAAATCGTATACAAAGGCGTTTGAAACAAAGGACTAGTAGCTTAGACTTGGATATTTAGAGAGCTGACGGTTGGTGCAAGTCAGTCGAAGAGTTAAGTGAACTCCCCTTTTAGTCTTGAGAGTGAATGAAAAGTAATTCTCGACGGGTCACCCTCGTTAACAGTGCAAAGCGGGCAATCTTAATGGATTGCTAATGTGGGTGGTACCGCGGGAATGTTAAATAAACTCTCGTCCCTGATTATATCAGGGATGGGTGTTTTTTTTCGTTATGGAAGGTCTTAAATTCTAAAGATCGTCTCAATTCCGTCTGTATAGATAAAAAGGAGGAAATAAAATGACTTTTTCACATCACAAAATTGAAAAAAAGTGGCAAATGTTTTGGGAAGAGAACCATACATTTCAAACGAAAGAAGATCAAAATAATGAGAAATTTTATGCGTTAGATATGTTCCCATTTCCATCAGGGGCTGGTTTACATGTTGGACATCCAGAAGGGTATACGGCAACAGATATTTTGTCGCGTTATAAGCGGATGCAAGGCTTTAATGTTCTTCACCCAATGGGCTGGGATGCATTTGGTCTTCCTGCTGAGCAATATGCGCTTGATACAGGAAATGACCCAGCAGAATTTACAAAGAAAAATATTGATACATTTAGAAGACAAATCAAATCATTAGGTTTTTCTTATGATTGGGACCGTGAAGTATCAACAACAGATCCGGAATATTATAAATGGACACAGTGGATTTTCTTAAAGCTTTATGAAAATGGCTTAGCTTACATTGATGAGGTGGCAGTTAACTGGTGTCCGGCACTTGGTACAGTTTTGGCGAACGAAGAAGTGATTGATGGTAAAAGTGAGCGTGGCGGTCATCCAGTTGAACGTCGTCCAATGAAGCAATGGATGTTAAAGATTACGGCATATGCCGACCGTTTAATTGATGATTTAGAGGACCTTGATTGGCCAGAAAGCATTAAAGATATGCAACGCAATTGGATTGGTCGTTCAGAAGGTGCAGAAGTCACGTTCAAATTAGCGGGCTATGATAAAGAAGTAAAGGTGTTCACGACTAGACCCGATACATTATTTGGTGCAACCTACATGGTGCTTGCTCCAGAACATAAATTTGTCGACGAAATTACATCATCTGAACAACGTGCTATTGTTGAGGTTTATAAGAAAGAAGTAGCTTCAAAGAGTGACTTAGAAAGAACGGAGCTTTCCAAAGAAAAAACAGGAGTCTTTACTGGTGCTTACGCCATTAATCCGGCAAACGGAGAAGAAGTTCCCGTTTGGATCGGTGACTATGTTCTTGCAAGCTATGGTACAGGGGCGATTATGGCTGTTCCAGCTCATGATGAACGCGATTATGAATTTGCCAAAACCTTTGATCTACCAATTAGAGAAGTTGTAGCTGGCGGTGACATTACGAAAGAAGCTTATATTGGTGACGGGAACCATGTTAATTCTGATTTCCTTGACGGATTAGATAAAGTAGAAGGTATTAGTAAGATGATTGACTGGTTAGAGGAAAAAGGTTTAGGTACGAAAAAAGTGACGTATCGTTTGCGTGATTGGTTATTCAGTCGTCAGCGATATTGGGGTGAACCTATTCCAATTATACATTGGGAAGACGGGACGATGACAGCAGTAAAAGAAGAAGAGCTACCATTAACATTACCGATGATGTCAGAAATCAAACCTTCTGATACAGGAGAATCGCCACTGGCCAACAATAAAGAATGGCTAGAAGTTGTAGATTCTAAGACTGGAATGAAAGGTCGTCGTGAAACGAATACGATGCCGAACTGGGCAGGAAGCTGCTGGTACTATTTACGTTATATCGACCCTAAAAATGATCAAGCGTTAGCTGACCCTGAAAAATTAAAGCAATGGTTACCTGTAGACATTTATATCGGTGGCCAAGAGCATGCTGTGCTTCATTTGTTATATGCACGATTCTGGCATAAGTTCCTTTATGATATTGGTGTTGTACCAACGAAGGAACCGTTCCAAAAGCTCTATAATCAAGGAATGATTCTAGGTGAAAATAATGAAAAAATGAGTAAATCTAAAGGGAACGTCGTGAATCCTGATGAGGTTGTAGCGAGTCACGGGGCAGATACACTTCGTTTATACGAAATGTTTATGGGGCCATTAGATGCATCCATTGCTTGGTCAACAAATGGTCTTGATGGTTCAAGACGATTTTTAGACCGTATTTGGCGCTTGTTTATTGATGAGCAAACAGGTGAGTTGAGTGAAAAGATTGCTGATACAAATGGTACCGATACTTTGACACGTGCTTATCACCAAACTGTGAAAAAAGTAAGTGAAGATGTAGAGGGTTTACGTTTTAATGTAGCTATCTCTCAATTAATGGTCTTTATTAATGAAGCTTATAAGCAAGAGCAACTACCAAAGTCGATGATGGAAGGTTTTGTAAAACTGATTGCTCCATTCGTGCCGCATTTAGCGGAAGAGCTTTGGGAGAAATTGGGCCATACTGATACGATTGCTTATGTAGAATGGCCGAAGTATGATGAGAACTGGCTCGTTGAAAATGAAGTAGAGATTGTTGTCCAAATCAATGGAAAAGTGAAAGCAAAGCTTGTGATTCCTGCAGATGCTGACCGAGAGCAAATGCAAGAATTAGCTTTAGAAGATGAGCAAGTAAAAGCTGCAATGGATGGAAAGTCCGTACGTAAAGTCATTGCTGTACCTGGAAAATTAGTCAATATCGTTGTTGGATAAATGAAGAAAACCCTCACTCACACAGTTGTGAGTGAGGGTTTTCGTTTAGGATTTCGAGAACTAATTCTAAACCCATCAAAAGAGATAATGAGATGAGGGCTTTAATCAGGGCGTATTTCATGTATACGTCTAATATAATATCGAAGCCTTTTCTTTTGATTATAGCGTATGAGAGGTTCCTTGACGTTCAGCTGCTGATTTTCCGGCTGTAAAACCTGTCGAAAAAGCACAGGTAATATTATAACCACCCGTATATCCATGAATATCTAAAACTTCCCCACAAAAATACAACCCTGTTTTCTTTTTAGAGTGCATCGTTTTTGGCTCTATTTCTTTCACTGAAACACCACCACCAGTAACGAATGCTTTTTCTATCGATAATGTTCCATTGGCTCGTAGTGGAAACTGCTTACAATGAAGAGCAAGGTTGCGAAGGTCTTCATGAGATATATTAGCTTGTGTTTGGGAAGCATCGATCTGCAAATGCTCAAAAAGAAACAATAAAAAGCGCTCAGGTAAAAAGCCTTTTAGAACATTACGCATCGTTTTTTTAGGATCTGCTTTTAGTTTTTTATTTAGTAGTTGGAATACCTCTTCTTGATTGATCGTTGGCATTAGATCGATGTATATGTCTATCGTATTTACTTTGAACTTTTTCAAAGCTTTGACAACAAATTGGCTACATCGAAGTGCTGCAGGACCGGAAATACCAAAATGAGTAAAAATCATGTCACCATCATGTGTAATAATCCTTTTGCCCTTTGGATTGATAACCGAGAGTTCGATATCTCTTAATGCCAAGCCTTGTAAGCTCTTATCTTGAATAAACGATTCATTGGAAGTAATCGGTACTTCTGTTGGATATAACTCGGTGATCGTATGACCGGCTTTTTGAGCCCATGGATATCCATCACCGGTACTACCCGTGTGCGGGACTGATTTCCCACCAGAAGCGATGATGATATTTTTCGTTTCTATAGAAGATCCGTTGTCCAAAACAACAGCATGTACGTACTCATCACGATATTCGATATCGGTAACTTTATGATTGGTTTTAATATCAACATTAAGAGTACGTATTCTTTTTAATAAAGTATCAACGACGGTTTTGGCTTTATCACTGACGGGAAACATTCTACCTCGGTCTTCTTCTTTTAATTCAATCCCTAAATTCTCAAAAAATGTAATGATATTTTCATTATCAAAAACAGAGAAAGGGCTATGCATGAATTTGCCGTTTCCTGGTATGTGCTCGATTAATTGTTTTCGCTCCATACGGTTAGTGACATTACAGCGACCACCACCAGAAATGGCTAGTTTTCGGCCTAATTTGTCACCTTTATCTATCAAAAGTACTTTGGCACCGTGCTGGGCGGCGGCAACAGAAGCCATGAGTCCCGAGGGGCCACCTCCTATAATTATTACATCGTACATTACATTCACCCTTTAGTTATTCATAGAATTATTCGTTTTAAACTGTTTCTTATCATATCACCAGAATAAGCATTATGCTATGGAATTAAACATTTTTTAAGAAAGTGCAAAGAGAGAGTGTTACTCGTCGCTACAGAAATGCTCGTTCCGCGTCCTCCGGGGTGGCGCCGCTGCATTTCTTCCGCTGGGTTACTGCTAATTCTCAAGTTCACAAAACAATTTAACATCATTCATATAAAATGAAATAAACAAAGGAAAAGTGAAATGGTTAGTTTGTTGTGGCATCCACTCGAATAGTCCTAGCATTTATACATTCTCTTTACGTTTGAATGGAGAATCATCATATATGTAATAGGATGTATAAGTCAGCTGATAAATATAGAAAATAGAAGTATGATTGAAGTTTTGGGGGATTTGTTGTGAAAAAGTTGATGGTTGTATGGCCACTCTGTTTGATGTTGTTAGTCAGTTATCAAATGCCGGTTCAGGCATTTTTGAAGCCTCAATATGATGTCATTATTGACGTCGGTCATGGTGGAGTTGATGGTGGCACATCTTTTAATGGAATATTAGAAAAGGAAATCAATTTATTATTTGGATTAGAATTATATCGACAGCTAGCAGATGCCAATTACCAAGTCGCTATAACGAGAATTGATGATTATGCATTAAGTGACGATTATAAGGGGCCAAGATTAAATCGGCATTCTAAAGATTTAAGGCAACGAGCTTTTATCGCCAATGTATTGAAACCAACGATTTATTTAAGTGTACATATCAATTGGTCAAAAAGTAAGAAAGCACACGGTCCGATTGTTATTTATCAAAAAAATGATAAAAGTTATTCTCTAGCAACGATTATCCAAAAGCACCTTAATAATTTGTATCAAACAGATTTATCTGTGTTAAAAGGGAAAAAGTATTACTTAATGAACTATACGGATACCGCTGCGATTATTACTGAGCTTGGTTTTATTAGCCATTCAGGAGATAGGGCGAAGATGCTTGATGAGCAGATAAGATCAGAGATTGTTCAAGTGATGGTCGAAGGAATTAATGAATATATGACTTTAATTGGAATTCAAGAGGAATGGTGAAGGGGTGAATCTGATTAAAAAAGGAAAATGGATGTTACTTGTTTTTATGGTATTGTTCAGTGTCTCAGAAGTAACTGCTCTTGAAAAAGATCGTTCGTACTATGAGTCAAAGGGACAAGTGATTTGGGATTATCCAACTGATCAACCAGTCATTTGTTTGACCTTTGATGATGGGCCAGACCCTACATACACCTTAGATATCGCTCAAATATTAGAGAAGTATGGTGCAAGGGGCACTTTTTTTGTAACGGGTAAGCAAGTAGAGTTAGAGCCTGGGCTCATACATGACCTTTTTGAAAAGAAGCATGAAATTGCTAATCACAGTTATTCACATAGAGAAATGAATCGATTAAATGAAGAACAGATCAAAGAAGAGGTTATAAAAACAGGGGATTTAATCTATCAAGAAATAGGTATCAAGCCCACGCTTTTCCGGCCGCCAGGTGGTGTGTTTAATGAGCGTGTAGTGAATTTGACTACAGAACTTGGTTATATGACGGTAATGTGGTCCTGGCATCAAGATACGAGAGATTGGGATTCGAATACCTATGCAGGTCGGATAATCAATCAAGTCATAACGAATGCGAGAAATGGCGATATTGTTCTGTTTCATGATTTTGGAGGAAGTCGTAATAATACGATACAAGCTCTCGAATCTATTATCCCAACATTAAAAAAAGAAGGCTACTCCTTTATAACTGTCTCGGAATTATTAGAAGTTCGAATGAATGATTTAATGAATGGAAGATAAGATGGTCAGAGGCTAAAACGGTGTCATGGCAAAACGGAAGTCCAAAGACCATTACCAATAATTAGCTCAGCCCACAGGACGTGAAGCATGACTTTTCGGTAGCTGCAAGTAGAACTCCGCACATAATCAGCATCATTTTCAAAATAGAACGTAAGGAGAGCCATCATGTTCCCTGATATTCAAACAAACTTTTGGGATGCCACTTTAGCCGTACCAACCATTATTATTGTCACACAGATTCTCAAGATTACTTTTAAACTAAACAAAGCATGGGTACCGACTTTGGCCAATATCATTGGATATTCAGTATCCATCTTTATCAGTCATCGACATGACCTTGCAGCTGGTATATTTATGGGTTTCTTTTATGGAGCAGCTGCTATAGGTACCTATGCTTCGATAAAAACAGCACTAAGAGCTTACCGAACACCAAAACAAGAACAAGAATAAAAAGGACACTTGAATAAAGAGTGTCCTTTTATCATTTTTTTCATAAAGTTAACGACATTTAACGCCAATCCTATATAATAAGAGTAGGATTCTGAGTAAAGGGTTTACAAAATGCAGATACCCCTCGTTATTTAGATATCGATTTTTTGGGGGAAACTTGCTAACACATATAGAGAAACACTTGCCAACTTCATATAGCTTAGTAACGTTTGAAATACATAGGAATCAGTAGTATATTCTAATAAGTATTCTATAAATTTTTCTAGTCGCTAATTGGGGGGCATAATGGTGCTACGGAAAAGAAGTACGCAGACGAATCAACGTGATGAAATGGTCGATATAACCGAGGAAGTCAAACGGATTATTCATACTTCAGGTGTGAAAAATGGTGTGGTATATGTATATTGCCCCCATACAACAGCTGGAATTACGATTAATGAAAATGCGGACCCAGATGTGAAACATGATATGCTCATGCGTCTAGATGAGGTCTATCCTTGGTTTCATAACCTGTACAAACATATGGAGGGCAATTCGGCTGCCCATTTAAAAGCAAGTACAGTTGGTGTGCAACAATCAATTATTATTGAAGGTGGAGAGCTAATTTTAGGTACTTGGCAAGGTATCTATTTTTGTGAGTTTGATGGACCTCGCTACCGAGATTATTACGTAAAAATAATTGAAGGATAAAAGAATTTAATGATGGGGTATTAATAGGCAGGGGGAACGGATGGCAGATTCAAAATTACTACGTGGAACAATGGTTTTAACCGCAGCCACACTTATATCTAAAATACTCGGTTTTATTTATATCATTCCTTTTTCTCATATCGTTGGAGCTGAAGGAATTACATTGTACCAATTTGGTTATATTCCATACACCGTTATGTTGAGTTTAGCAACAGCAGGTGTTCCATTAGCTGTGTCAAAATTTGTATCAAAATACCAGACGTTAGGTGATTACGAGACCGGATATCGACTATTTCGCTCTGGTTTAGTTTTTATGGCTATATCAGGTACGGTGGCTTTTTTGTTCCTTTTCTTTTTAGCACCTATATTGGCACCACGTATTTCACCTGATGCGGCTGCTGGTGAAGACCACTTTTCTATAACGGATATTGTCTTTGCTATTAGAATGGTTAGTTTTGCGTTAATTATTGTACCTGTAATGGCTATTATCAGGGGTTATTTTCAAGGTTTTCAATCAATGGGACCAACGAGTGTCTCGCAAGTCTTAGAGCAAATCGTACGTATTAGTTTTATTTTAGCGGCCGCTTTTTTTATCATGAATGTAGGTAGTGGTAACCAAGTGTTGGCTGTAGGGTTTGCTGTATTTGGTGCATTTGTGGGAGGTCTCGGTGGACTAGCCGTACTCTTATATTATTGGTTTAAACGAAGGAAAGGTATCTTAAAAAGTGTTGAAGCTTCTACTGTCCATCATGATATCAAGTTAAAGGACATGTATAAAGAGTTACTACTATATGCGATCCCGATTTCATTTGTAGGCTTGGCAATCCCTTTGTACCAATTTATCGATTTGTTTTCAGTTCCGGCAGGATTAAGGGCCATTGACTTTCCTGAAGCAACGAGCTTTTTTGGTATTTATAGCGGTATGGCTCATAAAATTGTCTTAATTCCTATGGCATTGGCAACGGCATTATCCATTACGCTTGTACCGACTATTACGAAATCATTTATAAGTGAGGATCAAGGTACATTACAAAAGCAAATCACACAAACATATCAAATTATCTTATTTATCTCATTACCAGCTGCGATTGGAATGGCTGTACTTGGAGATAGCATCTATTACTCATTATTTGGATCCGCTCAAGCTGTGCTTGGTGGTGAAGTAATTAGTATTTATGGACCGATAGCTTTATGGTTTTCTTTATTCGCGGTCACAGCTGCTATTTTACAAGGAATGAATAGGCAAAAATTTGCTGTGGTAGCTTTATTAATTGGTTTAATTGTAAAGGCATTAACGAATTATTTATTCATCCTATGGTTTGGAGAATTTGGAGCTATTTATTCCAGTTATTTAAGTTTTACAGTTTCTATTGCTATTAATGTATGGGCAATCGGGTATTATGCCGATTATCGCTATGGTTTTATCTTAAAAAGATTACTGTTAATGGTCATATTCTCTACTATTATGGCGGTAGGGGTATGGATTATTAGTGAAGGTTTGCAGCAATTTTTACCTCTAGAAAGTAGATTGAATAGCTTTGTTGTCATGCTCGTTTCTGTTATGGTCGGTGTGATTATCTATTTCTTCTTAGCTGTACGTTCACGTTTGGCAGGGCAGATTCTAGGCGAACGCTTTGACTTATTAAATTATAAGAAAAAATCAAAATAAACCATTTTCATAAAATCGTGTAAAATACGAACGCCTCTTCCTTAGAAGGGGCGTTCGTTATACACTAAAGTAAAAAAGTAAGGTATATATGCAGTCTATAGTTAGTTAAGGGGAAAGAAGGAGTAAACTGGGCGTATACATTAGTGTTTACGTGTATGTTGTATTTCAAATTAGAGGAACTCAGGCATTAGGTGCAGTCGTTATGAAGGTACCGCACTAATAATCAATAGGGTTGTTATTGTACTTGTGATGAATCTGAATATGAGAACAAAGCATTAAATATTTGAAAGTGAACGTTTATATTAAGCTTATAAAAGTGTGTAGCAATCTTTTGCTCAATTTAGACAAAGGTTCAAGCGGATTGCTCTTTAGAAATGAAAAGAGCTTTGCTATAATTAAACTAACATGGACAAGTAGTACCAAATGAACAAAACAGAGGCAAAAATACCTCTTAATAACCAAAAATATAAAAGGGCTTTACATAAAAGACATGTTTATAAATGGGCAGATGTTATTTGAACGTAAGGAACAGGGAGCACTGTCCTACTAAGGTCATTGATCGCAAGATGGATGACGAGCTAACTTCACGGCACAAACTATCGCCCATAAGTAACTTTCATACAAAATAAACTCGAATCCTAAATAGAAAGAGGGGAGGATATGAAGTATTCATTTATAAAAGACAATGACTGGCTATTGATCTTAACGGTTTTCCTCCTTGCTACATTTGGCTTAGTTATGGTATTTAGTGCTAGCTATGCTATAGGTATCGCAGAAACAGCGAATTCCGATCCGTATTACTTTATAAAAAGACAAATCATGTGGTTTATCATTGCTACATGTGCATTCTTATTCGTGATGCATGTCCCATTTCGTTATTATCGGAACTTATCCGTTATCATCATCATTATCTCAATCATTTTACTAATCCTTGTGAAAACACCAGGAATAGGTCATACTGTAGGCGGTGCCGAACGCTGGATTCGAATTCCAGGTCTAGGTGTCATTCAACCTTCAGAGTTTGTAAAGCTAGGAGTTATTATTTACTTAGCTCAGGTTTATACACAAAAACAAGCCTATATTGATAAATTTCTAGTAGGCGTTATGCCACCTCTCATTATGGTGGGCGTTATATTTGGCTTAATCATGTTACAGCCCGATCTTGGTACCGCAACATCCATTATGGCTGTTGCCATGCTACTAGCCTTTTTCTCAGGAGCAAAATTCCGACATTTATTAGGACTAGCAATAGTAGGGGTTTCCGTATTTGTCTTTTTTGTTCGTTCCGAAGAATATCGAATGCAAAGAATTACAGGGTTTATGGATCCCTTTGCCGATATGTGGGGAGAAGGATATCATCTTGTTCAATCTTACATAGCTATTGCTCATGGAGGTTTAACCGGAACCGGTCTAGGACAAGGTGTACAGAAATTATTATATCTACCAGAGGCACATACGGATTTTATTTTAGCGGTCGTGGCAGAAGAATTAGGGATATTAGGAGTACTTTTTATTTTTGTATGTTATGCGATTATTATATTCCGCGGTGTAGTCATCGGTACAAAGAGTCGGTCACCATTTGGTAGCCTATTAGCTTTTGGAATCGTCTTTTTAATGGCAATTCAAATTGTCTTTAATGTAGGTGCGGTGACAGGATTATTACCGATAACAGGGGTTACCCTTCCATTAGTTAGTAATGGCGGCTCATCTTTACTCGTAACCTTTATAGGTTTAGCTATTATTGCGAACATATCAAGGAATAATAAAAGGCAAAAACGAAATATGGAAAATGTGGAGGAACAAGTTCCAGCTTAACATAGATGGGTAGTTGTTTCGTTTGGAGGGAACAATGAAGGAACAAAAAACAAGCCTACAACAAATTGATTATACGACATTGTTTTTGTTGTTCGTGCTGATGTGTTTTAGCTTAGTTGCGATATACAGTGCGGCAGGGCAGTATCATACCGATCCTTTCTTTTATGTACAGAGACAGGTAATCTTTTATGTAGGTGGTTTTATCATTATGATCGTGATGATGGTAATGGATTATGACCTATTTAAAAATTTTACCATTCCTCTTTATATTATCGGTATGATCTTACTTATTTTAGTCGAAACCCCTTTAGGTGTTTTTCGTAATGGGGCACAGCGCTGGGTAGACTTAGGTTTTACAACGATTCAGCCCTCGGAATTTATGAAGGTTATTCTTGTATTAACGTTAGCTCATTTACTTTACCGTATTACGGTTTCGAGGCGAAGTCATGATATTAAAACAGACTTACTTATTTTAGGGAAAATCTTAGCGGTCGGTTTACCACCCTTTTTCCTTATACTTAAACAACCTGATTTAGGAACAGCCTTAGTTATTGCTGCTCTAATAGCTACAATTATTTTAGTTTCGGGTATTGGCTGGAGGATTATTTTATCTTTAGTTGGTCTTGTGTTTATGGGGTTAGCAGCGTTAGTGTGGCTTCATAATCATCACCCAGAATTATTCTTTTTCTTTATTGAAGATCATCAGCTATCGAGGATTTACGGTTGGCTAGACCCATATGGTACATCAGGGGCTGAAGGTTATCAGCTTGTGGAGGCATTAAAGGGTATTGGATCAGGTCAGCTGTATGGTTCAGGGTTCTTACAAGGGGTTCAAACTCAAAGTGACACAATTCCGGAGATTCATACCGATTTTATCTTCACAGTGATTGGAGAAGAATTTGGTTTTATCGGAGCGACGATTTTGCTTGTAACCTATTTCTTTTTGTTTTACCGGATGGTTATTATCGCTTTGACATGTAATAACTTATTTGGTACCTATTTAGTGGCTGGTATTATCGGATTATTTGTTTTCCAGATTTTCCAAAATATCGCGATGACGGTTGGGTTAATGCCAATAACGGGTCTTGCTCTTCCATTTATCAGTTATGGAGGAACGGCACTTATTACGAATATGGTTGCCATGGGCATCGTGATGAATGTCAATATGAGAACGAAGCACTATATGTTTGAAAGTGATGAATTAGAGTAGAGTTGCTAATCGTTTTGATTATCAGCTCTTTCTTTTTCAAAAAAAGGCAAGTTTTACAAGGGTGATGGAGTAGTTAGCAGCTTCTTAACATAAAGCCCTTACTGGCAGTTAACAAGAATGACGTAGGGGGATATAGATGATTAGGATAGATAAATTACTTGCGAATATGGGTTATGGCTCAAGAAAAGAAGTAAAGCCATTATTTAAAAAAGGTAAGGTTTTCGTGAACGACCAAATCGTGAAAGATCCTTCCATAAAGGTGGATCCCGAGAAAGAAAAGGTTCAAGTGGATGGTCAGGAAGTCGAATATAAACCGTATATTTATGTCATGATGAATAAACCTAAAGGAGTGATTTGTGCAACGCATGACAAGCTTCATCGAACTGTCATTGACCTATTGGATGAGGATTTACAAAGCATTTACGCGCCTTTTCCAGTCGGGCGATTAGATAAAGATACAGAAGGGTTATTATTATTGACGAATGACGGTGATTTCTCTCATGCCTTGATGTCACCAAGAAAACATGTCACCAAGCAGTATTGGGCGAAAATAAGAGGAAGAGTAAACGAAGAAGATCAAAAGGCTTTCCGAGAAGGAGTTAAGTTGGATGATGGCTATATGACGAAACCTGGTGAATTAGTGATTGTAGATAGTAATGAGACATCCGAAATTTTATTAACGATTTCGGAAGGGAAGTTTCATCAAGTAAAAAGAATGTTTCTAGCTCGAGATAAAGAAGTAACTGAATTAAAACGGTTAAAAGTGGGAGCGTTAGAATTGGATTCGAATCTAAAGCTCGGAGATTACCGTGAATTGACGGAGCAGGAGAAGCAATTATTAGTTGGTAAACGATAAGGAAGAATAAAAAAACGATCAAGCATTGCACGTACATGAAAGCAGTTGAAACCCAGCCTTTAATAAAAGACTGGGTTTCTATTCAAGCATTATGAGATCCGAATTTTTTTCTTTGTGACGCTCCATTTTCCTCGAGTAGGACTTTCAACAAGCTTATTGTACTCTAATACATTGAGATCTCGTTGGATCGTCCGCTGCGTAATCCCGAACTCTTCAACTAATTCATTCGTCGTGACGGTGCCCCTTTGTTTGATGTAGAGGTAGATGGATTTAATTCGAGTCAGCATACGATCAGTTGAAGTATTCAAATAACCACTCACCTTTCATAATTGAGTCTAGTCTTTACAAGATGTGTATGTAGCAAGTTGCTACGACATGCAGACTTATGACTAATTGACCGGAATATAGTGACAAGGGATTCATGTAGGCTACCCGATGCTGCTGAAGCAAAGCGACCGGGTGTTCCATAATAATAAGTCAAAATAGTAGTGTGATGAAGTTTCGTGTTGTAGGGATATGCTAATACTATTATTGGTTCAAAAATAAAACCAATCACCCTCGTTTGGTATAGTGTACACCATTTTCAAAAAACAATCAAAACTTTTGGCACATTCATTAACAAGGAGAATCGATATGTCAACGATAAATTGGAAGTTAGAGGTAGAAAAATATCATAAAGAGTTAATAGAAAGAACACAGGATTTCCTACAAATACCAAGCGTTTTGGATGAAAGTACAAGTAAAAAAGGTCAACCATTTGGAGTAGAAATTGGTAAAGCGTTGGACTTTATATTAGAAATAGGAAAAAAAGATGAATTTTTTGTAAAGAATGTTGACGGTTATGCAGGAGTTATTGAATTAGGAGAAGGAAAAGATATGATAGGAGTCCTAGGTCATTTGGATGTAGTTCCTGCTGGTAAAGGTTGGGATTATCCTCCTTTTGGGGCACCGTTAGAAAATGGCAGAATTTATGCACGTGGTGCAATGGATGATAAAGGACCAACAATGGCTGCTTATTTTGCAATGAAAATTATTAAAGAGTTAAAACTGCCATTATCCAAAAGAATTCGCTTAATTATTGGTACAGATGAGGAAAGCGACTGGCGGTGTGTGGAGTATTATCAAAAGCATGAGGAAATGCCAAGCTTTGGAATCGCCCCTGATGCTGACTTTCCTATTATTAATGCAGAAAAAGGCTTATTAGACGTTGAATTACAATTTAAAGGAGATAGCGATTGTCAATCAAATTTGGAGCTCATTGAGTTTAATAGCGGAGAACGTTTGAATATGGTACCTGATACAGCCCGTGCTTCGATAATAGCTGGGACTTCAGAAGATCAGGTTCGATTAAAATTTGAGAGATGGCTATCAGAATCCGAATACCTCGGACGAGCATATGTGGAAGGAGAGCACTTAATTTTACAATGTGAAGGCGTATCAGTCCATGGTTCAACTCCTGAAAAAGGTATCAATGCCGGCTTGCTATTAACTGAATTTTTATTGACATTATCTTTACAAGAGCGAGCGGAACAATACCTATCGTTTATAAACGAATATATAGATTCGGATGGTCAAAAACTGAATATTGCCTGTAGTGACAGCGTTTCAGGTGCTTTAACAGTGAATGCTGGAATTTTTAATTTTTCTAAAGAAGAAGGCATCATTGGGTTAAACATTCGAGTTCCTGTTGAAGTGCCGATGGATAAAGCTTTGTTTGCTATAAAGCAACAAGCAGAAGAATTATCCTTTACTTGTCAGGTGAAGAGCGAAATGAACGCTAATTTTGTATCTGAACAAGAGGAAGAAATTCGAATTCTTCAATCCGTATATGAGAGGCAGACCGGACAACAAGCTGTATTATTATCAACAGGTGGAGCAACATACGCAAGAGCCTTAGAAAAAGGTGTCGCTTTTGGTGCTCAATTTCCTGGTAGGGAAGATTTAGCCCATCAAAAAAATGAATATATCATCGTAGAAGACTTATTAAAGATGACGGCTATTTACGCAGAGGCCTTATACGAACTAGCCAAATAAACGTAAAAAGTCAAAAAGCCAAAGCGTTGGTTAAGCGGCTTTGGCTCTTAAGTGTTATTATTCATTATCTTCATAGTTAAAGAGGTCTGTGGATAGATAACGTTCACCTGTGTCACAGGCAATCGTAATGACAATTTGGTCATTTGGTAAATTTTTGGCTACTTCCATAGCAGCATAACATGCGGCACCAGAAGAAGGGCCAACTAGAATGCCTTCTTTTTTAGCTAAGGATCTTACCGTTTCATAAGCATCTTCATCAGAAATTTTTAATATTTCATCATATACATCTGTATTAAGAATAGGAGGAATAAATCCAGGGCTTGTCCCAACCAATTTGTGAGGTCCTGGTCTTCCTCCTGATAAGACGGGTGAACCTAGAGGCTCTACGACTTTTACAAGAAGTTCAGGATAAAATTTCTTGAGCTCTTCACCAGTACCAGTAATGGTTCCACCAGTCCCAGAAGCTGCGACAAAAGCCGCAAGCGGTTTGCCAATTTCTTTAACGGCTTCTTGTATTTCGATGGCCGTTGTTTTCCTATGAGCATCAGGATTTGCTTGATTTTTGAATTGCATCGGTAAAAAACTATTCGGGATTTCTTGTTGCAAGGCATAGGCTCTATCAATAGCTCCAGGCATCTTAAGGTTACCATCGGTTAAGACAACCTCTGCACCATAAGCTTTCAAAAGGTTAATTCTTTCTTTAGACATCGTATCAGGCATGACAATCATTGCCCGGTAACCTCTCGCTGCTGCGTTCATAGCTAAACCGATGCCTGTATTACCCGATGTTGGTTCGATGATTGTGGAACCAGGCGTAATTAGTCCTTGCTTTTCTGCCTCAACAATCATATTAAAGGCAGCACGATCTTTCACGCTACCACTAGGGTTTTGCATTTCAAGTTTTAAATAAACAGTCGCACCATGTGGGGATGTCACCCGATTTAAGCGTAATAAAGGTGTATCACCAATTAATTGTGCCATGTTCGTTACTACCTTCATAACGTTTCACTTCCTTTAAACTAGTCATGTTATTTTACCATAAGGTACCGAATATAAACAAAGGTACAGTCGCCAGACAGGTCTAGCAGCCAACATCCACACGTTATTACCCTCAATAAAATGGTCGTCTATAATTTTTTATTTTTTTGCCGATATAACGATCAACTTATAAATGGTGGAGGTAGCCATGGCTCATTTAATAAAATTAGCAGATTATGTGTCTCGATATCAAGGGGAATTCAACCAGTATGTTAACCAATTTACACGTAAGAAAAAAGAACATTGGTATTATATCAAGACCGAATGGGAACAAAGTCAATGGCGAAAGCCAGACCAGATGGTCATGGAAGAATCAAGCCCAATTAATCATAAAAAGTTAAATCCGTTTATGAAAAAATTAAAGAAATTAACTCATTTTATACAACAACAAACAACGACAGACTTAGACCCTAAAGAAGCTTCAGAGAACCAATTGCAAAGAAAGAGAGAGGAATTTCTCGATTTAATGTTTGAATCACAAATGACTTGGGCAAGCTCTTCTTTAGGTGAGCGCTCCAATTTAGATTCATTCTACTTTGGAGATAAGCACCTAAAGTCATTTTGTACACGTATACCAGACAACTTCTTTTTGCTTTATCACCCGACTTTTTTTGTGAAAAATGCGGAAGTGGAGATGGAGGTAATAGTCATTAGTCCCTCCGAAATTTATTGTGTAACGATTCTTGAGGGCGAAAATCTAAGTGTATTTGAAGCAAGCTCAGAGAGGTTTTGGATAGAGTATATTCATCAGAAACAACAAAAACGTCTAAGCCCTTTACTAAGCTTATCAAGAATGTCTAATGTCATTCAGTACATATTAAAAAAAGAACAACTGTCATTTCCCATTCGCAAAGTTGTCTTATCTCCAGAAAGTATGATTGATAATAAACTTCAGGGCTCAACAGTTGAATTCGTTGATAAAAGAAACTATAAACAATGGATGGACAAACTTACGAAGACATCATCTCCAATTAAAAGAACACAATGTGACCTTGCTCTTATACTTTTATCTTATTGCCAAACAAAAATTGTTGAAAATGGCGATGAAGTGGAAGAATTTCATGAATAGTAAAAATATCATTAGTATTGAAAAGCAATTATAAAATCTTTATAATGACTAAGTATGTGTCAAATGAATAATGGGTTTTAGTAACTCCTTAAATGGGTATAGATGGAAAATACAAATCACTTGAGATAGATGCTTTGTGACAAGGGACGGATTATACTCAATTTGGAAATTTGAACGAATGAATGGATGAAGGAGGGACTACATGATTAACGGAAGATCGGGTGAAATTCATATCGTTCAGCCTGAAGAATTTTCATGGTCTGTTAGGCGAGTGCCAAACTGGTTAGGTGGAACTGAGTTTATGTTTGAGATTATCGGTGCAGATGGTTGTGTTAGCTTTGGAGATACCATTTACGAAGCTAAGAGAGGCTTAAAGGAATCCTTGCAGCTTTGGATCAGAACCAACGGTGAACAATTATTACCAGATACAAATGATGGCGGACAACTCATTTACTTAGAAACAGACATGAATGAAGAAGAGTTTCAATATATAAATACAGAACTAAAAATGTTACAAGAAAAGCAGGGCTAATTCATGTAACTCAAAAAACTCAGGTATAGATATTATCTACCTGAGTTTTTTTGTGATCTCATTGGAAATAAAGGTATTTTTTTAGTTATGAGGAAAATACGATCGTTTTATTTCCATGAACGATTACTTGATCATCAATATGCCATCGTACTGCACGAGCTAGCGTCGTTCTTTCAACATTGCGCCCTAGGACTCGGAGTTCATCTGAGGAGTATCTATGATGGGACCGAATAACATCTTGTTCAATAATCGGTCCTTCATCTAAATCATTCGTCACATAATGGGCGGTAGCTCCAATTAATTTCACACCACGTTCAAACGCCTTTGCATAAGGGTTGGCGCCAATAAATGCGGGTAAAAATGAATGGTGAATATTAATAATTCGATCGGGAAAACGTTCAACGAAAGAAGGCGATAGTATTTGCATGTACCGGGCTAAGACCGAGAAATCAATTTCTGCTTGCTGAAGTAACTTCATCATTTTTGTTTCAGCCTCAAGTTTGTTCTCCTTGTTTACAGGAATGTGATAAAAAGGTATACCGTAATTTTCAACAACTTGTTTACTGTCAGGATGATTACTAATGACTAAGGGAATGTCAACGTCGAGCTCGCCTGCTCTCCATTTCCACAAAAGCTCCATTAAACAATGATCTTCCTTCGAAACAAAAATAGCCATTTTCTTTTTTTTACGAGCAAGGCTCAATTGCCAATGGAGTTGAAATTGTGAGGCGATTTCAGTAAACTGTTCATTCATTTGTTGAAATGTATCGTCTTCATGTAAATCAAACTCAATTCTCATAAAAAACATACCGCCGGCTGGATCGGTAGAATATTGATCCGATTGGACAATGTTAGCTCCGCGTTTAAATAAAAATGTAGATAAAACGGAGACGATTCCTGGTCGATCTAGGCAAGAAACGAGCAAACGAGCTCGGTTTAATTGTTTGTCACTCAATGTTGAAACCCCCATCCTAGAAAATATCTTTTGGTGAAAATCTCTCTACGTGATCGATTACATTTTATCGGAATAACTAGCTTTTGCCTAGCATTAATTAGGGTAAGGGAATTCAAAAGTTTATACATATTGTTAATGGTATCAATCGTATAAGGGCATTTTATTTGGGATATACATCAATAGGAGAGGGTCTTTATATCGTAAGTGTAGCTGTAAAAAAAGGGGTGAGGGTCATGGATAAGGTTCGTGTCCAATCAATAATCAAAGACGTTAGACTCATTGATTTATATACGATTGTTATAGAAGGTAATGAAATTTTCAAATCAGAAAAGCTTTCACTTTTATCGATGAGCGATGGGACGAATGAGTACGTATCATTTTCTATTCATTTAGAAAATAAACAAAAACTTTATTTAAAATTAGAACAAATTTATATATTAGGTAATCATTATCAAGTCAACATCGATGGAATCAAGTTCACAGTCAAAATAGCTGAAGAGGTTGTAAGAACTCAAATGTTTGAAGAACTATATACGTATCATGGTGACGATTTAGGCCTTTCACTTCAAAATGAACATTATCATTGGGCGGTTTGGGCACCGACCGCAACGAAAATGCAGCTGCTTCTTTCGGTTGATTGGTCATGCAAAGAAATCGAGATTATTCCCCTGTTTCGAACAGAGAAGGGTGTGTGGCGACTTACATTGCCAAGACAATTTGAAGGGTATTTCTATCAATACCATGTATGTGTGAATGGTGAATGGGCAACAGCCAATGACCCGTATGCGAAATTGTTAACCGTTAATGGGGAAAAGGCGATGATTGGTCATTTGGAAAAAACGAACCCGTCGCAATGGCCTGTACCAACGACTGAAATTCGACCAGTAGAAGCTATTATTTATGAGATGCATATTCGTGATTTTACAATTGGAAGACATAATGGAATAAAAGAAAAGGGAAAGTACGTAGGTTTGACAGAGCAAGGAACGAGCTTGAACAATAAACGAACAGGAATGGATTACTTAAAAGAGCTAGGAATAACACATGTAGAGTTATTACCAGTCGCTGACTTTGGTAGTGTCGATGAAACTAATTGGCCACATGAATACAATTGGGGTTATGATGTTGTCCATTATTTTTGCCCGGAGGGTAGTTATTCTCTTGATCCGTTTAACGGTTATACACGAGTGTGTGAGCTGAAGAAACTCATTGCCATATTACATCAAGAGAATCTTCAAGTTATTCTGGATGTCGTCTTTAATCATGTGTATATTCACGAGCAATCAGATTTTCATACATTAGTACCAGGCTATTATTTCCGTTACGGACATGATAGTAGCTTAAGCAATGGTACTGGTGTTGGTAATGATTTAGCGACAGAAAGAAAAATGGTCCGAAAATTCATCATTGACTGTGTGGTTTATTGGTTAGAGGAATTTGATGTCGACGGTTTCCGTTTTGATTTAATGGGAATTATTGATGTGAATACGATCAACAAACTAACAAAGGAGCTAAAAGAGAGAAAACCATCCGTGTTACTTTTAGGAGAAGGTTGGAATTTACCAACGACATATGACGAACAAAAACGTGCTATCTTATCGAATGCCAAACAATTAGAGGTGGCTTTTTTTGTAGATTCCTACCGTGATGCATTAAAAGGAAGTACTTTTCAGCTTGAAGCAAAAGGTTTTATACAGGGGAGTTTAAGCGACTTCGAAGCTATTAAGTCAGGCATTGTAGGTAACCCGGAGTTATTCAAATGTCCAGAACAAGCGATTCATTATGTAGAGTCACATGATAACCATACATTATGGGATAAATTACTTTTAAGTACAAGTGAAGATAAACAGTGGAGGGAAAAAAGACATCAATTAGCGACAGCGATGATTTTATTAGCCCAGGGCGTACCATTTCTCCATGCTGGTCAAGAGTTTTTTCGTACGAAATATGGGGTGGAGAACTCGTATAGGTCACCTGACTATATTAACCAGTTTGATTGGAGGAGAAGGGAAAAATATTGTTCTTACGTTGACTATGTAAAAGAACTTATCGCCATACGTAAGTCCCACAAAGCCTTCTCTTTATCTACATATGAAGAAATTGGAAACCATTTGAATTGGCTCCACGTTGAAGAACAATGCTTTGGTTTTTCTTTGAATCAAGTGGAAAAATACGGAAAATGGCAACAGGTTATTGTCATATTTAATGCAAGTGAGTATGAGCGTAAGGTTCCAATTGAACCACAAAAATGGCAAGTTGTCGTTGACGATCAAGTTGCATCTTTGATACCATTATATACATTCGACGGAAACGAGATAAAGATAAAGCCAGTCTCAACATTTGTATGTGTGAGATAGCCATAAAAGGGGCAGAGCGAATTGAACTCTGCTTCGTTTTGTTTTCTTTGTAAAAAATTTAAATTTTTTAAGGTAGTTTCATGTAAAATAAGCTATACTTATATAAGTGTTAATTTGGGAAGATGGAGAAAGTATATGAAAATGAGGGTGAATTGGTTGGAAACGTTCTTAGGAGAAGGCTGGAAGGTGATGCCAGCTGGTGGGATAACTGGAGAAGCATATATAGCCCAGCAAGGTGACCAGAAGGTTTTTTTAAAACGTAATTCATCACCTTTTCTGGCTGTACTTTCAGCAGAGGGAATTGTACCCAAGTTATTATGGACGAAGCGTTTAGAAAATGGCGATGTCGTAACGGCACAGAGATGGGTACATGGACGAGAATTAAAGTCCAACGAAATGAATGAGAAAAGAGTTGCGAACTTATTAGCGAAAATTCATGGTTCCAGTGAATTATTAGATATGTTTAAAAGAATCGGTAATGAGCCTTTAACACCGGAGATTATTTATGAAAACTTAAACATACAACTGCAGCTTTTTAATATAGGTGATGAACCGATTAGACAAGGTATGCAGTATTTAAAAGAAAAGCTCCCAAGCATACATTATGACCACCATGTCGTTTGTCATGCAGATATTAATCATAATAATTGGATGCTTACCGAAGAAGAACAATTATATTTAATCGACTGGGATGGAGCGATTGTCGCTGATCCGGCATTAGACTTAGGTCTGCTACTTTATCATTATATAGATCAATCGGAGTGGGAAAAGTGGCTAGCCCAATATGGTGTTCAAGTAGGTGAATCTCTTTATGAACGGATGCAGTGGTACGTCGTTTCTCAATCGATTGCTTCGATCGTATGGCATGTAGAAAGAGATGAACAAACTCAAGCTGAAGAGTTAAAGAATTATTTGCTAATGAACTTATCAAACGATGAAGGATGATAAGAAGAGAAGAGTTTATATATAAGGATTTTCCTACAGAACAAAAGCTCTACTAATGAGTGAAGTAGAGCTTTTGTTGTGGGAAAATAGGATATTTCCGAGGAAATAGTGTCAGTCGATGTCGGAATGAGTCAGTTGTTCTTCTTGAAGAGTCATGACAAAGGCCTCTTTCTCATAAGCTGATAGGTGACCATTTGATAAAATATCTTGCACTTTTGTGAGGGCAACAATTGTATCTGATTGAAATTGTAATTCTTGTGATAAGCTAGATAACAATAGGTCTAATTGCTCTTTTTCATTTGGTGTAAAGTGGTGTTCGTAATCAGCATCTTGAAGAAGATCAATAACTAGTCCAAGTTTGTCAGCTTTTGATAAAGGCATGATGGAGACTCCTTTTTTGATTAAGTTATCAGTAGCTTAAGCAATGAAAGAAAATTTATACGTTATAAATTCGAATTGAAAAATTAGAGGTGTTAATCAATGAGGTTGCGTCATAAACCATGGGCAAAAGAAGAAATGGAGAAAAACCCTAACATCGTTATTCAAAATCCATCAAGAGTGAAAGGGAAGTGGTCAGAGCTTTTTGGGAATCATCATCCTATCTATGTGGAAGTAGGAACGGGCAAAGGTCAATTTCTTTTAGGGATGGGACAAGCACATCCTAATGTAAACTTTATCGGGATAGAAAAATACGATAGTGTGCTGATTACAGCGATGGAGAGAGTGAAAGAGGCTGGACTTTCCAATGTTGTTTTCCTAAATGAAGATGTTGAAGAAATATTGGACTTCTTTGGTGAGGGGGAAATTAATAGGTTTTTTATTAACTTTACAGATCCTTGGCCGAAAAATCGTCATGAGAAGCGTCGTCTGACGTATCAAAGCTTTCTAGAAAAATATGAGTTGTTATTAAAGGAACAAGGCGAGATTCATTTTAAAACAGATAATCAAGGATTATTTGAATATTCACTTCATAGCTTTTCTAAGTACGGCTTAATTTTAAATCATGTCAGTTTAGATCTTCATAATAGTAACTTTGAAGGAAATGTCATGACCGAGTACGAGCAAAAGTTTCATGAAAGAAATATGAGAATATATCGTTGTGAAGCTGTCTTTAGACAAAAATAAAGTCATTTATCAACATATTAAAAAAGCTACCCCATTACTAAAATGGGTGTAGCTTTTTCTCTTATTGAGTTTTGGTCATCTCTAAAATAGTTCCCGTTTTTGTGTCGACAACGAAATCGTATTGAACAATGCCTTGGCTTTGTTTAGTTGAGATACCACCGATGTATACTTCATATGTTAAATCATGACGATGTAAAGTCTCGGGAACCATATGTATCCAAGAGCCAGAAATATGGTGAATGGTGCTTACTTGTTTTTTGACATTCTTTAATGCACGTTCTGGTGAGATTTTTGCATGGGAAATCGATTCACGAACTAAATAACCAGCAACAAGACCAAGACCTAATCCAGCCAAGAAATTCTTTGTACTCATCGAAATACTTCCTTTCTATTAGAGGAATAAAGAGCTTTTTCTATAAAAGTGTTGTTTCATTTATTGACTCATTCTTAGTATACAGAAAGTAAACATTGTCTTTCAAGCACAACCGCAAGAATATCAATATTTATCGATAATCTAGTCTAAACTTGTGAAGGAGTTTCTAGTTCCAAAGGTGGTCAAACTTGTCATTTTCAGATAAGATAAAAGAGTATGTTCAATTTAAATACAAAGTTATATGAGTTGGAAGGGAGTTATTGCAATGAATCAGGAAACATTATCACTGTTTAAAACATTAACAGAATTACAGGGAGCACCTGGATTTGAACATGATGTCCGCAAATTTGTGAAAAGTGAGCTTTCAAAATATACGGATGAAATAGTGCAGGACAAACTCGGAAGTATTTTTGGCGTTAAAAGAGGGGATGACTCTGGACCAACTATCATGGTGGCAGGACATATGGATGAAGTTGGCTTTATGGTTACCTCTATTAATGAGAAAGGGCTTATTCAATTTCAAACATTAGGTGGCTGGTGGAGTCAAGTATTACTAGCTCAACGTGTTCAAATTATGACAGACCAAGGTCCAGTTATTGGTGTGATTGGGTCAATCCCTCCACATTTATTAGAAGAAGCTCAGCGTGCTAAACCGATGGCTTTAAAAAATATGTACATTGACATCGGAGCTGACGATAAAGAGGACGCTATTAATATTGGGATTAAACCAGGTCAACAAATTGTGCCAATCTGTCCTTTTACGCCAATGGCTAATGAGAAAAAGATTTTGGCAAAAGCTTGGGATAACCGTTATGGGGTCGGCTTATCGATTGAATTATTAAAAGAGTTAAAAAATGAAAAATTGCCGAACATCCTTTATTCCGGTGCAACTGTTCAAGAAGAGGTTGGGCTAAGAGGGGCACAAACGGCTGCTAATTTGATTAAGCCTGATTTATTTTATGCGTTAGATGCTAGTCCTGCAAATGATGCTACAGGTGGTAAAGATGCATTTGGTCATTTAGGCAAGGGAGCACTCTTGCGCATTTTAGACCGTTCGATGGTTACACACCGAGGCATGAGAGAATTCATTTTGGATACGGCTGAATCTAATAACATTCCATATCAATATTTTGTTTCTGCGGGTGGTACGGATGCGGGACGTGTACATATTAGTAATAACGGTGTTCCGTCTGCTGTTGTAGGAATTTGTTCAAGATACATTCATACTTCAGCATCTATCATTCATATCGACGATTATGCTGCAGCAAAGGAATTACTCGTCAAGCTTGTCAAAGAGAGCGACAGTTCAACTTTAGCCTCTATTTTACAACAATAAGAATGCATAGCACGTTCACAATTTTAGTGTAAGGAGCTGACATCATGAAAATTGCTGTCGGAACAAAAAATCCTGCCAAAGTCCATGCCGTTCAAGAATTATTCTTAAAAATGAATGCAGGTGTTCAAAGTGTAGAAGTTCCATCAGGAGTTTCGTCACAACCATTTAGTGATGAAGAAACAGTGGAAGGTGCTGTGAACCGAGCGAAAGCAGCTCTTCAGATAACCGAGTCAGACCTAGGTTTTGGTTTAGAAGGTGGCGTAACAGAAACAACTGGTGGTCTTATGCTTTGTAATTGGGGTGCGCTTGTTAATAAGCAAGGTCAAGTTTGGCTTGCAAGTGGAGCTAAGATATTACTACCTTTTGATGTTGCGAGAAGTTTAAGAGAAGGAAGAGAACTGGGTGATATCATGGCAGAGCTAACCGCTGATCATGATATTCGTAAAAAAGAAGGCGCTATTGGAGTATTTACAGCTGGACGAATAACGAGAAAACAAATGTTTTTACATATTGTGGAAATGTTGTATGGCCAGTACGAATATAATCAGCAAGAATGGAAGCATTAAAAAACTCTCTCGGCTACTGATGTGGCCGAAGAGAGCTTTTTTATTAGGATTCAAATACATAAGAAAGGGCTTGAAGGGCTTGTTCAGGTGTTTCAACTACGACCTGGGCTTTATTGGATAACTCCTTCAATGGGTGGTGTAACTTTTCAGGACGGATTAAAATGAGTGGTTTGTTGAGCGATATAGCTGTTGACGCATCCATAGCCGTATTCCATTGTTTATAATTTTCGCCAAATAACGCAATAACCACATCGGCTTTTTTCATCCATATTTGTGTGCGAAGATTATTAAAAGCTGATGCCGCTTCATCTTTTTGAACGGGATTTGGCTGATTGCCAATAATCTCTTCACCGATATTGTCTGAGCGGTCATGGTCCTCCATGGGTCCTTTGAAAACTAGAGGCAATTGAAGCGACTCTGCTTTCTTCTTTAGGTCGTCACGCCAAGGTGAGTGAATTTCACCAGCTAAGTATACGAGTAATTCCATTGCTAATCCCTCCATATTCTAGAAATAATCTATACTTAGTATAGCCTGTTCTTGGAGTAGGATCGAATGAGATGCTTATCTTTTGCTACATACTATAATCAAAGATGGACTTTTGGGACTAGCAAAGAGTATATGAAAAGGTGAGATGATCATGGAGATAAAGGAAACTAACTTAATAAACGTATTCTTATTCGTAAGTCTGCTTTTATTAGTCGGATGTTACCCTAATATTGAAGAAACTTTTCCGGATGTAGAAGCCTCTTTTAAACAAAAAACGATGTCTGATCGACAAGATATTAATAATGATTTTGGGGACATTTCACTTTATATCCCCACCAATTATGAGGTGGTAAAAGAACAAACATTTAATTATGTATTTCTTGACCAGCATGAGGACCTGGTCATTTTATTTTATATTCCAAAAGAAGATGAGCCGCGCTTGTTGGAGCAAGAAGCAATGGCAGAGTCATTATTATTTTTAACAGAAGAACAAGGAGAAGAACACTTTTTTTTATCTGTGAAATCGGATGATAAACTTCGCGAAATAGAGTTAACGGTAGGTAGTGGACATGTGAAGCTTACAAAACTCACGAATTACGATAAAATAGTAGACGATACCGTGGTATTGATGGAAATATTGCATTCTTATCGCTGGAATGATAAGTAGTCATCTAGGAGGGGAGTCATGAGAGGGCTTCTACATAAAAAAGGGATTCAATTGAGCTTTAAAACGTATTTCATTGATGCGATGAGTTTTATGGCGTTGGGCTTGTTTGCATCCTTAATTATTGGATTAATTATTCAAACAGCCGCTGACCAACTTATGCTTGTTTTTGAACAAAATAGACTATTAACAGACTTACAGGAATTAGGACAGTTGACGATGAGTTTGATGGGGCCAGCAATTGGTGTCGCCGTTGCTTATAGTTTGAAAGCTCCAAAGTTAGTGTTGTTTGCTGCCGTTGTTAGTGGAGCGGCAGGAGCTACTTTAGGGGGGCCTGCCGGGAGTTTAATCGCAGCGATTATTTCGACTGAAATAGGGAAATTGGTATCTGGTGAAACGAAGCTTGATATGATTATTACGCCATTTGTTACGATAACTACCGGTTTTATAACAGCTAGTTTTATCGGTCCGTGGATTCAGTCTGGATTACAGTCCATAGGTACCGTGATTGTTTGGGCAACGGAACAGCAGCCTATTATAATGGGGGTATTAGTAGCGACAATTATGGGGCTTGCTCTTACGGCACCGATTTCAAGTGCCGCTTTAGCCATTATGTTAGAAATAGAAGGTATTGCTGCTGGAGCGGCGACAATTGGCTGTGCGGCACAAATGGTCGGATTTGCAGTAAGTAGTTATCGAGATAATGGACTGTCAGGATTAGTGTCACAAGGTCTTGGAACGTCGATGTTACAAATGCCAAATATTATTAAGAACCCTATAATCCTTATTCCGCCTACGGTGGCAGGTATGGTTTTAGCCCCAATTGGAATTCATCTTTTTGGTATGGTAAATAATGCAGCGGGGGCTGGAATGGGTACAAGTGGTTTAGTAGGTCCTATTATGATGTTAAGTGAGATGGGTTTTAATCAAGAGACATTTATATCTATTTTCATATTTTTAATAGTTGCACCTGCATTTATTAGTTTGATACTATCAGAGTGGTTACGAAAAATAGGAAAAATCAAAGCTGGGGATATGAAGATTCAGCAAGAATAAAGGAGAATGATGATGGAACAGTTGAAAAGTGTAGAACAATTTCAAGAGATCGTTAAAAAAGAAACAGCTGTATTTTTATTTTCGGCAGATTGGTGTCCAGATTGCCGCGTGATTGAGCCTTACTTGCCAAGAATGGAAGCGGACTTTCCAACGTTTAATTATTATTATGTTGATCGCGATCAATTTGTTGATTTATGTGTTGATTTAGGAATTATGGGAATTCCAAGTTTCCTTGTCTACTCTGGTGGTGAAGAAATCGACCGCTTTGTAAGCAAAGACCGAAAGACGGAAGAAGAGATTGAGGCCTTCCTAACTAATGCAGAGGAAAAAGCGTTTAAGTAAAAAAATGCGAAAAGGCACGAAGATTCTCATGAGAATTTCGTGTTTTTTTGATCTCATGAAGAGAAAGTGAGTGATAACACAGTGGGGAGGACGGGAGCTGGAAGAGCGAGTAACTGCACAAAGAAGGAGGTTAATGAGGGGAAGCCGAATGCGTGAGCACAAGCCTCTATTTTTCGTGCACTTACTAGCCCTCTCCCCTATGGTAACTGACATGAACAAGGCAAATCGTGCAGATAATCCTATTCTTACCGCGAGTATCTGTCCAAACTGACAGTTGATGTGTAGAAACAGAAGTCAAGAGAATCAGTACCTGGATAAAGAGCTTATTAACTTGTGGTTTTTAATTCCCATTGTTTTTTGTTCTTATTCATTTTAATCTTTGTTGTAAGTATGATTTTGAACTTGAGAATGGGCAGTACCCAGCGGAGCATGATTTTCGGTAGAGGCAAGTAGAACTCCGCACTCAATCATTAGCACCAACTTCCATACAAAACATAAAACCAAAATTGGTGACTGCTATATAAACATGTTAAACTATAACGGTATAAGGAGGCGAATAATCATGGAAATGAGAGAATTTCGTAAAAAAATTGAGGCAAAGCTCGTTCATGAAGAATGGACCACGGCCTATGACCATAAAGAATCCACATTAAGAGTTGAAGATAAACAAACAAAAAAAGGCGTGACTTTACAATTAAAACCTTTATTAGCAAAATGGGAAAGAAATGAATTTGGATCCATTGATGAAGTCGTACGTTATGTTGAGTTGGGCCTACACTCAATGAAAATAGAAGTATCATTAGAAGGAAACGAAAAGAATATATATCCTGTCATTCGTTCTAGCTCATTTCCAACAGAAACAAAGGAAAATAAGCAGTTAATCTACCATGAACATACTGGTGAAACACGTATATATTACGCGGTAGATTTAGGTGAATCTTATACACTTATTCACGAAGAGATGATAAAAAGCTCGAAGCTAACGGCGGATAAAATTAGAGAAATCGCTCTTTTTAATATTCGGTCATTAGAACATCCATTAAATGAAGACCGAGTAGCTGGAAACACCTTTTATTTCTTAAGAGCCAAAGATGGTTATGATGCCAGCCGAATTCTAGATCAATCACTTATAGATAAAATGGAACGCAAGGTTACTGGCAAGCTAGCTGTTGCGATTCCACATCAAGATGTATTAATTTTTGCTGATATTCAAAACGATACAGGTTATGATGTCCTAGCACAAATTGCCCTGCAGTTTTTTAAAGATGGAAGAATCCCAGTCACAGCATTACCGTTTCTTTACGAAAATGGGGAGCTTGAGCCTACTTTTATCTTAGCGCAAAAAAAACCTAAAGACCCATCATCAACGAAGAAGTAATTATGGTACAATATTCTTGTTGTGCTATTAATGATGAGTGTTCGACAAAAGGAGTTAAAAGAAATGAATGTATTTTATAATGAAAAAGGAGTAGGAGATACCTTGCTACTCTTTGTAAAAGATATTGAGCTAGAAAAAAGAGCATTCTCAAAGCATGGGGATGTCGTGCGAATATATGATCAAGATACAAAAGAGTTATCAGGATTTAATATCTTTCATGCTTCTAAATATGGTCAAATTGTAGGTACGGGCCAATTGGAAGTAAACTCAGAAATGAAACAATTAATACAAAAAGCATTCTCAGACAACAAAGCGGATGTCAATGAACTGCAATTTGAGGACCAAGCTTCTTTTGTTGTTGGTTTAGTAAAAGAAAAGGATAAGCATCCTAATGCCGATAAATTGAGTGTTTGTCAAGTAGACCTTGGCGAACAAACCGTTCAAATTGTATGCGGTGCACCGAATGTAGAGGCAGGACAAAAGGTTGTTGTTGCAACAGTAGATGCTGTAATGCCAAGTGGACTGAAAATTAAGGCGGCAAAACTTCGAGGTGTAGATTCCCACGGTATGATTTGTTCAGCTAAAGAGCTTCAAATCCCAAATGCACCTGAAGAAAAAGGCATTCTAGTATTAGAAGACGCCTTTGTAGTAGGAAGTCAATTTGATCATTCTTTAGTGAAGATGTAGGAACGTTTTTGAAAAAAGAACAGGCTGAACATTCGATAGATGCTACAGCTTGGAACCACTAGTTTTCTAGTGGTTTTTTTATTCAAAGCTAGACTAGGTCAGAGTGGAAACGGAGGGGTAGTATGTCAACATTTCAAGATGTATGGTCAAAAGTAAGGCGTTACTTTTTTGGAGAGGATTCTGAAACTGATTCTGATTATTTAGCATCTCATCATAAGCATAAAAAGGAAGAACAATCGATACATACACGCGGAAGAACAGTTCAAGAACATGAAGGGCAAGCTCAATCAAAAATGACATACGAATATGCCAAGCCTGGTAAGTTTCGATTTCCTGTAATGGATGATCACTCTATAGCAAAGAGAACATCTGTACAGAAGGAAAAGGTGCACGCTCAAAATAATAGTGTCAAAGCCATTGATAAAAAATTTCCATCAAAAAAGACTGTTAACAGAACACAAACAAAAACGAATCAGAGTCGTAACGTTGAGTTAAGGGACGAACAAAAGCAATCATTATCTTCCAATCTTCAACCAACTTACGAGAATCGTTCTAATAAACATCCGGTGCAAGATAGTCATTCGAATAAGGATATTGAATCTCAACCTAAACAAAAATTCACGAATGCTAGTTTTAAACCATCTGTTGTCCCATCACCTATTTACGGTTATAAACCGTATAAAGTGAAAAAAAGCAAATGGGAAAATAATGGTCACATTTATGTGAAGTCAAACGATGATTCATTAGAGACAGATGGTGATGTCTTTTCTGAGGTGAATGAAGAACTAGCGGCAGCCGTAGCTGAGCCATTGCATAAAGAGCAAGTTGACCGTCAAACAGAAGAGATGGATAGGGATTCGTTCAAGAGTCAGGAAAGCCAAACGAATGATAATCACGTTTCGATTGAAGACGAACTTCCCTCTTTGCATTTACAGGAAGTGCAAAGTTATGAAGAAGTGGAATCTCTTGAAACAATAGATGGTTTTTATAGTGAAACAGAAGTTGTCCTCCAAGAGTCAGAAGACCGTGTTATGGACGATGACCTATCGGAACAAGAAGCTGTTTCAACTCCTGATCTAGTAAACGCTTATGCTGATCAAGCAGAAGAACGAGCCGTTGTTGAGGAAGTCAAACCTAGTGCTCCAGTTAAGAGTAAAGCAGTAGCAAAGCAGGGAATGAAGCATAGTACTACTCAAAATAATAAGGGTAAACCAACCTTACCTTTTAATGTGATGATGCTACCTTCAGACCGGAAGAAGTACGCCAAAAGTCAGGAGACGAAAGCTTTTACAGAGCGGGTATCAAAAGAAGAGCATAAGCAACATAATGGGCAAAAGCTTTTGAACGGGACTTATCAAAAACCAAGTATCCAATTATTAAAGTATCCATCTGTCGAGACAGAGGATGACTCCGATTGGTTAAAGGAACAGGCGGATACACTTGAAGAGACACTAACCAGCTTTAATGTCGATGCCAAAGTCGTGTTCATGACAAAGGGTCCATCCGTTACACGTTTTGAAATTCAGCCAGCACGTGGTGTAAAAGTTACAAAGGTAACCAGTTTAACAGATGATATGAAACTAGCTTTAGCGGCAAAGGATATTCGAATTGAGGCTCCTATTCCTGGGAAAAATACAATAGGAATTGAAGTTCCCAATCGTCAATCTAAACCAGTCTTCTTAAGAGAAATCTTAAGGCGTAAAGAGTTCATCCAGCCAGACTCTCCTTTAAATGTAGCTTTAGGTTTAGATATATCTGGGCAACCCATTGTGACGGATTTAAAAAAAATGCCACATGGAATGGTTGCAGGTGCTACAGGATCTGGAAAAAGTGTCTGTATAAATTCCATTTTAATCAGTTTGCTTTATAAGGCGAATCCTGATGAGGTTAAAATGATGCTAATTGACCCGAAAATGGTTGAATTAGCTCCTTACAATGGGTTACCACATTTAGTAACACCGGTCATTACAGATGCTAAGCAAGCTACACATGCCTTAAAATGGGTCGTAACGGAAATGGAAAGGCGTTATGAACTATTTAGTCAAAAAGGTGTGAGAGACATAGGTCGATATAATGAACGTTTCTCTGAAGCAGCAGATAAACCAGCACTTCCTTATATTTTGGTCGTCATTGATGAATTGGCTGATTTAATGATGGTTTCGCCACAGGAAGTTGAGGACGCTATTTGCCGAATTGCACAAAAAGCTCGGGCATGCGGCATTCATTTATTATTAGCGACACAACGACCCTCAGTTGATGTTATTACGGGGTTAATTAAAGCCAATATACCAACACGTGTTGCATTCTCGGTTTCGTCTCAAACCGATTCACGAACAATTTTAGACATGTCAGGTGCAGAAAGACTGTTAGGAAGAGGCGATATGCTGTTTCATGAAAATGGCACACCTAAACCCATTCGTGTTCAAGGTACTTTCGTTTCAGATGAAGAGATAGAGGATGTCATCGCTTTTGTGAAGAAGCAAAGAGAACCACATTATTTAATTGAAAATGGTCAATTAGAAAAATCAGCATTGGCCGCTGTAGAACAAGATGATGAGTTATTTGAAGAAGTATGTTATTTTGTTGTCGAACAAGGGAATGCATCGGCTTCTAGCATTCAAAGAAGGTTTAGGGTTGGTTATAATCGGGCTGCCCGACTCGTAGACATGATGGAGGCGAAAGGTGTTGTTTCAGAAGCGATGGGAAGTAAGCCTCGACATGTTCTTGTCGATGATTATGAATTAGAGGAATTACTAAGCTTCGGAGAATAAGGCTATGAAAAGTTTAAAAAAGGGAATAGTAGGTAATAAGGGGAAAGTGACTTAGTGCGATTTTTCAATACGATGAAGCTATAGGCACCAATCCTTCGATTACCGTATATAATAGAAATACAATCAAAAGAGGAAATACTAGCTAGTCTAGATCATCACAAAGTAGTTTGTTATAATGAATCGACAGCTTAACAATCAAAAATATCGATAAATTGGACATTTAGTTAAATGAGTTGATTTTGGAGGTCCATCTATGAATACGTATCATTTTATTGGAATAAAAGGGTCAGGCATGAGTGCACTAGCCCAAATTTTGCATGATATGAATCAACAAGTACAAGGTTCAGATGTTGAGAAGAATTTCTTTACACAAGTGCCGTTAGAGAAAAAAGGAATACCTTTATTGCCGTTTAATCCTGAAAATATTCAAGGGGGACAGACGTTAATTGCTTCTGCGGCTTATGGACAAGATCACCCTGAAATAAAAAAAGCACATGAATTAGGGATGGATGTGAAGCCATATCCTAAATTTCTAGGAGATTTCATATCTAATTTTACAAGTATCGCTGTAACGGGTTCACATGGAAAAACATCAACGACCGGGTTATTATCACATGTACTTGGAGCAAGCAAGCCTACATCTTATTTAATTGGAGATGGTACGGGTAAAGGTAAGGAAGACTCCGAGTATTTTGTATTTGAAGCTTGTGAGTATCGCAGACATTTCTTGAACTACAAGCCCGATTATTGTATTATGACAAATATTGATTTTGATCATCCTGATTATTTTAAAAATGTTGAGGATGTTTTTACCGCCTTCCAGGAAATGGCGATGCAAGTCAATAAGGCGATTGTCGCTTGTGGAGATGATCGTTACTTACAGGAAATGCATGCGAATGTACCTGTTGTTTTTTACGGCTTTAATTCAGACAATGATTTTCAAGCACGTAATCTTGAAAGAACGGATGTAGGGATGCAATTTGATGTCTATGTTCGTAATAACCTGTATGGAACGTTTATTGTACCTGGATTTGGTGAGCATAATGTTCTAAACGCACTAGCAGTTATCGCCATCTGTCATTATGAAAACATTAGTGCAGATGTGGTGGAGCCTCATTTAAAAACGTTCGCAGGTGTGAAGAGACGCTTTACAGAAAAGGTGATAGGTCAACAAATTTTAATTGATGACTATGCCCATCATCCAACTGAAATAGCTGCTACGATTCAAGCGACCAAAAATAAGTATCCTGATAAACAAGTGATCGCTGTGTTCCAGCCTCATACGTTTACAAGAACTAAAACATTCTTAACAGAATTTGCTGAATCACTTTCGAAAGCCGATCAAGTGTACTTATGTGATATTTTCGGATCTGCTCGAGAAAATCAAGGGCAGCTTACCATTCATGATTTACAAGAAAAAATCCCAGGCGCAAAGTTGATTGATGATGGTGATATGAGTGTATTACGCTCCTATAATCAAGGCGTCGTCTTATTTATGGGTGCTGGTGATATTCAAAAATATCAGCAAGCCTATGAAGAATTATTAACAGCACATTGATTGACAATACGTAAAGCGTAACGTCCAGGAGACCACTCCTACGTTACGCTTTATTTAGATCCTATGTATACTTAACAATTTAACGACCAGAAAAAAACCAGTTGAGTTGTATAAAATATGCGGATAGCTATTCGTCACTATTAAAAAACATACTCCGTATCCTATGAGTTACCTACAGTCCTTAACTGGTGACTTTTCATTCAAATAAATTTTAGTTATTGTTGTATGAGTGATTATTTGTACTTGATGTTAGCACATACCCAACGGGCGAGTCATGTGGAGACTGCCGTGGGGCGTAGTGGCAGGGCAGAAATCCAGCGGCGTAGCCGATTAGCTCAGCGCACGTGATTGTCGCAGAGCATGATTTTCGGTAGCGACGAGCAGACCTCCACATATCTCCCTCCGTACACTTTCATACAAAACCCACATGGCGAAGTCTGATTCACTTCGCCACCAACATCAAAATACGTAGCAATGAATCCGAGAGAACTGGCCGCCAATGCGGAGCAAATCAAAATACGTGGCAATGAAGCCGAAAAAAGAGAGGTCAATGCGGAGTAAATCGATATACGAAGCAATGAAGCTGGAAAAAGGACTGCCAATGCGACGTGAATGAAAAAGAGAGCACATCGCCTTTAGGATAACTTTCATACATAAATAAATCGTCGCTTAATTTTACATAAAATTGGGTTCGGTTATGAAATCTACATCCAATTGTGGTAGTATGGTGTATATAAATATTTTCCATAAGATTCATGTTAAGTTTGTAAAAAAATACTCAATTTTAAAGAAGGAATTACATTGCCTTAAAGCGAATTAAATTTTTATGATTTACCAAATGATAATCCTCAAATTTGGAAGTTTATTTTATTCAATCTAAGGGAATGACATTAATATGTAAGGAGGTGGAAGCTTGATCGAATTAGTATACATAAGTGCCCTAATTGTAGCAGTTGCTTTTGCAATTTTGGTCATTTATCTCATTAAAACGCTAAAATCTGCTAATCAAACTTTAGAGCATGTTGCGACGACCATTGCAAGTGTAGAAAAACAAATGAATGGAGTAACATCCGAAACAGAAAAGCTCTTGCAAAGAACGAATCAATTAGCAGACGATATTCAGCAAAAATCAGAATCATTAGACCCAGTATTTGCTTCCGTCAAAGAATTAGGTCAATCCTTTCAACAAGTTAATCAGTCAATTAAGCACGTGTCCCATACGATCACAACGAAAACAAATCAACAATCTGAGCAAATAGCTCAAGTGGTACAATGGGGACAGGTTGCTATTGATTTTTATGAAAAATTTAAAGCAAGAAAAAAAGAAAAAGAGCAAATCTAAGGAGGAATAAGAAATGGCAGAAATGAATACGAAAGACTTTTTAATTGGCTCATTAATAGGTGGAATCGTAGGGGCTTCCGCAGCACTTTTATTGGCTCCAAAATCAGGTAAAGAATTACGTCAGGATATTTCAGAGCAAGCTCACCTTGCTAAGGAAAAGACGAATGAATTTGCTACAAATGCTTATGAAAAAGGGAATGATTGGGCTAAATACGCGAAGGAAAGATCGAGCGAAATAGCTAACACGGTATCTGAACAGTCTTCTCAAGTTGTAGATAAAGTTAAAGATGTCGCGTCTAGTGTGCGTAAAGAAGCAGATGCAGTTAAAGATGATGTAAAAGATCTAGCAAGTGATTTAGCCGACGAAATCGAATCAGCAGAAGGCGAAATTTCTGAAAAAGTAAAAAAAGAAGTAGCTGATATTCAATCTAAAATTGAAGAAGTTGAAAAAAGTAAATAAATCGTATGAAGAGGTGGGTGGGGAAATTCCCCATCTCTAATAGGAAAAGCCGGTGAGAGTCTCTCACCGGCTTTTAAATGTATTCTTATTTAAGTGATAGTCAGGCTTATCTCATCACCTTCATAGACGGTTTCGGCAAAGCCAGTTTCGATCCCATTTTTACGTATTTCTATTTTACGGTTTTGCATTGGTGCGGTATCTATGTCAATAACGGCAAAGATATCTTGTAAAATAAAAGGTGTATCAGGTATTTCTTGCAGTGTTAAGTCATCATTGGGATATAGGAGCGAGGTTGCCTCAAGTTTTTCATTGCCTCTGAAAAATTGGTTTATATCCTTCGTGAGGACCGTTTTTTGTCCATTGAAATAAAGTGTCAGTTGTTTCTTTACGTCTACGTTTAAATGTTGGCAAACATTCGCTAAAGTCCATGTTACTTCATGTAAATCTTTTGGAATCATTAAGTGATCAAATGCTTTAACAGGCGTGTATAAATCTGCTAATTGGCCATTACAACGTAGTTCATAACCATGATAGAGCAGACGGTGGCTTTTACCATTTATTTTAATTTGAAGCTTCTCAAAAAAGTGCGGCTCCATATTTAGTGCTTGTAAAATGTCCGCTATTGTTTTGGGGTACGTAATAGAAATGGAATCACCATCTTGTAAAACATAATGAGCAGGTAATACTTGGTTATGTAAAGTAAATGCACCTGGTATGTTAACTTTCTCCCCATTAACTAGTAGAGGGTAGTTAGGCGTTCCACCATACATTTCCTCGATCGTAACGACTGCTTTTTTCCCGTCGTTTCCTCGCTTAACTACGATCTTATCATTAGCATAAATCGGGTCTTGTAAAGTTGTGATGTGATTATTCTTCATTAAGGTCGGTATTTCGCCAAGCTCACCAGGAATTGTCATCTTCTTATGGTCAATGGTAATAAATTGAGCAAGACCAGGTTTTCCATAAAGTTTAGAGATCTCTACTCCTGCTGATAAGAGAGCATCACCAACGGTTAAGTGTTTGATATCAAAGAGACGAAGCTTTTGTTCATTAACGCTTACACTTAGATATTCAATTGGATTTTCTTTTGCTGCAATCGCAATACCTATTGGTGTCACAAGCTCTGGACCTATATTTGCTGGAAGATGATCGCGATCGAGCTTCTGTATAGCGTCTATGCCACGAATGGCGACTCGATTCCTGGGAAGTCTCAGTTGGTCAGCTACATGTGTCGTCAATTCAGGCGTTAAACTACCACCTCCGACAAGCATAACTGCTTTGGGCGGCCTTCCATTTAGTTCAAGAATTTCATCACTTATCTTTTTAGCCAATTGACGAATGGGTGAGCGAATTGCTTGAATAATTTCATCTGCTTTATATTGAGTCTCAAAACCTAAAATATCATGTATAGAAATCGGTTCATTTGAACGGATCTGCCTTTTAACTGTCTCGGCTTCTTGGAAGTCTAATAAGAAATGATCACTAATGGCTTCAGTAATTTCATCGCCTGCACAAGGGACCATCCCATAAGCAACGACTGTATTTTCATCCGTGATGGCAATATCAGAAGTACCAGCACCAATATCTACTAAAGCGACGTTTAATCGGCGCATGGAAGATGGAATTAAGACATTAATCGCAGCAATTGGCTCTAAGGTTAGAGCTTCTAGCTCCAGTTCTGCACGTGATAAAGCTTGTATGAGTGATTCCACGACAATTTTGGGTAAGAAGGTGGCGATCACTTCAACAGTTGCTTCGGCACCATTTTGATCAATTAAACTGCCAATAACTTCTCCGTCGATTTGATAATGAATGACGGAATAGCCGACACAAAAATAATGAAGCGAGTCTTCTTTTTCTTCTATTCTTGCCAGCTCAAATTGTGCTTTTTGAACAGCACTTAATTCCATGTGCATGACATCTTCTTGTGTGAGCATTTGTTTTCCGGTTAATTCGTAAGAATAGGTGGCTCTTTTCGTTTTTAATGAACGTCCTGCAGCTGCAACGCAAACCCTTTCAAGTGTACCGTGTCGCTCCTCTAGTTTTTCTTTTACCTGTTGTATAACGGTTGCAACCGCAGGTATATCGTGAATTTGGCCATCAAGCATAGAGCGCTCTTTATGTTCAATTATTTCCATATTAATTAGTTGGAATTGCTCATCTTTTGGTTGTAATAATAAACCAACCACAGACCTTGTACCGATGTCGAGAGCAAATAACGGTGACTGCTTTCTCTCATCCATATGTCATCATGTCTCCTCTATAATTAGTCTTGCTATTATTTTACTAGATGAAGCTGGTATTGTGTGAAAAATTTGTTTTCGAGAAAAGATAAAATCAATTGATTTTTTTTAAAGTAAACTTTATACTGTTTAGAAATTGAAAGGTCATTTGATAAAAGTTCACTTTAGCACTTAAAAGCGTTTAATTAATAAAGAAAAAGTAGTGACAATGTTCTGCAAATGATCTATAATGACCGTAATCATAAATAAAGTAGTTGAGATGAGGGAGTGGAGAGTATGAGTCGTGATCAGTTAGAAGTGTTGCGTTCAGAGCTTGATGAGGTTAACTTGAAATTATTAGAGTTAATTAATAAACGAGCTGAAGTGGTTCAAGAAATAGGTCAATTAAAAGGGAAGCAAGGTGTCACGCGCTTTGATCCAGTGAGAGAGAGAAAAATGCTTGATCATATTGCCGATCATAATGAAGGACCTTTTGAGACTTCAACCTTGCAGCATATTTTCAAACAAATTTTTAAAGCGAGTTTGGAACTTCAGGAAGATGACAATAGCAAAGCTTTACTTGTCTCACGTAAAAAGAGACCAGAGAACACAATCGTCGATATTAAAGGTGAATTAATTGGTAATGGTGCTCAAAATCTAATTATTGGCCCTTGTGCGGTTGAGAGCTATGAGCAAGTTCTTACCGTAGCTAAAGCAATGAAAGCAAGGGGATTACGCTTATTACGAGGAGGAGCTTTCAAGCCAAGGACTTCACCATATGATTTCCAAGGGTTAGGGCTAGAGGGGCTACAAATTCTAAAAAAAGTCGCAGACGAATTAGACATGGCTGTTATTAGTGAAATTGTCAATCCTGCTGATATTGAAGTGGCTGTTGATTATATTGATGTCATTCAAATTGGTGCCCGCAATATGCAGAATTTCGAACTATTAAAAGCAGCGGGTTCTGTAGATAAGCCTGTTTTATTAAAAAGAGGTTTAGCAGCAACGATTGAAGAATTCATCCACGCAGCTGAGTACATTATCTCTAAAGGTAATGATCAAATTATGCTCTGTGAGCGAGGAATTCGTACGTATGAAAAGGCAACACGTAACACATTAGATATTTCTGCTGTTCCTATTTTAAAACAAGAAACGCATTTACCAGTACTAGTGGATGTAACGCATTCAACCGGTCGCCGCGATTTATTATTACCAACCGCTAAAGCCGCTTTAGCGATCGGAGCAGATGCAGTTATGGCAGAGGTGCATCCGGACCCGGCTGTTGCTTTATCAGATTCAGCTCAACAAATGAATATTGCTCAATTTAATACATTTTTAGATGAACTACAGCAATCTGGTTTATATAAAAGCGGTGTATTAAAAGGTTAAAATGGAATCAGCCCTTTCGAAGGGCTGATTTTTCCCGTATAATTGAAAGGGAATGAATGTAAATTTTATTCCTGATGAAAATTTATAAAAAACATATACTATGGAAGAAAAGACATTTAAATGAAGATAGGTCTAATTTAGGGGAAGCAATTTACATCACTTTTTATTGAAAATATTACGAAAGATGTCGATATAAGAAGTGTAAAGACATTGCGGACCTCCCCATTGTATACTATGATAAATGTTATTATACATAATTTATCTAGGCACGATTATAAAGGAGGATAACAGTGAATACGACAATATATGATGTAGCAAGAGAAGCAGGGGTTTCAATGGCCACTGTCTCACGTGTAGTGAATGGAAATCCGAATGTGAAGCCAACAACCAGAAAAAAAGTACTTGAAGCAATTGAGCAGTTAGGTTATCGTCCTAATGCGGTTGCTAGAGGACTAGCTAGTAAAAAAACGACAACGGTTGGTGTGATTATTCCGGATATCTCCAATATTTTTTTCGCTGAACTTGCTAGAGGAATTGAAGATATTGCCACGATGTACAAATACAACATTATTTTGTGTAATTCCGACCAAAATCAAGACAAAGAAATCCACCTCATCAATACTTTATTAGAGAAACAAGTGGATGGAATTGTGTTTATGGGTAGTCAAATTACCGATGAACATGTGCAGCAATTTAAGCTATCACCTGTTCCGATTGTATTAGCAGCTACGTTAGATGGCGATAAAGAAATCCCTTCTGTAAACATCGATTATAAGCAAGCCGCTTATGATGCGATTTCAAGTTTAGTTGAAAAGGGACATAAGCGAATTGGCATGTTATCAGGTACACTGGATGATCCTGTTAATGGCTTTCAAAAATTTGCAGGGTATCGTTCAGCTTTAGAGGATGGTGGCGCCTCATTTAATGAGGATTATGTCTTAGTTGGTGACTATACGTATGATTCAGGAATTGAAGCGATGGAGAAATTCTCGAAATTAAAAGACAAGCCTTCTGCGATCTTTGCTGCAAATGATGAAATGGCTTTAGGTATTATTCATGGTGCACAAGATCTAGGATACAAAATCCCTGAAGATTTTGAGGTAATTGGATTTGATAATACGCGATTGGCAACAATGGTCCGGCCTACATTAACTACTGTTGTCCAACCAATGTATGATATTGGTGCTGTATCAATGAGATTACTAACTAAGTTTATGAATAAAGAAGAGCTGGATAATCATATCGTCGTATTACCACACCGTATTGAATATCGAAATTCAACGAAATCATAACGATACAGTTACGTTCGGGCGGGGAGTGGAATATGAAAAAGTTTGATCTGATGACACCCATAGGATTATTTTTAGGACTGACGGTTCTTTTGATGGCTGTCATCGCAAATGCAGGTCCAAGCGGACTCGGTGTTTTTTTTGACTGGGCATCTGTTTTTATTGTGCTCGGTGGATTAATGGCAGCACTCGTTGTCAATTTTTCATTAAAAGAAATCTTAGTAGTCCCAAAAATGATGCTCGAGGTTTTCAAATCGAACGAGCAAGACATCAATGGTTTAATTGATACATTTGTTGAGTTATCTGGAAAAGCTAGAAGAGAAGGATTACTCGCATTAGAAGCTAGCCTTGATGAAGTAAATGACCGTTTCATTAAAAAGGGAATTTTACTTGCTGTTGATGGAATTGAGCAGGATGTTATTAAGGATATATTAATGGCAGAGGTTGTGGCGATGGAAGACCGTCATCGCCATGCTCGTTCCATTTTTGAGCGTGCTGCCGAATATGCACCTGCTTGGGGTATGATTGGTACATTAGTTGGACTAGTCTTAATGCTTCAGAATATGGAAGATCCAGCATCATTAGGTCCTGCTATGGCTTTAGCTGTTATTACAACCTTATATGGAGCTGTTTTAGCAAACCTAGTTTTCATTCCAATGGCAGCAAAGCTAGCTAACCGGACTGAGGAGGAAGTTTTTTTAAAGCAGATTATTATTGAAGGTGTCATTGGAGTACAATCCGGACAAAATCCCAAAATTTTAGAAGAGAAATTAAGTGCTTTTAATCGTCAATCAAAGAAAAAAGATGAAGAGATTGTGACTCAGCAAGGTGAGCAAAATGCTGAAGCGTAGAAAACAAGAGCCAGAACGTGGTGCACCAAAATGGATGATCACATATTCTGATTTGATGACGTTAATACTTGTCTTTTTTATTATGTTGTTTTCCATGTCAGCTATTGATAATCAAAAGTTTCAGGCTATGGCTGATTCTTTTAACCAAAGACAAATTTTTGAGTTTATGCCTTCGATGGTTGAGTTTGATTCATCTGGATCTGAAGCGAATGATGCGGAGTATACAGAGGAATTTGAAGATGATCAAGAAGTCAAGATGGATGAGCTATTACAAGAGGTTCAAGAATTTATTGAGAAAAATCAACTGTATGAGCATATCTCAGCAACAAGGGATGATCGAGGTGTTGTTTTAGTTTTACAAGAGCGATTAACCTTTGAATCTGGTGAAGCGAGTTTATTAGATGATGCCAAACCTTTCCTTGAGAAGGTGGGTACGTTAATAGAAGCTATTCCAAATATGATTAAGGTAGAGGGACATACCGATAATCGTCCTATTGCCACGCATCGATACCCTTCTAACTGGGAATTATCAGGAGCGAGAGCAAGTAGTGTTATTCGTTATTTTGTAGAGAATAACGAAGTGGAGGCGAATCGATTCTTAGCGACAGGATATGGTGATACGAGACCCGTCGTATCCAATACAAATGAAGAGAACTTGCAAATGAATCGACGCGTTGTCATTATCATTTCAGACCCAACCTTTGAAGAGGAAGAGACTTTTTAATGATTGATTTATTTGCTTTTAGGAAAGAGTGCTACTTGTTGATATGAGTAGCGCTCTTTTCTGTTTGTTAATAGGAAGAGCAAGCGTTGGTGAAGCTAATAATGGAGTTTACTTACCTTTTAATCGAAACTAGGGGTAGAAGGCACATCTCTTATCAAGGAGGTGCATCTTCAAACATATGAGTTGTGTTTTAGATAATTTTTTCTGATTTGAAACTTGTTCCTTTTAAGATGAGGAGAAAAGCGTTAAACTGTATAGGGAATACAGAGATAGATTATGTTATGGGGTGGTCAATGATGAAAATTGGGATAATTGGGGCAATGCATGAAGAAATTGAACAAATGAAAGCGGAGATGGATGTAAACCTTGAAACAAAAAAAGCGGGCGTTTTATTTTATGAAGGCTCCATGCTAGGTCATGATATTGTTTTATGCCAGTCAGGAGTAGGCAAAGTAAATGCAGCGCTTACCACTCAAATTCTTATTGATACCTTTGAGATTACTCATTTAATTTTTACAGGCGTCGCTGGAGGATTATTAGAAGAGTTAAATGTTGGTGATATTGTCGTATCGACAAGTGCAATGCAGCATGATATTGATGCGAGTGCGATTGGTTTTAAAAGAGGTCAAATTCCCATGTATGATGGTCCATCGGACTTTACTGCGGATCCTTTATTAGTCGACATTGCTGAGGAAGCGGCCCTAGAGCTTTCAGTTGCAGATGTTGTTAAAGGAAGAATCTTAAGCGGAGATCAATTTGTTGCTGACCGTGAGAAGGTCGTCGAATTAAGAGAAGAATTTGAGGGCGTATGTGTAGAAATGGAAGGGTCTGCAGTTGCTCAAGTTGCGGCTATGAACGAAATTCCATTTGTCATTATCCGCTCGATCTCTGATAAAGCAAATGGTGAAGCTTCGTTGTCCTTTGTAGATTTTACAAAGCTTGCTAGTAAGCAATCGCATGATTTTGTCTGTAAAATGCTTATGAAATTATCAGAGCGTTAATTAAAAAATAGGCCTCAAACCGAATGGGTTTAAGGCCTATTTTTATGAGTATTTTTCTCTCGACGAATATGATATAAGGCCTGCTCAAGTGTTTTTTGATTTTTTTCTGTTATTTCTGGCCGCCTTGGGATAGTTGGCATCTTTTTAGGTGAATCGAGCCAAGATTGTGGGAGAGCACACGGTGCCTTTTCTTGCCATTTATCAATCCAGCCTTTTGGAATCTCATCGTTAAAAACATGAGTTTGTTCGGTCATTTCTAGCCAAATGGAACCCCATGCTCTCGGTACTACGTCCCAAATATCATAACCGCCACCACCGACAGCAACCCATTTACCGCCACAGTATTCATGGGCTAATTGGTGAGCAATCTTTGGTATCAAGTGGAGTGATTTTAACGATACGGATAAATGAGTTAATGGGTCTTGAAAATGTGCATCAGCCCCATTTTGAGTAAGAATAACATCTGGTTTAAAAAATTCTACCGCTTCTTTAATAGCTGTTTCATACACATCTATAAAGGATTCATCCTCTGTAAAAGCATCTATCGGAACATTAATTGAATAACCGTACCCTTGTCCCGAGCCGATTTCGTTCGTCTGTCCTGTACCAGGGAATAAGTATCTACCCGTTTCATGAATACTTAAAGTTAAAACAGAAGGGTCGTCATAAAAAGCAAATTGGACGCCATCTCCGTGATGGGCATCCGTATCTATATAGAGGACCCTTGCTTGATAGTTCCTTTTTAAATATTCAATGGCTATGGCACTATCATTGTAAATACAAAACCCGGATGCTTTACCGCGGAACCCATGATGTAAGCCACCACCTAGATGCAGGGCATGTTGATACTGACCGGACATGACCGCTTCAACAGCAGTAAGCGTTCCACCAACGATTAATGCGGAAGCTTCATGCATTTGATTGAAGATAGGTGTGTCTTCCGTACCTAGGCCAAAGCTATAGGCCGACTCTTCATCTAGATTGCCTGCTCCCGCTTGCTTTACGGCCTCCATATAATCCGGATAGTGAATATAAGCAATTTCCTCATCTGAGGCCATTCTTGGAGCAATAATTAGGCTTTGTGGAATAGCTTGGAGTTCTTCGAGCAAATCATAGGTTAATTGCAAACGCATATGATTAAAAGGGTGATTGTCATGGAATCGATAGCCTAGTTGTTTGGGTGAATAAATAAAAGCTGATTTTGCGGTCATCTTTGTCCTCCTGGAATACTAGGCCATAAAACTTCAAATCCTGCTGTTTGAATCTCTTGAATGGCCCTCCTTGGATCAATGGTTTGAACCCTGAAAATAAGAATTTTATCCTGATTGTTTTCTTTACTTGGCCTAACGATCACACTAATGATATTAATACGATAATCTTTAAAAATAGAAGCAATTTCAGCAAGGACACCTAAGCGATTAGGTACTTTTATTTCAATATGAGAGCTAGGTTGGTGAGCACCTATTAACTCAGTGAGACAATAGAGTACTTCTTTTTGTGTAATGATTCCTACAAGTTTCTCATTATCAACCACAGGTAAACAGCCTACTCGGTGGGTATAAAAGGTTGATGACGCTTCTTGGATAAAATCTAAAGGGTGTGCTGTAACAACGTTTGTTGTCATAATGGCTGAAACCTGCTTGGATAAAATCTCATCCTCTTCCTTAGAAGAAAAGATGGATGGTCTTGCATCGCGAATGTCGCGGTCAGAAATAATACCTATCAGTTGTTTCTTTTGATTAATAATAGGGAGATGGCGGATTCTTTTTTCCTCAAGAAGTTGGATCGCATCTTGAATGGTAGCGCTTTCTAATAAAGTAATCACATTTTTTTGCATGATTTCTTCTACAAGCATTAAAGGTCACTTCCTTATGTGAGTTTAATACATAAATCGGTTTTGGAATCGTAGCTGATCAAATTCCTGAATGGTCTCAGGTTTGATATGTTTTCCGATACGGGCCATCAAACAATTAGCAGGGTGTGAGCTAATCTCTGGGTCATCTGTTGCAAACCAATATAAACCACCGGCATTCATCATTTTTTCCATCATTTTACGATACTCCCAAACATCTAGTCCACTTCCTTTTAAATCCCAATGCCAATAATATTCAGTTGTAATGACAATGTAATTTTCCATAAAAGGGTCTTGTGTTGAAAGGGCAAGGATCTTTTTGCCTGCTCCAATTCGACGATAGTCTGGAGCGATTTCAATGGCACCGAGTTCAATTAAATTTTCTAGTCCACCTTCAGACCAACGTTCAAGAGGATCTGGATAGTGAAAAGTGACATAACCAACGACCATATTACCGTCACGGATAATATTAATTCTTCCCTCAGGCAAATCAGCAATTTCTAAAATCGCTTCTTTTTGCTCCTTTACTGGACGGAATGATGTAAGGTCTTCGTGGAATTCATAGCCCTCGAGCCTATCTGAAGGAACGGGTCCTTCTAAGAAAATCGTTCTTTCTTGATAAGGGATTTCTAATGAGGCGTAGGTTTTAGGATGTTCCATAATTGTACGTAACCACCTTTAAACAAGCTTTTTAGCATCTTGATCTTATCATAACATAGGGAAAAGTGGTATTTTTCAGAAATTTAACTAAGGTTTAGTGACAATTCTTTGTCATAATCGAACATTTTAAATTGAATAAATTTTCAGGTTGTTATATAATAATGGTGAAATCTGAAAATAAGAGAGGAAGATGTCAAATGAAAATGCAAGCGCTTCCATCTGTAAGTGGAAATCATAACTTAAAAGACTATGATGAGGCTGCCCAAAACTTTAATTGGGAGGCAGTAACACAGAATTTCTCTTGGTATGAAACAGGAAAAGTAAACTTAGCATATGAAGCGATTGACCGTCATGCAGAAGGTGAAAAGGGGTCTAAAATTGCTCTTTATTACAGTGATGCTAAACGAGATGAATCGTTTACATATGAAGATTTGAAACATAATTCTAACAAAGCTGCTAATGTTCTTAAGGATGTTGGCGTAACGAAAGGTGACCGAGTATTTATTTTTATGCCGCGTTCACCAGAATTATATTTTGCTTTACTTGGAACGATTAAATTAGGGGCTATTGTTGGTCCGTTATTTGAAGCATTTATGGAAGGTGCCGTACGTGATCGCTTAGAAGATAGTGAAGCGAAAGTACTTGTTACAACACCGGCATTACTTGAGCGAGTGCCAGTTGGAGATTTACCAAACTTAGAAAAAATCTTAGTTGTCGATGATCAAGTTAAAGAGGATGATAAAGTCGTTGATTTCTTAGCACAATTTGAAAAAGCTAGCGATCAATTAGATATCGAATGGGTAGATTTAGAGGATCCATTAATTCTTCATTATACATCGGGTTCTACCGGTAAACCAAAGGGTGTCCTACATGTTCATAATGCAATGATTCAACATTATCAAACAGCTAAATGGGTTTTAGATTTAAAAGATGATGATATTTATTGGTGTACAGCTGATCCGGGCTGGGTAACAGGTACATCTTATGGAATTTTTGGACCGTGGCTTGCTGGAGTAACGAATGTTGTTAAAGGTGGTCGTTTTAGTCCAGACGATTGGTATGAGGCATTACAGCAATATAATGTAACGGTATGGTACAGTGCACCAACGGCATTTAGAATGTTGATGAGTGCAGGTGACGCTATTGTGAAAAAGTACGATTTATCAAACCTTCGACATGTAGCGAGTGTTGGTGAACCATTAAACCCTGAGGTCATTCGTTGGGGGATGAAAGTATTTGAAAAGAGAATTCATGATACATGGTGGATGACGGAAACGGGTGCTCAGTTGATTTGTAACTACCCAACCATGGAGATTCGTCCGGGATCTATGGGTAAACCAATTCCAGGTGTTGAGGCTGCGATTATTGACAACCAAGGTCATGTTTTACCTCCAAATCGCATGGGGAATTTAGCGATTAAAAAAGGTTGGCCGTCGATGATGAGAGCCATTTGGAAGAATGAACCTAAATATAATAGCTATTTCGAAATTGATGGCTGGTATGTCTCAGGTGACTCTGCTTATATGGATGAGGATGGTTACTTCTGGTTCCAAGGACGGGTTGATGATGTCATCATGACTTCTGGTGAGCGTGTTGGTCCATTTGAAGTAGAAAGTAAATTAGTCGAACATCCAGCGATCGCTGAAGCTGGTGTCATTGGAAAGCCTGACCCTGTACGTGGTGAGATTATTAAAGCATTCATCGCTTTACGTGATGGCTATGAAGTGACAGATGAATTAAGAGAAGAGATTCGTGTCTTTGTTAAAAATGGTTTATCTGCTCATGCAGCACCAAGAGAAATTGAATTTAGAGATAAGTTACCAAAAACTCGTAGTGGTAAAATCATGAGACGTGTCTTAAAGGCATGGGAGCTTGATTTACCAACAGGTGACTTATCAACAATGGAAGATTAAGAGATATACCGATAACCTGATGATAGAGCCTAGCTCTATCATCAGGTTTTTTAGTGTGAGAAGAATATGACTAATGCTGTTGTCATCCCGCTTTGAGGACAACCAAAACAGTAAAGGCCTCCGTAACAATTCGTTAAGGACCTTTTACGTCATTAAATGTCACAAAAAAAGCCACTGACAAGGTATGGAGTCCATGTCAGCGGCTTTTCTACTTTAAAAATCGTTATTCATCTTCAGCGTCGTCGTCATCTTCGTTCTCTTCATTTTCTTGTTGTCGACGTTCTTCCTCTTCGCGTTCTTTTCTTTCTTCTTCTTCACGTTGTTTCCGTTCTTCCTCTTCACGTTCTTTTCTCTCTTGTTCTGCTTGGTTCTGTTTTTCTTCTTCGCTTATCCAATCGCCGCCACGTGCGACATCAGAAGGAGAAGATTCATTTCCGGTTGTATCAACAGCAGTTACCACATAAGCTCTTGAACCACCACCACTTACGTTATAACTGGTTGTCGTATTCATTTTAACATCGGCAATTTTCCTGAAATCATTACTGCCACTGCTTGCCGCATATACACGATAACCGACAATATCACTAGCTCCATGTTTACTCCAAGAAAGATTAGAGCCACTAATGGACACACCAGAGACCTTGCCTGGCGAATTTCCATTATTAGGAGCATCATTTTGTGGGACGATATTTTTCATATTATCCGGCAAATACTTACTAATATCATCAATATTCCATCGATCAAAGGAAACCGTTATACCTTGTTCAGTAAATTCAACGGGGGTATTACTTAAGGCACGATAATTTTTCCCGTCAATGGTTACAAAACGTGCAGTACCACTACTATCTTGCTGTGATGGTACAAACTTCGAATTAAATAATTCCGATTTCACGTAACCTGCATCAGAACAAGCCTTAGATGGGAGTGTACCAGTTAACGTACAAACTTGTCGACTTACTATGCCATCTGGTGCTTGGAATCGTTCACCTGCAGCTAGTACGTCAGGACGAATATCGTAAACGGCATTGGCAATATTAGCCCAAAGATTAAGGGTACGGCGGTTATATTCACTGTCTAACTTCATGTTATGCTCATAACCAGCCCATATGCCAAGTGTCGTTGCTGGGTTAGAGGCAACAAACCAATAATCTCTTTCATCATTGGAAGTACCCGTTTTTCCAGCCCAATCAATATTTCCTTTTAATTGGCCATTGATTCGTGACGCTGTACCATTACGAATAACCCCTCTCATCATATCTATCATTAAATATGAAGTTTGAGGTGTAAAAATATCTGTCGTTTGTACTTCGTGTTTATAGATGGTTTGACCATCTCTTGTTTCAATGGATTGAATCATATAGGATTCACTACGCTTGCCATTGTTTGCGAAAGTTGTGTAAGCATTAACGTTATCTTCTACCGTAATATCAAGCGGTCCCAAAACCGTTGACTCGTAGATACCGTGGCTTAAAGTCGTATGAAAACCTAATTTATCAAAGTATTCTCGGTTGATGTCATTTTGGACCGTATTAAAAGCTCGGACAGCAGGTACATTTCGCGACTGCTCGATTGATTGTCTAACTGTTAATAAGCCTTTATAGCTGTTATCAAAGTTAGTAACAGGTTTTGCTTCTCGATCGTTATAATTCTCAGGTGTATCTGGAATGACAAATCCAGGTTGAACGGTACCGGTATCCATTCCAGGTGCATAGGCAAGTAATGGCTTCATCGTAGAACCAGTCGGGCGTCCTTTCATCGTCGCAAAATTAAAGTCCTGCGTAGAACTCTTTTCATTACGTCCACCAACAAAACCTAATATGGCTCCCGTTTGGTTATCAGTCAAAACGACGCCTAGTTGCTGTTGTTGACTTGTAATTTCAGGATCGATAGGACTTGCTTTATCTCGACCGAAGAGATTCTCATTGGCGTTGGCCGCTTCTTGCATCACATCATAAATCTCTTTATCAATCGTTGTGCGAATAACATAGCCATTTCTTCTTAAATCCTGACGTGCGCTATGGCGGTATTCATTTTGAATGGAACGAATGTTTTCTATTTCTTCTTGTTGTTCTACCTCATCTTCGATTTCACGAGCCTCTGAAAGGAGAGCGGCTATATCTACGTCATCTTCTTCCATTTTTTTGTTAGCTAAAATAATCGTAGAGCGGTTTAATATATCAGTTGTTAAATAACGATAGTCTTGTAGTGGAGAAGCGACTGCACCAGTTAGGTTCTTACGAATATCGTAAGCGAGTGCTTCCTCATATTCTTGCTCCGTAATATAGCCTTCTTCATGCATATTACGTAGGACCGTTTTCATGCGGTTGAGTCCAGCGTCAAAGTTCTCTTTTACTTCACCGGAGCTTGTAAATGGTGTATATCCAAACGGGCTTTGTGGTAATCCTGCAAGAAAGGCCGCTTGAGGAATATTCACATCTTTAGCGTCCACACCAAAAACCCCTTGGGCAGCAGCCTGGACACCGGCGACTTGGCGACCTGATGCATTTCGACCAAATGGAACGACATTAAGGTAAGCTTCTAAAATGTCATCTTTGTCCATGAATTGTTCAAGTCTAAGTGCAAGTAAAATCTCCGTTGCTTTCCGATCAAAGGATACTTCACTTGTTAAAATCTGTTGTTTAATTAATTGTTGTGTCAGTGTACTACCACCAGTTTGAACACTAGAATTAGCAAACTCTTGCAAGGTCGCTCGCAAAATAGCTTTAGGTACAATACCATCGTGTTCATAAAAATGTTCATCTTCTGTGGCAATAAGTGCATGTATAACATGATCAGAGACTTCAGAGATGGATATTTCCTCTCGCTCTAATTCGGTTGGGACTTTGCCTAAATACACATCATCAGAGAAATATATTTCACTCGTTTCTTCATAGTCGTAAATATCGACGAGCATTTCATCATGTGCTCGTAACGGTTCATCTGCTACTAACGAAGCGAAATATCCAGCAAAAGCTCCTCCGGCAAAGAAGAGCGACATTGTACCAAATATGATTAAGATTAATAAGAGATTCCACAATACTTGATAGGTAATGCCGATATTACGAATAATCTTTCGTTGGTGTAACCAGTCCGTAAACGACTGAAGACGTTCGGAAATAGCTGAAAAGAAATTTTTCATAAGATACCTCCTCGTAACAGCCATATTATAGCATAGGATAAAGAAAGTGCCTATCCTTTATCCAAATATTCCTATTTGACATTTGTCTTATAAGTATGGTAAAAAGGAATCAATTCAATTATTAAACACGTTTGCTAAGAAAGGTATATAGGTGGAATCATTTTAGTAGCAAAAAGAGAGCTGATGGTTGGTGTGAATCAGCACGAGATGATTTTAAATTACAGACCTGGAGCATTTTTCTTGTGAGTAGCAAGAAACGGTTACGCCGTTATCGTCTTGAGTGGAGGCTTATTTTGTCAGCTTCAATTAGGGTGGTACCGCGATAACCTCGTCCCTGTTTTGGGAGGAGGCTTTTTTGTGTTTTAAAAAGGAGGAATAAACATGGAAGAATTAAAATTAACAGCAGAACAAGAACAAGAGGTGACACGACAGGTCCAACTATTGCAACGAGGCGTTGTTGAGATTATTCCCGAGGACGAATTTCGTAAAAAAATTGCTAAATCTGTTGTAACAGGAAAACCACTAAATATTAAGTTAGGCATGGACCCTTCAGCTCCAGACGTTCATATAGGTCACACGGTAGTTCTACACAAGTTGAGACAGTTCCAAGAATTAGGGCACCATATTCAAATGTTGATTGGTGATTTCACGGGAAGAATTGGTGATCCAACTGGTAAGTCAGAGACGAGAAAGCCATTAACGAATGAGCAAGTATTGGCAAATGCTCAAACTTATGTGGATCAATACGGAAAAATTTTAGACATGGATAAGGCGAGCTTACTTTATAATTCAGACTGGCTGCAAAAATTAAATTTTGAGGATGTCATTCAACTAGCAGGGAATATGACCGTAGCTAGGATGCTGGAGCGTGATGATTTTGAAAAACGTTACAAAGCAGGCCAACCAATATCTATTCATGAATTTTTCTACCCGCTTATGCAAGGTTATGACTCAGTAGCTATGGAAACAGATATTGAAATTGGTGGGACCGATCAGAAATTCAACTTATTAATGGGCCGACAATTACAAGAATCCTATGGACAAGAAAAACAAATTGTGATGACTTTACCTCTGATCGAAGGATTAGATGGGGAACGTAAAATGTCTAAATCATTGCATAACTACATTGGCATTGATGAAGAGCCAAACGAAATTTTTGGTAAGTCGATGTCGATACCTGACGAGCTCATGGTTAAATACTATAAGTTGGCGACAGATATTCCATTAGATGAGCTTGCGAAGCTTGAAGAAGGCTTAAAAGATGGCTCCGTGCATCCACGTGACGCGAAGATGAATTTAGGAGCTAAATTTGTTGAAATGTACCACGGTAAAGCACAAGCCGATGAGGCCATTTCTTACTTTAAAACCGTTTTCCAAAAAGGGGCTCTGCCAGATGATATGCCTGAGGTTAAATGGGAGGGCGAGGCTTCACTTTGGATCGTAGACTTGTTAGTTTCATTAAACCTTCAATCATCAAAAGGAGAAGCAAGGCGTATGATTCAAAATGGTGGCGTGAAGTTGAACGGTGAAAAGGTCGATGATGTTCAATTACAAGTCGATGTTCAATCAGGTCTCATCATACAAGTAGGCAAAAGAAAGTTTGTAAAAATTGTATAGCAAATATGATGACGGTCTCTAAGTTAGAGGCCGTATCTTTATGGAGATTCGTAAAAGAAACGAGCTAGGGGTGTGCATGCATGAAGCTTATTTTTTTGGTCGGTACAATCGGTCTACTTGTGTTATATTATGGAATCGGATCGTGGATTCATCAAAATTTTATTCCTTTTGTTCCTGGTAGTTTAATAGGTATGCTTCTCATGTTTGTAACGTTAATAGTAGGGAAGGACAAACTTTATAATAGGGGCAAAAAAGGGGCGAGTCTGCTCATTATGTATTTACCACTTTTTTTCGTTCCCGTTACAGTAGGTATCATTGAATATTCGGAGCTATTATCAGGCGTAGGTCTCTTTCTTTCTATGACTTTATTATTAAGTACGATCGTCGTGTTAACGATTACTTCTTTATTGATTGAAAAAAGTGTGAAGAACAAAGGAGTATTGAGGGAGAGAGATCAATGATAATAGCTTTCATGTGGTGCTTGATAACCGTAACTATTTATTTAGTTAGTTTACACTTTTATAGAAAAACAAAGTGGAGCTTACTGTTACCTGTCTTTTTTTCTACACTAGTCATTATCATGTTACTGTTAGTATTTGACATACCATTTTCGACCTATCATTCAGGTGGTCGTTTCGTTGATTTCTTTTTAGGACCAGCGATTGTTGCACTTAGCTTTCCTTTGTATGCTCATCGAAAAAGATTATTGAAAATATTACCTACTATCTTCTTTTGGTTAACAGTTGCGTCATTTCTAGCGATGTTGTCAGGTACATTTCTACTCTGGCTTTTTGATGTCCGCTTGGATTTGATTACGTCGATGTTATTAAGAAATACAACAGCAGCGATCGCTATTGAGCTCGCCCATATGTATGGAGGTATAGCATCCTTTACAGCAGCTTTATGTACAATTTCTGGTATGATTGGGGCTATTATGGGACCCTATATTTTTAAAAAAGCAAAAATAGAAACAGTGTTGGCAAAGGGAATTTCGATGGGGGCAATTGCTCATGCAATTGGAACAGCTAGATTGATGGAATTTGACGATGAGGCAGGGGCTATAAGCACGTTATCCTTTTTACTCATGGCGATTGTCGCTACTTGTTTGACTCCCTTATTTCTCTGGTTTTATTCATAAAAAAACTCGCTTCAGGTTCTTTCACCTGAGCGAGTTTTTAGCTTATTCGGCTAGTTTTACATCCTTGAAGAATGGTGTACCGTTGAAGTTAACAAAGAATCCTTCGGCAATACCATTTAATCCGTGGACAAAGTCTGGGTGGAATAAATAAATCATTGGGACTTCATCTACTAAGATTTCAGAGACTTCTTTATAAGCTTCATAACGCTCGTCTTGCTCGGTACTTGTACGTCCGATATCAAGTAACTCATCGACACGATCATTAGCTAAGAATGAACGGTTACCTGGATCTCCAAATTGTGAAGAGTGGAATAAGTTATATAATCCATAATCTGCATCACCGGTAACTGTCGTCCAACCAAGGACAAATAATTCATGTTCTCCATTGGCAGTCGCTTCAAGGAAAGCTCCCCACTCTAATGGACGGATGTTTACTGTAATTCCGATTTGTGATAATTGTGTTTGAACAAGCTCAGCGATACCAGCACGCTCTATACTACCTTCATTAACAAAAATTGTCGTTTCAAAACCATCAGGGAAACCTGCATCAGTTAGTAATTCTTTAGCCCCTTCGATATCAAAAGGAAGTGGCTCAAGACCTTGGTAGTTTCCATCAACAGTAGGAGCTAATGGGCCTACAGATGGAACACCTTGACCAGCTAAAATCCCATTGACAACATCTTCTTTGTTAATAGCCATAGCAATCGCTTGACGAACTTCTTTAATGTTAAAAGGCTCTTTTTCCATGTTAATTCCTACATAATCCATTCGAGTTCCTTGAACGCGGTTTGTGCTAATATCTGCCATTCCTTCAACACGTTCTACATCAGAAGCTCCAACGAGAATTACATTCGCCTCGCCTCTTTCAAGCATCGCAACACGAGTTGGCTGTTCAGGTACTACTTCCCATGTCAGTGTATCTAGGTAAGGACCTTCACCCCAATAATCTTCATTTTTAACCATTTCGATTGAAGCACCGCGATTCCAGTTTTCTAATTTGAAAGGACCGGTACCAATTGGATTTTCCGTTACTTTCGTGCCACCATCATTTTCTGCTTCAATAGCAGATGGAGCAATGATAGAGCCAGCATTATGAGCCAAATGTCTTGGAAGTGGTGCAAACGGCTCATCGGTTATAATCCTTACATTAAATTCATCAATGACTTCGACCTCGGAAATCATTGATAGAATGACGCGTTTAGGTGACGCGAAATCTGGGTCAAGAATACGGTCTAAGGTAATTTTTACAGCATCTGCATTAAAGTCTGTCCCATCATGGAACTTAATTCCTTGACGAAGGGTAAAATCCCATGTGTTTTCATCAACTTGCTCAAAAGATTCTGCTAATAAAGGAACTACATCTCCATTTTCATCAAAATCTGTTAACCTTTCAAAAATCTGAGTCGTTGCATCGTTTGAAGTAGAGTCATTTTGACCATGTGGATCAAGTGTCGGTGCATCTGAAGGGATCGCAATGGTAGCTCCCCCACCTTCAACGGCTACTAATTCTTCTGAATCGTCACCACCGTTATCTGTTGAACCTCCTTGATCATCATCAGTATCTCCACCTGTCTCACCACTATTACAAGCGATAAGGACTAAGGCTAACATTGCAGCCATTAGTAAAAATAACCAACTCTTTCGTGCTGTTTTCATTCATATTCCCCCTTTTGACATAATTTGATTTAAGTATTACAAATAATATAATAATTTAAAAGATATTAAATTACAATATTATTTTGAATATTCTACACATATATGATACTATTCAAATAAAAAAAGATATAGTCCTAATCTTCATTTTTTGTCCATTTTAATTGTTAAAAATTTGATTTTTCTTGAGAAACAAAGGTGTATTTTGAATGTTTGATGTGTTTAAGGACTTAAAGGAGGGTTGATTCATACATAAAGAAAGGTAATCAACGTTATTTAAAAATACTATTAAAGTAACGTAATAGGTTTATTAACGTAATGAATCTTCATGATTTTAAACAGAAAGGATGATATACATGGAGCCACAACCACAGATAGGTAATTCGCCTGTTACACCAACTGCTGCCCCGCACTCAAAAATGGTTAGGTGGAGGTCTTTTTATCGAAAGTTAGCAAAAAATAAAGCAGCACTTATTGGAGCTGTGTTTATCATATTCTTTTTTATCTTAGCTATTATTGGACCGTATATTACTCCATATGATCCGATTACGCCGGATTTTAGTAAAACGTTTCAAGGGCCAAGTGCTGAACATTGGTTTGGTACAGACGATAAAGGAAGAGATATATTAAGTAGAATTTTAGATGGGACAAGGCTATCTCTTTTTATCGGTATTAGTGCTACATTTTTAGGAGCTGTGACAGGTGTTATTTTGGGCATCTTATCAGGATATTATGGTAGATGGTTAGATAGCCTAATTATGAGACTCTGTGATGTTCTTTTAGCATTCCCTGGAATTCTTTTAGCTTTAGCTATTATTAGTATTTTAGGCCCTAGTACGATGAATGTCATTATTGCGGTAGCTTTCTATGCGATTCCAAGCTTTGCTCGTATTGTACGAGGCTCTACCTTAGGGGTAAAAAAGCTTGAATATATTGATGCGATTAAAGCAGTCGGAGCTACTGATTTCCGAATTATCTTTAAACATATTTTACCTAATATTATGTCGCCTATTATTGTTCAGACGACTTTGTATATTGCATCTGCGATTATTACTTCCAGTGCATTATCCTTCCTAGGACTCGGGACGACGCCACCTGATATTGAGTGGGGAAGAATGTTATCAGAAGGACGTAGTTATATAGCTCAAGCGCCACATATTACATTATTCCCGGGCATTGCCATTGTAATGGTTGTTATTGGTTTTAATTTATTTGGTGATGGCTTGCGAGATGCGTTAGATCCTCGAACAAAGAACTAAAAAACGGGAAGGTGACATAAAATGTTTTTATTTATTATAAGAAGAATTGTTCAAACAATCCCAGTCATAATTGGTGTGACACTAGCGGTCTTCCTTATTATGTATTTAAGTCCAGGGGATCCCGCACGTATTATGGCAGGTGAAGGGGCAGATCCCGCACAAATTGAACAGATGAGGGAGAATTTAGGGTTAAATGACCCTTGGTATCAACAATATTTTCGTTTTGTTTCAGATGCAGCTCAAGGTGATTTGGGTAGTTCAATTAGAACAAATCGAGATGTTGTCAATGAAATCTTTGACTCTCGCTTTTGGATTACCGTACAGCTAGCGATACTCGGAACAGGGTTGGCTGTGGTATTTGGATTAATAGTTGGAATTATTTCAGCAACGAGAAAATACAGTGTGCTCGATGTCACATTAATGCTAATTGCATTATTTGGTTTATCGATGCCGAACTTTTGGTTAGGGATTATGCTAATCTATTTCTTTTCTGTTAATTTGGGATGGTTACCCGTGGCAGGTTGGGATACATGGCAACAGATGATTTTACCGACATTTACTTTAGGGACAGTTGGTGCCGCAATTATAGCGAGGATGACTCGTTCGAGTATGCTTGAGGTTTTAGATCAGGATTATATTCGTACATCTCATGCAAAAGGGGTTTCAGAACGAGTGGTTATTTATAAACATGCGTTAAAAAATGCGTTAATTCCTGTAGTTACTGTTGTTGGTTTACAATTTGGCTCACTTTTAGGGGGGGCGGTTGTGACGGAACAAATTTTTGCGATAAATGGACTTGGGCGATTAATTATTGACTCAATTCGTGCTCAAGATTTCCCAATGGTACAAGGTGCGGTATTAGTTTGTGCGTTACTGTTTGTTCTCGTTAACACGATTGTTGATATTTCGTATCGTTATCTCAATAAACGAATTGATTTAAGTTAAGGTGAGGTGGAAGTATGAGTAATGATTATATTCTTGATGTAAAAGGGCTTCGTACCTCCTTCTTTACAGGAGACGGTGAGGTAAAAGCAGTTGATGGTGTAGATTTTGCAATTGAGAGAGGAAAGACACTTGGTATTGTTGGTGAGTCAGGTTCTGGAAAGAGTATTACCTCCTTATCCGTGCTTCGGTTAATTCAAGAGCCGCAAGGTAAGGTTGTGGATGGTGAGATTCATTTTAAAGGCGAAAACTTGCTTGATAAGACTAAAAAAGAAATGCGAAAAATTCGAGGGAATCATATCTCGATGATCTTTCAGGAACCGATGACTTCACTTAATCCAACATTAACATGTGGGGAACAAATTGCTGAGTCAATTCGGATCCATCAAAAATTAAAAAAGAAACCAGCATGGGATAAAGCCGTCGAAATGCTAAAGCTCGTAGGAATTCCATCCCCTGAAAAAAGGGCGAAGCAATATCCATTTGAGTTATCCGGTGGGATGAGACAGCGTGTAATGATTGCGATTTCTCTTGCCTGTAATCCTGAATTATTAATAGCTGATGAACCAACAACGGCTCTTGATGTAACGATTCAAGCTCAAATTTTGGAATTAATAAAAAATCTCCAATCGGAGCTTGGTACCTCTCTAATGATGATTACACATGATTTAGGTGTGGTCGCTGAAATGTGTGATAAGGTTGCCGTCATGTATTGTGGCAAGATCGTTGAATACGCAGATGTTAAAACGATTTTTACGAATCCGAAGCATCCTTACACCATTGGATTACTAGATTCCATACCTAAGCATGATGAAGATGTCGAAGGAGATTTGGCCATTATTCCAGGTTCAGTACCGAGCCCTTTTCAATTACCAGAAGGCTGTCGATTTGCACCGAGATGTCCTCATGCTAGAGAAATATGTGCCTTAAATTTACCAGAATTAACGAAAACGGAAAAGGATGAGTCCGTGCGTTGTTGGATGTATACAGATGAGTGGGACAGACAAAGAGAGGGTGTGAATACCCATGAATAAGGAAGTTCTATTAGAGGTGGATGGTTTGAAGCAGTACTTTCCAATCAAAGGAGGTATCTTTGGACGCACAGTGAATCATGTAAAAGCGGTAGATGATATATCCTTCACGATTAAAGAAGGTGAAACGGTTAGTATTGTGGGTGAGTCTGGCTGTGGGAAATCGACAACTGGAAGAGCGATACTACGTTTAGATAATCCTTATGAAGGTCAGGTCTTTTTTCAAGGTGAAGACTTATTAGCCTTAAGTAATACTCAAATGAGAAAAAAGCGGAAAGACTTACAAATTATCTTTCAGGATCCCTATGCTTCACTGAATCCAAGGCAAACGGTTAGTCAAATTTTAGAGGAATCGATGCAGGTGCAAAGCGTTGTTCCCAAAAAAGATAGAAGAAACCGTGTCCGAGAGCTTTTAGAGACAGTGGGAATTGGAGAACATCAATTAGACCGTTATCCGCATGAATTTAGTGGTGGGCAAAGGCAACGAATCGGTATCGCGAGAGCGTTATCTGTGAATCCGAAGTTAATTGTATGTGATGAAGCCGTATCAGCCCTAGATGTATCGATTCAAGCACAAGTATTAAATTTATTAAAGGAATTGCAACGTGATTATAAATTAACCTATTTATTTATTTCGCATGATTTAGGTGTAGTAAGACATATCTCTGATCGAATCATTGTTATGTATTTAGGAAAAATTGTAGAAGTCGCTGATAAGAAATCGCTCTTTCAAAATCCAAAGCACCCTTATACACAGGCTTTGCTTTCAGCAATTCCTAGTACAAATATTGAAGCTAAGAAAGAGCGTATTCTTTTAAAAGGGGATGTACCTTCTCCTATCGATCCTCCAAAGGGATGCCGATTCCATACACGCTGTCCCTATGCTTTTGATAAGTGTAAGGAAGTAGAGCCCAAGCTACAGCCTGTTAAGAGTGGCGGGCAACAGGAGGTAGCGTGTCACCTTCTTGATGAGGAAAAGAGTAATGCTTCTTAAGGCTAAATTATTTATATAAAGGTTAAAAGGCAGATGTCGCAAAAATGAGGTTCTCACCTTATTTTTGCGACTTTTTTTGTTGATGTAAAAAGGCATTGAGAAATGTCGGATTGGTAATCCTAACAATATGAATGACGATAAGGTTAGGTGAAAGAGTGATGGAACAGGTAGATGTGATGGTTGTTGGAGCTGGATTAGCCGGCTTATCAGCAGCAAGTTGTTTAACTGAAAAAGATTTAGTAGTAAAAGTATTAGAAGCATCTAGTCGTGCAGGTGGAAAGGTTTTATCGAGTCCATCTCATCAAGAAAACCATTTCTTTGAATTAGGTGGACAATTCTTCAATGAGGATATGACGGAATTGAGTAAATTGGTTGTTCAGTCAGGGATGTCGGTTCAGCAAACGGATTTTGTATCTGAAGCAGTTGAAATTGATCAAGTGGATAAACAACCAATTGATACATTACTAGAAAATTTGAAAAATCAACTGAAGTTACAAGCTAAAGGGGATGACCAGCGATTAACTGATGTGTATGATACTTATATAAAAGATGACTATCACAAAAAGCTTTTACATAGTTTTCATTCGGAACTATTTACGAGTAATCCAAATACTTTGAGTAGTCAAGCGGTTGCTAACGCTCATATTCGTTATTATTCTAATAAAAGTGATTTAACCCACCAAGCATCTGGCCCACTTGAAAATGTGATCAATACTCTTTTACATCAAATAGGAGCTCAAGTCCACTACCAAGAAGTCGTTGAAGTCGTCTTAGAAGAAGATGGACATTTTACGGTAAAAAGCAATGCTCAAACGTATCACGCAAAAGCCATAATCTTGGCCATTCCACCGACTGTCGCAAAACATATTAAGCTTAGTAATGATATGTATACGCATTATTCTGCTGCGATCAATAGCTATGGCGATGGTGCAGTTATTAAAATTACATGGTCATATGAGGAGCCGTTTTGGCACCATTATGATAGCGGAGGACAAGTGAGACGTTTAAGTGGCGTCATTTTTACAAATCCGAGTGGTGTTTCAATAATAGATTCAACCATAGTAGGAGAGGTTTATCGATTAACCATGTTTATTGGAGCAGACTGGGCCATTCGTGCTTCCAATTTTAAGAAAGCTGACCGTAAAACATTTACAGAGCGCTTACTAGTAGAAATTTTTGGTGAAGTAGCTCTCCAATACAAAGAAGTTATAGAAAGCGTTTGGGTAAATGAACGGTTCTGTGGTGGTGGCTATAGTGCAAGAGTTCTTTTTGGCGGAAAAGGGAATGCAGCAGAAATTCTACGTAAACCTTATAAAGGTCTTGCTTTTGCATCGAGTGAATTAGCATTAAGCTTTCCGCATTTTATGGAAGGAGCGATTAGGTCTGGTAAATATGCAGCTGAGCAAATAGCTAAATGGATAATTAAACAGTGATAAAAATTTTAGCTATAAGAAATCAGTGCGTTGAGAGAGAGGGTTTTAATAGATGATTGAATGGGATTTATCTGGTGACTAAATGAGAGTGTCCACTACGCTATAGATATTTTGGATAGAAGTCAAAAAACCGCTCTTACCATGAGATGAAAACAACATGGTAAGAGCGGTTTTTGTATCACTCTGTAATCTAGAGAGATTAACGAGAGTAGAACTCAACGATAAGAGCTTCTGTAATTTCTGCTGGAAGTTCAGAACGCTCTGGTAAACGAGTGTAAGAACCTTCTAATTTATCTGCATCAAAAGAAACGTAAGCAGGAACGAAGTTGTTCACATCTAAAGCTTCTTTAAGTACATTTAAATTGCGTGATTTTTCACGTACAGAAATAGTTTGACCAGGCTTTACGCGGTATGATGGAATATCAACGCGTCCACCATCAACAACGATGTGACCGTGGTTAACTAATTGACGAGCTGCACGACGAGTACGAGCAAGACCCATACGATAAACTAAGTTATCTAAACGAGATTCTAAAAGAATCATGAAGTTTTCACCGTGGATACCAGTCATTTTACCAGCATCATCAAAAATACGACGGAATTGGCGCTCATTTACACCATACATATGACGTAATTTTTGTTTTTCCTGAAGTTGTAAACCGTATTCAGAAAGTTTTTTACGTTGGTTTGGACCGTGTTGCCCTGGAGCATACGGACGTTTTGCTAATTCTTTACCTGTGCCGCTTAAAGAAACTCCTAAACGACGAGAAAGTTTCCAAGATGGACCTGTATATCGAGCCATGTTTGACTCCTCCTTGTTATTTTGATGTTGCAAAATAACAACAGAAGGTAGAATTTTCGCATATGATTGATTTTGCTTTCATGCATCTTCGCCTCGACAGCTTGAGGTTACGTGATGCACCTCCTAAAGAGAGGAACAAAAACAGTTTCATATGATCAACCTTTGCTGCCATATTTCACACAAAGTCAATTGTAACTTTTCTACTTCCAAAAGTCAAGATTCCATTTATAGGTTAGATATAAGAAACGTTATCTCACCAGTAAAGAAAACAGATCCGTGGTGAAGTACAAGGTGAGAAAGAAAGAAGAAGTTTTGCAAAGGCGGAATCACGGGATTGCGAGCAGAAAAAGAGGAAGAAAGCCCGAGAAAAGCTGGAGTAATTAATCTACTTCACCACTAATTAACAAAAAGTGTGGTTTCTCCCTTTACTGGTGGTACTTTGGTCAATTTGGTTCTGCTACTTTACTTAAGGCTCTTCATTCACTTTAATGAATGTTTTAAGATTGTTCTTTGAACTAGTGTTCTAGGGTAACCCAGCGGACGAAAATATGTGGAGACTCCCTCGGTAAAAGTATCCGCGGGACGTAGTGGGGGGGCTGAAATCGCCTGGCAAAGCCAGTTAGTTCAGCACCACCCAGCAGGACGCGGAGCATAATTTTCGGTAACGATGAGTAACTTTCTATGTTCGCACTAGCTTTCATGCAAAATTCATAGATAAATGAGAAAATATAGAAAAGATCGAAGTAAATAGTAGTATATTTTAGTTGATTCATTTATAATTGAATGAAAAAAGACCTATTTCTTTTTGAGTGAAGTTAGGAATCAACTTTGTAGGCGAAACTATCGTATTGAGATTGGTCTGTGAAACAAAAATGAGGTGAGATGCTTGAATGTTGCAATAAAAATAAATGAACAGGCAACGAGTAAGGAATATGAGTATTTTATGGCCGTTCTAAATGAGCTTACGATGCGATCTCAATCATTAAAAAACTCCATTGCTTTTTTACTTATCAATGAGGCACAAACCAAAATGGCTTATTATCATCAATTAAGTCAAGAAGAAGAAGATTATATACATAAGAGTTGTTACCGCTTGGTCAAACAAGCTAAATCTTATGTGAAGGACCAGTTTTTTGAGTATTATATTGAACGTACAAATATATACGATGAAAGCAGTTTTATTATCGTCGTGTTTCCATTATATAAAAGTGAGTTTAGCCATAAAAAGGCGATTGTACATCAACTAAGAATGAATCACAAAAAACTCCCTATTAAAGAAGATTTTTTTAAAGAAGTCACCTTTAACATTTTGAAAAAAACAAAATTTCAGATTCGTTGGACGGAGCTTGCCAAATCGTTGATTGATGTTGGGAAAAGGTTGTTCTATTCATCGGCAAGCGTGACGGTATTAGAAAAAGTCAATGAAGAGCTAATGATTGTAGCTAGTTCAGATTCAACCATCGAGCAGCAATTATTTTGGAAGTACCCATTAAAAGGAGATTCGTACTGTAAAAGTCAATTATGCAAGTGGGAAACGGACGGAGAGGTTATTCATCAACTAGTTTTACCTATTCACAAGAATCTTATGGTTTATGGGTATATTGTCTTTAGTTCTTGTGACAAAATTGAAGAAAGCCTCCATCACAACGTTTGTTCCCATTTAGAAGAGTTATGTTCACTATTTGCTCAAGGATATGAGTTAGAGAAGATTCAAGATCAATCACGTGATCAACATTTATTATTGCAAGTAACGAAGAAATTGAATTCTTCTATGAAAAGTGATGCCGTAATCATGGAAATTATTGATGTTATTCAAGAAGTATTTATCGGCTTAACGGTTAAAGTGTTAGTTACACATGAATGGACCGAGAATGAGCATACGAAAAAGTACGTCCTTAATTACCGTGATAACGGTGAGAGTGCGACGATCGACAAGGTTTACTTATCGGGTAAAATTGAAATGGATATAAATGAACGTGAAAGAACGAGGAAAGTTTACGCCCCGTTAAGAGGAAGGCAAGGGATTTATGGTGTATTTGAGATATCGACCGATATAAGAAGACTTTTCACCAAAAATGAATTAGCTTTTATAGAATTATTAGCAGATATTGGTGGAAATGCACTTGAAAATGCGGAATTATATCAGCAATCACAGCAACTTATCTATGACCTTCAATTAATTAACCAAACGTCTAAGGAAATCAATTCAAATTTGAAGTTTACGGATACGGTCGATTTTATAAAGCATACAATCATCAAGGCATTTGATGCAGAGGAAATTGGGATTTTATTAACGAATCAAAATCAAGAGCTATCACTTATTAAGGGAAGTACTAGTTATTTTCAAGAAAACGGGATTAATCAGGAGTTAGGGGGATTAATCGAACGATTGACACGTGAAATGGATGCTATTTATATCGCTAGGGCCCATGTGGATCCTATACTAAAGGATTTTCCCTATCAATCTGTACTTACCATCCCGATGATGCGGACAAAAAAGCTAGAAGGTTTGTTTATCGTTATGCATCGTGAGCCAGTTCATTTTAGTTTTGATCACTTCAAGCTTTTACAGGCCATCATTCAACATTGCACGTTGGCTTTTACCAATTCCATGATACATGAAGAGTTAGAGAGGTTAGTTATTACCGATCATTTAACGGATTTATATGCCAGGGGTTATCTGAATAATTCGATAGAAAAATCATTTCAAAATGATAGAGAGGGAGCTTTTTTACTCCTAGATATTGATAATTTCAAACAAATTAACGATACGTATGGCCATCAGGTTGGCGATGAGATTCTTGTCCAAGTCGGTAATTTGTTAAAGGAAAAAACAAGACAGCGTGATATTGTGGCAAGATGGGGTGGTGAAGAGTTGGCCGTGTATCTACCACAAGCCGACCGCGAAACAGGGTATGCGGTGGCGAGTCGGATTGTTAAAGCGATAGCTCATCATACGGAACCAAAAGTGACTGTATCGTGTGGCATTTCATTTTGGGAAAAGAGTGTACCTGAAACCAAACAATTAAAAGATTTATTCGAAAAAGCTGATAAGGCATTATACGCAGCCAAAAATTCAGGGAAAAATAAAGTGGTTATGTCTTAGTGGTAGTTATTGAAAGGAACGATAAAACGCCGATGATCGTATATACCGATCATCGGCATTTCCATTTAAAAAATTTAGTTCTTCATTTATTTGATAGCTGTAGCTAAATGCTTTTCTAGCGTGTGCACGAATAATTCGAGAAGACTTTGTTCTTCTTTTGAAAAGCGGGCAAGGGAAGGGCTATCAATATCTAACACTCCAATTACGAGGTCATTAACCTTAATAGGAATGACGATCTCAGACCTTGAAGCTGCGTCACAAGCGATATGTCCTGGAAATTGATGAACATCATCGACGAGTAAAGTCTTTCCTTCCTGTACGGCACTCCCACAAACACCACGGCCTGTAGGGATTTGCACACAAGCTGGTAAGCCTTGGAATGGTCCGAGTACTAGCATATTTTCTTTTAATAAATAAAAACCAACCCAATTAATATCTTCTAGAAAGTGATTAAGCAATGCACTTGTATTGGCTAAATGCGAAATAAAGTCAGATTCACCCGATAAAAGGGCATCAAGCTGTTTATTAAGTAAAGCATATCGCTCCTCTAAAGTACCTTGTAAATTCATTTTTTGAAACATGTTCATTCCTCATTCCTTGATAAACTCTATTTATAGTTTACATGATTCGGCAAAAGACTTCAAAATGATTGATCAGTGACACGAAAATGTCCATTTGCTGTCAAAAAGTATTTTAACGATGTCGAGTGAAAACAAAAGGAGTCAACGAAAAAAAAAAGAATAGGAAGAAAAGGCGAAATTTCTGAGCGGAGGGATATCTGATGTCAAAATTGACGAAGGAAAAAATGCTAGATGCCGCCATACATTTATTTTATATGCAAGGTTTTGATGGGACATCGGTTAGGCATATAGCAGAAAAAGCAAAAGTAAACGTCGCTCTTGTTTCTTATTATTTCGGTGGAAAGCAAGGATTATTTGAAGAGTTATTGGTTAAGTTTTTAGAAGGGTATTTGGCTGTCATCGTGGAAGAGAAAAATAAAGATTTTCATACAAATAAGCAAAGGCTATTTCATTTATTAGAGGCACTTGTTCACTATCAGCAAGAACATCATTTTCTCGCAAGGCTAGTTCATCGTGAAATGACTTTAGATACGACATTGGTTAGAGAATTAATGTCGACGTATTCACGTAAAGAGAAGCATGAGATTGAGCTTATTTTAAGAGCAGGAATGCAGCAAGCTGAGTTCCATAAACAGCCTGTCGATATGCTCATTTTACAAATCAGACATTTGCTAGTTATGCCTTATTTGTATCCGCATTACTTGCAAGAAATCAATCAATTATCAACGACAGAGCCTTATTTTATAAAACGCTATATGGAGCAGATCTCATTATGGATTGATAGATGTATTAGTAAAGAGCAAGAGGTTCGAACGACTAAATTATATGTCCCTCTTGCTACGATGTCCAATAAAAACTAACGGTCTAAATGGGTGACAAAGTCAATGGTGGTAGGTAGTTGTTCTATTCCTGACATCATCGCTTTAACCTGATGAGCATCTGAGCCATAGATAAGCGGAATCTGATATTGATGTGCTCGAGTGATAAATCGGGGGTTGGGGTATGTTTCGCCACATAATGGCTTAAGAACTCCGGCCCCGTTAATATCTAAAGCAAGAGATTGTTCGTACATCTGTTTAAATATCGTATCTAGCTTAGAATCGAAAAGATAAGTGGTTGGGAAGCGCTTCTGAAATTTAGTAGACAATGTAATGTGGCCAATTCTTTTTGGTTTGTAAGCACCTAATGGTGTCAGAATCGACTTTTCAACGGTCTGAAAATACAAGTCATGAACGTTTTCGATCGAACCGACACGTTCGACTAATTTTTGAAAAGATTGTGGGCTGTAATCTAGACAGATATATTGACCTGCGAAATTAAGAAAGTGTACAGATAATATACTATCATCTAATGATGGTCCATACGTATCGAGCATTTTCGTCGTTTCTTTCTCGTATCCTTCTATATAATCCACTTCTAATCCCGTATAAATCGTTAGTGATCCCTGAAAAGCTCTTTTCACTTTTTCTACTTCTAATAAATATAGTTCTAAATCATTCCACGATAAGGCACTGTCCTGATGGGGTACTGGGTCATGGAAATTATGTGGAAGTGGAGCGTGTTCCATAAAACTAATCGCTGTTAATCCGTGATGAATGGCATTCTCACAATAGGCTTCTAATGGGTCCTTTGTCCCGTGTGGGCAAAAGGGTGTATGAACATGACCATCAAATACGATCATAGAAAACACTCCTTATTTTTAAAAGAATTCAACATAATAGATGGAAAAAAGAATACAAACTATTTATTTCATGGTATCATATTACATAGGTGAAAAGGCAGAATTTCAAGGAATTTTGTAGAAATTAGAAGGATATAATTTCTTTCATGTAGAATTTCAAGTACATACACTTTTTTAGATAAATAGATAAATCTTTCATTTGATAACATTGCGAATGATAAATAGATTGAGCAATTAGGAAGGGAGACTTCTAATGATCGTACTATATAGTTTAATTGCCATTTTAGTGAGCGCCTTTCTTGTAGGTATGTTTTTTCGTAAGAGGATTCATCAAGAGGTTGATCGTTTAGAGGACTGGAAAAATAAAATACTGAACCGTTCAATTCCAGAGGAAATTGGTCGGGTAAAAAATTTACATATGTCTGGTGAGACAGAGGAAAAGTTCGAGCTTTGGCGCAACGAGTGGGATGATATTGTGGGTGTCATCTTACCTGATATCGAGGAAGAATTGTTTAATATTGAAGAGTTCGCTAGTAAGTATCGCTTTAAACGTGCGAAAGAACTTATTAATCATATAGAACAACGGTTAAAGGGTATAGATGATCAACTTCAAAGTATGTTAGCAGATGTAAACCACTTTGTTGAAAGTGAAGAAAAGAATCGAAAGGAAATTGGAGCGATTCGTGAGAAGTATGAAGTACTTGAGAAAGACTTATTAAGAAAAAGAGGATCTTTTGGATTAGCGATAGAAAGACTAGATCAGAATTTAATGGAAGTAAAGCAAGGCTTAGCTACGTTCGATCAAGCTACGGCTGACGGTAATTATTTGATGGCACGTTCGACACTAGAAGAGGTTCATACAAACCTAGAGAAAAGTGCATATAAAATGGAACAATTACCTAGTATCCTTGTCCAGCTCCAGGCGACGATACCTAGTGAATGTAAGAATTTACGAATTGGTATTAAGGAAATGGAGGATTCTGGCTATTACTTAAAATCCTTAAATTTCGAGAATAGAATTCAAGCGATAGAAAATGAATTAAATGACCACCTCAAGCAAGTGAAAGAACTTCAACTTGATGGTATAGAAGATAGCCTTGTTAATAAACAAGAACAAATTGAACAAATGTATCTTACTCTGGAAGAAGAAGTAGATGCGAAAAAGCTTGTATTAGAAGAGCTACCAGGTGAACAAAAACGTTTATTAGAGCTTGATCAAAAGCTACAAGATTTAATGACAGAAACGAACCATGTTCAATTAAGTTATCGGATTACAGATGAAGAGTTAAAGGCACAAGACAAGGTTAGAAAGAAGCTACAAGATGCAACGAAACAAATCCATGTAATTGTAGATGTGGCAGAACATGAAAAGCAAACCTTTACTTCTATCCAAGAAATGCTTGAGAAATGGAAAGCGTTAATTACACAAGTTGGCGAAGAAATGGATAAAGCTAAAGAGAAGCTAGATATGTTGAGAGAAGATGAATGGAAAGCTAAAGAGACAGTAACCGAGCTTAGACAGATTTTGATTGATAATAAGCGTTTAATTAGAAAAAGCAATATTCCTGGACTACCCTTACATATTTTAGAGAAGTTAAAGCAAGGGGAAGAAATGGTTCATAAGACAACAGAGCAACTGGAGCAAGTACCATTAGAAATGGGGCGAGTTAATGCATTAATTAAAGATGCTGTTGCGATGATTGCAGATAATGAGACGTTGATTAAAGAGACGATTGAACAAGCAGAGTTAGCAGAACGACTGATTCAATTTGGAAATCGTTATCGGAGTACATCGGGGCAAGTCTCATCGGGTTTAAATGAAGCGGAACAGTTATTTAGAAGTTATCACTATGAGGAAGCGATTGAATTAACAATTCAAATTTTACGTCCAATCGACCCTAGTATTGAGCAGCGCTTCTTTAAGGATGAAGAAGTAACAGCTAGTTAAAAGAGGCTGGGACAAAACCCACCTCTGAATTGAAAAAGCCGGTGAAATTTTACAACGAGTAAAATTTCACCGGCT
>NZ_JAQQWS010000009.1:151-71744 GCF_028610675.1 Alkalihalobacillus pseudalcaliphilus
TCTTTGTGCAGATACTACATGGTTTGGCTTCCGTATCTGCACATTAACCCTCTCTTTGTGCAGATACTACATGGTTTGGCTTCCGTATCTGCACATTAACCCTCTCTTTGTGCAGATACTACATGGTTTAGCTTCCGTATCTGCACATTAACCCTCTCTTTGTGCAGATACTACATGGTTTGACTTCCATATTTTCACAAACCTTGATTAATCGTTAGGCGATAACTGACCTTCATCTTTGTTGATGATGCGTTGCTGCGGCAAGTCATCATGGAAGTTTTATATAAACGTTAGTGCGAACATAAAGCTCTAATCGCCGCTATCGAAAATCATGCTCCACGACAATCACGTGACGCTGAACTCTAACTAGCTTCGCTAGTGGATTTCAGCACTGCCACTATGTCCCACGGGAGCTTTTCTCGTGAGAGTCTCCGCATGACTCGCCCACTAGGTTAGTACTTATTCTCAAGTAATAAAACAATCTAACTCCTTTCTTTTAAAACGAAAAAGAGCAAAATCAAATTGAATGAAAAGCCACCAGTAAAGGACGTAACCACACATTCATTTTTGTTGGTGTCGGAGCAGTTTTTAGCTCCGACATAGATGTTTTGTTTGAAAGTGTATGTAAGATATTAACTCCGTTCACTTACCACTGCCTCCCCTCGACTAACTACACGATTAGGCCCTTTTCATTCACTTACACTACTTCTGCTTTTTTCAGCTAGCAAAATCCGTGCTTTTACCACGTACTCCAACGGCACACAGCGCCCGCCCTCACTTTCACTCCATCACTACCGCCCTCAGCTCTTCCTTCAACCTCTGCAAAAACTGGTTAAACTCCTGCTCATTGATGTTGCGTTTATCAGTCTTTTGCTGTGTGGCTTTTTCAATGAGTGGTAAGCCTTTTTTATCCTGTCCGTCTAGTCGTGGAATGAGGTGAACATGAATATGGGAAACAGCCTCACTAATCGTGAGACTGTATAATCGTTGCAATGGTAAGAGATTATTCAAAGCCTTTTCTACTCTTTGAATTTGGATGCCCATTTCACTTACCTCTTGCTGTGTCATCTCCGACCAATTCTCAAGATGGCGACGAGGCTCTAAGTAAACATAGCCAAGTATTTGCGATTCAAATGGACCATGAGTGAGGAGCCAATGTTCTGTTTCAATTAATCCTACATTTAATTCATCATGCTTCTGGCAAATTAAACATGAATTCATACGATCAACCTCACCCTCTACTGAACGATTGCAGCTTCTTCTTCCAAATAACGAAGAACCGACAACTCATTAATTTTCCCCTCTAATAGATGCTCAATCACTTCCCTGACCGCACCCTCTCCACCTTTCCTCCCTGTAACAAATACAGCCTGCTGTTTAACAAGCTCCACTGCATTTGCCGGAGCACATGGATAACCGACTTTATTCATCACAGGCAGATCATTCCAGTCATCACCGATATAACATACTTGCTCTAAACCTAGCGATAATTCAGACAAGAGACGATTTAGCACCGCTACTTTATTTTTAATTCCTTGATAGACATATTCAATTTTTAATTCTTTAGCACGGTTTTCCACCGCCACGGAGACTCTCCCACTAATAATCGTAACATCTAGACCATTTGCTTGAGCAAAGCGAATACCGAGGCCGTCCTGTGTATGGAAGGTTTTGATCTCGCGTCCATCTTCACTTTTGTATAACTTCCCATCGGTTAACACTCCATCAACATCTAAAACCATTAATCGAACTTCCATCTTCCCTCGCACCTATAATCCTAGATTCATTAAGTCATAGAGATGAATCATCGCAACGGGTTGATTTTTATTATCAATGACCGGAAGTACGTTGATTTTTTTCGCCTCCATTAGCTCTAATGCCTCTGTTGCTAATGCTACACGCTCGATTACAAGTGGTGTTTTATTACATAATTCGTCTACTTGCTTTTCTAACACTTCTTCTGAAAAAGCAAATGCCCGTCTAATATCACCGTCCGTTAAAATGCCAACTAATCGTCCGGCTTGATCGACGACCGAAATGGCTCCCATACCATGTGCTGTCATTTGAAAAAGAGCTTCTTTGACACTATCATCACGATACACGATCGGGTTCTTTTTTGTTTTTCCAATGACATCATTCACAGTTAATAAAAGCTTCCTGCCTAAGGAACCAGCAGGGTGATAAAGGGCAAAATCCTCAGGTTGGAATTTTCTCGCAGTTAATAAAGCAACCGCTAACGCATCCCCAAGGGCTAAAGTTACCGTCGTACTTGTAGTCGGGGCAAGGCCTAATGGACAAGCTTCTACGACATTACCAATATTTAAAACGACATCTGAATGCCTCGCTAATGTTGAATTCGAATTTTTGACAATCGCAATCATTTTTGCCCCAATTCTTTTAATAGAAGGAATTAAACGGATGACCTCATCTGATTCACCTGAGTTTGATATAGCCATCACAATATCTCCTTTTCTGACCATGCCCAAATCACCATGTAACCCTTCAGATGGATGCAAAAATAGGGAAGGCGTTCCTGTACTTGCAAGGGTCGCATTTATTTTTCTCCCGATAATCCCTGACTTGCCAATACCTGTAATGACGACTCTTCCATGACAATGTAACATTAGCTCTAAAGCCTCTTCCATGTTAGAATCAAGGGATGAAATTAACTCCGAGATGGCGTGAGCCTCTCTCTCTAATACACCCTTCATCACTTCGATATGGTTCTCTCTTTTATAAACGCTAGCTAGGATATCCATTTTTTAGCCTCCCATTTTTCAAAATTAGATTTGTTTAACGAGACGATCAATGTCTAGAATTGGCTTCAAAACTTCTTCTAACTCATTTAACTTCACCATATTAGGTCCATCAGACTCGGCTAGATCAGGATTTGGATGTGTTTCAATAAAAAGAGAGCTAACCCCTACAGCTGCTGCTGCTCTTGATAAATAAGGAACAAACTCTCTTTTTCCTCCTGTAGTTGTCCCATTGCCACCAGGTATTTGCACACTATGAGTCGCATCAAACACAACCGGTACACCAAGTTCATTCATCGTGATCAAAGAACGCATATCTACAACTAAATTATTATATCCAAACGTTGTTCCACGTTCGGTTAATAAAATACGATCGCCACCTGATTCTCTTAACTTGTTCACTACATTGGTCATATCCCAAGGGGCTAAAAATTGGCCCTTCTTGACATTGACAATTTTCCCCGTTCGAGCCGCCGCAACGAGTAAATCGGTTTGTCGGCAAAGAAACGCAGGGATTTGGATAATGTCTAGAACATCTGCCGCCATTTCTACCTGATAAGGTTCATGGACATCGGAAGTGACGGGCACTTGGAATTGCTCTTTCACTTCACTTAAAATCTCAAGTCCTTGTTCGATTCCAGGTCCTCGACTAGAATGAATCGAAGAACGGTTAGCTTTGTCAAAGGATGCTTTGAAGATAAAAGGAATTTGTAATCTATCTGTTATTTCTTTTAACTTTTCCGCTGTTTCGAATACGAGTTCACGACTTTCAATCACACATGGTCCAGCCATTAAAACAAATGGGTTTTTTTCACCGAATATCATTTCATCATTTAAACGAACAAGATTAGGCATAAAGTGGTCCTCCTAGTAATCTCTCAACTTTTTGAATATCTGCTTCTGTATCCACACCAACTGCCTCATAATTCGTCTTGACGACTTTGATTGGATAACCATTCTCTAGTAAACGCAACTGCTCAAGTCCTTCTGCTTGCTCTAAATAAGAAGGAGCGAGCCCAACAAACGCTTGTAAAATAGCCTTGGGATAGCAGTAAATGCCAACATGCTTGTCATAGACGATATCTGCATCCATTCGATTAAAAGGAAGCGGCGAGCGCGAAAAGTATAATGCGTGACCATCATGAGCTGTCACAACCTTGACCACATTTTGATCGCTAATGCTGTTTTTATTCTTGATGGCAACTTTGGCCGTAATAACTGCGTCAGGTGCTTGACGAGCAGCCTTCACTAAATCGTCTATTAACTGCGGTTGAATTAACGGTTCATCTCCTTGCACATTGACAATAAAATCCGCTTCACATGATTGGGCGACCTCAGCAATTCGATCGGAACCCGTTTCATGTTTTTGTTCGGTTATAACGACTTGCCCACCAAAGTTCTTCACGACCTGTGCAATCTCTTGATCGTCTGTCGCAACAATAACATCGGTTAGCTCCTTACTTTTTACCACTTGCTCATATACCCTTTGAATCATCGGTTTTCCTTTAATAAGGACCAGTGGTTTTCCTGGAAATCTAGTGGACCCGTATCGGGCTGGGATAATGGCGATAGCTTTCATTTTGTATCCTCCTCTGTTCACTAACCATACGACTAACAATATGATGAGTCGTCTCACGGTTACGAAGATGAATCGAGCCTTCAATTTGATAGATAAAACGTAAATAATAGAGAAACTGGTCTATTAACTCCTGATTGATTTCTTGTTTTAAAACGGTGGCTAATGTTTCCGCCAAGTGTGAAGGATGCGGACAGTGGTGAGCAATACCCTCAATATTATAAAGGGCTTCTCCTAATGTTATGACGTGCTTATATTGGCTAAGAGCTTCGATTCCAACGGTTGAATTGATCGTAATGATAGCAAGTGCTTTTTCTATTAAAGGTTCCACTTCATGTTTGGTAACAAAAATCACTTGTTCGTCTTGCTTATACTTTTGCTTTAAATCTAAATAAGCATTTCTAGCATGCTCCTCAGGATGTTCTTTGACCATCACATGAATATGACGATTTTCTCGTTCGATAACTTCACGAACAGCCATGAGTGTTCTCTCGAGTAACTCCTCCATCGTTGAAATATGGGGTGAATGGAAGAGGATTTGCGTATCGTGCTCAACTTGAAACGGAAGTAAAATATACTCTTTGGGCCAATCAATATCATCCTCGCCCCTCTTCGCAAATCGTCTCTTATTCCAAAAATATCGAACCGATTCTAGGAAGCTACTATGTTCGTAAAGCTTCGGGTGAATTCCTAATAGACTACCTATATGATTAACTGTTTTGATCAACGCAAGCTTACTTAATGAATCCTTTTTTCCTTGTTGTACCAAACAACTTTCCGGCTTAAACACATACTCAGGATACCGCTCTCGGTCGACTTTCACATGTTGATAAAATGCACGCTCTCTCGGGATTGAGGCATAAGCATTAACACCTTGTCGATCGTATGTAATCGTATAAGGTCTGAAATGTCCCTCTTCAAAAACACGTATCTCAATTTGGCGCTTTTTCGCAATATACATAGCAATTTGGTCTAACCAATGATGACCATTAAAGAAACAAATGATATCAATTTGGTTTTTCTCAATAAATTGGTCCAACATCCACATGTATCGTTTATACAAACACAATGATTTTGTATTTTTAACATGTTTATTTTTTATTTGTTGATAACGTATTTGATAAATATCCAATCGGGAAAGCTCCTCATCTGAAATCGGATATTCTTTTTTACTCACATAAGTTGGGGCAAACCGAGTCTTCATTGATGTTTGCAAAAATCGTTCTCCTAACTCAAACCGGAATTGATAACATTGGTGTCCGTATTGCATAAGACCCGTTGCAATATCATGAAAGAAATATCGATTTCTATTACCACGTAAGAATAAGTAATTAGCCAACTACTTCATACCCCCTTACTTTTTAGAAAATCCATCCCTATACGTCTTATGTTCAGAATAACAAGTAACTATGAATTCGTTATGAATGACATGTAAAGTTAACTACGTATTGTTGAGCGGGAAGATTACAATCTTAATAATCATTTGGCGTCATTTCGATAATGAAAGAAGAAATTATAGATATTAGGGGAAGCATTGAGACATTGGGAGATTAAATGAAACGGAAAAAGATTACAGAGGCAAAGTGCAGCAGTGAGGATATTAATACTTCGGAAAAAGATTATAAAGGTAAGCTGCAACTGTTTGGTATTGTAGGATTTCAAAAATTAATAATTCGCCAGGAAATCCGTTCAACAACATCGTCACCGTTTTTTATGAAGTATGTAAATAAAAAATAATGGAAATAACAGCAACTAAATAATTCGTAATATTATGTTAATACAACGGCGAAAGAGTGGTTTTTTAAGCTCTTTATCCCATTTAAATAGTACTAGTAAGACTTTATCTAAAATGTAAACATATATGGATAAATGGCTAGTTAGGAAAATTTATGATAATAAACTCATACTTTTAATATTCTTTTCAACTTTAATAAAACAGTCCAAGTAATCAGTCATAAAGTCATGGTTTATCACTAAGTTTTCCGGTCACTTTTGCCAAAACTATAACTTTTTTGACGGGACTTTTTACATTGAAGCTACATCATCAATTATGGTGCAAACATGAATTTTTATTGGGGCTGACTTTTAAAAAGTGAGGTTTAATAAAGACTTCTATTTCGAGGACATGTTCTCTGCTATGCTTGTTGTCATGCAAAATAAGATTCGATTCCATCCTATTCGAACATTTTTCTATTATCAATCCGCGTACAGACCTCACAAATAAGGTCCATACACGCAGAAGTCTTACAAATATTGAGGTAAAAAAATTGGCAGGACACCTCTATTTCAACCTTTTTCTCATCCACAAAATACTTACAACTAAAGCTACACCTAACAGTGAACCTGCACTATCAATCACAACATCACGCACCTCACCCGATCGACCAGGTATAAAAAGTTGATGAAACTCATCAGTCATCGCATAAACCGTGGCGATGCTCCAAGCATAAACAGGAGCTAGACGTTTATTCCATCCACTCTGTAAAATGGCGTTATAAATGAGGATGGCCAGAACAAAGTAACTGAAAAAGTGGGCCCCTTTTCGAATAAAAAAATGCAGCGTCTCCATCTCTAAATTGATAAATGGTAAAAGTGTTTGAATGATATGTATGAGTTGCTTTGTCATACCTGAGCTCAGTTGCCCTGATTGGTCGCCTGGCTGGTGTGATAGGAAAAAGATAAGCCCCATCCATCCAACAACAGCTCCCCAAGATATCCATTGCTTCATTTCATTTCCCCTTTCTTTGTAGATTGTTTTGTATGTAGGTTAATTCAAAGCGATATGCGGAGATCTTCTCGTCGCTACCGAAAATCATGCTTCGCTGGGTACTTCATATTCTCAAGCACAAATAACATCCATTAAAAAATAACAACAAAAACCAAAGTGACTGAAGAGCCACCAGTAAAGATTAAAACCCACTTTCATGCTTGTTGGTGGCGATTGATTAGAACAAAATCTAATTGAATAAAAATCCAGAAGCAAAGAGCCAAATCTTTCTTGTTTATCAAAGAGCTAAATGATGATAAATAAGCGCAACCAATATTTGTATAAGCACCGTTAGAAATAGTTACTACCTCATTTCATTTGAGTAACTGTCACGTTCGTCCCTTTTCGTGCACTTACTCACCTGCTTCCTTCGAGTTACTGTCACGTTCAGCCTTTTTCGTGTAGTTCCTCACCTGCTTCCTTCGAGTTACTGTCACGTTCGTCCCTTTTCGTTCACTTACTCACCTGCTTCCTTTGAGTAACTGTCACGTTCGTCCCTTTTCGTGCACTTACTCCTGCCCTTTCCTTTTGACTCACTTTCCATCCCTCTTCCCTTGTGCAATCGCCACATTAAGGCACCATTCTCAAACAATTACCAGCAGAAAACCCCAAAACAATAGGTTGTTTTGGGGTTAAAGTGTCTTAATGCTTAGCCTTGAAAGTTCTTCTCGAACTTCCAAGAGTCTCGGCACATTTCAACAATTCCTTTTTTCGCTGTCCAACCTAATTCTTTCTTAGCCTTTGATGCTTCTGCATAACATGAAGCTATGTCCCCAGGACGACGGTCAACAATCTCATATGGAACCTCAATCTCATTTGCTTTCTCAAAAGCTTCTACTAGTTCTAAGACACTCGTCCCTTTACCCGTCCCAAGGTTAAAAATATGAGCACCTTCCGTTAAATGATTTAAAGCAGCAACATGGCCTTCTGCTAAATCAACCACATGAATATAATCGCGGACACCCGTGCCATCAACCGTATCATAATCATTACCGAAAACGCGAAGCTGCTTTAACTTTCCTTTTGCAACCTGTGTAACAAAAGGCATTAGGTTATTAGGAATACCATTTGGAGATTCACCAATTAATCCACTCTCATGAGCTCCTACCGGATTGAAGTAACGCAAAATAGATACCGCAAAATTAGGATTTGCTTTAGCAGCATCGCTCAAAATCCTTTCACTCATCGCCTTCGTTTCACCATAAGGGTTCGTCGTTGGTAATAAGTCCAAGCCTTCATGGAATGGGACTTGATTATCACCATAAACCGTAGCTGAAGAACTGAAAACAAAACGATTCACACCATATGCTTGAGCTAACTTCGCTAATACCATTGTACTTACAAGGTTATTGTAGTAATAAGCAAGCGGTTTTTCTACCGACTCACCTACTGCTTTTAAACCGGCAAAGTGAATCAGACCATCAAATGAATGAGCTTGAAAAACTTTTTCTAACTCGGACTCAACCGTTACATCAACATGATAAAAAGGAATATCCTTACCTGTAATTTTTTTCACACTATCAAGTGCAGATAATTGGCTATTACTTAAGTTATCGACAACGACAACTGAATGTCCTTCTTCTATTAAAGAGACAACCGTATGTGAACCTATGTACCCTGCTCCACCTGTAACTAAAATGTGCACAAAAACCTCTCCTTTTCCATGACCTTTTCCTTCTATTTTACTACTCTTCTTCAAAGATTAGCAATGAAACTTTCCCCAGCTTCCCCTACGCTTGTCATCTCCTTCATGATAGTGTTGACTAACAAACATCTGAAGGTGCTTCTCAAATTAAAATTGAATTTGGAGAAAAAGATTTACATGTTTATGTAACAATCAGAAATAACTCAGAAAATACCAGCAATTTCTGATCACACCGTGCAAATTTACTAGTAGGAAACAGCCAATATGAGACTGAATACAACTTTGATGCCGATAATCCCGAACTCCAATCAGAATTATTACCACAAGTAAAGTCAGAAGGCATCTTAAACTTTCCTTACATTTACCACGAAGAACATAACGAAATGACGCTTCATTTAAGTGGCTCATTTGATAATTGGGATGTGGATATTGAATGGAAAAAAGCCATGGCATACGATTCCTGAAAGTTAGTCTATAAAGTCTAACTTTCAGTTTTTTTCAATATACAGATGCCCTTAAAATCCACTGAAAGAGTCATCTTTCACAATATCTACATATTTTTCGACATAAAAGTGGGTGATCCGTCAAACATCTAATGCCTATAATAGAAAGGATGCTTTATTTAAGGTAGGTGCTTTATGTTAGAATACACAATTCATCAACGGAAACCTCATTTTTCAGATATTATTTTCATTCATGGTTTAGGTGGAAATTCTTCCATTTTCAAAAATCAGATGGATTCTTTTAAGCAGCATTTTAACGTCATCACGATAGAACTACCAGGACATGGACAATCACCCAATGTCTATTCATATAAAGAACCTTTTACATTTAAAACCGTTGCCGAAGAAGTTTTAAAAACGCTTGATCATATCAAAATTAAGGAAGCTCACTTTGTCGGTGTTTCACTCGGAACGATTGTTATCCACCAACTATTAGAGCTTGCCCCATCACGAATTAAAAGCGTAGTTATGGCAGGTGCCGTAACTAGATTTAACCTGTTCAGTAAAGTCTTATTAAAAATGGGTAATGTCGCTAAAACATTCACCCCCCATCTGTGGATTTATAAGCTTTTCGCACGCATTATGTTACCTAAAAAAAATCATAAACGCTCTCGAGATATTTTTATTAGAGAAGCTACTAAAATGGAACGTGCCGATTTTTTAGGTTGGTATAATATCGTAGCAAAAGTAGAATGCGTGTATCAAAATTCGAGAAAACTACCGAATAAAATTGCTAAGCTCTATGTTTCCGGCCGTGAGGATCACTTATTTATTAAGCCTTTGCTTGCCGATATTAAGAGCGACCACCATGCAAAATCTTTTGTTATTGAACAATGTGGACATGTTTGTAATATTGAAAAGCCACATGAATTTAACCATGCTTCGATTTCATTTTTATTAAATCAAATCAAAACTATGAAGAAAAGTTCATAGCTCAAAGGAGTGTCCCCATGAAAATTTTCTTAACTGGAGCTACTGGCTTTCTTGGCGGAAAATTGATTCAATCACTAATAGCAAAACCTGATCATACATTATACGTTCTTGTTCGAAACGTTCAAAAAGGTGAACTAATTCGTTCAAAGCTAACGGACGAACAACAAACGCGACTTCACCTGTTACAAGGCGATATCACCTCAGCCGATTTAGGTCTCTCCGAAGAGGCGATTGCTACCTTATCTAGTGTTGATATCTTTTACCATCTTGCCGCTCTCGTCAAATTCGACCTTGATTTACGTGATGAATTATTTGCAGTCAATTATGATGGTACGAAAAATTGTCTAGAGCTCGCAGCAAAAGTAGGTGCCGCGAAATTTTTATATGTAAGTACAGCTTATACGGTCGGTCAACGTGCGGTTGGTGAGGAAAGGCTTTACGAGGTTGATGCTACGTACAATAATCCTTATGAAGAAAGTAAAGTGAAGTCGGAGCATTTAGTTTTCTCTTATGCCGATCAAATGGATGTTTCTATTCTAAGACCATCAATTATTGTCGGTGATTCAAAAACAGGTGAAGCTGATTCGCAATTTACATTATATGGATTTATGCGTGCGGTTGATTTATTCAAGCGTCGTGTCACTCGGACAGAGGAAGGTCGTAACCAGCGCTATCGACTCGTTGCAAACTCAAATGGAAATTCTAATTTAGTACCGGTCGATTATGTCGCTAATGTGTTAAGTCTCGCCACAACCAAAGCAGAGCCTAACATCATTTATCATATTACGAACCCACAACCACCACATAATTATGATTTACTCGTCATGCTACGTGATGCATTACAGTTTAGCCAACTCGATGTCATCGAGGCAGGCAAAGACTATCAATTATCACCATCAGAAACACGCCTTAACGAATTAATTGCTGTATTTAACGTCTACCTGGCCGGTGCCCTAACATTTAAAGATGACAATACCCAAGCACTACTAGCTGATTCAGAATTCGATCATCTGAACATGTCAAACGAAACTGTACAAATGATCATGGAAGCCTATTTCAAACAATAAGTTATCAAGTGGAGTAGAAACTCGGCAAACCGCTTCTTTTTTAGGGAGGCGGTTTTTGTTTTGGGTGGCTGTTTTTTTCTGTTGGCTCTGATTGAGCTTAATTTTCGTGTTTCATTGCTGCGTATTTCCATTTGCTATGCGTTTGCTCGGGCTTTCTCCTGCTTTTTCCGCTCGTAACCCCGCGATTCCACCTTCGCTCGGGCTTTTTCCTGCTTTTTCCGCTCGCAACCCCGAGATTCCGCTTTTGCTCGGGGTTGCGAGCCCTTTTTCCGCTCGTAACCCCGCGATTCCTCGTTTGCTCGGGCTTTCTCCTGCTTTTTCCGCTCGCAACCCCGCGATTCCGCTTTTGCTCGGGCTTTCTCCTCCTTTTTCCGCTCGTAACCCCGCGATTCCGCTTTTGCTCGGGGTTTCTCTCTCTTTTTCAGCTCGTAACCCCGCGATTCCTCGTTTGCTCGGGGTTTCTCCTCCTTTTTCCGCTCGTAACCCCGCGATTCCGCTTTTGCTCGGGGTTGCGAGCCCTTTTTCCGCTCGTAACCCCGCGATTCCACGTTTGCTCGGGGTTATATGGGCGCTTTTTCACTTTTCCTACCACATAGTCGCCTTTATTACCATTCAAAAGTATACATTGTTATTTAATCGTTTTTGAACCTTCATAGATTAGCATTTATAGTCAATGTCTTACCACCATATTTTCCACCCCAAAATTGAAGTTCTCTATGCAAACCTACGTTTAACTTTTCAAGCAAGAAGGAAAAGATATGAAAAAGGAGCTGATATTAGTGGGACATTATATAGAAGTTGAAAAAGGTATTAAACTTTTTGTTGAAGATATTGGTGAAGGGAAACCGGTGATTTTCTTACATGGTTGGCCGGCTAATCAGCGAATGTTTGAGTATCAAGCGAACGCTCTTATAAAAGAGGGTTATCGTTTTATCGGTATCGATATGCGGGGTTACGGAAAGTCGGATAAACCGCATAGAGGGTACGACTACAATCGTATGGCGGACGACCTTAGAGAGGTGATTGACCAGCTTGAGATCACGGATGCTACGTTATTAGGCTTTTCGATGGGTGGAGCGATCAGTATTCGTTATATGGCAAGGCACTTAGAACATGGAGTATCTAAGCTCATTTTAGCAGGAGCAGCCGCCCCAGCTTTTACGAATAGAGAGAATTTTTCTGCAGGTATCCCAAAAGAGAACGTCGATGAGCTCATTCAAGCCTCTTCCACAAACAGACCAGCTATGTTACATGATTTTGGTGGGCAATTTTTTAGTCAAGGTGTGTGTGAACACTTCGCTGATTGGTTCAAAACTTTAACACTTGAAGCAGGCGGACATGCAACTATTCAGTCAGCAGAAGCGTTAAGGGAGGAAGATTTGCGACCGTGTATTGATAACATCAGCGTACCAACGGCGATTTTCCACGGTGAAAAAGATAAAATATGTCCGTTTGACCTCGCCAAAGAGATGGAAAAGTCGATTCAGAACTCAACCTTAATTCCATTCGCCAACAGCGGCCACAGTTTATTTTATGACGAACAAGAAAAATTTAACGAAGAACTTATTCGCTTTCACAAAGATTAATTCTTTATATAAAACCTCGCTGATGACTTACAAGCCAGCTCACTCGCAAGAAAATTGGAAGTTGTATTTTGCTCTTCGACTGGTGGTTTTTCGTTCACTTTGATTTGAATGAGAAGCCCAAAAAGCAGTGAGCTTGCACGATCAAAGAGAGAGTAGAGTAGATTCCTGTAAGAAAAAAGAGCAATGAGTTCCAGTGGCTTCGCCGGTTAGCTCAGGACCCACTTGCATAAGGCGTGCCCCCATTTCCCTCAGCATTTTTGAAAACGAGTAGAGCACTTTAAGCTAACTCCTATACAAAACCCCATGAAAGGTTGTTAAAAATGACAGACTATATTTACGGAAATACACCGTGCTTTTTAGATTCGCAAAACTTAACAAAGAATAAAAACTATCAAGATGTCGATGCAATTATTTATGGAGTTCCATGGGAAGGTGCGGTCACTTGGGGCGATTATACGGGCTGTGAGCTCGGCCCGAAAGTGATGAGGCTTAGCTCTGCCCGTTACAGCGGTTATCTACCAGAGCTTGACCACATTGATGTATTTGAGCATTTAAAGCTTGGTGATGTCGGTGATGTTGATGTTACCCCTGCCGATGTTGATGAAACAATGACCAAGATTCAAGATTTCACAAGACCATTATGGGAAAGCGGCAAATTCCTAATTGGCCTTGGTGGGGACCATGGAATTACTTATCCTATTGTCAAATCTTTAGCTGAGCAATCTGGTAAAAAGGTTGGCATTATCCACCTTGATGCCCATTATGATAACCTTCCTTCCCATAATGGTGACCAATATGCACGTTGCAGCCCTTTCAAACGGTTATACGAACTAGAAGGCGTGCGTAACGAAAGTATTATCCACACGGGTATTCATGGACCACGTAATAAGCCTGAAAGTGGGCGTAATGCCAAAGAAGCTGGAGCTGTCACACTAACAATTAATGATATCCGTGAATCACAGGATCTGAGGAAACTCGCTCACCACATGTATGATATGGCAAGTCAAGATGTCGATGTTGTCTACCTTAGTATTTGTAGCGATGTTCTCGATTACGCCTTTAATCCTGGTGGCCCCGTTGACGGAAATGGCCTAACCTCGTATGAGCTGCTCACACTAGTTCATGAGATCTCCAAACGCGGAATTGTCGGTATGGATTTTGTCGAAGTCTATCCACAGCAGGACCCTAGTCAATTCTCTGCCCACTTTGCGTCCACGATTATCTTATACGCGATGGCAGGGCTTATTCAACATCAATCCGAATAATGAAGAAAAAGCCTCCCAAACTTGGAGGCTTTTTGCATGTACCCTGAATGAAGTGAAGTTACACCATATTATTCACCGTATAAGAAATATTCACGACATGATGATTGACCATAATCAGTTCATTCATAATATCTACGTAAACAGAACTCAGGCGACTGCTTTGATTGGTACCGCTATGAAAATGTTGAAAGCGAAGCTCTTTTTCCTTTCTTAGTATAATAGGATTGCGGTTAATGACAGCTATCGCTTGTTGTTTGTCTACAAATTCAAAAGCCTGGATTGCTTTTTCATAACTCGTTAACACTTCTTCAAAAAGCTGTGAAATCCCCTGACGCTCCCAATCCTGTAATTGCACTTGAGCAACCTCAAGTTTCCCCGTCGTTAACGCGATATGGTAAATAGCATCCGAAATCCCTTCTAGGTGGTTATTGATATATAAATACTTCAAGCTTTCCTCAGACTCTTCGTCACTCAAGTCCTTCTGAGTGATTTTTTGTAAATAATGATAGATACTCTTGTACGTAGCATCAATCCGGTCTTCATGACGAATGACCGCTTGTCGATGGCTTAAGTTCTCTTGGTATAGTAATTTGTCGAAGTCTGAAAGCATATTTACTCGTATACTTTCCGCCATATGACCAAGTTCCTTTTTCGCCTGAACTAACGCAATGGTTGGCACTTCCAAACTTTCCTTATCCAAAAACTGCACATGATTTTCTGCCTTCTCTTTCGCAGGTAAAATCACTAGCATCCAATCAGCGAACTTCGAGCAAAACGGTAACAACACAACCAAATTAATAATGTTAAAAATCGTATGGGCATTCGCCACTTGCCTTTCAATTCCACCACTAAAAAGCTCCAGCCAAACAACAAAATAATGGGTAAATGGCAAAAATAAGAGAACACCAATTACTTTAAAAAGAGCATGTGCCACCGCGGTTCGTTGCGCATCCTTGGAAGCACTAATACTCGAAATAAGCGCGGTTACTACGGTTCCGATATTAGCCCCATAAACAATAGCCACAGCGGCTTCCATACTAAGTGAACCACTTGCTGAAAGCGTCATCGCAATCGCAATCGTCGCGGCACTGTTTTGAATAATCGCCGTAAAAATAAGCGCTATGAATACGGTTACATATAAATTATCCGTTAAATAAACAAAGGTACTTGTTAACTCTGGATTATTTTGAACGGGCTCCATCGCCGCTGTAATCATACCCATTCCATAAAAAACAAACCCAAACCCTAATAAAACACTACCAAGAGCTCGAACCTTTTCCTTTCCTAATAAAAAAACACCGACTCCAAGGGCAACAAAAAGCAAGGCATAATCTGTTAACCTGAAGGCAATTAATTGCACCGTTAAGGTTGTACCAACAGCCGATCCCAACATAATGCCCATCGCTTGCCGGAGTGTTAATAAACGGGCATTCACAAACCCAACAACCATCACCGTTGCGGCACTGGACGACTGCAAAACTGCCGCCAATAATATACCAACAACAGCCCCATAAAACTGGTTCTTCGTCACCTTTGTTAAAAACTTTTTCAAATGATTTGAAGCCGATTTCTTCAATCCTTCACTGGCAATATACATCCCATATAAAAAAATCGCAATCCCACCAACGATTCCTATCACCATCGGCCAAACCATATCAACATCCCTCCTTTTTTGTGAAAATCAGGCTTCACACTTGAGTATGGTGATTTTCCTCTTTGTTCACCTAATTATTCTGCATTTTTTAGATTATGCGTTCCTCTCTTCGGTCCTTTATTCGTACCGATATTACACCTTGGTCGACACCTTCTTTACCTTTTTTCCCTCTGATCATGTCGACCGGGCTCCTTGGTCGACACCTTCTTTCTCTTTTTCCCCCTCTGATCATGTCGACCAGGCTTCTTGGTCGACACCTTCTTTACCTTTTTTTCCTCTGATCATGTCGACCGAGCTCCTCGGTCGACACCTTCTTTACCTTTTTTCCCTCTGATCATGTCGACCAGGCTCCTTGGTCGGCACCTTCTTTCCCTTTTTTTCCTCTGATCATGTCGACCGGGCTCCTTGGTCGACACCTTCTTTACCTTTTTCCCCCTCTGATCATGTCGACTGAGCTTCTTAGTCGACACCTTCTTTACCTTTTTCCCCTCTGATCATGTCGACCAGGCTCCTTGGTCGACACCTTCTTTACCTTTTTTCCCTCTGATCATGTCGACCGGGCTCCTTGGTCGACACCTTCTTTACCTTTTTCCCCCTCTGATCATGTCGACCCTTTAATCAACGCCTCTAATTCTCATCTGCGAAGTACCCATTAAACCTATCAATTTTATTACTTGACGCCCTTTTTACCGAGATACATATGGCTTTTACTTCATCTATAGGTTCCTCATGGCACTCACTCGAACTAGAAATTAAATAGAATAAAAGCCAACAGTTAAAGAGTTCTTTTCGGAGGGTTCTTACTTCTCTCCCTTCCCTACAACACTCGGACTCTTTTTCCCACGAGTGTTGTTACTTCCCGCTATTTCCTACAACAGCTCGACTCTTTTTCCCCTTAAGTATTGTTACTTCCTACCTTGCCCTTCGACACCTCGGCTATCTTTCCACGGGGTTTTGCTACTTCTCTGCTCCCTCCAATTGCCTACTCTCAAACTAATACCTCACCATCGATTTTTTACAAAACCTTCAAAATCTCACTAATACTGCTCAGGGTGTAGGTTGGTTGATGCTCCGATTCCGCGAGCATGTCTGCAGTTGTTACGCCAGTCATCACTAAGACGCTGTGCATCCCCACGTCATTCGCCATTTTAATATCGGTTTCAAGCCGGTCGCCGACCATATAGCAGTGTTCCTTCGGTAGTCCAATCGCGTGAATCGCCGCTTCTGCCATAAGTGCCGACGGTTTTCCGACGACAAGGTCGATTGGCTTACCTGTTGCTCCCTCCAACGCCCCAATCATCGCCCCACAATCGGGAATATCGCCACCTTCAATTGGGCAAGTTCGATCCGGGTTTGTCGCAATAATTTTAGCTCCATGCTTCCAGGCTTGATAAGCATCATTCAACTTCTCATAGGAAAATTGACGGTCCCATGAAAGAACGACATATTGTGCTTCGTCTACCTGTTTGGTCGTTGAAACACCACAGAGGGCAAGCTCTTCTATTAATGGTGGCTCCCCGATAACGAGGGCTTTTTCATCCTGATTCAAAACATCTCGTAGATATTGAGCCATAATCAAATTGGAGTTCAAGACCTCATCTAAATTAGTGGTGATCCCCATTTTATTTAATTTTTCTACATATGACTGTCTTGTTGCAATTGGTTTATTTGATAAAAAAAGAACTCGGTCTCCACGTGCACGTAACTGATTAATCGCATCAGCGGCACCATCAATTTCTTTTTCACCCAAATAAACGGTACCGTCCAAGTCAAAAATAAATCCTTTTTCCACTCGATTCCCTCCACACCACAATTGTTTTTTTTATAAAAAAGCTTTATGCCAACATATGGACCATTTGTGTAACTTGCCTTGTCACGTTCACGACGTGGTCAGCACTTCGTTCCAGATATCTACTAACGAGTAATAGATTCGCAAGTGAGCCAATTTGTTCAGGCTCATGCCTCATCTCATCAACGATGTACTGATGAAGGCGATGGAAATACTGGTCAACCTCGTCTTCTTGCTTTTCCATTTTTTCTGCAATTGATGGGTCTTTCTCTTGAATTCCATAAATACTTGAAGCCAACATAGACGTAGTTAAATCACACATTTCCTTCAATTCTTGATAAAGTCGCGAGCCGCCCGATAGCTTCGTGACTGCTGCCAGGTCAGCAATATTGACTGCTTGATCACCAATCCGCTCATACTCACGCGATATTCGATTCATTATTGTTAATGTTTTGAGCTCGACGGGTAAAGGTGGTTGAATTAAAATCAATTCGATAATCGATGAATAAATTTGATAATCATAATCATCAACTTGACGGTCCAGTTGCAAAACCTGCTGGCAATGGTTGTTCTTTTCACGGTCGGTAAGTGAATGAACAGCCAATTGTAGCTCTTGACCTGTGATATCCGCCATTTCAATAATTTTACGTTCAATATCATCAATCGCTTTTGTAAACGTCCGTAAATTGTTCTGCACAACTAAACCTCCCCTTTTCAAACTACCTTATGGAGTTACCTCTCCCTCTACACCTTCTATTTGATGTATATTCCACACACCCTTTAGTTAAGCGAGTACCCCTATATTTCTATAACAATTACTTATTTCATCCTTACTTCGAGTACTCCGTTTTACTCCTTTTAGGCGTATCAATCATAAAAAAGCCCACAACAATCCCGTTAAAATGATTTGTTGTCGGCTTCTCCTATTCTCTGCCTCAATGATTTAATTGTTTCTTCCTCTTTGACACGTTATGCCAGATTTATATTTTCATATTCCACAAATCGATATTTCCTCCTGAAACGGCCAATGAACCAGCTTCTAAGGCTTGCATGACCTCTTCTTTTTGGGAAATTAAACCACCCGCAATGATCGGCAAATCGGTTCGTCCACATAAATCCTCAATCACTTTAGGAATGACACCCGGCAATACCTCAATCGCATCTGGTTTACTCGAAGCGATCATCGACATCGACTTATTAATGGCACTACTATCAATTAAAAACGTACGTTGTATGGATAAAAGCCCTTCTGCTCTGGCCATTTTTATGAGTTGATTTTTTGTCGTGATAATACCATGAGGTTTAATTTTTCGAGCTAAGTATTGAATGCCGTCCTTATTACTCGCAAGTCCACCAATAAAATCTAAATGAACAAACACATACATCCCCGCATCTTTTAAACGATTCACATCATCCTCAAGCGTTAATAGACTCCCTGTTACAAGAAAGGCTATGTTCACTTCGCTTTGAATCGCCGCCTCAATATGTTCCTGCTCTAAAATTGAAGCAATCACTTGCGTCTCGACCATATCAACGATTGATAGATTCTTTTCTTTTACTTTCATTTTTGAAGCCCCCGTTTCCTCAACTTAACATCTCCTGTAAAATCAATCTCCGTCAAGCTTTCTCTTCGGCAAAATGAATTCGAGCTTTCTCCTCTTCTGACATAAATTCATTCATCGCAGAAACGTAATCCTCTTGATCAGATAAATGAACAAACACGATTTTTCCAAAAACATGAAGATTATAAAACTGACTAAATTGCTGTAGGCTTGTATGGTGTACAAGAGCCCCTCGAGCCAGCGTACACTCATGGTATAACTCATCAATATAATCATACTGACGAATCCATTCATTTGGTTCTGTATCACTTGAATAGACGAGTGTCCGATTGCCTTCTCTTACTTCTATGCCAACCGTTGGAACCGCATGCTTAGCTGGAAAAGTCGACACTTTGGCTTCCCCTAATGTCAGCAGTTCAGCTTTTTCCTCCGCCTTGTATACATGAATTTTTATTTGAAATTTAGCGGGCCAACTGTCCATTTCCAAAAGCTCTAGCCAATGACGAAGCTTCTTCTCATCACCTGAGCCACAACAAATCGTCAGTTCTTCCTCACGCCCAGCTAACCACATCCCCCATAACAGCGAAGGCATACCATATATATGATCAATGTGGAAATGAGTGAAAATAACCGCACGAATTGCCTTTAAATCGACCTGCTCTTTTTTCAATTTAGTAAGAGGGCTGCCCCCTACATCAATAAGAACCGTACCAGCATCACGATTCACCTGCTCCCGCAGAAGTAAATACGTATTATCCCGGTTCGCCGCAGCCGCCGCATACCCAGTTCCTAAACAGATCATCTCTATCACAACGCAAAACTCCTTTAGCAGGTTTTGGATGGGGCTTTTGACACCTTCGAGGGCTTAATCCTCGGGGTGGGGTCTTTTTATCTCGTTTCATGTCACTTCGATGGCTTTTTTCCTGGCGAAGATGCCTTTATTTTCGTTTTATGACACTTCAGAGGGCTTTTTCCTCTGACGAAGGTGTCTTTTCTTCCGCTTTATGACACCTTCATCAACTTTTTATCCCTCGATGTGGCCGCTTCTCCACCTTTACGACCACTTCACGACACTTTTCCCCTTCGATGTGGCCACATCACCACTCTTTTCCTCCGCAAAATGGGTCTTTTCCAACTAACCTCTCTTTCCCTTCACCAGAATGACCTTCTCCCCAAAAAAGTCCGTCTCCCCTTTACAAGCAATCAGTTACTTAATCCCAGAGTTCATAAAGCTCGAAACGAATTGCTTTTGGAAGATAAAGAAAGCTATCAACAGTGGGAAAATGACCATGACCGTACCGGCGGTAATCATGCCCCACTGTGCACCCGTTTCAAAGGATTGAGCAAATAATGCCATCCCGACTGTTAGTGGACGGCTATCCACCGTATTAGTAATGATTAACGGCCACATGAAATTGCTCCAATGATGACTGACTGAAATTAACGCAAACGCAATATAGGTCGGTTTCGCTAAAGGTAAATAAACATGCCAAATCGTTTGATACCAACGAGATCCATCCATAACTGAAGCCTCATCTAAATCCTGTGGCACTTGTTTAAACGTTTGTCTTAATAAAAACACACCGAAGGCCGAAGCCCAATATGGCAGCATCACCGCGAGCTTACTATCGACAAGTCCAAGCTGCTGCATCACGGTATAGTTCGGGAAAATTAAAATTTCCGGTTGAATCATTAGCTGCACAAGGAATGCAATAAACAAGATATTTTTACCCCAGAAGTTCAAACGAGCAAAAGCATACGCTGCCAACGTAATCGTAAAAAATTGAACCGTCAAAATCCCAAATACAATGATAAACGTATTAAAGTAATATCGTAGAAATGGAGCTGCTTCCCAAGCGTCCTTATAATGCTCAAACGTCGGACTCGACACCCAAAAAGGGTTCGAACCCCCAATAATTTCTGATGTCGGGGAGATCGACGTAACAACAGTCCAGACGAGAGGAATCGCAAAAAATAATCCTAATATAATGATGACTGCTTTATTAATGAAATTGGTCATACGTCAACCCTCCCCTAATAATGAATTTTCTTATCAAGATATAAGTAATTAAACGCCGATACTGACAGTAAAATAACGACAAGCACGACAGTTATAACCGCGGCCTTCCCTAAATCCCAATAAGAAAAGGCAGTTTGATAAATATAGTAGAGTAATAGATTACTGGCATTATCAGGTCCACCCTTTGTCATAATGTAGAGATGATCGACATTTTTAAAGGAATTTGTAATCGCAATAATCATGACAAACAATGTCGTCGGCATCAGCAACGGAAACGTAATTCTTCGGAATGTATAAAAAGGCTTTGCCCCTTCCATTTTCGCTGCCTCATATACATCGCTCGGTAGGTTTTGCAAGCCAGCTAAGTAAAATATCATAAAAAAGCCTGCTTCCTTCCAAATCATCATGACGATCATTGCCGTCATGACCGTTGACGGGTCCCCTAAATAATTGATTCCACCTAGCCCGAACAAGCTCAAAAATTTATCTAAAAGACCGTAAGTAGGTGTATAAATAAAGAGCCAGATGTTGGCAATTGCGATTAAGGGCATTACCGTTGGGTAAAAGAAGGACGTACGAAGCAATGAGCTCCCCCGCATTTTTTTATTCAACCAAATCGCTAAATACATCGCCAAGAAAATACTCGTTGGCACGGTTCCAATCATAAAAATAAGGTTGTTCATTAACACTTGTCTAAAGATTTCATCACCAAAAACTGCCTGATACTGCCCGAGACCATCAAAATCCATCCGATTCACTGAAGCACTATGAAAGCTTAAGAAAAAGGACCGTAACGATGGATAATATGTAAAGATCGCTAAGAAAATTAATGAGGGCAAAAGCAAAGCATAGGCAAATAAATTGGTCTTTAATGACCTTCTGAATTTCCCTTTTCTTTTAGGGAGTCTTGGACTGATTGGCTGTTTTTCAACAGATGTTTTCACCTTTTTCCCTCCAAAATGGGTGAAGAGCCCAAGCAACTAGGCTCTTCCCTTTCATTTTTGTACACGCCTAATCTTGAAAACGTTCTAGTACACTACTAGCACTATTTTGAGCACGGTCTAAGCCTTCCTCAACACTTCTTTCCCCTGTTAAAATAGACTGAAGAGCATCATTAAAAATTTGCTGAACCTCACCGTTTTGATAGGTTGCTAGCTCACTTGCGGAATGCTCCAATTGATCGCGAGCAACTTGAGCGGCTGGGAAATCCTCTACATATTGAATTAACGCATCTGTCTCATAAGCCGATTCACGAGTTGCAACATAACCTGTATCCATTGACCACTCCGCCACTTTTTCTGGAGAAGTTAGGAACTCAATAAATTTAATCGCTGCTTCTTTATTTTCTTCTGGAATATCTTCAAATAAGTAAAGATTTCCGCCACCTGTAGGTGAACCGAATGAATGATTAGCTGGAAGCATAGCGACACCAAATTCAAAATCAGCACTATCACGAACATTGGTTAGGTTACCCGTCGTGTGGTACATCATCGCCGTTTGCCCACTTAAGAAGTTCGAAGGCACGGTGCCCCACTCAATGATTCCTTTTGGCATAACTTCATGAACATTCGCTAAGTCATACCAGAACTGAACAGCCTCTACGACCTCAGGGTTATTAAAATACACTTCTTTTCCATCTTCAGACATGATGTTTTCACCTGTTTGTAGGGCTAAAGCTTGTGTAATCCAGTATTGGAAACCTGTACTCGGTAGTTGTAACCCCCACTGTGAGACATTGCCACCGTCACGAACCGTCAACTGATCCGCATACTCCGCTAGCTCTTCCCATGTCGTAGGTGGTTGTTCTGGATCAAGGCCAGCCTCTTCAAACATGTCTTTGTTGTAATAAAGAACGATCGTACTTCTTTGGAAAGGAACACTCCAAACCTCATCACCAATCGCCGAATTCGCTAAGAACCCTTCATAAAAATCATCTAAGTACTCTTGTTCAAAATAAGGTGTTACCTCTTCAATTGCACCCATTTCAAGTAAAGTAAAAAGCTCAACCGATAGAAGCACAGCCAAATCAGGTGAGTTACCAGCTTGTACAGCCGCTAATACCTGCGTCATCGTATCTTGATAACTTCCTCCAAAAATCGCCGTGACATTAATGTTTTCATTCTCCTCTTCAAATTCAGCGACATATTCATCAATAATATTCGCAATAGGTCCACCAACAGCAACTGGGAAATAAAACTCAATATCTACTTCTTCACTTGTTCCTGCTGTTGAATTACACCCTGCCACAATAAACAAAAAAGCAACTAAAGCAAAGGTTAATTTCTTCACTACCTCTTCCCCCTTTAATAAACTCCATATTTGTCCTCTCGAAACAAACACCCATAATCACTCACAGATTCATGTAAATTTCGAAAGGCTTGAATACCACGCCTATAGATTACCTACTATCAGTATTCAAAATCAACTAATTTTCAAAATATTTACACTAGATTTAATACTCATTCATAAAACCCTAACAATTCTGTCTAATAAAGGGAAACATTTACATAACATTAACATTTAAAATAAAACGCTTACAATAATTACAAAATCAAATCATGGGAGATGTTCAACCACTTGTCATTATTCTGTTGGTTTTCACTAGAAACGGTCTTATAACAAGGTTTTTAACCTCATCGACCACCTTTCTCACCCCTTTTCTGCATAAAAAAATAGGAGATCGCCCGTCTCAAAATAAATTCTGCACAGGCACCACAAAATAAGCCCCTCAGAATTTACTTTGTATGGATGATCTCCCATTCTCTACCCAAAAAAGTAAATGTTATTTTATCTCATTCTATTACATATAAAATGTGATTTCAATATCTAATTTAAAATTTTCAAAAAATTTATATTCTTAAAACGTATTTAACTTATCATTACTCAACTACTTTTCAATTCTTATTTTAGCATTAAAAAGAATTCCCTCAATTTTGTCCACATCATCATACCTTACTTCTTTTTTGTTCTTGCCTGGTCAAGTTTGTCCTCTAACTCTCTAATCTACTGCCACTCTATGTTGGTTAAGACATCTTTTATTTTCATAAAAATGCCCTCCCTTTTACTTCGTTTATCCTTTTCTTACCAGCTCAAGAATATGGCGACTAGTAAATGGCCGCCATATAATCCATCTATCTGCCCCATTTAAACCCCTAAATAAATAGTTTCATCCTCAAGTTGTTGTACTCCGGCCTTTCAAATATCTCTGACCGAATAAAAGAGCTTATTTCTCCATGAAAAGCGACTAAGATGATCTCCTATTAAGCACCAGTAATATACTTATATCCATAGGTAAAAGCCGGCACCACAGCCGGCTTCATCACCTTCCGTCTTACTCCACTTCATCTCGACTTAGGTGTTCTAAAGGATCACCCGTTTCCCTTGCTGGCTCCACCATCTCACCAAGTGGTCCTTCGCGCTCTGCTGGTGCTGCTTCATCCTCTTCGAGTAGCATTTCAACATGTGGCGGTAGACCTGCCCAAGCCGCTAAATCAATTTTTAACATACGGTCAATCACATAAGTGGTCGTAAAGCGATATTTATTAGCTCCCGATTCAAAGGTCACATAGAGTTGGTTATCAACATGAATCAATCCCTCTGACATCGGAATAATGCGTAAATGACTATTTTCTTCAGGCTCTTGCTTACTATCTAAAAACCACACCGGTATTTCACGTTCATTCATTTCAACCGTTGTATGTGGTTCGTCCTCAAGAGGGGTATGATAGCGATACAAGTAACTAGCATTTGCCCGACCATAAGACGTACTTACTATTAATTCGCCATCGACAAAAGTAACACCTTGCACCTTTTCACGTGTAGAAACAATATAAGCAGGGTCAGCTTCGTGGCCCGGTCCTTCCCAATACGCTTCATCTATGCCATCGGTTTCTGGGTCTAAAGGAAAACCGACCATCCAAGCGTAATACATCTCTCCATCACGATTTTCCAAATGATGCTCCGGATTGGTCGGATAATCGTTAGCCTCATAAAATTCACCGACCCACATCACGCCATCATGAACAACATTATACGCTGCCTGTACAGGTAAAGGTATTTGATTGATAAAATAGACATGATCATTATCATTGGCCTGAACTAAATCTTCTAATTTCAATTGGTAAAGGCTCATCTCTGAAGCAATCCAAACATGTTCTCCACTAACAGCAATCCCACCAGCATGTCCGTTGTAAGGAAGTCCATCCTCATGATACAAAAGAACAGACTTTACCAGCTTTTCCGTGCTAGCATCAACAACGGTTAATGTACTTGGTCTTTTATCATCTAAGTAGTAGACCGATAAAAGCCAGTCCTGATCCTTTGCATAACTTAGCCCCTGCGGAATTAATTCCTCACCAAGTCCAGGAATAACCGGACCGTCCTCACTAATGTCCCAAAGATAATCAAATTCAGGATTACGTGAATGTTTTTCTCTTTCTTTTTGGACGATCGTTTGATGATTGACCTGAACGATTAGCGGTGTCGACTTTTCCGAGATATTGCCCGATTCATCCTCAGCCACTAATTCCACGACATACTCAACATGTCCTGTTAAAGCCGCTAATGTATAGTCAAGCTGTGCGGCAGGAACAGAATACTGCCACTCGCCATCTTGATAAATATGATAACGGAACATATCCTCCTCGCTATTTGCTTGCCAACTTATTTGTGCTTTCCCTCCAAGCTCCTGTACTTGAATGCCTGTTGGAGCAGCCGGTTGATTCGTATGATACTGCGGTCGCTCGGGAACCTGTCCCGGATCCAGCCAGCCTGGTGTCGGTCTAGCATGTGCCTCTACCTTTTCCATTTCGTTCGTACCATCATCTGGATACTGATATTTAATCGATCTTAATCGCGAAACATCCTGCCCGGAATAATGGGCAACGGTCTGTTCTATTCCATAAGGATCAATAATCGATACAGTTTGTTCATTCGTATTCACTAATCCACCGACATTATCAATAATTAACATGCGGTTATCATCCAAATACTTACTTTCATCTGATAAAAGATAATAATGATTAAACGCCTCTATAGTAATCGGTTGAACCTCGCCCCGTCGTGGCCAAAACAGCATCGTGTCCCAAGGTTGAATGATAAAAGATTCCGTAATCTCATAATCCCAATTGAAGGAACGGACACGATAGCCTTTTAAATCAATGGGCTCAGCACTATTATTATAGATTTCAATGTATTCAAATGCGTTGTAGCCTAAATAATTATGCGTTTGCGGTACTAGTTCCGTAATTAAAAGCTCTGGCACGGGAAGCTCTTCATACGGACCTGCCGTGATCTCAGTGAGTGCCGATTCATTGCCTACGCGATCAACGGCGGAAATGGAAAAGGTATACTGTCGACCGAGAACTAAAGGTGTAACGGTAGATTGGAGCGTCTCCTTTGACACCTCTTCATACAATGTACCATCTACATAAATGCGATAAGCGGCCAAATCTTCTTCTTTATTCTCCTCCCATTGCAATCGAACGATCCCAACCCCTGGCTTGGCCCTTACATTGGTTGGAGCAGCCGGACTTTCAAGGTCTAGTGGTGTATGAGGAACAACCGTCACCACCTCAGAGCTTGGTGATTCATTCCCAACAGCATCTATTGCCGTCACTCGATATTCATAGGAAGAACCATTTGTCAGACTTTCAATCACCGCTTCCGTCCCTTCTATAAAAATAGGTTCACTGCCTTCTCCATCATACAAATGATAACCAACAGCCGCTGATCCAGACTCATCCCAGCTTAAGTTTATCTGAGCATCCCCAGCCACACCGCGCACATTTCCTGGAGACGTCGGACCTGGTATTTGCTCCGAAACAAGGGTTCCAGGTGTCGGTACTTGATCATTGGTAAGCCATTCCATTTCAATATCGGCACTGGTTGAAGTGTAAATGACACTACGATTCAAAATCCCATCCAGTACACCATCGTTATAAACCGCCGAACTTACTAGCTCACCATTTTCATTAGCGATCGCAACCTTCCTTGTCGCCGTATCTGCTAGACCCTGTGCCGCAGTCGTTAATGGCAATTGAAAGACTTGCTCAGCTTTCAAGAGCGTCTCATAATTACTGTTAAAATCCCAAAGCGGTACAGTCGGATCATTGAATTTCTTAAGCCAAATTACATGAACACTTTTCGCTTTAACCGTTGTTCCTTGAATAGGCCAACGATTGGCAGGATTATTAAAATTGTTCGTAAAATAGTGAAGCTCATACCCGTCTAAATTCATATCGCTCGATGTATTATTATAAATTTCGATAAATTCATACGGCTGACCCGCACCAGCAGAACGAGCGACAATTTCCGTAATCATCAAATCAGGCGTTTCCACGAAAGCTTGTTCACTTCCAGTGCCTACCTCAACCGTTTCCTCACCGTCGCCTTCATTTGCCCCCCTTTCACCATCAACACGTTCATCTGAATCAACATCACCGACCGTCTCTTTTTCGATCACCTCACTCCCATCATTCAACTCTTTCTCTTCTTCACCTGTACCCTTTTCTTCTTCAATCACCGTTTCAAAAGCTTCACCCTCCTCTACTTCCGTCTCATTCCTCGAATCAGTAATGTCCTTATTTTTGTCTTTGCTCTCTTCTTTTCGATCTATTGAACCCTCGGTATGTTCCTTCTCCTCATGTTCTTGGTCATCGTTCACCTGTTCAGAAATAGGAATACCGACCTCATCTGCCTTACCTTTCTCAACACTAAAGCCTTGTTCTTCCTGATTATCATTAGCTATCTTAATTTGATTTTCGGCATGAGCACTACTCTCTACCCACGTTACATAATGACCGACCGTCATAACAAAAATAAGCAAATAGATAATCCCATGTCGCATCTTCTTTAATACGGTTGTTCTACTCATCTTTTCCTCCCCATCAAACGGCCTTTGCTATTCAAACAAGCTGTGCCGTCCGTCTCGATACTGATTTTTTTATCACTCAACATTCCTCGATACTTGACATACCCACTTATTCTAGTAACAACTTATTACCTGTTCGTCGCTTTCCGTTACTTATCTTCACTTAAGCACTACTTCTTTACAATCTTCTAACCCTCTCTTAACAAAAGCTTCATAAACTTTACAGAAAATTCAGAAATTATTATTGATAACTCCCCCCTCACTCTCAATCGATGTCTAGCCAAACAAAAAAGCCCTACTGTTCGTGCCATTTAGAAATAACTAAATGTCCACAATCAAGTAGGGCTCTCCTAGGTCTCCAGCCATCGTTTGAATTTGCTTCTAGTATAGCGTTGATAGATGTGAAAGACAAGTTTATTGAAGGAGATGGTTAATAAGACCTATTTTCTTCCTACCTCCTTATTTGGACTCACTCATTTTCTATACACTTAGACGAAGCAGATCCTTCCACTTTTTGACTGTCGTACATAAAGCCATCTTTACTTTCAATGATTTTTAGTTCTGGGTTATTCGACTCTTCTGAGGTCAAGTTCCCCCTCAAATCTTCATTCACTCAAGTTACTATGCTTCTCTTTTTGGTTACTTGCCAATGCTGTGAGCGGACTCAATAAAGCGGTAAACACTAGTAAAGATGCTGCTGCCATTCTTGCTGTCTTTTTCATGAAGTCTCCTTTTGAAATTATGTCAGAGGAGATTATAGTATAATACATAGGTTTATAGACCTATAAACTTTCATTATATTATTTTGTGCGTAACTTAACTTGCTAGGAATCTACCAACATTATATTTTTTCTTTCATTCATACCGAAAAACATGTAATAAATTAACCTGATATGAAAATCTATATAATAATACTCTAAAATCACGTCCTATTAACCTCAGATAAATAGTTGGAAAAATCAACATAATAAACTATACTATATTGATAGTATTTTTTCCTATATTTTTTTATATTCGGTAGGTATTGGCCACATGTTTTTACTTAAGATCGACTTTGTGATGTTAGTCACCATGATCGCTCTATTTATTTTAGCAAGTTGTGGAAGTAATGAAGTGAAACAAACAGCGGATGAGCTAGTTAGTGATAACCCTAGAAATCATACAGCAGAAGATTTTATCCCGTTAAGCGAAGGTTTTGAAAACTACCCAATTTGGATTGAAACGGATAGTGACCCTATTCGGGATTCGAAAATTCATTATATATACGTCTTTAATAACAGTAAGGTAACGATGTATAGTATTAATGACCATGCTTTAGGTGAAAGTGGCGTTGTCATAGAAGATATTCTACATATGTCTGATAATGAACTTATACAATTTGCTAGTGAGACTCATCACAAACTCTATGAAGAGTATGCAGCCTTAGATAGAAAGGTATTTGAAATCGCTGACTATCAAGAGATGAGCGATTTCATGTATGATGTATTCAGCGATTACTATTCTGAGGACTATACAGAGGTATACGAAGCATACATTCAAGAAGTACAACCAATGGTTGCAGATATTGACATTCAGATTGAAGGGACAAGAACGACGAATGAAAGCCCATATACCCTTGATCTAATCATAGATGACCTTGGACAATATACGGAAAGCCTCACTTTTATGATACCAAATGCACGTTCTAAATTAGAAGGAAGCAATGGTAGCCATGTTTTTCAGGAGTATCTCAACTACTTATATTATGAACCTGATACCGTTTTTTCTGAGATGGATGCGGAACAGAAATCAAAAATGGTATATGAAAATTACATTCGAGTCCTCGAAAACTATGGGGAGTTTAAAGAAGAAGATGGATTCGATTTATACCATCCACAAAATTTTAATCCTCATCCATTTGTTTGGAAAGAAGAAGACAAAGAGACTTCAATAAATGGAACTAGTTTTAATCAGAAAATATTTGAGACAACCTTTTCCGGGATAAAAAACGAGCATAGAAGTTTCATAACTCGTGTAGACGATTCGTTTATTGGGTTTAGATTAGACAGTCCAGATACCGATAAAGCCAATGTTACCATTGAAGGGAAATAGGTAAGTCAGGTATACAGATAATGTGCGACAACCCATATTCATAGAAAAATAAGCATAACAGTTGCGTTTTAAAGGTGTAAATCCATTACACTAGTCAATAACTTCCTTTGAAGACTACTAATATAAGTTTAAACTAAGATGAAAAAGCAGCCATTGGAAAAAATTGTGGCTGCTTTTTTCTCGATTCTCCTAAGGATATTCGATTGGTTTTCACCCACATTTATAGGTGTAGATCTCTAAGTAGGAAACGCCTTATTTTCACCCCTTCTCATAAAGAACTCCACCAAATTGATTCAATAAATTTACCAAGTCATACCAAACCTACATGAATAACGTACCTCTGAATTCCCTACCCTTTTTCTTTCTGCTAATATCTTTCACCGGTCACTTATTAATAAAAACTTTATCCCTAAGTAATGAAAAGATTATTTGAAACCCCTCATGACCATTATAATCAGACAATGCGTTCATCATTCTGAATGAAATCTGATATTTTTTTCTTTTTTTAGGATTATCGAATTAATAAAAAATGTGTACGCTAAAAGAGTAATTATTATTTATTAAAAGGGGGATTTAATATGAAAACGCTTTATAAATTTTGTTTTATTAGTTTATTTGCTCTAATTAGTGTCGCATGCTCTAGTGGCAACTCATCTAGCTCAGACGATGAATTAATTATTTATACGGCTCGAAGTGAAAGTTTAAATGAAGCTGTTATCCCAAATTTTGAACGAGATACAGGCATTAAGGTACAGACGATTACGGCTGGAACTGGGGAACTTGTTACTCGTGTTGAAACGGAACGCAATAACCCACAAGGAGATATTTTATGGGCGGCAGATGTAACGATGCTTCACGATAAAACAGAATTATTTGAAGAATATGTCTCCACAGAAGATGAACATATGATGGTTGAATTTCAAAATACAACAGGTTACTTCTCGCCTGCTTTTGCTGACCCTACCGTTTTTATTGTTAATACTGAATTAGCAGGTGAAGGTGTTATCACTAGCTTTTATGACTTACTAGACCCAGATTTAAAGGGCCGTATTGCCTTTGGTGACCCAGTCAATTCAAGCTCTGCCTTTCAATCATTAATTGCGATGCTTTACGCAACAGGCCATGGCGATCCCCTCTCTGAGGAAGCTTGGACCTTTGTTGAGTCTTTTATTGCCAGCCTAGATGGGAAAATTCAAGGGAGCTCAGGTCAAGTACATCGTGGCGTAGCTGATGGAGAGTATGCAGTAGGATTGACGTGGGAAGATCCTGTTATCCACTACATCCAAAGTGGAGCACCTGTTGAGGTTGTCTTCCCTGAAGAAGGGGCTATATTCCCCGGGCAGGCCGTTCAAATTATAAAAGGTGGAGCTAACTTAGAAAATGCCAAAAAATTTGTTGATTATGTTCTCTCCGAGCAGGTACAAAGTAAAGCCGGTCAGGAGTTAACAGTTCGTCCATTACGAGATGGCGTAGAGCTTGCTGATTATATGACACCACAATCAGACATTAAGCTCTTTGAAGAGTATGACGAAATGTGGGTCATCGAACATACAGAAGAAATTACATCAAGGTATGTCGATATCATTGAACGCTCATTAGACTAAGATGTTTATGCACAGAGTAACACTCCCGTTACTCTGTGCTCATATAAAGGAGGTATACAGCATGGCCGTTTCCATTCATATTGATAAAGTCGTCAAACGTTATGGGACAGATACTGTAGTAAAAGGCTTATCTTTAGACATTAAGCCTGGTGAACTATTTACATTACTTGGTCCATCCGGTTGTGGAAAAACAACACTTTTAAGAATGATCATTGGCTTTAACTCCATTGAAGAAGGTCAAATAGAAATTGATGGACAAGTCATCAATCATACGCCAGTTAATAAAAGAAAGATGGGCATGGTTTTTCAAAACTATGCAATTTTCCCGCATTTGACCGTTGAGGATAATATTGCTTTCGGTCTAAGAAACAACAATATGTCAAAAGAATCAATCAATCAGAAGCTAGATGCGATTATGAAAACCGTTCAAATTGAGCAGCACCGCCATAAGAAACCAGAAAATCTCTCAGGAGGTCAGCAACAACGAGTTGCATTAGCCCGTGCCCTCGTTATTCACCCACGCGTCCTCTTGATGGATGAACCCTTATCTAATTTAGATGCGAAATTGCGCGTTGAAATGAGGAATGCAATTAGGCAAATTCAACAAGAAATAGGTATCACCACAGTCTATGTCACCCATGATCAAGAAGAAGCACTAGCCATTTCCGATCGCATTGCCGTTATGAATAATGGTGTCATCCAACAAATTGGTAAGCCGGAGGACATCTATAGACGCCCTGCTAATCTATTTGTCTCTCAATTTATTGGTACTTCAAACAACTTAAAAGGCTCCGTCACTATGGATGGTTCTAGCCAAAAGATTCATATCAATAACAATACGTATTCTTTTCCTATTCATACATTGGCTGATGATGTGATCGACAATCAAGAAGTGCTTATGTCAATCAGACCACAAGATTTTACATTAACTGACTCTACAGATGGATTAAAAGGACTCATTGAAAGTACGATGTTTCTTGGAATTCATACACATTATTTCATTCGCTTAGAGGATGGAGTACGGATCGAAGTTGTGGAAGATGCGGCATTTAATCAGTTGTTAAAAGAAGGTTCAATTGTTCACTTACAGGTGAAGTCAGCTCAAATAAATGTTTTTCATTCGTTAACAGAAGAATCGATCATTAAAGCGGGTGTGTAATATGAAAAACAACCGCAAATTATCGTCATGGAATGTTATTTCAATCGTCATTTTGTTACTTGCTCTCTTATTTGTCTTATATCCTTTATTTCTCGTCCTCAGTAAAAGTGTTTTTAACCAGGATGGTTTTACGTTGGAAAATTTCACCCGATTTTTTGAGCGTAAATACTTTTGGGTCACGTTACTTAATAGTTTTAAAGTAACGATAGTCGCAACCATGTTATCTGTCATCATTGGTTTACCACTCGCTTACTTGCTGAGACGAGTCAAAATATTCGGAAGTAAATTTATTCAAATTTTAATTATTGTATCTTATATATCTCCACCTTTTATCGGAGCCTATGCTTGGATTCAGTTGTTAGGTAGAAGTGGCGTTGTTACAAAGTTTATTAATAATACCTTTCAAATTAACTTTGATGGGATTTATGGCTTTTCGGGGATTGTCCTTGTGTTAACTCTACAGTCCTTTCCACTTATCTTTATTTATATTTCAGGTGCCTTAAAGAACTTAGATAATTCATTAATCGAAGCGGCAGAGAGCCTAGGCTATTCCAACATTCAACGTGTATTAAAAGTTGTTGTACCGCTTATTATACCAACGATTCTTGCTAGTTCTTTACTCGTGTTTATGAGAGTAATTGCCGATTTTGGAACACCGATGTTGATTGGAGAAGGTTATCGTACGATGCCTGTACTCATCTATCAGCAATTTATGAGTGAAGTTGGTGGCGATGCTGGATTTGCCGCTGCACTTGCTTCGATCTTTATTTTAGTAACGATTGCTTTATTTCTTTTTCAACGTATAATCTCACGTCAGTTCTCCTATTCCATGTCAGCATTAAAACCAATGTCTGTTCAACCTAGTAAAGGTATCAAAAATATTCTAAGTCATACACTCGTATATGCTGTTACATTTTTAGCAATTCTTCCTCAATTAGTGGTTCTATACACGTCATTTCTAGAAACAGTCGGAGGGCAAGTATATACGGGTAATTTTTCGTTAGATAATTATTATACTATTTTATTCAATCGTGATGTATCGATGATTATTAACACTTATAAAATGGGTTTTATTTCTATCATTATCATTATTATCATCGGAATTTTTATCTCTTACCTAACTATTCGTAAAAGGAATATGATAAATTCAATATTAGATACGGTTTCCATGTTACCGTTTGTCATACCAGGCTCTGTATTGGGGATTGCCCTCGTTTTTGCTTTTAGTGACCAGCCATTATTTTTAACTGGTACGGTAACGATTATGATTATTTCATTTATAGTCAGAAGAATTCCTTATACGATTCGTTCAAGTACGGCGATTATTAGCCAGATTAGTCCGAGTATTGAAGAAGCTGCGATCAGCTTAGGTGCATCAGAAACGAAAGCTTTTTATAAGGTCGTGGTTCCGATGATGATGCCAGGTGTTCTTGCCGGGGCCATTATGAGTTGGATAACCATCCTTGGCGAGCTAAGTTCCTCGATTATCCTTTACTCAGCTGGCACGCAAACTCTATCTGTATCTATCTATACGGAAGTTATCCGTGGTAATTTCGGAAATGCATCTGCCTATTCTGCCATCCTTACTTTAACTTCCATTGTTTCACTATTGCTCTTTTTTAAATTAACTGGTAAAAAAGAGCTAAGTTTATAAACACCGTAGAAGGTTGTCCCTTTAAAAGGGGCATCTTTCTATATGGAGCTGAGAAGATGAGAACAATGAAGATTAAAGATTATATCGAGAAGACTTTGATGCGATACACTATGATTATTTTAATTATTATCCTTAGTATTTATCTTCTATCTCTTTTTGTTCTGTTTCAATATACAATCGTTCGTCCAAACCTTAACACCCATCAGCAATTAACGACCAAACTTGAGCAAGATTTTCATACAATACGTGAAGAGTTACACACACTTTCTCTCAAAAAAGAGATTAAACAATTTATCAAATTAGAGGTAGGTCATAGGAAAGTAAGCCAACAACTTTATGACTTACAAAATCAATTAAATATCTCCACGCACTTTCTAGTCTTGAATTCTAATAGAGAAATATTAGCTAGTAGTCTCTTAGACGAGCAAAAAAACCGATTACTTGAAGATTACTATTTCTCTACTCTGATTGAACGATTAAATAACGAACATATTTTAGAACAATCAATTGGAAACGCTTTAATTAGTTCTACTCCTAGTTCGTCTTATTTTTTATCAACAACCATTGAAGAGGCTGGACAGACGATTGGTTACCTCTTTTTCTTTGTTAGACCTATTAATCAGATTCAAAGTCAACATGAAATGACGTATGTGGTTGATTCATACAACAATATAATCGGTCAGTCACACCACTTTCATAGCGTTCCATTAGGCAAGCTTCATTTAGATGCCGATAAATCTTTTCAAATGATCGAGAATTCTTATTATTATGTAAGTCGAAGTGTGTTACATGATAGCCTAATGATGATCTATACCTTAACACCTGTGAATATCTTTATTTTACTGATTATCTATGGACTTACTTCGATGTTTGTCATGCTTTTTATAATTTTCCTTATCGCCTATTTGATTGCACCTAAGATATTAAATAAATCATTGTTAGCATTTGACTCGCTATTGGCTACGATTACCAATCATAAGCCAGACGTTCAGCATCAAACTCAGGAATTTAGTGAGTTCCAGCTCATTTATGAAGAGTATACAAATAAAATCGAGCAAATCCGAAGCTTAATTGAAACCAATCAAGAAATAGTCGAGCATAAGAAAAAGATAGAAATCAAAAATCTTGAGGCGAAATTTAATCCACATTTTCTATACAATGTCTTAGAAATGTTAAAATATGAAATAACATTAAACCCTGATAATGCCTCAGAAATCATTGTCAAAATTGCTCGATTAATGCGTTATAATACGAATCTAGGTGAGATGACTGTGCCCTTAAATGAGGACCTCGTGTATGTACTTGATTATATTGAATTACAGAAAATGCGCTTTGGTCAGAGGTTAGATGCTCATATTAATATTCCTGAAGAACACAATCAACTGCATGTGCCTAAATTAATCGTTCAGCCACTAATTGAAAATGCCATTAAGCATAATATCGAACGAGTTCATTCACTTACAATCCATGTCTATTCCGAAGTCCATGGACAAGACTTCATCATTACAATCAAAGATGACGGGTTAGGCATATCATCAACGCGCATGTCAGAAATTCATTCGCTATTAGAAGGAACAAATGAAATTGGTTCACATATTGGTCTGAAGAATACGCACCAATTAATTCAAATTCTTTATGGAGAAAATTATGGATTGTCGTTACAGTCAAAGGAAGGAAATGGGACAAGTGTATTAATTAAAATTCCAAAAGAGATTAGGTGATGTCCATGTATCGCGTTCTAATCGTTGAAGATGAACAAATCATTCAAAGAGGGCTACAATTTAAAGTAAATTGGTTAAAAAATCACTGTATGGTCATCGGTTGTGCCGATAATGGCGAAGAAGGAGAAGAGAAAATCTTAGCACTCAAACCAGATATTATTATTACTGATGTGAGAATGCCCTTTAAAGACGGCCTCGAGATGTTACGGGAGACGTATAAGAAGGTTGACTATCAGGCGATGATTATTTCGGGGTTTAGTGAGTTTGAATATGCCCAGCAAGCGATAACGATGGGTGTTCATAGTTATATGCTCAAACCGATTGACATGCAAGAGTTTGAGCAAAGCTTGGCTTCCTTAGTCCAACGTTTAAATGAGCAGAAAATTCATCACCACTTAGAGGCAAACCAACTACTATTTCAACAAATCTTAAATGTCGACTTGCTTTATCAAATTCAATCTAGTCTCATTAATGAAGCGATTCAATATATCAAGTTACAATACCAACAGAAGCTCACCTTAAAACAAGTAAGCGAAACACTAAACGTTTCAAGTGTTACCTTGAACCTTAAATTTAAAGAGTACACACAGTTTCACTTTAATGAGTTCCTCAATCGTTATCGAATTATCAAGGCCCTTGAACTGCTCCAGGATGATTCCAAGTTAGTCTATGAAATCGCAGAAGAAGTCGGATACAGTGAGTATAAATACTTTAGTAGTGTCTTCAAAAAATTTGTCGGTATGTCTCCTAAACAATTTATTGGACAGTAGGAAGTAGAGATTCTTCAGACACTCACATAACTTTGTGATATTGGCCATTTCTTATCTCTATAACCCTTTGAGTAACGTTCAATTAGAACTTCACATTTATTAATGACGAAATTCGCTTCTGGTGTTAGGATATATCTATCGGACCAAAAGTACTAATAGATTAACTAGTCAGAAGGTGTTTTATTTGAGTGCCATTTTTTCAAACTTTATAACGATCATCTTAATTCCGGTTATCATTACCATTATTTGTTCCTTATTCTTCCTATACAAAGGCGATGCTATAAAGAAAAAAAGAGCGATTCACCTTAAAAGAAAAGAGACGAAAAAGGAGCATCCCCATAATGAGGGTGACATACCCTTTGCGTATATTGGCAATCAAAAAACAAGTATCATTAGCTGTGTGGGAACAGGGACAGAGCGAATTCGCAGTAAACATATAACGTCTTTACTCAGACATGAAGCGATTACCTTACCTGAACAGCTCACACAGCGTCGCGAACAGATTGAACAAAGTCGGGCCATGTATAATACCAAACAAGTCGCTCTTCACTCATTCAAAGATTCGAAAACGGATTACGATGAGCAGCAACACCTGACATTACAATTTGTCATGTCCGATTATTATACCTATCAAGCCACCAATGCCCAATTAGATAAGCCATTCCCAAACAATACTTATCCTTCCATTAGAAGCGGTTTTTTACAGGGTGTAGACGATTGGAGAAAGCCAATTCCTTTTCTAGCGAACGGTGTTGGCGTTATAGGCACAGTGATTACCTCCGACCATCAAGTCATCTTAACGAAACGGAATAGCCATACAGGTGTACGTCCTGGTGAATGGGATGTGAGTGTTGTCGAAGCGATCGATCCCGTAGCCGATCGTTCCTCCACACAATCGGGTCCAGACATCGTGCAAAGTGTGATTCGTGGTGTGGAGCAAGAGGTTGGTTTACAAATCGACCCTGATCAAGTGCATATTCTTGGTCTTGCACTCGATATGAAGTACTACCAATGGAACTTATTCGCGACAATAAAAGTAGAAGAAACCTTTCAAGAAGTGATCCAAGTCAATTCCGCAGGGGTACATGGTTCCAATGAGATTGACCGTTACCACCGAGCGGATGTGAGCATCGAAAGCTTTGCTGAGCTTTTCCCAAGAGATGATATATGGGACACAGGCAAATGGGCACTTTACTGGACATTACTTTATGAAGAAAAACAACGCTCACGAGTGCACAAAGAGCTAGTGAGGATCTTTAAGAAAAAGGGCTAGCTTCGATTCGAAGTAGCCCTTTTCCTCGATCTTGATGAGTATTTAATTAAGCTTACGATATTCACCAGGCGATATGCCTTCTACTTTTTTGAACGATCTCGTAAAGCTGTTAGCATTCAAATAACCAACTTGCTCAGCAATGAATTTTATAGGATACTTACTTTCACTCAATAGAATTTTGGCCTCATTAATCCGACGCTTTTCTAAATAAGGGGCAAAATTTTCCCCTATCTTTTTCTTAAAGTAATGACTGAAATTTGTATAAGATAGCCCAAACTGATCGGCTACTTGTTGCATCGACATATTCGCATCCATATAGTGTTGGTCTAAATAGTTCAATACCTCTTGGATATTAACAGAACCTTTCACCGATTCATGACTCTCCCACTCAGTAACTAACTTTTCACTCATACTTCGTAATATCTTTTCAAGTTGAAGTACATCAATTTTCTTCTCTGAAATGGCATAATAATAATCTTCATTATGTCCTAATTGATTTAATTCCTTTGCTAACACATTATAAGTATTAATAAATATCATCTTTAAAACAAAAATACTACTAACTTTTGTTTTCATTAAGTTAATCAGTTTGTTTAGCTGTTTTTGACTTAGCATCGAATCACGACGTGTAAGACTCATTTCGATCACTTTTATTGTGTCAAATAATTGACTGAGAACATTAGCACTTTCTACATCAATTTGATCATAATCTACAACTTGACTTTGTTCATTCAAAATTGAGACCTCTAAAGCGGCTAAGCTATGAATATAGCTATTATTTAACCTTTCTACTTTTTCAACGGTACCTACTCCAATCCTTACATTTGAACTAAAGGTCCGAAGCTTTTCCTCTACCAATTTAGCTAGTTCTTGTTGGTCCATCGTTAAGATTAGAATAAAATCTTCATGCCTCAAACCTTTAACCAAATAACTCCCAAGTTGGTCAAACTCTGTGCCTATTAAGTCAATATAACCTTTAAGTCCAGGGAGCAATGTGATAATATTACGATCCTTTGCAAAAAAAGTAAGAGAACAAACATATTCCTTCAATTGTATTTGGTGTTCAATTGCTTGTTTCGAAACATCATCCTTAGGTAGTGTTCCATTCAAATATTGTATAAAAAAGTATTCCTTTGATATATTCTTGTTCAGCATTACTTTACTAAATAGTTCACGGTTTTCATTATGAAGACTATCAAAGGCATAGGAAACGACCTCATACTCATTCAAATTTTGGGTTGGTAGCGACTTTACTGACACTAGGGCTTTTTTCCTTAACTTTCTAATGGGCTCGTAATTTGTTCGCATAAACAAATAGATCAGTAAGACTTCAACACTGATAATGATCATAATCAACAAAAAAGTAACCGCTTTCAAGCGGGTGATTTTATGTAACACATCTTCTAGTGGTGTCACACTCATAAAAGTTAAACCATAAATTTTTGATGCTTGTAAACTGATTAAGTATCTCTTGCCTGAGAGTGTTATGAGTTCATCTAAATTCTCCCCCCTGTCTTCTAGCAGAGCTACAAGCTCATGATACTCATATTCACTTTCATGATCAGACGCTGCTAACAGCTCACCCTCTTTGTCAAAAACGAAAAAGTTATGTTGAATTTCATCATCATCATATGGCTGATTTAAAAAGAACTTATGTTCTGGAATTACTAACATTAGTACGCCATACGAATATAGATTCCGATATGGGACTGGCATTAATACGGTTACAGCGTCATATGAGCTATTAAATCTTCCATATAATTCAAGTGGCTCTGCGGATCTAATTGAGATATCTGTTAGCTGATTCAGATCCTGTAACATCATCCGTTTATCCCAGTTTGGATAATAAAAAGTACTATCAATTTCATTAAATTCATCTAGTGGATAACTTCCAGGGAAAGAATAAAAATAACTAGATTCCTTATTATAAAAGATCACTTTCTCAACAAAGGAATTGTAGCCAAACATCTTCTCCATTTCTTGCATAATATGATAGGTATTATAGCCGTGGTCCGCTCTAAAAACCGGACGATTTAATTGATTATTTCGGTGAATAGCATCCGGATAATTCCAAAAATTCTCCATTTGCATATCAATATTGTTCACAGTCTGTATTAATAATGCATTAGAACTGTCAATTGCCGCTTCCTTCATAATCGCTGTTGTCTGTGGATAGAAGTAAAAAAGTAAAAAGAGGACGGGTAATAAGAATACGGTAATATAGGATAATAGAAATTTTAATAATGCCTTTTGATGACGATATTTCTTCCATATCTTCATTTTTCTCCTCCTTTCGATTATTTGAATGTTTGTCTACAACGTTTTTTCTACTTTTATATGAAAGTTAGTGCTTCTGCTCATGTAAGTTGACCTTTCGGTCTTTGTTTTTGGTCCGTTTTTGAAAATCGAAATCGCCTTATCAGATGAATGAAATCATCTGAATGGCGGTTTCGATTTTCAAAACTTCACGCAAAGGCGTGAAGTAGCCAAGCAAGCTTGGCTAACGGTCCAAAAACACTTGGATATTGAATACTAATCCTGATGAGTTACTCCTCTCTTTTTTGTTATTTGTGGCTGTTTGTGCGGTGCGCTGAATCTTTTTGGGATTGCTCTTACGAGCTATCCCAAAAAGTGGCGGGACTACAGCCAAACGTGAGAATCCTCAAAACCAAATTGAATGAAGTTCCACCAGTTAAAGTGCCAAACACCAATTTCATCTTTGTTGGTGGCGAAGTGATTTTAGCTCCTCCATGTGGGTTTTGTATACGGTTCAAACATGCCCCCTTCCGTCACTAATTAGGTTGTACGGATATTATCTTGAGTGACTCTATGAGCATTCATTCATAATTTGATTGTCCATTCAACTACTAGCAGCTATTTAGTTTGCTTCTTCATAGACCTAGCTAATCTTTATTATTCATGTGCAAAAAACCCAGCTCTCACTGAGTTTTTTTAGCATATGACTTGCGATCTTGTTTTAATACTGGTTATCTAACGCTCCTTGATATATCTCTTGATAACGCGGCAATCCCATATTTTCTAAATTTTCAATATAATTATCCCAATCTGTCTCAATTCCTCCATTACTAATCCATTCCGCCCACTTACTCGTAATTAAATTAGTTAAATCTGTACGAATAATACTTAATTCATTATCCTCTTCTTTTGTAAATTTGACAGGTGGTAATATCCGATTGGAGTCTGGATAATAATCAGCTAATAACGTATCTTGCTCCATTCTTTCAAGTACAGTTGGTGGGGCAGCAATTCGAGAATCTAATTCATCTGGAACATACATAAGACCGTGATCTACCAAAGCATTTGTCCACTTCCACTCATCCTCACTTATATTATCGGGTGGAGTCATAACCTTATATTGATTCCCATCTTGTTCAATACCAATATCAAAAGAACCATAATAACCCTGTGCTGAAGCCTCTTCCGAATAGAATCCGTCTAACCATTGAATCGCAGCGATTGGATCCTCTACACTTGCAGAAATAACCGCTTTATTCGTTTGTGTTTTCATACCAAGTGGATCAGCTGGCCACAAAGCCTGAACGCCCTCCGTTGCACGAAATGGCTCAATAACTTCATATTGGGTACTCCATGCTCCAACTCGTTGTTCAAATGACCACCCAATTGTAAATCCAACCGTTGCCGCATCAGTAGCTTGTGAACGCGAGAAAAATTGCGACCAATCCTGTGTAAATACTTCCTGGTTAACTAATCCTTCAGCATATAATTTGTGTAAAAATGATACGAGTTCCTTATAATCTTCTGTGGCTGGCAGAAAAATATGCTCCCCATCTTTCACAGTATTATACCAGTCCGTATGTGCAACATAATTACCATAAGCACCTATTAATGCTAATGCACTGTAAGGGCCATGATCAGGTGCCCAGTCAAATGGAATCTCATCTGCTTTTCCATTTCCGTTAGGATCACCCTCTTTAAACGCTTTCAATACTTCATATAATTCATCAAAAGTTGTTGGTGTCTCTAAACCGAGGTCATCTAACCATTGTTGGTTAATCATCGGAATTACACTACTAGAAGGACGATGAGGTAATACGGCTGGCAGCCCATAAATCTCACCATCAATTGTTGTAGCCAAATCTCTTACCTCGGGCATCTCTTCAAACATTTTACTAATATTAGGTGCATGTTCTTCAATTAATTCATCCAAAGGTAGAAACAAAGAATTAAATGTCGCAATATCATCATAACCGATTGCACTAATAAACACATCCGGTAAATTGCCGCTAGCTAAGATCGGATTTTTTTGTTCATCCCACCCACTTCTGACCTCTGTCCATTCAATCTCTACCCCTGCTGCATCAGCAACATCTTGTACATAAGGGATTTCATCCATATCTTTTGTTAAGGCATTTAAAACAGCTAATACTTCTAGCTTTACTTTTCCATCTGGCGTAGTTCCTCCTTCCTCATTGGAAGATGGATTACAACCATTTAACACCATCACCAACATTACTAATACAACCAAATACGGAAAAATCAACTTCACATTCTTCATCTACCATTCCCCTCTCTCTGCTTTCATTTTTCAATATGAATAACAACTAATCCTTCAAAGAACCGATCATGACACCTTTTTCAAAATATTTTTGTACAAATGGAAATACTAGTAATATCGGAACCGATGAAACGACAATGACACCGTATTTTATTAAATCACCCTTTTGCTGTGCCGTTACGTCCCCTGTACTAAGCATTTGACTACCAGCTCCACTACTAAACGCTTGATTCATAACAAGAATTTCCCTGAGTACTAGCTGCAATGGGTATAATTTTGAATCATTTAAATAAATCAATGCCTTCATATACTCATTCCAATAACCAACCGCATAATAAAGCATCATTACAGCAATCAAAGCTTTTGATAATGGTAATGCAATCCGTAGGAAAAATTGAAAGTCCGTGCTGCCATCGAGTTTAGCTGATTCTAGTAATTCTTTTGGTAATGTCGTTTGAAAGAATACACGGGTAATGATCAAATTAAATACATTTACCGAAAAAGGAATAAGCATTACCCAAATGGTGTTAGTCAAACCAAATTGTTGGACCGTTAAATAGGTTGGAATTAATCCCCCACTAAAAAACATCGTAAATACAAAGAAAAACATTAGGAATTTTCTAGCTGTAAAATCCACCCTAGACAATGCATAACCAGCAGGTATCGTAAACAGCAAGCTGACAACCGTTCCACCAATCGTATAAATGAACGTATTCTTTAAGCCCCTCCATATCCGATCATCGTTAAAAATTTCAATATAGCCAGCGAAGGTAATGTTATTTGGAAATAACCAAATATCTCCATTCGCAACAGACGCCGGGTTACTAATAGAAGCAATCACGACAAAATACACAGGATATAACGTGACAATGACCAAAGTCGTACAAAAAAGAGCGATCATGAATTTAAAGAAAAGCTCTGAGGGAGAATCCTTCATAGTCTGATTCACTTTCATTTATCCTCCCTTCTACCACAGACTTGTTTCACTTGTTTTTTTGGCAATTCGATTGACTACAATTAAAATAATGAAATTAATCATGGTATTAAATAAGCCAATTGCTGTCGAATAACTAATCTGATTAGATAATATTCCAATTTTATATACATACGTTTCTAACACTTCAGATACTGGAAGGTTCATAGAGTTTTGCATTAGAAATATCTTTTCAAAACCAACACCAAGTAAAGATCCAGCATTCAAAATAAGCAAAATGATGATCGTCGGAACTAAATGAGGTATATCGATATGAATAATCTGCTGTAACCGACTTGCTCCATCCACCTTTGCTGCTTCATAAAGTTGTGGGTTCACGCCTGCTAATGCAGCCACAAAGATAATACTATTCCAACCAGCGTGCTGCCAAACATCGGATAGTACATAAATAGAACGAAAGTATTCAGGTTTCCCTAAGAAATTAACGGGTTCCAAACCAACCCAGGAAAATAGATGACCGATAATACCAGTAGAAGGCGATAAGAAAATGAGTATCATACCAACCACCACAATAACAGAAATGAAGTGTGGCATATAGGCAACAGTCTGAATCATTCTTTTTCTACGTGCGTGTCTAATCTGGTTAAACATTAATGCAATAAAAATGGGAATGGGGAAACCGACAATAAGCGAGTAAAAACTAATTAGAAAAGTGTTACGCATTAAAGTCCAGAATTGGTGAGATTCCATAAAACGTCTAAAATAATCCAATCCAACAAATTCACCACCTGTAATACCACGTGTCGGATCAAATTCCCTAAAAGCAAGTTGCAAGCCATACATCGGTACATAATTAAAAAGTAAAATGATAATAAAAGCAGGTAATACCATTAAGTAAAGCTGATAATACAAACGAATATGCCCGAGCAACTGTTCTTTTCTGCTTTTCCTTTGAATACTTAATTTCTCTTTTGGCTCTAAGGGTCGAGATAACATCTATTACTTCCCTCCAATTCAAAAAACACTATAACCAATCGTAGCCACACCCTCCCTTATTCAGCTTTTTTCCATGTGACAATCATACTTGTATTGCCCCCATTATGCTCTTGAGTACTCATCATGTAAACGCTCACATTTTAATTTTCTATTCAATTATTGAAATCTCAAGATTTGAATAGTCTTCAAAAAATGTATAGTCTGAACTACTGCGTCGGGTTAGAGAATGATGGAATGGAGATATGTTTAAGAATAGGATGAGTTCCCAGCACTTTAAATGTTTAAAGGTTAACACCTAGAGAAGTGGACCGTTTAAAGCGTGACTAAAAATGAATTATACCGACACACTACCATCGCAAAAAAGTCAGCCTCTCGATAATATTTGACATATTGACAAAAAGTGAAATGGCTACTAAAACTACCTGAATTCCGCTACTACGGAAAACAAACTACCCCTCTTCAACACATGACAATTAAGTATCTTTTCAATTAAATATTCACCAAACTCCATTCATTCAAATGAATTAATATCCCATAAAAAAATAAGCCCACAATTGGGGCTTATTTTTATCCGCTCTGTATTTTATAAGGCTTATTAGCCCTATAAACCGGAGTCGTTGTCGATAATTACGACCATTTCAAATACTTTACTGGATACGACGCTATCCATCAATGTTTCAAAAACAGAATCCCCCATGGTGAAGAGTATATCCCTGAAAATAAATGCAGCAACTCCAATCAAAATTACTGCACAAATTAAGGAAAAGTCATATAATGTTTTTTTTGATTATTTGGATCTAACATTTTGATCTCACCACCCTTTAATTTACTTTTATTTCCATTTAATCATATCATTCATAATATCAGCAAGTAAACTAAGTGAGGGAACTTACGCTAACAATTTGTTTAACTAGATTACCTTTAAATAACTTGACATATAGTGCTTTTTTTGCTGAAAGTGTCGTAAACGAGGGCCACTTTACATACGCCTTGCAAGTTCAGAAAAACTTTTTAAAGTTTTTAAATTTTTATATTTCTTCCTGTCCATTTCCATAAATTCCAATATAGTAGAATAAAAAACTAGACACTCTTACCATATACTGCAACGAATATGTATAAAGATCTATTAGTAGGTAGGTTATTGTCACCTGATGGTGCAGTGCGGCAGTATTAATTGTGAAACGAAGAAAACTAGTTGCTTAAGGACGTAAATAAGCAAGCTAGATTAGAGTATGGCAAAATAATCTAATCTAGCTCGCTTTTATATAAATAATGAATGTGTCTTATACACGGAAGTTTTTACAAATGATGAATCGTCGTATCATCAATGGATTCTTGAACATATTCAGCTAACAATCGACGATGGCAATGCTCAGATTCATGCTCACTACATAACAAACAAATATGTTCACCATCCATCAAACGCTTAACTAATGGCAGAATCTCACGCTTTTTTATTAATTTTAAATAATCTTGCTCGTACTGTTCCCAACTGATTTCCTTCTTTTTGTAATGCTTTAGAATGTCATCAGTGGGAGCCAATGTTGGACAATGAACATAATCAATATGAACAAGCTCCAAAATGTATTCTAAGTCTTGTTTTTTTGCAAAACCCGATAATTGGGAAGTATTATGGAGCCTTGTATCAACAAGTCTAGTTACGCCCGATTCTTTCAAGAGACTTATAAAATGCCTTAATGATTTTTTCGAAAAACCAATCGTACTAATCATTCGTCCCATAAGCACTCCCCTACTTTATTTAAATAATGGTAACTGTTCACTTTTTATTGGATTAAGTTCAATCGGTTCAATATGAAATTGCCTAAAAAAGTCTGCCACTAACCTTCTGTGACAATAACGATGATCATCACAGAAACAAATGAGGACGATATTTTTGCCGATTAAAAGACGCTTGTAAATTTCACGAAGACATTGTATGGATTCTTCATTTTCTAGTTCTTGTAGAAATAATTCCTCATACTTGGGCCACCACTCTTTAGAACTGCTACCTTTCCAATGCTTCACAAATCGTAAAAACAGTTCTTTTGAGGGTGATAACTGCTTGACTAACAAAGTATTCGGAATTTCTACCCCGGCTCTCGTAATTTGCCATAACTCTGCTTGTTCTTCTAAATATTTTAGACCCGCTGGGTTTGAAGTGAATAACTGTCCACGAGGTTTGTCGAACTTCTTCATCAAACGACACCCCTTTTAACTATTTTGTCATTATCTTAGCACTAATGAGGATAAGAGTCTAATATCGGGACATCAGGGTCCGTGATCAGACTAATGATCATCGGATACTCTTTATAAATATCTTTTTTTGGCTCTTTTCTTGCCAAGCCGATAATGGCATAGATGGAACGATAACTGTTTGGAATTTGAATTCCCTTTAAATACGCTCTCCATTTCAAATCAGTAACTGGAAAGCCTTTTGTGAATGTCGTATTTCTATATTTCTTACCTTTATATATAAAAGTGATACGAACCTTTTCCTCTACCTGCCTAAATTCATCAATCTTAATCATACATAACGAACGACCACGTGCATCCAAAGTATCTAATAACTCATGGTAAGATTCTTGGTGACTAGATACAAAATTGATTAGTGCCTTATTTGTAAGCTGATTGACTAGTTGAAACGAATTAAATCTTTTTATCCTGATATCTTCAGTATGTGCAACAGATAGTTTATCTGTTTCTGTTTGATAGTTAGTAATAGACCAGACATCACCAACTTTAACCAACTCGCCATTCTCATAAGCAAGTGAAGAAAAAAATTTAGACTCTCTATCAGGGGGTAACGGTCTAACCCATTCCCCATTTTGGTCCATCCCTGCAATACAGTATCCAGAATACGTTTTGGTCACAGCTAAGACTGTAAATGTGATTTTATTAATATAATTACCTCCTCCATTTAATCAAACAACAAATAACAGGCTATATTAACTAAGCCCTTTTTACTATATTCTATTAAACTTCTATATATCCTTCTTTCATAAAGAGAAATGGAAATCAACAGTCTTTAATCACGCCACTGTGCCATTAAAAAAGGTAAATGAACCGCTCTCTCACTATGAAATTATTCAATTCAGAAACATGATTCATATGCCATGCTTTTAGATCAATAATCCCATGTAATATAACTGTTTGCTTCTGAGTATCCCTCAAATAATCCGACCTTCTTAAAGGATCGGATTATTTGGATCTAAACAATAAAGTGGCCCATTATACCACTTAAAACTTATGAAACGAGTCTTATGTGAGTCTTTATTTTCACCTATTAACAATTACGCACTATAGTTCGTTCAAATCTTCTTATCAATATTTGATGATAATTAAAATCGAGTCAGGTCACACCACGATGACCTTCCATATTTACTTCCTCTTACGTAACTACATAGGACAAGAGAAATTCAATAAACACTAGGAAAAACTCGATGAGCTAACCATGAAATTCCTACATCGTCACGAAAATAACTACATTTCCCTCGTCAGACCGAATCCACGAAAAAAAGGAGAATAATCAAATGCCACCAACTTCCCTCTCTATTTACGAACCAACCATGGACACTTTGTATATCCGGCATGGCTATAAAATCGGCTACGAAACCTATGTAGAAGAAGTGGTCGCTCGCTACTACGTCGAACAAACGACACAGCCAATCATCAACCAATCCTGCCTCGACGGTGGCTCCACATAGGACGTCCGTAAAACCGCCGTCATCCACAACACCGGCATACTAACCAATGTCCCAATGCCACTAAATCCGAAACAAAAGCTCTACGCCTTTCTAACCCACTCACCTCAAGCACCCGAAAATACCTGGCTATTCTTCCACAATGTCCACAGTGATTGTAAACACCCAACAGACCGGCTCAAATCAATTGTGCAATTTGTTAACCGAAAAGATCTGATCCTAGACATCTCCTATCCATCACTTGAAAGGCAATTGCATGGGACTTCTTTTTGTTTGTGGCGGTTTTGGAAGTGATTTGATTGGAGAGGTTTGTGAAGAGTACGCGTTGGCTCAATCGTCAATGATTGCTTTCGATGGATCAAAAGTAGGCACAGATGAATCAATCTGTCTACAATATTCAACTAAATCCAGTTCAAGAGAAATAGGATAAAATACCTAAATTATTTGGAATCACAGCCGAAATATATATAGATAGTAATAAAAACATCATTTGTATTGAATGGGGGAATATTGTAGTGAATAAAGAAATATTGAAATTGTTAGGTGTTTTAATGATAAGTGTGTTGTTAATGGGGTGTAATTCGAAAGCAGATTTATCGGAGTTTGTTGAAGTGAATTTTAGTGGCTATGATTCTATGGGAAGTGCTTCATTTTTTGTTGATGAAGAGAGACTAATACAGCATGTGTTTGAGGTTTCTGGCGAGGAGTTTTTTAATCTTGATTACGATACCATAATAGAAATAGAGGACATGCTAAGTTCTTATCAGGTTACTCTAGATCGAGAATTGGATTTGTCTAATGGTGATGAGGTCATTGCCTCTATCACTGTTGATGAAAACAAGTCCAGTAAAATAAAAGGTAAAGATGAAGTGAAATTTACAGTTGCTGGACTAGAGGAACCTAGTGAACTGAGTGATGAGGAACTTGAAAAAAATATTGTAGTCAATTTTACAGGTGTAAGTGGCAAGGGGAATGTCATCATTGATACTACCTTTGCAGAGCCTTTAAGTCATTTAAGATTTGAAGCGGTACAAGATGGAGATATTCATAATGATGACACGGTTACGGTTATGTTAACAGATGAATCAAGAAGTTCTTTATCCTCATATGGTTACGTCCTATCAGGGGAAGGGAAGGCAGAATTTACTGCAGCAAACTTAGACGTTGTGGCAACAGATGTATCCCAAATTGTGAACGTAGAAGATATTGAACGTTTAATAAGTGAGGGAATTAATCGAGAGTATCAAGATTCACCATGGGATTTCTATAAATATGAAATTAAAAAGGAGCATACTTTATATCGTCAGTATAAACGTGATGATGAAGAAGTCAATTTCTGGACTAGTGGGCCAAGTAATGGCACTTTAGTAAATGTCTATACGATAAAAAAGATAGATTCGGATGGAGCATTAACTGAACAATTTACCACTATTTATGGGTTTACAGATATTATTTTGGATGAAGAAAATAAAGCAAATATAGCTCAAATTAATGAGTACTACAATATGTATGATCAAACATATTCATTGGAATCTGTCGTGAAGCTAATGGAAGGTCATGGTTATCAACTTGTGGAATGATAGTATAGTGTGTTTGTTAACGGATTTGGCTGTTGAGTTAAAGGTAGTAGAAAAATTAACTTATCTTCTTTATGAAATGTAACAGTAGACAGCTGTATGAATCAGATACTAATTCTTACATGTTTAAAAGTAATCTAAACACACTAAATTAATTGTTTGGATTTTAAAACTAATCATCGCTCAACCCCTGCCTTTTATGGGGCAGGGGTTGAGCTAACTGTTAGATTTTTCACGGATGCTTACATTCACCATCCAAATGTCGATATCATTTAACTACTTTACCACCTGGTAGTTAATTTTCTTACATTAAACAAAAATAACTATTAAAAATTTCATTAAACTGTAATTTTTTTACTAAATTAGTTCTTTTTTCATGTTACTATATTAGTAATTGAGTTATAGGAGGTGAAGTGGTTTAGCCTTTTTTTATTGTAGGGTATTGGTTGTGAAGTTATGGTATGGGAAGGATTCAAAAGAAAGGATAATTGATTTAAAACAGCGTTACACAACTAGTCCATCATTGCCTTATACGTTTAGAAGTTTATAATATGAACTACATATCTATTTGAACCATACTAATGCAAAAAGAGACCTTATCCAGATGGACCTATACATACAATATCTCTTTAAGCTGCTGGATACCATCTGTCTAATAGACTAGTATTCAATTTTTTTCTGTAGTCATTATTCACTGCTAGACAATCTTCATGCTTACATAAGATTAAATCTAGACATCCTTTCCATTATTCCTTTTCATCTAGCTTCAACTATTATTTGAGAGGGGCGCGACTAATGGGAAATGGGAAAATATTAAGTATTTATGAGCCTACTAACGATACACTGTATTTTCGCACTGCTTTTGAGTTTGATTATGAAACCGAGGTAAAAGAGTATCATCACGTATACAAAGTCAAGCAGACGGATAAACAGATTCTTGACTATGCATGCCTGAAGGGTGGTGCCACTTATGAAGGAAGAAAACGGGCGGTTATTCATAACACTGGGATACAAAGCAAAGTCCCAATACCAGTCGACCCGTTAAGGAATCTTTATATCTTCCCTACTCACTCACCTGAGTCTGATGCTAATATTTGGATTGTCTATCATAACGTGGATCGTTATATCAAGCATCCTACAGACAAGACAAAATCTATTATTATATTTAAGAATCGTGAACAATTAGTCCTCGATGTGTCTTACTCATCAATTAAAAATCAGGTTCATAATACCGCTTATTGTGTTTCTCGCTTCGGAAGAGATGGTCACTAACCTATAATGAAGTAGGTATTAGGCTAGCTATGAACATAATGACTGATCACCATTTGTTCATGGTGGCCTATCCTGATAGGAAGTAACTCACCATCCTCCCATAGAGTTTCTCAATTTAATAAGACTTAATCAAACAATCTCTATAATTAAATGCTTTACCATAAAAAATAATACGTACTAAAAGATACGGTCATTTTGTCCCACTAGATAGGCAGTATCGATCTTTGGGTTATAAATAGGCATTATGAAATAAAGTTACTATCATCTATTACTTTCTTTCCATCATAAAAAAACAATACAGATTCAAATGCTAAATATCTATTATAGAGTGAACGTCCCCTATGATAAGGTCAACTTCCTCTAATTTGACCCCTTCACTCCCTCAGAAATGATGAACTTATGCTCCTCTCCACCAGTTCAATCATATTAATAGGCGAGCCCTTCGCTAGGGCTTGCCTTTCTTATTTTTATCAACTATTACATATGAAAAAAGAAAGTTCCCATCCAAATAGGATTTTAGAAAAATTTGAACAAGCTAATTAAATACTTAACGTTAAACTCTATATTCAAGTGAGACGTTTACGTTCCACTTCCTCAATCAGAATTTAAAAAGGGAATTATAACCCAGTGCTCCCCATACATTTCTAGTTGATTGGGAGAAAGTTCATAAGTAGTTAAATAAAAAAACCTTCGCGTTAATGTTATTACACTAATAGTTCACCACATACACACTTAAACTGTATAGTAAGATGTTACAAAATCATTATAATATGTTAAAACCCCCACCTTTACCTTATTTTATATAAATTTTACATTGGAAAAATAGCAGTTTAATAAAAGTTATATACATTTAAGGTGAGGAGGGATATCATGAGGCAACTATATCTAAATCTAAAATGTCAGTTTCATAATCACCTCAGTAATTACTACATAGAAAAAATGTTGACCGAGTCATCCTATCATTTAAAGTTGAAATATTTGCGAAAGGCTAGTATGCATAACCGCGTATATCTGAAGATTTTACTTCTTAATTAAAGTAATAACAAGCTTGGTTTAATTCTAGAGTTCTTCGTTAGAGTAAGAAAAATTTGGGGGTAAGGGTATACTACCTCTAAAACTTCAATTAATTTTCTTCACTAGCCAAACCTTTACGCACATAAGGTAAACTGTCCAACCTGATTTGTTGAATTCTCCTGAGTCTTAATTGTTGAAAACTGTTGATTCTAGTTTAACGTTTACTTGATGACAAGTGGTGCATTTTCAAATACCGTCTCATACATTTCCACTTGCCAAATACAGTTTCTCAGGGAGGGGTGTGGGCTCAAGCCCTATATTATTCATAACTTATCTAGTTGGTCCATGCCTAATTTCTTGACACACTTGATTACATCAGAAGTGGTCTTCCTTGAATGATCAGTGCTCAAACTAACGCTCCTAATATTTATTCCGTAAAGTTAATTTCAAAAATATTATGATAATTCTCCATAAAAACCTCCTGTATGTGTCATGCTTAACCACATGCCATACACAGGAGGCTTTATTTATCTTTAAATTCCTTCCTTGCATTTGGTGCACAGTTGGACCAATCAGGATGCAATATGCACATGAATTACCACTGAATTAGAGTATTGAAATACTCCTCATCATTTAAAGCTGAATTTATGGAAAAAATACACCATAACAGACTGTTAACTATATATCATATCAATTCAAATAATTGTGTTTTCCCCTTGATTTCCCATCTATTACTTAATAAACGGAGAATATATTATAAATTACATTAATTCTCTAAGTTTGCTTTGGTTAATATTTTCTCTAGAGATAAAATTATTCCTATAGCCGCAAATAAACTTAGGTGATCGAAGCCTGTCTCATTTATTAGTGCCACAGATAAATAAGCCATTAACCAAGTAAATATTGCTGCACCTGCTGATTTTGAAATTATAAATTTAGCTTTCAATGCTGTAATTATAATTCCGACAATTATTGTAATGAAACCAATTAACGCTAAAATACCAAAATGTAACGTCCAATTAATTAATACATTGTGAGGGCCATGACCTGTGGACATATATTTTCTATAATCCCCATGTAGCTCCCCAAATAAAATGTAATCATACCAGTTACTAAGGTATGCTTTCCATATTATAACTCTCATCTCATTATCTAAATTAACTCCACCATCTAACCTTTGCATTAAACTCTCAATTGTTTCAGGGAAAACAACGGTTATAGAGGCACCCATCAAAGCTACTAATATAAATATCTTAATATATTTTTTTATATTATTTGATAAAATAGTATATGTAACTACGGAAACAAATAATGAAATAAGAGCAGCCCTTGATAATCCAGCAATACTACCGAAAATTAACAGTAAAAAAATAGTTAAATATAAATTTCTCTTAAGTTTAGAATGTTCAAAGGTTGAGATTGTAACAAGTAACCACCCAACAGAAATATATGCAATTACTGCTGAATTCCAAAATGCACCTACAAATGTAAATCCATTCAATTCTGTAACTCTCGTTCCTATCATTTCAGGATGTAATATTAATGGTATTATTACAGAGAAAGTCAATCCAATGGCAATAGCTAAAGTTACACTTTTTAACATTTTGATACTTTTAATAGTTTTTATAAATATAACCATTAAAAGTAAACCTCTACCAAAATTCATAAAATCCGAATAATATACTTGCCCAGGTAAAAATTGATCAGGGAATTGCATAAACAAGATAATGAATTTTAATATTACTGCACATATTAATATTGACCAATAAGGAAAAGAAATAAATATTAATCCCTTATTTTTAAATAGAAACTTAAATATTAGTATTACACTCATCAACACTAATAATGAATAAAAAACAAACACAAACCCTCTATACACTGTTCCTAATCCCATATATAACAAATAATCTCTTGAATTAAGAAACCCTGCAACAAATGCTAATAATATCACTGCGTATTTATAATCAATACCTTGCTCTTCATACTCTAAATAACGGTCTTTTGGCATTTTATAGCTCCCATTAAAACCAATAATAATTATAGTAAATAAACGGTGCTAACTCTTGCAGCCGTATACACATATTCACTTTTTAAATACTCTTTTTATTTCTTTATTAATTAAATCCTTTTCACTCTTATTCATTCCGTATATATACATAATAACACCATATATTATACAAAATATTAATGCATTAATAGAAAATCCTAACCAAGTAATCTGTGAATTATCTAATAAGAAATATCCAATTAATATAGATGTGATTAATGATATTAACAACTTATGAGTTAACCCTTTAAAAAAAGCAATCATATCTAGTCCAACTTTATAATTATAATATATATTCATAACTATAAGGTTACCAACTATTAATGATAAGGTAGTTCCAAGCGTTGCACCTATGACACCATATATTTGAACTAAATATATACTAATACATAAGTTAATTAATGAGATTATAAGGTAAGTAATTGCTCTAAATCCATGCATATTCTTTGCTTGTAAGATTGTTATACCAATAGTTTGTGTCAGCACCACCGAAAGAGGAATCATTACTAATAATGCTATATACCATGATAACTCATACCCGTTCCCTAACCACAATTGAATAAAGCTCTGCCCAAATAATAGAAAACCACCTAAAGCAAGTCCTAAAACGATAAACTGCAGCCTACCTGTCCTTATTAATAATCTAGTCAACTCATGACTAGAAGCATTTTTAACTATCATTTTTGTTACTTTAGGTAGAAAAACACCTGATATAGCTGTGGAAAAATTAATAAACAATTGCCCAAAAATCATTCCTATTGCAAAAATAGCTACATCAGTTGTACTTGCATATATTCCCAATACTAAATGGCCGATTCTCCAATAAATTTGATCAACTATTACACTTACAAATATTAAAGAAGAATAAGATGTAATTTCTTTTATTAACTTCATATTAAATTGATGTAATTTAAAGCGAACCTTTAATTTAACAAATACATATACTATGCTTATAAACATCATTATTAAGTTTAAAATTGCATCAACTAGCACAATTGCAATTGCATTAAACCCTAAAGATAATAATAATAATATAATTATAGCTCGTATTATTAACCTAATAATTACTAATGATTTTGGAAATGCAAACCTCTCATAAGCATTTATTATTCCCGTAAACAACTTCATTGGCAAGGTAAAAGCTAACGTTATAACAAGAATTAAGAACATAATTTTTGCTAATTCTAATTCATTCGCTGATAATGAACTAGAAAAAATATAGTCTATGTTAAAATATATAACAGTACCTATTAAGCCTACTAAAACCGATATAGCGATATATATAATTAAAGTCGAAGCTAAAAAGTTTTCTTCCCCTTTTTTATTCTCTTCCGCTCGATACTTAGATACAAAACGAACTGTTGCATTTCCTAGCCCAAAATCAAGTACAGCAATATAACCTACTAATGCACCTATTAACATGTATAGCCCATATTCTGATTGACCTAAATTACGTGCTATAAAAGGTGTTAAAATCAGATTAGTAAGGTTACTAACAAGGATTGTTACATATGATAAGTAAACTCCATATTTTAATTGGCTTGCCATCGAAAATCTACCTCTTTTATGATGACTATTTAATTATATAAATAGTCTAGTCTAATTTATATAATTATCTAGCTTGGCAAAATGTCGCTCCGAATCTATCTTCTGTTCAGTAATGTCAATTACTTCATTACCCATACACTCTAGAATTAGGTCTGGATTAACCGAAGACATGTCTTCTAATTTTATATATGGTCCTTTAAAACCTATATCATCAATAATATTCTCCATTTTATTACTGTATGAAATAGGGAAGACTGGGATTCCATATAACCAACCAAGTATCATTGCATGAAACCTTGTTGCTACTACCAAATCTGCCTCAGAAATAACTTCTAATGATTTATCTATATCTAGATCATAAAAATGAGTTTTTATACTAATTTTGTACTTTTCGGGTATCAAGTTCAGGATTTCATTTATAGCAATTTCGTCACCTTCAGGTTTACAAAATGATACCATGGTTACATTATGTCCATTTTTAATTAGATGCAATATTATACTTTTAATACCATTATAATAGGTCTTATCGTATCCTTTTATATGTTTCTTGGATGGTTTAATAACTGAAATAACTATATTCTTAGTATTATTATTCCTTTCAGTTTTTTTGTCCACCTTCATATTAAAAATAATATCTGAGGCGTATCTCACTTGATTCAATTTTTCGAATAGGTCGTAAGAATATTTTTCCCTAAAACAGATATCTGTAAAGTTACTAAAGAGGTTATAATACTTCTCATAATACTCTTTTGTTTTATATGGTCCAAAATTTGCTCCAATTAAGAAAAAAGGCTTATTCTTTATGTACATTTCTTTTTTGAATATGTACTTTTCTTTCCAATTGTCGTACTGCATGAATAGAGAACCACCAATATAAATACTGGCATCACACTTTTTAGCTATTCTTCTTCTATTGTAAACATAACTAATTCCCAATTTTCTGAAGGAGTAATTAATTACCTTATTTAATATAGAGTTACTTCGATATACCCTTAAATTTTTATATCTCTTTTTTAATTTGTTATAATTTTCTGGTGCATATAAAATAAATTTGGTATTCGGATATCTTTCGCACACCGACTTTATAAATAAATCATCTCCTAAATTAGTCTTAGTATAAGCGTTAAGCATAATTGTCTTCATTTATAACACGCCTTTAATTAGAAATTAAATTATTTTTTATTATAGTTTACAAATTACTTTCTTACAATTCCCTTTATCTTAGAGTATAGAAATAAAGAAACTACTAATTTATTGCTTATTAAAAAGCCATATAGTTTAGTTGATAATTTCTTCTTTTTAAAACGCCCCACCACATCATTGACTGTCTTATCTGTTACTATGCCTCTTAGCTCATTCAATTTTTCTGATGTTGTTAAGTCACTTGAATTTTTATTAAGATTCGAAATACAAGAGATAATCTTCTTTATATATAATTCTTCTACTGCTCCTTTATTTATTTTACTTAATGAATTACCTTTTTTTAAAAAATCAATCAGCCTTTCATGTATATACTTTCTTTTTACAAACAAATCAGGCTGGAATTTTTTTGTAATAGAATTAACATTATATTTAATATGATTATAGATTTTTTCATTCACAAATGTTATTTTATTTACATTATCCATATAGTCAATATTAAATATTAAATCCTCTCCTATGTTCAATTCGTTATTAAACCTTACATTTTTTAATAATTCTCTTTTATATAATTTATGCCATGTATAGTGAAATAACTGCTCTTTAAGAAAATATGAAAATGATGTCATAAACTCACTTTTATTAATTGTACAATTATTCTCAGGTATTACTTTAGTATTTTCTTTATTTTCATTTACATACACATTTTCATAGCCAGCAATTACAAGATCACTATTATCTAAATTGCCCACTAATAATTCAGTCGTATTTTTTTCTAAAAAGTCGTCAGAATCTATGAATTGGATATATTGCCCCAGAGCATTGTCTAACCCCTTATTTCTAGCATAAGAAGGTCCCATATTATCTTGATAAATATATTTTATCCTTGAATCTACCTCTGCAAAATTTGTAACTATAGATTTACTATTATCAGTCGATCCATCATCTACTATTATTAACTCTAAATTATTATAAGATTGTTTCAAAACGCTATTAATACATTTTTCTAAAAATTTTTCCGAATTAAATATAGGAACTATAACACTTACTAAAGGTTTACTCATACTAAATTGCCCCAACAGAAATCTTATTTAAAACCTCTCTAAGCTGAGATGAAGAAGTACCTTTCGTATAAGGAAAATAAACTATCTCAACACCTACTTCACTAAATTCCTCTTCAAATTTATTCCATTTATCTGTCCCTTTCCAATCATCCCCAACAAACATTACATCGAATTTGTATTTTTCCCAAGCTTCCATTTTATCCATATTGATTTGAGGAACTACTTTATCAACATATTTTATATTTTCAACTATTTGCATTCTTTCAGAATGAGGGATGATTGCTTGTTTCTTCTTATATGAAACTAACTCATCAGATGTAACTCCAACTATTAAATAATCACAATTTTCTTTTGCTCTTTTTAAAAGATTTAAATGACCAACGTGGAACATATCATACACACCAGTCGTATATCCAACTTTATAATTTTTCATGACTAATCTCTCCTTATAAACTAGTAAGTTTCATTTAACTTCACATCTATTACTCCATGATGTGGAACTTGCTCCTTGAGTGGTGGCAACTTCATGTAGTCGCCATATAAATTCCGTAAAACCTTATCATAATTTCTAGGTATAGGAAATTCCATACCCTCAAATTCACCTAATATTACATTATAAAATTCTTCTCTTTCCATCATATAGGCATAATATCTTTTTTTTGTAGCTCCATTAGTTAAATGCGTAATATACTTAGTATTTTTATCATTAAACAAACACGCTACTTTTGTATGAAGGTTGTCCGTAACTGATTTAGGGATAACCTTCGATAATAAGTATAATATTATTCTTACAACTCTCTCTACATAGCTCTTTCTATTAATACACCTCTTAAATACCCTTGAACCATTTAGTTTGATTAAGAATGAAAACATAAACTGATATAACTTCCTTTGAATAGTTCCAATTACTGTATTGGGCTTAACATTGTCTAAAGGCATTAAACTTATTGATACCCCATGATGCATATCAAATTCTTTATATACTTCTTGCAAACATACAGTTCCATTTTTTCTTAATTTACCACTTTGTTTAAAATACCTTTTGTCTGTTTTATAAGTTTGCATAAAATATCTAGTATCTAATTCATTATCACAGACACTTAAAAACTTATCATAATCCTCTCGCAATAAACAAATATCAATATCATCGTCCCAAGGAATAAACCCTTTATGACGAATAGCTCCCAATAAAGTTCCTGCAAATAATTGATACTTAATATTATGCTTCTTACAGATCCGATCAAACTCTAATAATATTTCTAACTGTACCTTTTGAACTTCTTTAATCTCAACGTCTAAGTTTATGAACTTCATTTTTAAACCCCTTATAGTCTTGTTCTGTATCCACGTATATTGCATGAACGGGGTATTGATCCCGTATATTGGACTGTGGGATTTTCATATAATCTCCGCCATACCTTACCTTTAAATACTTATCAACCTCTTGAGGTACTGGTAAATTAAGCCCTGAGAATTCCATATATAGAGGAGCACCTAGATAATCCTTTGGAAAGGAAGTATTCTTAAATCCAGCTCTACCGAAAAAGTGTCCAACTAAAGAAGTTTCAGATGAATTATACCTTCTCACATTTTTTAGCAAGCCATCAAATATAACACCTTTAATCAATATTCTTGAAAGAAGCATAGATATTTTTTTCACTTTACTATTGGTTATATAACCTCTTTCCGCTAAGGTTTTAGTTGTTATTAATCTAGCAGAAACGTATTGAATATACCTTAAAACCTTATTATCGACAGTATTATTTAAACACATAATATCAATAAAGAACCCTTTATGCATTTCTCTATTTAATGAGTAGTCTTCAATATAAGTTGTGTTATTCATTCTAATTTTCGAAAAAAATAATGGCCACTCTTTAGTATTCTCTTTTTGTAGAAAGAATTTATCCGTATCTAAGTGTTCTTCGCATACATCTAGAAATTTAATATAATTATTATAAGTCATAAAAACATCAAAATCGTCGTCCCAAGGAATAAAACCACTATGCCTAACAGCTCCTAAAGCAGAACCGCCCATTAAGTAATATGTAATATTATGTTCATTACAGAAATCATCGAAATATTTAACTATTTCAACTATTTTATTTTGAACATCTACCATTTTCATATCCATAATTGCACCAACCTTTATATTCAATGCTAATTTTCTCTTAATAATTTCTTATACAATATGGCTCTTATTTTATTCGGTAACATTAACCTAACAATAATTCTAGTAACATTATTATAAATATAGGTAGGTATAGAAATAACCTTATTTTTGAGCATAAAATCAAATAAACGTTTTTGAGTCATAAAATAAGCCCACCCGCCTCTCCTTTGGAACGTATCATCATTTACTCTCATATACAACAGCTCTTCATCTATATTACCAAATTCACATCCATTTATTAACATCCTAACCCAAAGATAATAATCTTCATTCAGATACCATTCTTTATAACTCCCAGATTCAATCACTTTATCCTTTCGAAACATAACACTTGGATGATTAAATGGACTTTTTGTTTTCATAGTTTTTTTTATATTTATATCTTTTGTAGGTACTATTCGTTTACTTAATATCTTATTTATATTATTACTAAACTCAGCTATATTGGAACCAACCAAACTGGTATTGGGATTACTTTTTAGATAAGATAATTGTTTTTCACACCTATCTTTCTTTGATATATCATCAGTATCCATTCTTGCAACAAAATTATTTCTACATCTCTCCAATCCTATCTCCAGAGCTTTCCCCAAACCTTTATTTTCCTTAAGGGTAATCACATTCAAAATTCCAGTATCTCCAAATTCCTTTAATGTACTCTCCAATTCTTCCGTTAAGGGACCATCTTTTACAATTATAATTTCATCCGGTTTAACTGTCTGTTTAACCATACTTTCAATACTTTGATATAGATATAAAGGATTTTCCTTAAAATAAACAGACATAAGAACACTGTATTTTACGTCACTCATGAGCATCACTACTTTCTGTCCTTATCAAAGACTGTCTCAAATCTACTACTTGATAACCTTGTACTTGATTACTGATAGAAAAGTCATACCTTAAATTTCCAAATATTTTATCTAACAATAAAGACCTCCCAATTAACACTTTAATAATTGGATTAAATACTTTTGTAAGTATTATTGTTTTATCATGAATTTCTACTATAAGCTTCACCATTTCACTTGTTTTCACATATTCTTTATTTTGTGGAAAAAAAGTACCTCGATCAATATTATCTATAATTATACGAACAAACTCACATAAATTATCAATATGTAGCATACTTCTCTGATTATCGATATCAGGAAAAACCGGAGTTATTCTAGCTAGTTTTGCCAACTTAGCATAATTCCCCTTAGAATCTTTCCCATAAATCATCGGAGGTCGAATTATAACGATACGGAAGTTATCATCTTCTAATCCTTTAATCCCTTCTTCAGCCTGCAACTTACTATTCCCATAAAAGTTAGTTGGCTTCGGAATTGTCTCTCTTGTAATTGGGTTCTCCACCGTTGATGCATCACCATAAACAATAATACTACTCATAAAAATAAATTGTGACACACCATCAGCTTTGGCTTTCTTAGCCAGCTCTATTGTTAAATCACGATTAACCCGATAATATAATTCTTCCATCTTTGGATCTGTGGATACATGAGCAATTCCAGCCAGATGCAAGATTACATCATAGTGACCGAAATCTACATCTTTCCACAAATCATCTCTTACACTTATCGTATCTACCATATATTCATTCGGACTTTTACCTAGCCACCGAATAACATTCTGACCAATGTAACTGTTCTTTCCTGTAATTAGAATTCTTTTCATTTCGCTTGCTTCTCCTTAGTAAAATCTGAAGCTCTTCCTGTTCCGCCTTCAACCACACCATCACTTTTAACAACACTTAATACGGTACCGAAGAAACATTTCACATCCATCTTTAAGCCCATATTTTCGATATACTCTCCATCTAGCTTGGCTTTTACATCTATCGGTAGTTCATCACGACCATTGATTTGTGCCCATCCTGTTAAGCCTGGCAGTACATCATTCGCTTTATATTTGTCACGTTCTCTCATTAGATCATATTGATTCCATAGAGCTGGACGGGGGCCGATAATACTCATATCCCCTTTGAAGATATTCCAAATTTGCGGAAGCTCATCTAATGATGTCTTTCTTAAAAATTTACCTACTCTCGTAATAAATTGGTCTGGATCCTTTAATAAATGTGTCGGTGTATCTTTTGGTGTGTCAATCTTCATCGTTCTGAATTTATAAATGTAGAAGTGTGATTTGTGAATACCGATTCTTTTTTGTTTGAAAAAAATAGGTCCCTTTGAATCTAACTTAATTGCTAGAAATAATAAGAGAAAAAATGGGGACAATATGACTAAACCTACAAACGATAAAAAGATATCACCTAATCTTTTAAGCTTAATATACATGAGACGACACTCCTATTTCTCTTTTTTTAATAAGTCAACAAGGAACAACCCGTCAAGGTTACCTCTTATTCACTTATCAAATAAAAAATCCACTCACAGTTGAATGGATTATTTATTGACTTGTCTTTATTTAACTTGTGCAGCTACCATTAAATCCTGCACTCTAAAATTAGAGATGTCTAATAGTTTCTTTCTTAGAATTTCTCTATCTTCCTGTAAAAAGCTTTCTAATAAATCATACGTCACATTAATATTAACCGGCGGAGTCTTCCCACGATAAATCTTCGGATACACCTGCTCTGAATGCACTTCATCCTTACTTAACAGTTCTTCAAACATTTTCTCACCTGGACGCATCCCTGTAAAGGTAACCGGAATTTCTTCCTCTGTGTATCCAGATAAACGAATTAAGTTTTTCGCTAAATCGACGATTTTAACTGGTTCTCCCATATCGAGGACGAATACTTCGCCACCTTCTGCCAAAGAACCTGCCTGTAAGACAAGTCTTGAAGCTTCTGGAATTGTCATGAAGTAACGAATCATGTCTGGGTGTGTGACCGTTACCGGTCCACCGTTTTTAATTTGCTGTTTGAATAACGGAATCACGCTACCGCGACTACCGAGTACATTACCAAATCGGACCGCAACGAATCGTGTATCACTGATCATATCCATATGCTGAACAATCATTTCTGCGATTCGTTTCGTTGCTCCCATTACACTGGTTGGATTGACCGCCTTATCGGTTGAAACCATCACAAATGTATTAACACCTGTAGAGCTAGAAGCCTCAGCGACATTTTTAGTGCCAATGACGTTATTTTTAACGGCTTCTTCAGGGTTTCTTTCCATTAAAGGCACATGCTTATGGGCAGCGGCATGGAAAACAACATGTGGTTGACGCTGCTCCATTATCGCAAATATCTTCTCGCGATCCTGAACATCAGCAATTTCTGTATCAATATTTAAGTCAGGAATATTCCTTCTCAATTCCATTTCAATCGAATAAATACTGTTCTCACCATGACCTAATAATACGAGCTCCTTAGGAGAAAAACGAGCAAGCTGTCGGCAAATCTCCGAACCAATTGAACCGCCTGCACCTGTAACAAGAATGGTTTTATTCGTAATATAATCAGCAATACCGTCGATATCTAATTTTACAGGATCTCGTCCAAGTAAATCTTCAACCTCAACATCTTTAAAGTGATTGACAGATACATTACCTAACATCAAATCTTCAATTCTAGGTAAGATTTGCGTTTTTGCTTCTGTCTTCGAGCATTCTTGAAAGATATGCTGTAAATCGATTCGTTTTAACGATGGAATCGCAATGACGATATGCTCGATTTTATATTCCTCTGCTAGTCTCGTAATATCTTTAGTGCTCCCTAATACCGGAACATCTAATATTTCTAGATTCACTTTATTCACATCATCATCAATAAACCCTACTGGATCAAGCTCTGGTTTTTCATTATGTTTTAACTGTCTTACGATCATCGTACCGGCATTTCCAGCACCAATAATTAACGTCCTTTTCCCTTTAAATTTTGGTTTCATATATGTATCTCGATATAACCTCCAGGCAAACCGAGAACCACCAATTAAGAGAACATGCATCATCCACGTAATCACAAGTGTCCGTAATGACACATTTGTAAATAGAATCGCCTGCATTAACGCTGTTAAAACGATCGAGCACGTGACCGCATAAAATATATTGGTAAGCTCATTGACACTTGCATATTGCCAAGCTTTTTTATAAAGCTTAAAAACTCCTGCAAATACATGGTGACTCACTAGTAAAATGATAGAACTTATCATTAATATCGAAGACAACAAATTCCCAGAAGGACTTAATAAAAAGAAGCTTATAAAGATGGATGTCATCACAATGAGTGAATCTACACCAATTAGTAAACCTAGACGCTTCTTATATGACATAGGACCCTATCCCCTCTCTCCATCAAACTCATAGTGGAATTACACCTTTAAGTCTTCTGCTTGTTGAATATAGCTTTTCATTGCTTGAATTAAGTCATCCTTTAACTCCGGACGCTGCATCGCAAAGTCTAATGTCGTTAACACAAACCCTAACTTCTCACCAACATCATAGCGACGTCCGTCAAAATCAAAAGCATAAACACCTTGCTGCTCATTCAAACGTTGAATCGCATCGGTTAATTGGATTTCACCACCTGCCCCAGATTCTTGATTCTCTAATAAATCAAAAATTTCTGGTGTCAGCAAGTATCTGCCCATAATCGCTAAATTAGAAGGGGCTGTTCCTTGCACTGGCTTTTCAACAAAACGCTCTACCTCATAGGTTTTGCCCATTTGTTTCGATGGGGCTACAATCCCATACCTATGTGTTTCTTCTTCAGGTACGGTTTGCACTCCAATCACTGACGCACCCGTTTTCTCATAAACATTGATCAATTGCTTCGTACAAGGAACTTCTGCTTGAACAATATCATCACCTAATAAAACAGCAAAAGGCTCGTCTCCAATGAACTTACGGGCACACCAAACGGCATGTCCTAATCCCTTCGGTTCCTTTTGACGAATATAATGAATATCAACTTTAGATGTTGCGACGACTTTATCAAATAACTCAAGTTTTTGTTTTTCAAGCAGATTTTGTTCCAACTCAAAGGCGTGATCGAAGTGATCCTCAATCGCACGTTTCCCTTTTCCCGTCACAATTATAATATCTTCAATACCAGCTTCTACCGCTTCCTCGATAATATATTGAATCGTTGGTTTATCAACAATCGGAAGCATTTCCTTTGGCATTGCTTTAGTTGCCGGTAAAAATCTAGTCCCTAAACCAGCGGCTGGAATAATCGCCTTTTTTACTTTTTTCAACATTTATTTCACTCTCCCACAGATACGATCATGTTATATGTACTGAATTGAATATTCTCAAAAAAGAGATCCCTCTTTCAGGAAATCTCTTTTTTGAGAAATCAAAAGTTTATGGGCATTAAACCCACCCTCACACTATACCTTTGGTAACAGCTCGTACCTAAGGTGATTTGTTCAAATAAACCCACAGCATAGTCGAGTACCTCCAGCGATAAAGGCGAGGAGATATTGCCTTGTTACTCTTAAATTAAAAGATACCAAATAGTTTCTTTTTCCGTATTGGTGATGGATGGTCAACGATCAATGCTTTATTATTCAAAATTCTCTCAGCATTTTCTTTGTACTGTGATACGATTTCTGATCCAAATTCAGACTGTAAGACCTCATATGCTTTCTTCATACGAAAAGGCCTCGTTGTCACATTATGGGCGTCTGAGGCAATCATATGGGTTAAGTTATGCTCAATGAGCTGCTTCGTAAATTTCTGAATATTTTTCCCGTTATCACCTGTTAAGCTTGAGCTCGTAATTTGTGTATAAACCCCACTATTAACAAACTCATATAATAAAGAAGAATTCTGAACGATTTCACTATTTCTTTCCGGGTGTACAATGATCGGATAATATCCCGCTACCTGAAGCTGATAAAACAATGTCTTCGCATAGCGCGGAACGTGGTTTGATGAAAACTCGATAAACACATATGTACCTAAATCAGCCATCGATAAGGCAATACCTTCTTGTAACTCTCCAACAAGTTCACCGTGTATACGAAGCTCATGTCCAGGATATATGGTCAAAGGAATATCTGCTTCGCTTAAAGCCCTGTTGAGTTCAGTTACTTTATCCCGAATAAGTGCCGCTTCATTTTTCCGAAAGGAAGGGTGGGAATAATGTGGTGTGGCAATGATCGACGTTATTCCTTCCGCAACAGCCTCTCGGGCCATTTCTAAACTATCATCTAATGTTTTGGGGCCGTCATCGACACCAGGTAAAATATGACAATGTGTATCAATCATGCTACAACCTCCAATCTCTATAGACATTTAAAAGACTTATATCAAAAGTTCTATCTATTTATCAAAAAATGTCATTCTATTGTATTTGAGTTAATTATCCTTATGACATTCACCTAAACCTATCAAAATGGTAATAGAAAAGTCCTACACAATTATATTATTACACTTATAAATTGTATAGGTTTTTTCAAGGTTTTTTCCAAACTATTTATCATTCTTCTAAAATACTACAAATTTTGATAGATTTATAGGCTTATCTGGAATTTCCATACTTTTTCGCAATATTCGATACTTTCGTAGGGCACGTACCTTCGAATGAAAACGCTTTTCTTCTTCTAAAAAGTGTCATTTGTCATAAGACTGTCTAGCCAAAAAACAGCGTCCACACTATTGTGTAGATGCTGTTTCTTGGTTGTCTAACTCTAAATGGGCTCGTAATTCTTGAATAACTCGGTTTCTTTCCTCATCAGGAATCGCTAAATAATAAATACCATCAATTCTAGTCCCAGACCCTGTTATCTCCATTTGTTCAACACTCTTTGCTGCATTTCGATAATTGGATTGGATCGCCCACATCCTGTTTAAATCCATATCCGTACGTACCGAGCCTCCAACCGCATCAAGGATCTTCCCTGCACTTGTAATCGAGCTAAAGCTCGCTCCTTCTTTTATGACTGCCTCAACAATTTCACGTTGACGGTCATTACGACCGAAGTCACCGCGTGGATCTTCATATCTCATACGAGAATAGGCAAGTGCTTCTTCTCCATTTAAAAATAACTCTCCTTCAGCAAAATGCATACCATCTTGATTAAACGAGAAGGAATTATCGACATGAACGCCGCCAATCGCGTCGACTAAGCCTTTAAATCCTTCCATATTAATACTTGCATAATGATCAATAGGAATGTTCAGAAAATTTTCGACCGTATTAATTGTCATTTCCACCCCACCGAAGGCATAGGCATGATTGATTTTATCTTGGAAACCTTTACCGATAATTTCTGTTCGTGTATCACGCGGAATACTAAGCATCTTCACCGATTCTTCTTTCGGGTTCACCGTCATCACAATAATGGTGTCCGAACGACCACGGTGATTGTCTCCACGCGAGTCAACACCAGCAATTAAAAAAGCCATCGGATCTTGCTCTTCCATATCAACTTCTTTGTCGCGCTTCTCTGAAATTTCTCGTCCTTCAATCGGTTCATGCATTCTTTCAGATGTATTACTAATTGAATGATAAATATAGAAACCATAGCCGACGACAGCTAGAAACATGACGACTAAAACAATACCAGCTACTTTTAAGACTTTTTTCACAGTGAAATTTCCCCTTCTTTCTACCAATTTCTTCACTAGACTTTTCCACTTTTCCATTATAATCGATTTATTCTATTAACAGCAAATGGATTTTTCTCTTTTCAGACAGACAAATTGTGATATAATTTGATGTGGTTATACACGTTACCTACTGTGGAAGGAGTTTTTCTGAAAATTATGGAAGAAACAATAAGCTTACAGGATATTTTTACAACCTTGAAGAGGCGATTAAAATTATTACTTATTATCCCTCTTATTGCTCTTGTATTAAGCGGATTACTTAGTTATTTTGTCCTAACGCCGATTTATCAAAGTACAACACAAATATTAGTCACGCAAACAAACAATGAAAACTTAACTCAAACCGATATTCGAACCAATGTAGAAATTATTAATACATATCGTGAAATCATTAAAAGCCCTGCGATTTTAGATTTAGTGATTCAAGAGCTGAACCTAGATTTATCTGTTGGAACATTAAGTGATATGTTAAATATCGCCAACGAAAATAATTCACAGGTTGTTCGTATAGCTGTGGAGCACGAAAATCCAGCGATGGCTGCTAATATCGCTAATACAACCGCAGAAATCTTCCAAGATCGTGTCGTTGAATTAATGAATGTTGACAATGTTAATATTTTGTCACCAGCGGTTGTCAGTGATAATCCGTCTCCTATTAAACCGAACCCGACATTAAATATGGCGATTGCTTTTGTCGTTGGATTAATGGCTGCGGTTGGACTTGCTTTCTTATTAGAATATTTGGATCCAACAATTAAGTCTGAGGAAGAAATTGAAAAGCTACTTGGCTTACCATTACTCGGAGTCGTACCTAACATGGATGCAGAATTTCAAGATACCAAGAAAGGAAGGGGTAACCGACATGGCTAGACGTGAATTAAAATCAAACGGAAAAAAAAGAGCTCTGATTACACACGAGAAGAAAAAGTCACCGATTTCGGAGCAATTCCGCACGATTCGGACTAATATCGAATTCTCTTCGGTCGATAAAGCGATCAAGACATTACTTGTCACTTCCTCTGGACCAGGGGAAGGTAAATCAACAACTACGGCGAATTTAGCAATTGTCCTTGCCCAAAATGGTAATAGCGTATTATTAATTGATGCCGACTTACGTAAACCGACGGTCCATCATACGTTCGGAATTTTAAACACAAGAGGTTTGACTAGTCTTTTAACGAAAAAAGCGGAGTCTGATAAAGCGATTCAAGAATCAGAGATTGAGAATCTATCGATTTTACCAAGTGGTCCGATTCCACCGAATCCAGCAGAGCTGTTAAGTTCAAAAACGATGGAATTATTATTAGATTCATTTACTCAGCAATTTGATATCGTTCTATTAGATACACCACCTGTGATGGCTGTCACAGACGCTCAAGTATTAGGAAATAAGGTTGATGCTTCTGTATTAGTTGTCTCAAACGGCAAAACGGATCGTAACCAAGCGGTTAAAACGAAGGAATTGTTAGAATCGACTTCATCAAAGCTTTTAGGTGTTGTCTTTAACAATAAAGAGGTTAAAAAAGGACATTATTATTACTATTACGGTGAATAATATTTTTCCTAATATAAGCTTCCCATACTCTCGGAAAAGTATGGGTTTTTTTCAAACATACGAGTAGGTCTTTTGACTCTCTTTTCTTTTTTATAATCTCATACGAGGAGGGATTCACATGAAGAATTGGTTATTAAGTGGATTTGTGGTCGCCTGCTTAGCCATATTAGTATTTAGTCATCAGCAATACCAAAACAAACTCGACACGATTGCTAGTTCGAGTACGGATGTGACTGATGGGTTTTCTGAAGATTCTGGTGAAGGTGATAATAAGCATTCGACTGATGACTCAAGTGAAGTAGGTGATTCCGAGATTTCGAGTGATAGTTTAGTTAGTGAAATTTTGGAAGGTGAAGATACGTTACGTGTAGCGATTTTCGGCTCGGATGCATTAGGTGGAGATCACACTTATGCATGGCCCCATTTATTAGAAGAACACCTACTTGAATGGTTAGGTGACAATCAAGTTGAACTTACCACAACAGAGGTGGATTTAGTAGCCTCCAGTACAATTGTTCATGCAGATTTTGTTTCTGAGCTATTAGAATCGGAACCAAATCTTTTAATTATTGAACCGCTTGTTCTAAATAATGTTCGTGTATTTGGTACAATCGATGTTCAAGAGACATTAAATGATTTGCATGAGCTTATCCAATTGATTGATGCACAAGCTCCCGATTTAACGGTTGTCGTTACGCCTTCTAATCCAATCCATAACCCTACTACTTATGATCAAGATATTGCTGCTTTAGAAGCTTTTGCAGCCTCTGAGAACTATTTATATGCCAACCATTGGCAAGCATGGCCAGATCCACATGCAGATGAAATGAAAGACTATCTAAGTGAAGGCCGTCCAAATGAAGCGGGGCATCAAGTCTGGGCTGAGTATATCTTTGATTATTTAACAAGAGAATAATGAGTTGTTTGAAAGAGTGAGAGCCTAGGCTTTTGCTCTTTTTTTATTGGACCTCTTAAGAGATTTCTTGGAGATACAAGGCCACGGGGGCTTTTCTATCATTCTAGGATGATTGGACAATTAATACTAACTTCATTTTTTTCGAATGGATTTAGCATTTTTTATTTTAATGTTTATCTTTTTGAAAAAAGGGAAAAAGAGATAGAGATATCTTGAAGTCACGCTTTTTCTATGACTTTAAATTACAACAAAAATAAAAATAGACTATTTACCTATCAAATAAAGTGTGAGTAGAGAATATTTATATGTTATAATTATGTTAGAATATTTAGATAATTAAATGAATAGAAGGAGATGATTGTATGCCAATACAGGAAATGAGATCGATTTGGACGCCATTAGCACTTGTTCGTGTTCGCTTTTTCAGGTCAGATGATGGACAAGTTTACATTAAGGTTGGTAACCGTCGTCGCCGTAAATTCATGAATAGTAAGGATTGACGATTTAATGGGTTGTGCAATTATTTAATTTGATACGGATATTACTGAAGGAGCGATGGAGCTTCTTCAGTTTTTTATATGAAAAATTGACTTAGGGGCGATAGGTTGTACTTACGGTTCCGTATACGGCGGTTCCATTTAAGTCTGACGCAGATTATCATATCTTTCAATCATACCTTTTAGCCCTTGAGGACTCTAATAGGCATTATCAAGGGTTATGTGTAGGATTGGACTTTCCAAAACCCTCCAGGATTCTTTTCCCTAGCCTTGTATGAGATTCATGTCCCTAGGAGCAGAAATTTGACGCTGGCTTCCTTCAGGTAATCAAATCACCTTGATTACCCTTGCCTTGAGCTACTGTTACTACTGCCTTCACAGTTCGGAACTTTCCCATGCCCAGCACACCAAAAAGGGTGTAAAGCTATTTACTAGCTCTACACCTCATTCCTTAAGATAGAAAAGACTTTTTAACGCGACCGTAAACCGTCATCGTCCCACCAATAAGCAACGCAGCTGCACCAGCTAACATCATCGCCCAATTATTAGTCGCCGTATCAGGTAAACGCTCACCCTCTTTTTCCTTATCCCCAGCAGAAACCTCATCCTCACTAATCAAATTCGGCTCCTCTGAAGATCCACCTTCCTCGGTATCATCTTCTTCTTCTAGCTCTTCTTCTTCTAGCTCTTCTTCATCTTCCTCGCTGTCATCTTCTTCTAGCTCTTCTTCCTCTTCCTCGGTATCATCCTCTTCTTCTAGCTCTTCTTCATCTTCCTCGCTGTCATCTTCTTCTAGCTCTTCTTCCTCTTCCTCGGTATCATCCTC
>NZ_JAQQWS010000009.1:71844-121306 GCF_028610675.1 Alkalihalobacillus pseudalcaliphilus
TTCTTCTAGTTCTTCTTCATCTTCCTCGCTGTCATCTTCTTCTTCTAGCTCTTCATCTTCTTCCTCGGTATCATCATCCTCTTCTAGCTCTTCATCTTCTTCCTCGGTATCATCATCCTCTTCTAGCTCTTCATCTTCTTCCTCGGTGTCTTCTTCTTCATCTTCTGGGTCGTTTTCTTCCTCTGGCGGTTCTTCTTCACCATTTCCGTCATCGTCCTCTTCGTCATCATCGACCGGCTCTTCGTCCTCGTTATCATTATAATCAATTTCTAATTCGTTAAGGATGGGATTAGAGACTTCATCAACATCAACAATACCGTCAGTTAATGCTGCTTTAAATATGTAAACTCCATGATCTAAAGCACGATCTTCCGTCTCAATTCGGAAATTCGCTGCATAATGTGTTCCTTCTTCGATCGGTGTTAAATCAAAAAACTCATAGTAACCATTAATATCAAAGACAACACTATTAGTAGCTCTATTAATTGATACAAAATCATCGGTCGGATGGTCACCTGGGCTTTTCGTTCTTACCTGGTCGTTCTCAATGACGTAACCCGCCATGAAAAAGCTCGTAATAATCCCATTTACTACAGATTGATCATCTAATAAATAGGCCAATTCACTTGGAAATTTCACTTGATATGTTAAGTTACTGTAGGTTTCAAAATCAAAATGAGCATCGCTTGTATTATAAAAATGATGAGCGGTCGTCTCGTAATAATCATTATGAGTGTAACTCATGTAAGTAAGTCTATCCCAAGGAGTCATCAAGTTCGATGTTTGTGCATAAGCAACACTATAACCACCAATAACAGGAATCGAACTTGTATAGTTAAGGATCGCAGGAGCTGTAGAGAGGGTCAGTGAAGCAACCGTCAATGCTGCTACATTTCTAGTAAAACGCATTCTTTTCTTGTTCCTTTGTTGCATTTTTTTCTTATAATCTACTTTTCTTGACAATGTTTATCACCCTTTTACAATTTATTCCTCCATACCTTATCAACCTCTTTCAAAATATTCAAATTCGCAAAAATCAGTCTAATAATCCTAGATTCGTTTATCATTTTAATAGTTCTTTATTTTCAAACGTGAATAAAAGACTATTTTTCTCATTCTAAAGGTCATAAATACACTTATATGTTGATTTAAAAGACGGTAAATATGACAAATTGAGTAAATTCATGTAATTATAAGAATTTTATATTATTACATATTTTATCGTAAGTTTTCCGTATTTTTATATAAAAGTGCAACATTGAGCGTTAATTACCGCTACTGAAAATCATGCTGCTCGTCCTGCGGGAGCATTCGCATGTCTCGCCCGTTAGATCAGCTAAATCTCCATTACATACATCCCCTTAACAGGGAAGGTTGCTTTCAACAGACATGTGCTCACTTCTGGTGTATGCCTATTATATCTAATAGGTAAGAGTCAGATTAATTACCCCTCACATCCAGTCCAGAACATTTTGAAGGAGTTAAGTGACTAGTCAATAGAAGTACTTATGAAATGTGAGTGATTTTAGCTTTTAATTGGTGGCACTTCTGTCAATTTTTCTTTTTCGTTCGTTTACTTAGTGGTTGCGGATCTGTTATTGGATAATACACCCTTCTTGTGCAGATACTGACTCACTTCTCATTAGTATTTGACATGTTCGGCTCTTTTCGTGCACTTACTACTACTATTCCCCACAGTAACTGACATGATTCGCCTTTTACGTGCACTTACTACCGCCCTACCACTCAGTAACTGACATGTTCAGCTCTTTTCGTCCACTTACTACCGCCCTACCACTCAGTAACTGACACGTTCAGCTCATTTCGTGTACTTACTTCCTCCCTACCACTCAGTAACTGACACGTTCAGCTCTTTTCGTGTACTTACTTCCTCCCTACCACTCAGTAACTGACACGTTCAGCTCTTTTCGTCCACTTACTACCTCCTTAACCTTTAATAACTGACATGTTTAGCCTTTTTCGTGTACTTACTTCCTCCTTCACCTTCTGTAACTGACATGTTTAGCTCAATTCGTGCACTTACTACCTCTCTCACACATCACTATCTGCACATATCCCTCCCTTTTGTACACCTACTCCACCTACCCACCACAATATTTGCACATAACGACAAAAAACCTAACCCCCGACTCACGGGGCATTAGGTTTTTCTATATATTGAATTTTTAGTGCTAATTAATGAAGTCGCTTTGCTCCTAGATAACGGGCTTTCCAATATGAGTTGTCCATGCTTGTAATCGTTACACCTGTGGATGAACCACTATGAATGAACTGATTGTTACCGATATAGATACCGTTATGCGAAGGTCCATTCGTATAGGTTTCAAAAAATACGATATCCCCTACGCTTGGTTGAGAGACAGCTGTGGCTGCATTCCATTGTGTCGCAACTGTTCGAGGAATCGAAATGCCTTGTTGGGCAAAAACATATTGAACAAATCCGCTACAATCAAAGCCAGATGGTGTCGTTCCACCCCAGACATAAGGGGTGCCGATATGTATCGAAGCTTCCGCAATCATATTTGTGACAAGTGCCGCTGGTGAATTTTCTACTGCACCACCTGAATTGCCACCGGAACCACCTGTTTGTTGTTTTCCATCTTGATTGGTTGCTACTTCTTTTAATTTGGTCAGTGTCTTGGGACCGGCAATTCCATCTGCCGTTAAACCGTGTGTACGTTGGAAGTTACGAACTGACGCTTCCGTATCTTTTCCATAATAACCGGTTGGATTTTGATTAAAAACACCCACCGAACGAAGTTGGGATTGGAGAGCATGGACTGCATCGCCACTACTACCTACACGATAAATACCTGAAGTTACTGGATTTGATGGCTGTGTTGGTTTTGTTTGATTATTATTCTCTGATGGTGCCGTTGGTGTTTTCGGCTTCTCACCTTTAACCGCGCTCGCTAAAGCTTGGATTGTTTGTGGACCAACAATACCATCTACCTGAATCCCTTGACTTTGCTGGAATTGACGAACGGAAGCTTGTGTGACCGTTCCGTAATAACCAGTTGGATCCTGATTGAAAACACCGACAGATCGTAATTGTGATTGTAGCTCTGTTACGGCCGAACCTGTACTTCCAATTCGATATATACCTGATGGAATCGATCCTGCATTTGATGGTTGGCTCGTTTGGGCAGGTGCTTTTGGTTTTGTTTCTTCTTTTTTCGGTGGAGCTACATCCGCCGGCTTTTTTGCAGCAGCTTGTCCAAGTGCAGCAAAAGTCTTCGGACCAACAATACCATCTGCTGTTAGGTTATTCGCTCTTTGAAAGTCTTTGACTGCATCAAGCGTTACCGTTCCAAAGAAACCTGTTGAACGCTCATATGTAAAAAAACCCTTCTCCGATAACAAATCCTGTAAATCTACCACATCCGGATGTGACATTCCTGAATGAAGCATTTGATCACCAAGAGCAGCATCGACAACCGTTGGTGATGCAAGTGCTAATCCAGTTGCCACGGTGGATGTCATTACTACTTGCTTAACCGTTGACTTCCTAGCCTTTTTCCCCATTATTATACCTCCCTATGTTCTTTTTTTTGTTGCGATAATAAGGACTTTTAAGCTATATATAAGAGTATGACTATTATTACTTTAAAAATAGAACTGGTTAATATGACTTATAACCTACTTATTTATAGATATTTTACTTCATTTATCACCAAGTAGCTATAATTGTAATGAAACTGTAATAAACTTGGATCAAACGACCTAGTCCTATAGACTATTTATCTAGTAAAAAATAAGACCTACTATAATAAAACTAGATAAAAAATCTCACAACGATGATTCTTACCCGTTATAATCTTTAATTAAACGTTTAATTAAGGACTTATGTAATGTTAATTAACCATAACCTTCGATTCACTTTTACTACTATTCGTAACTTTTTAAAATCATGATACAGAAAGCCTTTCTCTTTAGTCACCCTTCCGTTAAAGCGTTTAAGGCTAAATATTGATTTACAAGACAAAAGAGCCAACCGTATGTGGATTCCATACTTAATTGGCTCTTTTTCATTATTTACTTATTATATTTGATTAGTGCACCGGTTGTTTCTGCTCCTTCCCCTTCTTCCACCGGTTTTGCATGAGATAAAGGGCTGGCACGATAAATAAGGTTAGTACGGCAGAAAAGGTAATTCCTGATACGATTGTAATTCCAAGTGGCTTAAATAATGTGTTGTTGCCAAGGGCGATTGGCATTAAGCCTGCTATGGATGTTAATGTCGTTAGTATAATCGGGCGGAAGCGTTGATTGGCTGCTTGTATGACCGCTTCCTGAACGTCCATCCCCTCTGCTCGGCGTTGCTCGATAAATTCGATTAAGACAATTCCGTTTCTTACGACGACCCCTGCTAAACTGACAGCACCCATCATCGACATGAAACCTAGACCTGTCTGGGTAATAAATAGACCTAGTAGGGCTCCAGCAATCGCTAAGTACACAGAGCTGAAGATAATTAACGGTATCGTTAAAGAATAGAACTGAATGACAAGAACAATCAAGATTAAGAAGATGACCACGATAAAGATTTTGCCAATATCAATAAAGACATCTGTTCGTTGTGAAGTCTCTCCACCAATTGAAATGGCATATCGTTCTTCATCTGCAACTGTTTCATCAATGGCATCTGAAGCATCCGCTAATATATCATCGGCTGAGCGATCGCCGGGGTAAGCTCTCACTGTAATCGTCCGCATACTATTTTTGTGCGGGATTTTTGGCTCGATTGTTGTTTCCTCCACTGTAACTAAATCTTCTAAAAGTGTTGCCTGACCTGTTTGGCCGGTAACCGAAATCGTACTAAGCACATCGGCTGGCTCTTGCCAGGCACCGCTAAAAACGAGTCGCATGTCGAGTAGATCGTTGCCCTGCTGAAGCTGACCAACAGGTATACCTTCACCGACAAGTCTTAGGGCTTCCGCCAGGTCCTCACTTGTCACTGCATTCTCTTCTAAGGCCGTGCGGTCTGGTACAAAACGATAAGCGGGCTGTGCCTCACCAACATCGTCTTCAACCGATAAAACCCCCTCTGTACTTTCTAAAATTTGCTGGACTTCCTCAGACAGCTCCATTAAGCGGTCGATTGAATCACCACTGATTTCTATAGCAATTGGTGCTCCTACTGGTGGCCCAGATTCAATTATCGTCGCATTAAATTGAAGACCTTCAAACTCTTCTGGTAATCGTTCATTCCATTCATTCATCGTTTCTCGTGTTGTTTTCTCCGTTCGGTCTATAAAGACAAAAAAGTTCGCTTGGTTACTGCTTGCTACGCCTCCACCACCAGCTCCAAATAAAGCAGGAATTTCTGTCCCTAGATAGGTCGTCACCGACTGAACATGGCTTTGTTCATTAAACCATTGCTCTAGTTCTAACGCCTGTTCCTCAGTCGCTTCAAGTGTCGATCCTTCTGGTAAGGACATTTCGACAAATACTTCATTTCGATCCGTGTCAGGGAAAAATTCTAATGGTATCCATGGTATTAATACATAAGCGGCTGTTCCAAAGGCAAATCCGACAATTACGACGAGTACTGGTTTTTTGGTTACACGGCGCATTAATTTTTCACTATAAAAATCGGCCACTCTATCAAAAGCTGGACCGAGTAAACCTGCCGAACGCTTTGATGCTTGTTTTTGCTTCTTTTCTAAACGTGATTCACGCATCATTCTATAGATTGGAACAAGCATTAAGGCAAATAAGGTCGATGCCACAACGGTTGAAATTAATACAATCGGTAATGGTTTCGCAAACTCTCCGGCCGCACCTGGTAAAAGTAGTAATGGCAGGAATGTAAAAGCGACCGTTAATGTCGATGTAATAACTGAAATCGATACTTCTTTTGTTCCATTTACGGCGGCTTCAAACGGCCCATCTCCAAGTCGTCTTCTTCGGTCGATATTTTCATTAATCACAATGCCGTCATCAACTAAAATCGTAAGAGCGATGATAAAAGCGATCAAGGAAATTTGGTTAAGGTCGACACCAGCAAAAGGTAACAGAATAGAGCCGATACTTAACGAAATTGGAATCGCCAAGGCAACACTTAATGAAGTCGATGGATTTAAGCCTAACGAACAAACGAGTAAAACGGCGCCTACTGCAATCGCAAAGGATATAGCTAAGTCTCGAAATAGCTCTTGTACGAGGTCAGCTTGTGTATACAACAATTCAATTTGAACGCCTTCTGGTAAATCGGCGGCTAATTCCTCAACAAAAGGCGTCAGCTGATTTTGTGTGCTCGTTACACTCGCTCCTTCTTTCAGATAAAAAGTAAGTGCTAATGCCTCTTCACCAGCAAAACGAACTTTTTCTTCTGCTGGCTCAAAATCATTCACAATCGTAGCCACATCACCGACACGAAGGATTTCTCCATCTGGACTTGCTCCTAAAGGGACATTTTCTAAATCACTAATCTCTTCATAGGTTTCGAGCTCTATATAAAAGGACCCAGATCCTTGCTGCCACTCTCCAGGAGGCGTCGTACTGACTTCTCCAAAGAGCACACCTAATAATTGATCGGTCGATATTTGAGCATCTTGCATAGCTTCTGCATCTACTTCGATACGTATTTCTTTTTCTCGTAGACCTTGTGATTCAAACGAGACGATATTCGGAAGCTCACTTAAACGATTTTGATAATCATGTAAGACCTGTTGAACCGCCTCCATTTGTTCAGCCGATTCAAAGGTCAGTTGGTAAGTAGCAAGCCCCTGCACACTCAAATCATTATTGAATTGAGGAGCAAAAGCATCCTCTGGGAAAGCCTCTTGTGCATTGGTAATTCGTTGACGCACCTCATTCCAAACTTGATCCTGATCCTGTAGCCCATCCTGAAGTTGAATCGTCAAAAATGAAAAGCCTGGACTTGAAACCGAGGTGAGCGTCTCAATTTCATCGATTTGATTCAAATTTGTCTCAAGCTCATTCGTAATTTGTTGCTCTACCTGTGAAGCAGAAGCCCCTGGGTACACTGTACTAACTTGGGCAATCGCCAAATTTGTCTCCGGTATTTCTCGCTGCGGCAACTGCAAAAAGCTCAATACCCCGACTATTGTAAACATTAAAAAGAACATGATCGTAACTTTGCGTTTTCGAATTAACCAAGCAATCATCGCTGCTTTGACCTTCTTTCCTTATTTAAATGAACGCCTATTGACTAAATGAATAATAATGGACCTAAAAATGCTTTTTGGTAACTTGAAGTCGTGCTTATGTGATATATTTCCGACTTACATGAATGTACAGCTGCCACTGAGTGCTCTGGGATCGTTGCTAGGGCTGGTTGGTGTGTGGCTATGCTGTAGTATTGTGCCTAGATAATGGACTATTTTGAGGTTCTAACTTTGGTCCATTTGGGTGCTTTTTGGTCCACTTCAGGTGTTTATTTTTACTGGAAGTGGCTGCTTCCCTCTCTATACGGCCACTACTACCTTTCTTTTCTACTCGAAATGGCCGCTTCCCTCCCTTTGTTCGATTACTTTTATCTACGCTAAAGTGTCATAAACTTCCTTATGTAACTTTTCCCCCTCTCGCAGAGCCCTCATCAAACTATGTTCACCATATCTTCACTCTACCCTCCTATTCCTGAAAACAACCCCAACATAATAATTCCGATCAAACCAAACTTGTGGCACCTCACTAAAACAAAGGGTCCTCGTTTTGCTTTAAACGTTCCTTTCTTCCTCTATAAATAATCCATGTTCTAATCCCCATTTTCCCCTCTAAATGTTTAATCAATTGAAAAATAAGGAATAGATTACTGATTCCAACAGAAGATTGTGTTCAGAAACGAATTAATAATGGGCTCATTATATATGACATTTACCGTAAATATGAAACTATTTGTTCGGTGAACCCGTCTTATATATAGAGCCATTCAGACTTATTTACCCCAAAAAGACACATCGTACTCTTAAAAACTAGCTACTTTTTTCTATATTTTTATTTTAATTGTCCCAATACTGATAGCACTTGTTATAATGTGGGTATACTATTGATAGATTCGGATACATAACGGACTCTATCCTTTCGTTGAACCGATCTCTAAACAAAGATAGAAGGAGGGTATTTGATGAGCAATCGACCAAATGAATTCGATAATGCCAACCCTTCTCTTTTTTCGAAAATAAATAAACGTAGCCTAATCTTCATTTCCTTTTTTGCCGCTTTACTACTCGCAGTCGTTATTGGTTTTGGATCTTATTACACAAATGCTAACCAGACACCAAAAGTCATGAACGAGCATGTAACTGCAAGTATCCAGACCCAACCAAAAGATACGAGCACGCCTGATTTTTTAAAGGAAAATGAAGAAAAAACCGTAGTACCAGATGAAGAGGAAAAAGAGGAACCGGTTGAACATAACGATCAAACTATCGTTATCGATGTTGATACAGATGAATCAGAAGATAATACAAATAATGAAGAAATAAATAACGAAGAGGACTCTTTAGATAACGAAAAACAAGAGGTAGAAGTAGAAAATGACACTTCCACTGAAGACGAAAAAGCCGATTCAGATAGCTCCGACAGCGAAAAGGACGCCGAGGAGAATGGAGAAAATGAGCAGGAAAAGCTAGAAAAAGAAAAAGAAGAGCGTCGTCAGTACCTACTTAGTGAAATTAGAAACCAAGTCTTCACCATATACTCGACGACCCACCAAGGTTCAGGTTTTCTATATAACGACCAAGGGATTGTGATTACCAATGCCCACGTTGTTAAAGGAGACCTTCATGTAGACGTCGAAACTCAGGAAGGTACAGTCCATGTGGCTGAAGTAATTGGTTATTCAAATGAAACAGATGTAGCTGTTTTACTAGTTAATGATTTTATTGGGAAAAGCTCCGCACCGCTCGATCGCGCCAATCAATTAGGCATTGGTGATGAGGTCATTACATTAGGGACACCTCAAGGAGAGGGTTTCCGAATGACAAGTGGTCAAATAACAGAAATCGGTATTAATTTTTCCATTGATAGTTTTTACTATATGAATATTTATGAATCTTCTGCAAGAACCCAACCTGGTAGCAGTGGTGGACCACTTATCTCACTTGAGAGCGGGCAAATTGTAGGTATTAATTCAGCCATGGATAAAAATCGAGATAGTATCAGCTACACCATTCCACTCTTTACAGTTGATTCACTCATTCAGGAGTGGGTACAATCACCACTTCTTCAAGACGAGTTGCTTGTTTTATATGGTGATGACAGTGCGATTGTTATTGATGACTCAGATACACAAGGCAATGAGGAAGGTACTCCGCGTGAGGAAAGCGAAGCAAGTGATAGTGTAAGCTCAAGTACACCTTCTTCTAGTCAAAGCAATAACTCGAGTGACCGGGACAACCAACAAGAAGATAATGAACAACCAAAAGAGCAAGTAGAAAAGCACGCTGAACAAGAAAAGGAAGAGACCAATTCTTTAGATAAAACATCTTCAAATAACAAAACGGCAAAGTCACTTCAAAAACAAAATGAACTGCAGGCCGAAATTAATGAAGAGCAGCCTAGTTTAGCGGAAGAGCCACAACAGGAAGAAAACCATTCAGCTTCTAGTAACCAGACAAATACGGTGGATGAACATCAAACTCGTTCGACATCAGAAACAGCTACGGTGGATAACGAATAGCTTCAATTTATGTACCAAACACCCATCTTGGAAAAAATGGGTGTTTTTTATGCCCCTCTCCAATCTCATGTCATGAAAATTTCTTTGAGAATGAAGGGCTTTCAGTTTACATTTTATATCCATCACATGTATGCTATTTTGGGTAGATGATATTTAATGAAAGGATTTGTTTTATGGCTATACTTTATTTCCTATTATTCATTTTAATATATAGTTCTCTTTGTTTTTATGCGGGTTTTAATGGTTGGCGTTGGCTTCAAGCCGCTTTTTCGTTCACGTATAAAAAAACCTATATCCTGATTATTGTTTTATTCTCGTCCGCTTACATAGCCTCTTATTTTATTCCTTCAATACTTTTAGAGTTAATCGGTGGTTATTGGCTGATTATCGTTGGATACAGTCTCATTCTCTTACCACTCGTTAACCTTATTTATTTTGCTAGTAAAAAAAGATGGAAAGTACCATTAGGTTATGTCGTGTCTGCCTTTTTGTTATTTGTCATGATTTACGGCTCTTATAACGCTTGGTCCCCTGTCATTCGAGAGTACGAAATTACCATCGACAAATCGATTACAGAAGAAGACCAGGAGTTGACGGTTTTATTAGCAGCAGATCTTCACATTAACGATATCATTGGCGAAAATCACATGCAGCGGCTCGTTCATTTATCCAAAAAAGTTGAGCCAGATATGATTTTAATACCTGGGGATATCATTGATGATAATATCCAGCCCTATATTGACCAAGGAATTTCTGATGTAATGCTACAGCTGCGTGCACAGTACGGGGTCTATGCCGTGCCAGGAAATCATGATTATTACGGTGGAGATTTAATGCGTTTACGGGCTGAGCTTGAGCAAATCAACATACCCCTTCTTATGGATGAAGTCATTATATCTAAAAATGACATTGCTATTGTTGGGCGTGAGGATTTAACTAACTTTGACAGAGCTTCGATTGCTGAGTTAATCGCCGACATCCCTGAAGATATGCCTATCATTATGCTCGATCATCAACCGGTGGAGATCCAAGAAGCAGCCGAACATGGTGTCGACCTGTTAGTTTCTGGCCACACACATCGCGGCCAAGTTTTTCCAGCAAACATCATCACCGGTTTATTGTTTGATAATGATTACGGTCATTTACAAATCGATGATTTCCATTCCTTTGTTACATCTGGCTTTGGCTTTTGGGGACCAGCCGTTCGCTTTGGCACCCGCTCTGAAATTATGGTTATCAACATCACCTTTACCGGTGAGCAAGCAAGTGAAACTGAGTAAGTTTTTCCATTTATAGGTTACGAATTCTTAGGATTCATTATTGTTCAGTGACGACAAGTACGCATATACTTGTCGTTTTTTCGATCGTGATTCAGGAAGTTTTGTAGCAGTTTACGAATTTCATTGATAGTGGCTAAATCAGGGACTTAGTCATCTGTAAACTCATCAAATCCCCTACGGATAACGCCAAAATCAATCACTTTTTGTTTGGGGTTTTTACAAAATCCCCTTGTGATCGATCATGATATTTACATTAAAGTGAAGCTACCGGTAAAAAATTGAAAGCTAGTTTTCAAGTTATGGGGTTTTAATTGGAGAAAGGTGATACATTTGAAAAGGTGCTAGTAAGCTATGAACCAATGCTTAAAAATCAACTTAAGAAACTTCATATTTATAAAGAACACGAGGATTATTATCAAGTGGCCCAAATTCTTTTATGGAAGGCCTACCAACAATTTGATGCAACAAAAGGAGCTTTCCCAGGCTACGCCCAACATTTAGTTCGTTGTGGACTCATTGACCACTTAAGGAAGGAACGAATTTATGAAGACCGTCACGAAATGATAGAATGGGATTCAAAGACGGAAGGTTTGCTTGGCTTTTTCATTCAAGAGGAAAACCATCCCCTATTAGATGAAATCGAGGAAAGGTACAAGCATTTATCTAAGCGCGAAAAAATATGGTTGATAGAAACCTTCATCAACGATCGGAAGCTCAGCGAAATTGCTCACCTCTATCAAGTTTCCAAACATACAGTCAGCAGCTGGAGAAAAGCTTGCTTAAAGAAACTTCGAGGTCCAAGATTGTCGAACGACTAATGCTACGTTTACCAAAAGGAATAGTTTTAAACAGATATCCTGTCATATCTTTAGATGACACCTACATGTTTCATCAATTCTATTGACAGATTAAAGGAGTTTTACTTTTTATTTGTTTGTCACTGATCATTTGCTGTCAATTCTAGCTATTATTTCCCGAAAAATAATAGAGTTTCTAGAAATACTGAACATCTCATCGACAAACGTAACGAGACACCCCTGCTTCAAACACATTTCGCTATTTTCGTCACTTATTATGCAAAAAAAAGATGCTCAAAGGTCGAAATGACCGATGAACATCTTTTTATATTGATCTATATTATTCTACATCTTCGCCTTCATCGTCACCTTCTAGGCCACCCATGTCATCTTCTTCACCAAAGCCGTCGTTCTCATCTTCAACGCCGCCCATGTCACCATCTTCACCGAAGCCATCATCTTCAAGACCGTCTTCTCCTAAACCATCGTCTTCAAGTCCATCTTCACCTAATCCGTCATCTTCTAATCCGCCATCATCCGTTGCTGGATCTTCAACAGATGGGTCCGTTCCTGGCTCTGTTGCTGGATCCTCTGTTCCGTCTCCGCCACAAGCTGTAAGGAGACCTAAAGACACGACTGCTGCTGCTGATGTTAATAAATATTTTTTCATTTGAAATTACCTCCAATAGTAAATAAAGCTCAGATTTTTAGTATGACTAACCTTATTTGTATCGCTTATCTGTTAGTCTGATTGTATCTTAACAAGGATTATTTTTGGCGTCTATAGGTTGCAGGTTTCTTTTGCAATGTCATACTACATCCAGACTTTGTCACAAATTCTCCCATAAAAAAGTGGGAGAGGTTTTATAATTGAGAGGTTTAAAAGTCGCTTTATGTGGGTTTAGGGGGATTTTTGTTTTAGGGTGAAAGTTCGAGTACCAGCTATTTGCGATTAAAAAAAAGCTTGTCCATATTCAACAAGCTTTCGTTCTTAAGTTGCTTTATTTTAAGGCAAATGTCATTTCTGCTTCAGCCGCTACTTGGCCATCAACAGTGGCCACACCTTTCGCTTTTGCAACTGGTCCCTTCATCCGTGTAATTTCAACTTCTAAACGAAGTTGGTCTCCAGGTCGTACAGGCGTCTTAAAACGACAGTTATCAATCTTAGCAAATAACCCAAGTTTGCCACGGTTTTCTTCTTTTTGGAGCATCGCGACTGCACATGTTTGGGCTAATGCTTCCACAATTAAAACACCTGGCATAACTGGATATTCTGGAAAATGTCCATTAAAAAACTCTTCGTTAGCCGTTACATTTTTAATACCGACTGCACTATGACCAACTTCACATTCAATCACCTTATCCAATAACAAAAAAGGATAACGATGCGGAATAATCTCTTTAATTTCATCAATTCCAATCATTCTATACATCCTTTCAAAACTAGTTTGATTTATTATAACATAAAATCAGGTAATAGTATCAGGTGATAAAAGATGAGGTTTTTTTATATGAAAGTTAGTTCATGCTGGTATGCGGAGTTCTACTCATCGCTACCGAAAATTACCACGTCTCCTGCGGGGTGGCGCTGAGCTAATCGGCTACGCCGCTGGATCTCAGCTCTGCCACTACTTCCCGCGGGAGCTTTTCTCGAGAGAGTCTCCGCATGTTTTCGTTCGCTGGGTACTGCTCATTCTCAAGGTCAAAATCATACTTACAACAAAAATTAAAATGAATAAGAACTAAAAACAAAGGCGAAATGATCGAAGTGCCAACAGTTAAAGAGTCAAACACTACTTTCATTTTTGTCGGTTTCGGAGCGGTTTTGGCTTCGCCATGTCGGTTTTTTACGAAAGTTCATAGGGTGATGCACGGAAACTCGTCAAGTTCACTACCAGTATGACAGGTTACGACTAATCATTAAGCTCAAGAGCTCATTGTAACATCATGCCCCTTGAGTAACTGACATGATTAGACCTTTTTGTGTAGTTACTCACCTTATTCCTTTGAGTACCTGTCTCGATCAGCCTTTTTCGTGCAGATACTCCAAGGGTTGGACTCCTTATCTTCACATTAACCCCCTTTTTGTGCAGATACTCCAAGGTTTGGCCTCCGTATTTTCACATTAACCCCCTTTTTGTGTAGATACTCCAAGGGTTGGCTTCCGTCTCTTCACATTAACCTCCTCTTTGTGCAGATACTCCAAGATTTGGACTCCTTATCTTCACATTAACCCTCTCTTTGTTCAGATACTCCGAGGGTTGGACTCCTTATCTTCACATTAACCCCTTCTTTGTGTAGATACTTCAAGGTTTGGCTTCAGTATCTTCACATTAACCCTCTCTTTGTGCAGATACTCCAAGGTTTGGCTTCCGTATCTTCACATTAACCCCTTCTTTGTGCAGATACTCCAAGATTTGGCTTCCGTATCTTCACATTAACCCTCTCTTTGTTCAGATACTCCAAGATTTGGCTTCAGTATCTTCACATTAACCCTCTCTTTGTGCAGATACTCCAAGATTTGGCTTCCGTATCTTCACATTAACCCTCTCTTTGTGTAGATACTTCAAGGTTTGGCTTCAGTATCTTCACATTAACCCCTTCTTTGTGTAGATACTTCAAGGTTTGGCTTCCGTATCTTCACATTAACCCTCTCTTTGTGTAGATACTTCAAGGTTTGGCTTCCGTATCTTCACATTAACCGCCTTTTTGTGCAGATACTCCAAGATTTGGACTCCTTATCTTCACATTAACCCTCTCTTTGTGCAGATACTCCAAGGTTTGGCTTCCGTATCTGCACATTAACCGCCTTTTTGTGCAGTTACTCCAAGATTTGGCTTCCGTATCTTCACATTAACCCCTTCTTTGTGTAGATACTCCAAGGTTTGGACTCCTTATCTTCACATTAACCCTCTCTTTGTGCAGTTACTCCAAGATTTGGCTTCCGTATCTTCACATTAACCCTCTCTTTGTGCAGTTACTCCAAGGTTTGGACTCCTTATCTTCACATTAACCCTCTCTTTGTGCAGATACTCCAAGGTTTGGCTTCCTTATCTTCACATTAACCGCCTTTTTGTGCAGATACTCCAAGGTTTGGCTTCCGTATCTTCACATTAACCGCCTTTTTGTGCAGATAATCCAAGGTTTGGCATCCGTATCTGCACATTAACCCTCTCTTTGTGAATGATACTCCTAAGGTTGGCGTCCGTATCTTCACAAACCTTATAAATCGTTAAGATCGCGATAGATGACTTTCATCTTTGTTTGTGGCGGAGCTGTCTTTGACTCCGACATGGGCCTTTTATGGAATGCCTTATGAAATGAGCCTTACTTAGTTAACTTTCATATTTAAAAACCACACACCTCGCAATAGGTGTGTGGTTTTTGAATTTCCTTTTATTCGTTTCCTCTGATTATATCTAGGATGTGGTACCAAATTTCTGGTCTGATGGCGTCGGCGGGTTCTCGTCCTCCGATGATTCCGTAGCCGACCATTAAACCGAGAATGAGGCTACCACCAAATAGTGCAACAACAATAGGGATTCGAAGCCATAGGGGAATGAGACGAATTCGACCCTTTCGTTCTTTTGGTCCTCCAGAACGGCTCTCCTTCTCTTTCTCCTGTTCCTCTTCTGCTTCTCCTTCATCCTGTTTTAACTTTTCTCGTCGTTTGGGTGACCTTGTTTGCTTTTCCTTGTTAGAAACAATAGCAGCTGCTGCCGCATGTTGCCCGTCTTCCGCTTCCTCACTCTGCATCGACGTCGACTCAGCCTGATCAAACTCGTTACTTGTTTGGGAGTCTGCTGCTTCCTCATGATGGTCAGTCGTTGCTTCTGGATGCTCAGCTTGTTTACTCGTTTCAGAATTCGCTTGGGCTTCCGGTTGATTCGTCTCTTTGGCATCGTTAGCTTTTGGCTTTGAAACAAACAAACGTGGATGCTCTTCGTCTTTTTTAGCATCAGATTCGGTTCCATCCGAAGGTACTTCATTTGCAACCTCGGTTTCTTCGTTATCTGTTTGTTGGTTATCCGGTTTAGGTTCGTTTGTTTGTTCAGCTTGTAATGACTGATTGGATTCATCTTTTGCCGCATCTTCTGACATTAGGTTCATTTTTTCACCAGGATTATCCTGAAGTGATAAAGGTCCTTGAGTGGGAAGCTCTTGAGAAGAGTCAGTAACTGAATCAGCGTGCTCGGCTTTTTCACTGGAAGACTCCTGCTCTTTGGCTTCGGTTGGATGCTTTGCTGCGTTATTTAATTGGTCGCTTGAAGCGTTATTCGTTTCTACCGATTTGTTGTCTTTTTCACTCATTGGTTTCTCCTTGAACTAATCAGATTCCACAATCATTAACCTCGAATACCATTAACTAGACCAGACATTTGATCGGCCATTGAGATTGCTCTTGAGTTGAACTGATAGTGTCTTTGAGCCACTAATAAGTCACTCATCTCTTTAGCCATATCTACATTCGAGCTTTCTAACGTTTTTTGTAAAACGGCGATTTCTGCTACGCCAACATCTTCAACTATATCTGCTTCAGCATAACCTAATGCTTCCAAATCAGCAAGTGCAAATTGATTTTCGCCAGCTGGCACAAGTGCTTGTGGATTATGTACTTGTCTAATACCCAATGTCCCGATATTTTCTAAGCTTCCATCTTGCATCGTTACAAAAAGCTGTCCATCTTGTAGTTGGAAAGATGTGAAGTCCTCAGGGATTATCATTCTTTCTCCATTATTATCGAGTAGATAATCACCGTTTGCCGTCACAAGTGTTAATTGCTCTGGATTTTCACTATTAGCAGTAATATAGAAATTACCTGCCCTTGTTAACCTTTCTTCTGTCCCCGCACCGTCTGAGGACTCAATTCGGAAAAAGTGGTTCGCCGTCGTTAAGGCAAAATCTAATTCGCGACCTGTGGTTTGCAAAGAGCCTTGTTCAAACTGTAGGACGGTTTGCGCTATTTTTGCTCCGCTCCCAACTTGAAGGCCAAGCGGCGTTAATCTGCCGACTTCCATTTGTGGATTCGATTGGCTATGAAGCTGCTGGGAAAGTAAATCGTGAAAAGCCGATTCTCTTCGTTTATATCCAACCGTTTGACTATTAGCCATATTGTGAGAAATACTATCTATCTGACTTTGAATTTGATTCATCGTTACACTAGCTGTAATCATCGCTCGGTTCAATTTCTTCACCACCTTCTTAATTTTTTTGTGATATGGATTAATGAACATTTGCTTGAGCCTATGCTCCTTCATCCTTATACGCCCACTTTTTTGTTCGTGGTGTCATGTTGCACTCATTAGCCAAGGCGTCCGATTTCATTGACGGCTTTTTGTAAGCTTTGGTCATATGCTTGAAGAACACGCTGGTTCGCTTCAAAGGCACGATATGCATTCATCATTTCTGCCATGGTTTCTGTCGCATCAACATTCGACCTTTCCACAAAACCTTGTTGAATTTGGTAGGTGACTCCATCTAACCCAACCGCTTGAGGAAAGCCTGCTTCAGCTTCTTCTCCATCATAAGCGAGTAAGCCACTTCCTTCTCTTCGTAATTCGAGCGGGTTAGCTACGTACACAACGCCAACTTGTCCAAGAATTTCACCTTCAGATGATGAGATAACGCCATTCTCATTCACATTGAAAAAAGTACTGCCCACTTCAATTTCATTTCCATCCGTATCCAAAACGCGGTGACCAGCTGCCGTTGTTAACATGCCTGCACCGTCGACCGTAAATTGACCATTTCGTGTATATCGTACAGCACCATCATCGCCGGTAACAGTAAAAAATAAAGAACCTTGGGCACCGTCTTCACCCTCTGGCAACACGCCTTGTAGTAACGCTAAATCAGTCGGATTACCTGTTTGGTTTAAATCACCCTGTTTGAAGTTCGGAACTTGCTCTTGCATATAGACACCCGTCGCTATGGAGCCAATTGTAGGATTTTGCTTTACCGGTCCCTCTCCCGTATTCATCGCTTTAAGCATCATATTCGGAAACGATCGAATGGTAGCCTGGTCTGCTTTAAACCCTGCTGTTTGCACGTTCGCTAAATTATTCGTTAACATCTCTTGACGTTGCTGTTGAGCTATCATACCTGCAGCCGCTCCATACATACCTCTTAGCATCCTTACACCTCCATCCTCTTTGAGTTCATCGAAAAATTACTACTATGTATATATCGGATTAATCGTCCATTTTTTCTGTTCATTTGCTTGTCAAAATCATATTCACATAGAAATTAGGTCTTTTTTTATAAAAAGTTGCTGCCAATGCTCGTCCGATCTTTCATCCTAATCTTCCGTGGTGCAGCCTAATTCACTTCCCCACCAACAATGATGAATTTTTAAACATTTGCCTCGTCGTTTACAACTCGCTTAGTATTAGGAGTCGCACGAACAAAAAGGAGCAATATCTAATAAGGTCATCTTTACAAGTTGAGTGACCAGCTAACTTCCAGGCACAACCTGTCGGCCCTTCATAGTCCTGTCGAATCCAGCACTCACCCTAAAAAAGAACGTTCTGATACTACTGTTAAATGCTAAGGACTTATATGGGGTAGGACGGAAATGTAAATGGACGGAAAAGCATGACCAGTGTTGGACATGCTCCTTTTATATATGATGCTACTTCTTTTTGGATTGATCTAGGTTGTTCAGGTTCATTCAATATCAAAATTTGACGACCTCAAACATTAGAAAATACTGATATTATATTTGGACTCGTTTTTTCGACATTTTGTCGAGGTTTTCTAAAATGATGCCCGTTCCCTTCGCTACGCAATGCATAGGCTCGTCCGCGATAAGAACTGGTACTTTTAGTTGATCAGCGAGCAATAAGTCGATTCCGTGCAATAATGCTCCACCGCCTGTTAAAATAACCCCTCGGTCGATAATATCTGCTGAAAGCTCTGGAGGAGTTTGCTCAAGTACTTGCTTAGAAGCTTGTACAATGACCGATACCGATTCTTGTAATGCCTCTTGGATTTCGTCCGAATTGACTGATATCGTTCTTGGTAAACCGCTTACCATATCACGACCTCGGATATCAATCTCTTCACTACGTGCACCTGGAAACACTGTTGCTACTTCCTTTTTGATATTTTCTGCTGTTCTTTCCCCGATCAACAGTTTGTATTTCTTTTTTACATACGTAAGAATATCTTGATCAAAACGATCTCCAGCAACCTTGATCGAAGAGGCGGTGACGATATCTCCCATAGAGAGAACGGCAACATCGGTTGTTCCACCGCCTATATCAACGACCATGTTTCCGCTTGGCTGAAATATATCCATTCCAGCACCGATTGCGGCTACCTTAGGTTCTTCTTCTAAGTACACATTTTTGCCACCGCTCTTTTCTGCTGCTTGACGAATGGCTTTTTGTTCAACTGACGTAATATTAGTTGGGCAACAAATCAGAATTCTTGGTTTAGAAAAAACACTTTTCAGTTTAATTTTATTAAGGAAGTGCTTTAACATCGATTCTGTTAATTCAAAATCTGCAATGACCCCATCTCTCATTGGACGAACAGCAACAATATTTCCTGGTGTACGGCCGACCATACGGAATGCTTCATCCCCTACTGCTAGGACACGATTCGTTGAAGTTTCTACTGCGACTACGGACGGTTCATCAAGTACAATACCATTACCTTTTACATAAATTAGTACGTTTGCGGTTCCTAAATCAATTCCAATATCTCGACCAAACATGATTCATTTTCCTCCCTGTTTTCCGAACATCATATTCATAATGAATACGATTTACCTAGTAATAAATTTTATCACAAAAGGGCTTAACAGGGATAGCTTTTTCGGAATTTATTGTCTAGTTTTGACGACTTTTTCAATCGGTTCGACTTGCGATTTCTTATATTTGACCTTCGTCGCTTCACCACCTCTTAAATGGCGAATAGACTTGTGGTACTCAAGAATTTCCTTGACCTCATTTGCTAAGTCTGGATTTATCTCCGGCAACCGTTCGGTCAAATCCTTGTGTACGGTACTTTTCGAGACACCGAACTCCTTTGCAATCGTTCGAACCGTCTTTCGGGACTCGACTATATACCTGCCAATCTTGATAGTACGCTCTTTGATGTAATCGTGCACACGACTCGCCTCCCTAAATCTGTGTTAGTGATTGGTACAGTTTATTAGGTTGGCTAATGAGATATACCACTTTATTCACAGGACAAGACTTGTTTTTATACAATTTGCGTTATTTCATATTGCGAACAAGCTCTCTCTTTTTATATTCGAGCTTGTTCGCTTGGCGATGGTGGGGTGGGACGTGGGGTATACCTTTGGGGGAGGTATGCCGTGGGGTGTGGAGGGGGCCGTGGGAGTAAGTGTGCGAATAAGGGCTATCATGTCAGTTACTTGAGCAGAGGGGGGCTGGTATGTGCACAATAATCCAGCTCATCAACCTATATCTTACCTTTACTCGGGCTTCCTCTTCCTTTTCCAGCTCGCAACCCCGTGATTCGGCGTTTGCTCGGGCTTCCTCTCCCTTTTTCAGCTCGCAACCCCGTGATTCGGCGTTTGCTCGGGCTTCCTCCCTTTTTCAGCTTGCAACCCCGTGATTCGGCGTTTACTCGGGCTTCCTCTTCCTTTTTCAGCTCGCAACCCCGTGATTCAGCGTTTGCTCGGGCTTCCTCTTCCTCTTCCTTTTCCAGCTCGCAACCCCGTGATTCGGCGTTTACTCGGGCTTCCTCTCCCTTTTCCAGCTCGCAACCCCGTGATTCGGCGTTTGCTCGGGCTTCCTCTTCCTTTTCCAGCTCGCAACCCCGTGATTCGGCGTTTGCTCGGGCTTCCTCTTCCTTTTTCAGGTCGCAACCCCGTGATTCGGCGTTTGCTCGGGCTTCCTCTTCCTTTTCCAGCTCGCAACCCCGTGATTCAGCGTTTGCTCGCTGATGTTGCTACTTCTTGCCTTCTCCTACAACAACTCTGCCTTTTTTCACTCGATGTGTTGTTACTTCCACGCTTCCCCTACAACATTAGAGCCCTTTCCCGCATCTGGTGTTGCTACTTCTCCACTTTTCCGCATCTAAGCCTACCTTTGCTCGGATTCTTCGATCTTCCTCACGCTTTTTCACCTCACCTCCCAGCCCCCATGTGTCGCGATTCAGCTATTACTTAGACTTCCTCTCTCTTCCACCCGCTCACACCACCGCACTCCCCGCCCCAGCTTCCTCACGCTTCTCTCACTCACACTCCTTTCCTCACGCATCCCCATCCTTCCCACCTCATTCACCCCTCTCACAAAAAAAAATAAAAAAGCCGTACAAGAAGGCAACCCTTCTCATACAGCTTTTATTTTACATTAAACACATCGTCTTACTCGGCTTCATGATTATATTCCATCTTCATCTCAAACCTGTTTGACGTTCCAGCCTTCCATTTACACGCTTAGGTTTTAGCTTAAGCTTTGTTTTCGCTTAAGTTTCCGCTTAAGTTCTAGTTTAACCTTAAGTTTCCGCTTGAGTTCCCGCCTAAATTTCACCTTAGTTTTGCGATTGTTACTCGGTCGTTAACGTTGTTACTACCATCTACAACTAGTAGGGATGAGATTTCTATATGTTACTTGCTTTTGCTATTTTTTTGTTTGTGAATTTGTCAAACCCTTTTGTTTCACTCGCCGCGTTAAGACTATGACTATTTAAAAGTAAAGGTTATTAAATTTGATAAGTGACACTACCTAAAGTTTCGCTTGCTTCATCTTCATTCGCATCACTGTCTTTGTCTTCACTGTCATCTTCTTTGTCTGCTTCTTTATCATCTTCAGAACTAGAAGCATCCGTAGATTCTGGTGTTACTTCAGTAGATTCCGAACCTTCTGTTGGCTCTTCCTCTTTACCTTCCTCTTCATCTACCTCAGCTGCTGCTTTGATAACATCAAAGATTGCATCTACTGGCTGCTCAAAAAGTTCAGTCGGATTAATAGGAACGCCATCATGACGGACTTCAAAGTGTACGTGGACACCTGCATCCTTGTTGTACTCATTTCTACCTGCTTGTCCAAGTACATCGCCTTGTTCAACGGTATCTCCCACTTCTACTTCAAGATTCGCTAGACTGTGATAATACGTAACTAAACCATCACCATGCTCTAACTCTACAACATAACCAAAGATTGGTTGTTTTTCAGCTTTGACTACTGTTCCCGTTAAAGCGGAAGAGACGTCAAATGAATCTTCTTTATTTGGCATTGCATAATCCAATCCAAAATTTTGATGGAATGAACTATTATAGCTTACTAGAGCTGCTTGCTTTTCTTCTGATGTACCGTTATGGTCATAGAACATACCTACTAATTCAACCTTTGACTCATCCGCTGGCATTTTTAGAAGTTCTTTGGCTACTGCCGCTTCTACAGCTTCCTCGTCATAAGCTAAATTAGGATCGTTGACTTCCACTTCACCATCTTGATTTGGATTAGTAGAATCTTGTTGACCATTTAAAATAAAAACTGCACTTAGAATTCCGGCTGCTACGATTAAATATAATGCGGGAGCAAGCCAACGTTTTCTCATAAGACGTTTAAGTTGCACACTCAATGATTTTTCTTCAGTTTTCGAAGTACGTTTGTTTTCGTCTTCTCTCATTGTTTCATCACCTCAGCAATCAGTTTGATCAGATTAAGAGGTTTGTATACATCTTTCAAAAAATTTTTTCGATTATTTTTCGACAAAGGCGTCTTTTTTATGCATCTTTATGAAAAAAAGCCAAGTTTTATTGATATGAAAAGGTTTTTTCTAAAAGGTAGCGAACTAGTTTAGAAGAAGTATGAGAACAAGAGGTGAGAAGATGAGGAAGGTTATTGCTCAAGTCATGCTGAGTGTTGACGGCTATTTTGAAGACGCCAAACAACGCTTAGATTGGCATCATGTCGATCAATCCTATCATCAATATAGTGAAGAATTGCTGCATCAAACAGATTATCTATTATTTGGAAGAAAGACCTATGAACATATGGCTTCTTTTTGGCCAACTGATCACGCGTATTCTCTATTTCCTAAAACCGCTAACTATATGAACCAAACCCCTAAGATCGTTGCCTCACATACGATGAAAGATTCAAATTGGCTTCAAACCGAGATTATAAACGAGGGCTTATACATTCGTATTTACGATTTAAAAAACGAGGACAAGAAAGGATATATTCTCTTATTAGCGAGTGCCCAATTAAATGACGCTCTATTAAAAAATCAATTATTAGATGAATTACATGTGATTGTCACCCCTATTCTACTTGGCCAAGGTACGCCTTATTTCAAGGATGCTAGTGTTCGGCTCCAGCTGCTTGAATCAAGAGTATTAGGAGCTGACCAAAAAAGTCAGCCAACTGACCATACTTCTGGCAACCTTCTTTTACGTTACAAACCACTTTATGTATAGCAAAGAACACCTGTCAGCTCAGACAGGTGTTTGCGAGAATTTCTTTTATTTTTTGGCAAGGTGTTTTTCTAACAGCGGTTCTGATTCTTGAATCGATATATCTTGGTAATAATATTTGACGATTTCATCATAGTTTTTTCCTTCTAGAGCCATACCATTCGCTCCATATTGGCTCATCCCGACGCCGTGGCCCCAGCCTTTTGTTTGAATAATTACTTCATTGCCCTGTCTTTGCCATTGGAAATCAGAGGAGTCTAAGCCTAAGCTTTCTCTAACCTCTCTACCCGATTTTTCTTTGCCATTAATATTTACAGAGGCAACTCGGCCAGTTTCTGTCCGCGATAAGATTGTGCCGACCGTTCCGTCATCTGGCAATGTTACTTGTAGCTTTGCTTCAAAGTCCGTTACCGGCATTCTTGTTTCTCCTGTAAAACGTGGTGAAGCTTGATCCCACGGGCTTGCTACACTTTTTAAATAAGGTGTCTCATATTTGTAGTAATCCTCAGAGTTCTCGGTATAGCCGTTACTCGTAGAGAAAAATTGGGCCGAGATCGGTTGCTCATTATACGTTAAAATTTCTCCCTTTGTTGATAGGACTGCCTCTTTGACCTTCGCATAGTTCTGCTCATAATCTTTTCCCCATTTTTCCTTTAGCTGTGCTTCGTCCTTATACACTTGATAGTCGGTCGTATCGGTCACATGTGCTCCATTTGGTACTTCTAAGTTTTCTTGATTCAATAAGTATTGTAAAACAAAGGTACGAGCAGCTAACGCCTGTGCTTTTAAAGCCTCTAATTCAAAAGATGCATGCATTTCAGAACCAACAACCCCGATGACATATTCTTCTAATGGGATTTCATCAACCTCAGAGGTGGCACTTCTATAAACAGCGACATGGACATCTTCTTCACTTTGATAATCATTCGTTTCACTGTTATATGAGGTTGTTTCTGGTTCAGCTTGTAAGTTGTTTAATGCTTCATTTGAGGAATTTGACCCTCCTAAAACAAGCATCGTTGGTACTAAAAGAACCGCCACACAAAAAATAATTCCCACAATCATTAAGCGTCTCATTCATTAGCTCCTTTATTTGTTATCTCTCTACAAAAACTATATGTAGTACGAGGAAAAGATAGAACATGATTTAGTAGATTTGCCAGACGATTCTATATGTATGGAAAAATAACGTTTTTCTTGGCACCTGGTCACAAAATAAGTCGATGCTTGACCTCATTTAGCACTCTAACAGCTTAACCAGGAACAGCACATGTAAAACCGGAAATAATCAAATTAATAGGATTCGCTTAAATGAAAGAGTCAATTTTAATTAAACGTTTCATTAAATAGCAAAAAACCATCACTTCGCTTCATGATTCATGAAATCTAAGAGATGGTTTTATTTGAATAATCATCTGGAGACAAAAGCTCTCTCCATGTAATGAGCTTACGACATGATTTACACTAAATTTGTTTTCGCTTCAGCCGTTTGAGTAACGTCCTCTGTAGTCATAGCTTCATCGTTATAACGCTCAACTTTAGCACCGATACCTTGAAGTTTACCTGTTAAATCAACATAACCACGATCGATATGTTTTAACTCGGTTACACGCGTAACACCGTCCGCTACAAGTCCTGCAATGACTAAGGCAGCACCTGCACGTAAATCTGTCGCGGCCACTTCTGCACCTTGTAAAGAGTTCGGACCGGAGATAATCGCAGCACGGCCTTCAATTTTAATATTACCATTCATACGACGGAATTCTTCTACATGCATAAAACGGTTTTCAAATACGGTTTCCGTAATAACGCCCGTACCTTCTGCTCTTAGTAATAAAGCCATCATTTGTGCTTGCATGTCTGTTGGGAATCCTGGGTGTGGCATTGTTTTTAAATCAACAGATTTCAGCTTCTTAGGTCCAATAACACGTAGGCCTGTCGGCTCTTCAATGATTTCTACACCCATTTCCTGCATTTTAGCAATAAGTGGACGTAAGTGCTCACTTACCGCACCCTCCACTAATACATTTCCTTCTGTAATCGCTGCAGCCACCATAAATGTTCCTGCTTCAATACGATCTGGAATAACCGTATGCTCCGCACCATCTAAAGCGTCTACACCTTCAATGCGGATTACACCTGTACCAGCTCCACGTACTTTGGCTCCCATGGAATTTAAATAGTTAGCCAAACAAACAATTTCAGGCTCTTCTGCTGCATTTTCTAAAATCGTTGTACCTTCAGCTAATGCTGCCGCCATCATAATGTTTTCCGTTGCTCCAACACTTGGGAAATCTAAATAGATTTTTGTCCCTTGAAGACGTCCATCAATACGAGCTTCAATAAAGCCATTCCCAATCTCTACTACTGCTCCCATTGCCTCAAAGCCTTTTAAATGCTGATCAATCGGTCTTGAGCCGATCGCACATCCACCAGGTAATGCGATACGTGCTTTACCAACACGCGCTAAAAGTGGACCCATTACCAAGAATGATGCACGCATTTTACGAACGTATTCAAACGGTGCCTCCGTTTTTAACGCTTTTTCTGCATTCACTTTAAAAGTGCCATCTTTGTAATCAACATCAATATTCAAATTACGTAAAACTTCTTGCATAGTGTATACATCAGCCAATGAAGGCACATCATAAATATGGCTCGTGCCGCGGCCAGCTAAAATCGATGCAGCAATCACAGGTAGCACTGCGTTTTTAGCACCAGAAACTTTTACTGTGCCATTTAACTTGTTGCCACCGTGGACAATAATTTTTTCCAACGTATTCCCCTCCGCGTCTAGAAATTATGGTCTCTTCTATATTATCAATATTCAGTCGTAATAATAGGCGTTCCTATTGTCACTGTCGTCCTAGAGCCCAATCCTTCTTCTTGTCTAATGGCTAGCTGTAAATTCATGTCCTGATTGTTCGTAGTAATGGCTTGGTCCCAGTCCTTTAAATAGCCTGAAAAGGAGACAAAAGACTCTTCTTGCAAGGCTTCTACCGTTTCAGCATGTAAAGTTTGGAGTAAGTCATTGGCTACATCAGGTAACGGCTTTCCATTTTCAAAAGAAATTGAGTTCTGACTTGATTTAATTTGTGTATAAACAGTTGCTTCATTTAATGAGAAAAAATCAATTCGTTTGTCTAAAAGCGGTTCTAGTTGCTTAGATGAAAGAGTATGTGCGTAGGATCCTTGAAGTGTATATGTGTGCGAAAGTTGGTTTTGTCCTTGCTGCGGATAAGCAAATAACGAAATCGTTTCTTGCATGTCCGTATCAGGAACTTGATGAGTTAACACAGCTTTCCATTCTTGCTCGGATGTATCAAAAGCTGTTAGTTCCCATCCATCTAACTCTTTGCTCACGATATGTACATGTTGTTCAAAAGCTCCTCGGTCCAAAATAATGCCCTGTTCATCTCTAATTAAAAACTGCCACTCATCAATGTCCCAATTTTTCTCTTCGGCTAATTCCAGTAAATCATTAGCAGCTTGAACATTGGAATGACCCCCTAAAGAATTCGCAAATTGTACAGCTACGAGCCCTAAAAGAAGTACCACAACAAACCAAATTTTCCCCATTTCCATTTTTGCTTCCCCTCTCCTTAATAACTCTTACTAACATTTTTACCAAGTAGGGAGTGAGCATACATGGAAGTTGTAGTCACTTTTCGACATCTTCATCAGGTCTAAAACTTACAGATTAAACCATTTTTCTTAAAATAAATATCTTAGCATTTGTGATGATTGATAATAGCTTAGGAAAAATTCAGTTAACAAATGGGCAAGTGCAAATGTAAGAAGAACTTGTAATACTTTCGCTCTCGTCCCTTTTGGGTCTCGCAAAAATACATCGAAACGCACGGCTTGCAACGCCCACCATGTGATACCTAAAAACAACACATTCACAAAAATATGGATAAGTGCCTGTTGCCCAAAATCATCAAACATGGTATTAACTCCCTTTTCTACTAAATCAATCAAAATTCGACAAAAATCAGCCGATTGGCTTGTCAGGATTGTTTTCATTTAAACAATCCAACTCTCATAATAACGTATCTGTTCCAAAAAATCTATAGAACAAATATGGAATTATATAGTTGTACAGACCTATTTTTTTGTTAAATGTGACAATATCAAGAACGATAAGGCTCATATACATATAGTGACTGCATCACTTTTAACTATGTACCCAGAAAACGTTACATTTAATCATCAAAATTAAATTGGGCTACTATATTAACGAAATGAAATGGGGAAAAGTTTCATTTTGGAATGAATTTGAGGAGCTGCTTTGTTGAGATAATCACTCTTTTGGCTTTCTTATCTTCACATTAACCGCCTCTTTGTGCAGATAATCGTCCTTTTGGCTTTCGTATCTTCACATTAACTGCCTCTTTGTGTAGATAATCGCACTTTTGACTTTCTTATCTTCACATTAACTGTCTCTTTGTGCAGATAATCGTCCTTTTGGCTTTTGTATCTTCACATTAACTGCCTCTTTGTGCAGATAATCATCCTTTTAGCTTTCTTATCTTCACATTAACCGCCTCTTTGTGCAGATAATCGCACTTTTGGCTTTCGTATCTTCACATTAACTGCCTCTTTTTGCAGATAATCATCCTTTTAGCTTTCTTATCTTCACATTAACTGTCTCTTTGTGCAGATAATCGCACTTTTGGCTTTCGTATCTTCACATTAACTGCCTCCTTGTGCAGATAATCGTCCTTTTAGCTTTCGTATCTTCACATTAACTGTCTCTTTGTGCAGATAATCGCACTTTTGGCTTTCTTATCTTCACATTAACTGCCTCTTTTTGCAGATAATCGCACTTTTGGCTTTCTTATCTTCACATTAACTGCCTCTTTTTGCAGATAATCGTCCTTTTGGCTTTCTTATCTTCACATTAACTGCCTCTTTTTGCAGATAATCGCACTTTTGGCTTTCGTATCTTCACATTAACCGCCTCTTTGTGCAGATAATCATCCTTTTGGCTTTTATATCTGCTTATTTATCCACATTACCCTATTACCACATTACCCCTCCCGCCTCTCCACACACCGAAATCACACTCGCCACCCTCTCTCAACTACCGTAATAAACCAAAAAAACAGCTCATCCACATATGGGATAAGCTGTTTTAATTAAAATTTTATTGACCAGATACGTCAAGGCGGTTCATAGCACGTTGCAGTGATAATTGAGCTCTTTTGGAGTCAATTTGGTCTTGGCGGATTTCCCCAAGACGTTGCTCAGCACGTTCCTTCGCTTGTTTTGCACGGTCAACATCGATATCTGAAGGCAATTCTGCCGCTTCTGCTAAAATCGTTACTTGGTCAGGGCGAACTTCAATAAATCCACCACTTACCGCAACCTTTTCAACAGAGGAGCCTTTCTTCAAGCGTACAGCTCCGACAGTTAGTGGAGCGACTAATGGAATGTGTTTTGGTAAAATACCGAGCTCGCCGTCAACCGTACGAACACTTACCATATCTACATCGCCATCATACACTTTGCCATCAGGAGTTACGACATTCACATTAACAGTTGGCATGTAAAACCCTCCTCAATAGCAATACGGGTTTTGATAAACTTTTCTACTAAAAGTTCATCTTATTTGTAAGGAAAGCTAGTTGTGACTTGCACCACTAGCTCCCATAGAGACCACCGAAGCGGTCATGTATCACACTACACGGAAACCAATGAGCATTAAGCCATTTGTTTCGCTTTTTCTACTACCTCTTCAATACGACCAACAAGACGGAATGCATCTTCAGGAAGGTCATCATACTTACCTTCTAAGATTTCCTTGAAGCCTTTTACCGTTTCTTTAACAGGTACATAAGAACCTTTTTGACCAGTAAATTGCTCAGCTACGTGGAAGTTTTGCGATAAGAAGAATTGAATACGACGAGCACGTGCTACGATCATTTTCTCCTCTTCAGAAAGCTCATCCATACCAAGGATCGCAATGATATCTTGAAGTTCGTTATACTTTTGAAGTGTTTGCTGAACTTGACGAGCGATTGCATAATGCTCTTCTCCTACAACCTCTGGAGAAAGGGCACGTGATGTAGATGCTAATGGATCCACGGCTGGGTAGATACCCATCTCAGATAACTTACGCTCTAAGTTTGTTGTTGCATCTAAGTGAGCGAAAGTTGTTGCTGGTGCTGGATCTGTATAGTCATCGGCCGGTACATAAATTGCTTGGATTGATGTAACAGAACCAACTTTAGTTGACGTAATACGCTCTTGTAATTGACCCATTTCCGTAGCAAGTGTTGGTTGGTAACCAACGGCAGATGGCATACGACCAAGAAGGGCGGAAACTTCGGAACCTGCTTGTGTGAAACGGAAGATGTTATCAATGAATAAAAGAACGTCTTGTCCATCTTTATCACGGAAGTGCTCAGCCATTGTTAATCCAGAAAGAGCAACACGCATACGCGCACCAGGTGGCTCGTTCATTTGACCGAATACCATAGCTGTTTTCTTAATAACGCCTGAATCTGTCATCTCGTGGAATAAGTCATTACCTTCACGAGTACGCTCACCAACACCGGCGAATACAGAGATACCACCGTGCTCTTGAGCGATGTTATTGATAAGTTCTTGGATAAGAACGGTTTTACCTACACCCGCTCCTCCGAATAGACCGATTTTACCACCTTTGATATAAGGAGCTAATAAGTCTACAACTTTAATTCCTGTTTCAAGAATTTCTTTACCTGTAGATAGCTCGTCAAACTTAGGTGCTTCACGGTGAATTGGAGAACGCGGTACATCTGCTGCAACTGGACCCGCTAAGTCAATTGCTTCTCCTAATACGTTAAAGACACGACCGAGTGTCGCTTCTCCAACTGGTACGGAGATCGCGTCGCCTGTATCAACAGCTTCTGTACCACGAACAAGTCCGTCTGTAGAAGACATCGCAACAGTACGTACAGTATCATCACCGAGGTGAATGGCTACTTCTAATGTTACATTAACGTCAACTGCATTTTTATCCGCGCCTCTTTGTTCAACGCGTAATGCATTATTGAGTTCAGGTAACTGTCCGCTGTTAAACTTTACGTCAACAACTGGACCCATTACTTGAGTAATGCGACCTGTATTCATTTTTTTCCCTCCTATTTGGCTATCAACTACTTTATCGACAAAGTAGTGTTGTCCGTATCATTCCATTGAATTTGTTTGCTACTCTAACGCAGCTGCTCCGCCGACGATTTCGGTAATCTCTTGCGTAATCGCAGCTTGTCGTAAACGGTTAAATGTTAATGTCAAGTCATCAATTAAACCTGAAGCATTATCAGTGGCTGCACTCATCGCAGTCATACGAGCACCGAACTCACTTGCCTTTGCATCAAGTAATGCACCGTAAATTAAGCTTTCTGCGTATTGTGGAAGTAATGTTTCCAAAATGACAGATTCAGATGGCTCATAGATATACTCACTACTTGCTCCTGCACTTTCCTTTGCAGCCATGTCTGTTAAAGGAAGTAGCTTTTTCTCGGTAACATCTTGTTTGATTGGATTGACAAAGTGGTTATACCATACATATAACTCATCAAAAATGCCGTCTGCAAACATTTCAACAGTTGTACGGGCTACATTTTTAATATCATTAAATTCAGGTTGATCAGGTAAACCGATTAATTCCTGAACGATTGGAAGATTACGTTTTTTGAACAAGTCACGTCCGATACGACCCATCACAATAATCGCATATTCATCCTGTGATTGATGACGAGATTCAATTGTTTTAATTAAATCACGTACCAAGTTACTGTTATAACCACCAGCAAGACCTGTATCAGAAGTCATTACTACATAACCAGTTTTTTTCACGGGACGAGATTCAAGCATCGGGTGTGAAACTTCTGTGTTAGAAGAAGCAATCCCTTCTACCACCTCACGAATTTTATCCGTATAAGGTTGGAATGCTTGAGCTTTGCTTTGAGCACGGTTTAGCTTAGCCGCCGAAACCATTTGCATCGCCTTCGTAATTTGTTTCGTCTTTTTTGTAGACGTAATACGAGCTTTTATATCACGTAATGAAGCCACTTGTTTCACCACCTTTAAAGAAAACTCGCGGAATGGCAAGCCTTGAAAAGGCGAAGTCAGAAGCTTAGTTGCACTTATACTTCACACCTCAAAATCTTTACCACGTCGACAGGCTTCCTTGCTAAAATTTTATACTTCCTAACGTGCTTGAAAAACTATACATTCAAACGCACATGCACGTGAACGCAAAACTTTTGTAATAGAAACGAGGTCTAAAGACTTTTTACACAGGAGCAACCCATTGCTTAGATCACCCTCACAACTTTAGATCCTACGTCCTAATTACTTGCTAACCGTAAAGCCTTTTTTGAACTCTTCGATTGCTGCTACTAAGTCAGCATCCTCAGGCAAGGCACCTGTTGAACGGATATGGTCGAATAATTCTTTCTTGTTATGCTCGATGAATGTGAACAATTCTGATTCAAAGCGAAGAACATCTGCAACTGGAACATCATCCAAGAAGCCTTTTGTTAATGCATAAAGAATCACAACTTGTTTTTCAACAGAAAGTGGCTTGTGTAAGTCTTGTTTTAAAATCTCAACTGTACGTTGACCACGGTTAAGCTTCGCTTGTGTTGCTTTATCTAAATCTGAACCAAATTGAGAGAATGCTTCTAGCTCACGGTAAGCAGCTAAGTCTAGACGTAGTGTACCGGCAACTTTTTTCATTGCTTTAATTTGGGCAGAACCACCAACACGAGATACCGATAAACCTGCGTTAACGGCAGGACGGACACCGGAGTGGAATAAGTCAGATTGTAAGAAAATTTGTCCATCTGTAATGGAAATTACGTTTGTTGGAATGTAAGCAGATACATCACCAGCTTGTGTTTCAATGAAAGGTAAAGCTGTGATTGAACCGCCACCTAAATCGTCATTTAATTTAGCTGCACGCTCTAATAAACGAGAGTGTAGGTAGAATACATCCCCTGGGAATGCCTCACGACCTGGAGGACGACGAAGTAATAATGAAAGCTCACGATAAGCAGAAGCTTGTTTTGTTAAATCATCATAAATAACTAAAACGTGCTTTCCGTTGTACATGAACTCCTCACCCATTGTTACCCCAGCATAAGGAGCTAAGAATAACATTGGAGCTGGATCTGCAGCTCCTGCTGATACAACGATTGTGTAATCTAGTGCACCTTTTTGACGAAGTGTTTCAACTACACCTGCAACGGTTGATTCTTTTTGACCAATCGCTACATAGATACAGATCATATCTTGGTCAGCTTGGTTAAGAATCGTATCAATCGCAATCGCTGTTTTACCAGTTTGACGGTCACCGATAATCAACTCACGTTGTCCACGACCAATTGGTACCATAGCATCAATTGATTTAATACCTGTTTGTAGTGGTTCGTGTACAGATTTACGAGCCATTACTCCCGGAGCTTGTGCTTCGATTGGACGAGACTTAATTGTGTTAACAGGACCTAAACCGTCAATAGGTTGTCCTAAAGAGTTAACAACACGTCCTAATAATTGTTCCCCTACCGGAACCTCCATGATACGGCCTGTACGTTTTACTTCGTCACCTTCACGGATGTCTCTGTAAGGTCCTAAAATGATAATCCCGATATTATTTTCCTCAAGGTTCTGAGCCATTCCCATTACACCATTTGAGAACTCAAGCAATTCTCCTGCCATTACGTTCTCAAGGCCATGAGCAAGTGCGATACCATCACCGACACGGATAACTGTACCCACATCTTGTACTTGAACATCAGATTCAAAATTCTCAATCTGCTGTTTAATTAGAGAGCTAATTTCCTCTGGTTTGATGCTCATATCATTCACCCCTATCTTCTACTAGCGTGTTCCCGTTACCAATTGACGCTCTAAGCGATTAAGCTGTGCTTTTACGCTTCCGTCAAAAATACGGTCACCAATACGAATTTTCAAGCCACCTAAAAGGTCAGCATTTACTACGTTATGAATTAATAGCTGAGCTTTGCCTACTTTAATCGCAAAAACTTGGGCTATTTGTGATTTTTCTTCTTCTGTTAAAGCTTTCGCTGAGTAAACCGTTGCCTCAGCAATATTTTGTGCTTCATATGATAAAGCAACAAATTTATCAATCATTGGAACGAGAATGTCCGTACGCTTACGGTCTACAAGTAAACGAAGCGTATTCACAACTTCTAGACTTAAAGTCCCTTGAAAGCTTGATTGAATAAACTGTTGTTTTTGCTCCTTAGTAAACTTAGGGTTTGCTAAGTATTTAGCAAATGCAGGTGTTGTTTTCAAAACTTCCTTCATTGCTTTTAGCTCTTCAACAGCTTGGTTCAAAGTTCCTTTTCCTCTTGCTGCTTGAAAAAGGGCACTTGCATAACGATTCGCTACAGCTACATTACTCATAGCTTACCGCCTACCTCTTTAATGTACTCTTGTACAAGCTTGTCTTGTTCTTCTGCATTAAGTTCTTTTTCAATCACTTTCGTTGCAATTAGAACAGAAAGACTTGCTACTTGCTCACGAAGCTCAGAAACAGCGTGTTCTTTTTCACGTTGAATTTCTGCTAAAGCTGCGTCCTTAATGCGCTCGGCATTAACTCGAGCTTGCTCTAAGATCTCTTGACCTTGTTGCTCGCTAAGCTTTTTCGCATTTTGAACAATTTCATGTGCTTCCGTTCGAGCATCTTCTAATGCTTTCACTTGATCTTTAATATATTGCTCTGCCTCTTTACTTCTTGCTTCAGCGCCTTCAATTTGGTCATTAACCATTTGCTCACGCTTTTCCATAATGCCAAGAAGTGGCTTTAAAGCGAATTTACTTAATAAAGCAAGTAATGTTAGGAAAGCTACTAATTGAAAAAGAATAGAGCCTACCGGCACGACAAAACCAAATAGTTCTACTGTCATTGTCCTTCACTCCTTTCATGGATGTGAGAATTTCTTCAAAATCTTCTATGTTTCAATACTACTAAAAGCGGTTATAAAATACATAAATAACTGTTAAAGCTTACACAAGCAATGGCGCAGCCCCATTATGGATGCTGGCGCCATTAACAAGTGCAATAATTGCGTCGCATAAACGACAAGATTAAGCGTTACCCATGATTAGGAAGCCCATAACGATCGCGATGATTGGCACGGCTTCTGCAAGAGGTACCCCAATGAACATTAATGTTTGTAATGTACCTTTAAGTTCTGGTTGACGAGTTACTCCCTCGATAGTTGCTTTTACAATGATAGCTACGGCGATTGCTCCCCCGACAGCTGCTAAACCTGCAACAATTGCTGCTCCTAATAAACCCATGATAAATTTCCTCCCTATAGTTAAAAAGATATTTTATAATTTTTGCTCTTTATGAGCGTTGTACCAAATAATTAGTGTGCCTCAACTTTGTGAGCCATATAAACCATTGCGAGCATCGCAAAAATGTACGCTTGCAATGAACCAATAAACATACCAAATGCTTGCCAGATAACGGTTGGCAAGAATGCACCAAATGCACCAAACAAGCCTGATGAACCTAATCCAACGAGTAGAACCATTAAAAGTTCCTTCGCATATACGTTACCGAATAGACGCATACCTAATGTTAACGTATTAGCAAACTCCTCAATAATTTTAAATGGAAGTAAGAACCAGACTGGTCGAACATAGTCTTTCAAGTATTCTCCCACTCCACGGATTTTAATTCCATAGTAATGTGTAAGAATGATAACTAAGGCTGCCATTGTTAAAGTCAGGGCTGGATCGGATGTAGGTGATTTCCACCATACTTCATGTGTATCCTTATTATAAATTTCAAAAGGAATCCCGAGTAGGTTCGCCACAAAAACATAGAATAACAGTGTAAATGCTAGTGCGATAAATTGACCACCGACTTTCCAACTCATATTCGCTTTAATAATTCCGCGAACAAAGTCGACAACCCATTCTAGGAAGTTTTGCATACCTGATGGCTTCATGGACAAGTTTCTTGTTCCAATAAAAGCAATCAAGAAAACAATAATACAGGTCACAGTTGTCATTAATACGGTAGACATATTGAAATCAAGGCCCATTATGTTTCTCATAGGCTGAATATGTGCCAACATTTCCATCTTTATTTCACCTCTTTCTGCCACTTTGAGTTAGTGTATCCACAAATATAATGACATAAATCAGGGAAATCCCTGCAATGACCGAGTATAAATTCACTTCATCAGGAAATTGCATTGCGATATACAGTGCAAGAATGACAAGTGAGATGCGTATTAGATAGGTCAAACCAGCGAACAGAACTTGCAATTGACCGCCTTGAAATGACTTATCGGTAATACGACCAATGAGAGAAGTTTTTTGGAAAATCGTTAAAAGATTAAGATAACTAACCAAAAAACCTAATGATAAACCGAGGAATATTTCCGGAATTGGTGTTACGACATAACAGACAGCGAATCCAACCATAGCAATCAGAAAGATGACTGTATATTGCTTCATTTTACTACGAAAAGAAATCATCACTAATCTCCTAAATAAGGTTGAATGGTTTTAAACACTGCATAAAACGCAACACCTAGCCATGTAAATAATGAGATAATTAAAAAGAGCGGCTGTGAGTCGAATCGGTCATCTAACCACATTCCTATAAAAACACCAGCTAGCGTGCAAACCACAATGTATGTCGAAATGATTGATACAAGTGCCATTGCTCTAAAAGGACTCTTTTCAGGATTCGACATTTGCGTCTCCCTTCTAACTCTTATCAGGCTTGTCCAAGGTCTTACTTTGTCTAGATATGTAACCCTTATCATCACATTATATCCTTTGTAATCGTACAATAGGGAAAACCAAGTGTCAATTGGTTTTCCCATGAAAAAATTGGAGAATTTCAAGCAGGGTCGAAAGTTCACATTTCCGACAAAAAAATAAATGACTGGATCAATTTTATCCTACTTATTCGTTCCAGTCTTTTCTATTAATATAGTCTATCTTTCCCATCCTTATGCGAACGAGCCAAAATAAGTTTCTCCCCTGCTCAATTGTTTATTTTGTGCTAATAATGTGAACAAACTTTGACAAGGCTCGCAATTGTAGGATTTGGGGATATTAGTGTGGAGTGAAGGTGGGAGTTGAGTTGTTGGGGAGAAGGCGGTGAGGCGGTTGTTGAGTTGTCGAGGAAGAGGCGGTGGATGGTGGGAGGTGAGAAGACGGGGCGGGTTGGCAGCAGGGACGGGTTGACGAGGCGAGACGACGACCTCCTGTTATGTTTGATAGGCTGAGTAATTGTGCAGATACCACTCCCTTTTGCTCTTGTATCTTCACATTAACTCTCTTTTTGTGCAGATAGCACTCGCTTTTGCTCTCGTATCTTCACATTAACTCTCTTTTTGTGCAGATAGCACTCGCTTTTGCTCTCGTATCTTCACATTAACTCTCTCTTTGTGTAGATACTGATCGTTTTTGATCTCGTATCTTCACATTAATCCTCTTTTTGTGCAGATAGCACTCGCTTTTGCTCTCGTATCTTCACATTAACTCTCTTTTTGTGCAGATACCACTCCCTTTTGCTCTCGTATCTTCACATTAATCCTCTTTTTGTGCAGATACTGATCGTTTTTAACAACGTATCTTCACATTCAGCCCCTATTTGTGCAGATACTCTCCACCCTTCTGCCCGTATCTTCACATTAAACACAACTTCCCCCCTAATCAGCTTCACTTCCATAATTCCCACTGACTCACATTACATGCACGCGCTACTCTTCGTCTGTACCTTGGCTTTTAGGTGGGAGCTCAGCACCTATCAAGATCCAGGCTTCGACCGCATCTTCCCTTCCTTCTTGTTTGGCATAAACAAGTGCCTTATAGATGCCATCCTCAAGGTCAATATCATGGATTTCTCCACCGACCATACCTCTCCCTAAATCATATTGAACATCTAAATAGGTTAAAAATTGAAACGTATCTGGGTCATATACAGCAATCCCTACTTCTTCCGCTCCTCCAGGTAAATAAAGCTCATAGCGATAGCTATCCACCTTATCACCGTGTCCAAAGTGAAACGACATCAGGCGGGGATAATCAGGTTCTTCGATAAAAAAGACAAAAGGAACCGAAACCTTATCTGTCCCACCTTCAATGAAAATATCACCGTGATGTAAACCTTCCGCGAGCACACTAGGCATTAAGTCTACAGAAAGCTCAATTTCTTTTTTTTCACCTGGTGCAATCGTCGTTGCATAAGGCACTTTCCATTGGATACCATCTGGCACATCAAAAGGGGGTATAACATGATACGTTCGAGCAACATCATCTTGATTGTCTATTGTGAAACGAAGGGTTCTTTTCTCACGTAAATCATCTTTGGTCCACTTCCCAAATGTTAAAGCAGCCGGATAGACAAGTGTTTTCGCAGCAACAGCTTTATCAACTTGAATTCGCCCAGCCCCTTGTTCGTGCGGGAAATAGGGTTCACCTTCTTGTGTATATAGTTTTTTCGATGTATTCATAAGAGCAGCCTTCACTTGCTCTGGATTCCAATCCGGATGAGCTTGCAAAATAAGAGCAGCCGCTCCAGCAACATGTGGCGATGACATACTCGTTCCATTTAAACTAAGATAACCTCTCGGAATTGTACTATTAATCGAAACTCCCGGAGCGACCAAGTCAGGCTTAACCTCCCAAGAGTGAGTCACAGGACCTCTTGAACTAAATGGAGCAATGAAATCCTGTTCTTTTCGATAAACCGTTCTTACGTGTAAATCTTCCTTTTTCTTCTTTTCCATATGCTGCAAAAGCCATTCCCCATCCTCTTTCGAGACACTAACCGCTGGTATTTTTACACCACCTTCTATCGCTCCAACAAAACTACCAGATAAATTGTTATAAATGATAACAGCTTCTGCACCCGACGCATGTGCGGCTAACACTTTTTCATTAAAAGGAATGAGTCCACGTTTTATTAAAGCAATTTTTCCTTCAGCTTCAATTTCAGCAAACTCCTCTTTCGTTCCATATCCTACTTCTACTAACGGCAAGTCTCGCATAATGTTCCAAGGTAATGCCCCACCCATCGGTAGTAAAGTTAACTCTTTCGTCTCTCCTGCAAGCGTAATATATGGTGTTTTAATTGGTGGTGCAGACGCACCCACTGAAATCGCCTTGGATGAAGTGCCCGGAGAACCGACTGTCCACATTTTCGGACCACTATTTCCATTCGAAGTCACCGCGACAACCCCAGCTTCCACCGCTTTATCCAAAGCAATACTCGTTGGCCAGTCAGGACCATTTACTGTATTTCCAAGCGACAAATTTATGACATCAACCCCATCTTCTACAGCTCTTTCAATTGCCTCAATCACTTGCTCTGTTGTCCCTTGACCACCAGGCCCAAGGGCACGATATACATACAATTCCGCTTCAGGAGCAACCCCTTTTAAAGAACCATTAGCCGCAATAATTCCTGATACATGGGTACCATGTAAAGTGGGGACACCTTGATTCGGCTGAGTTTCCATCGGATCAGAATCATCATCAACTACATCATAACCACCACGATAATTAATTTGCAGATCCGGATGACGATAATCAATCCCCGTATCAATAACGGCAACTTTGACACCTTTTCCCGTTAAATGAGTGCCATGAAAACCCATTCTATCAAGGTGACCTGCCCCTATAAAAGGCACGCTTGTTTCAATATTCGCTTCAAAATAGGCTAAACGATCCACTCGTTCAATGGCTTCGATTTCTTCTAATTTTCCTAGCTCTCTTTTAGGCAATTCCATCGTAAAGCCATGATAAAGGGTGGTGAACTTTTTTCGAATCACTGCCTCAGGAACTTGGTCCTTAATCTCTTGAATGAGCTCATTCATATCACCTTTCGCCGTTACTATTACAATTTCCTTACGGTCTAAATCTTCATCGTCCTCTGAGAAAACAGGGCGTAATGGATATTGAGTACTGTCTCTATTCGTTTGAATATGTATGTCAAATTCGGTTTCCTTTATTTCATTAGCAAAAACCACTTCTAAGCTAGATAGCGACTGAATGCAAAGGACCACTACTAACATTGATAAAATTCGCTGCTTCAAGAATATCATCCCTTCTCCCTACCTTTTATTTGCCATCGTTCATCATGATTGTTTTAGTATGGAAATAAACCCATAGAAACATGTATGAAAAAATGTCAGAATTACTATGAATATCAACAAAAAACAGCCAGTATAACTGACTGCCACAATGATTATATAAGCAAGGTATTACTTAATGTCATCAATGGAAATATGTGTAATTTATTCACTTTACTCAATCTTTTTTACCTATGAGACAAATGAGTCACTATAAACAATGATAGCTCCCATCTATTTTAATGGCTCTTCAACTCATAATCTCCGCACCAATTTTGATGCTACGATTACGAAATGAGACACTTACGATTAATAATCAACTCTGTAAAGGCACGTTATCACGACACCTGTTTTCTCACCATAATCTTCAGTTGTAGATAAACCCGTTTTTTCACTACTACCACTCTGCCTCTTACCTCTCCTGTTGTAGATAAACCCGTTTATTTACCACTACCACCTTGCCTCTGTCCTCTCCTGTCGTTATTAATCTATCGTCTCCCCTAAATATATCCAGGTAACCACGTTTTTTAACCAAAACCCACTGATACGATGTTAAATCTCAAATCCAAAATACCGCCAATGTCACCAAAATTTTTAGATTGAATCCCTCTATAAAAATCAAAAGGAAAACCCACTGAGTTCAAAAGTGACTCAAGTGGGTTTAGATCCATGATTTATTTTGTACCGAATAAACGGTCACCAGCATCACCTAGACCAGGAACAATATAGCCGTGGTCATTTAACTTCTCATCTAATGCTGCTAAATAAATGTCAACGTCAGGATGTGCTTTTTGTGTCTCGGCAACACCTTCAGGAGCCGCTACAAGGCACATTAATTTAATTTGCTTAGCACCGCGTTTTTTCAAACTATTGATTGCTTCAATTGCCGAACCGCCTGTTGCTAGCATTGGGTCAATTACAATAAATTCGCGTTCTTCCACATCATTAGGAAGCTTCACATAATACTCAACTGGTTTTAGCGTTTCAGGGTCACGGTATAAACCAACATGACCAACTTTTGCTGCAGGAATCATGCGTAAAATTCCGTCCGTCATCCCAAGCCCCGCACGTAAAATAGGTACTAAACCAAGCTTTTTACCAGCAATGATTTTTGACTTTGCCTTTGCAACTGGTGTCTCAACCGTCACCTCTTGTAAAGGTAATTCACGCGTAATCTCAAAAGCCATTAAGCCAGAAACCTCGTCCACAAGCTCGCGGAACTCTTTAGTACCAGTTTCTTTATCGCGGATATACGTCAATTTATGTTGGATAAGCGGGTGGTCAAACACATATACTTTACTCATTTTATTAACTCCTTTTTTCTTCGTACCTAGACGAAGCTCATTTGAGCAATTCTCCTTGATGAATTTTACCGAAAAAACTCGATTGATACAAGCCCATATATGAGAATCTGGTTATTTTTTATTTAACAAAATAGTCTAAATAGAAAGGTTATATCATGTAACGCTGTTAATTATGCACCATTTCCACGATAAAAAATCTCACCCTCTATTCGTTAGGGTGAGATTCGTATGATTTACAATGCAGGATACATCGGGAATTTTGCTGTTAAAGAAGCAACGCGATTACGTATTTCTTCAAGCTTTTCTTCGTTTTCGATATTCTTTAATGTGAGGGCGATTAGCTCACCGATTTCATCCATCGCTGCTTCGTCAAGGCCACGTGAAGTCACAGCGGCGGTACCGATACGGATACCACTTGTTACGAATGGGCTTTTTGGATCGAATGGTATTGTGTTTTTATTCGTTGTAATGCCGACGCTATCTAAAGCATGCTCAGCAACCTTACCAGTTAAATCAAGTGATTGAAGGTCTAAAAGTAAAAGATGGTTGTCTGTTCCACCTGAAACAAGGTTAACCCCTTCGCTTTGTAACTTCTCTCCTAAACGCTTCGCATTCGTAATAACTTGTTGTGCATACTGCTTAAATTCTCCTGTTAAAACTTCACCAAAAGATACAGCCTTTGCAGAAATCACATGCATTAACGGTCCGCCTTGTATTCCTGGAAAAATCGATTTATCTATCTTTTTACCGAATTCTTCTTTACATAAAATCATTCCACCACGTGGTCCACGTAATGTTTTATGAGTAGTTGTTGTAACAAAATGCGCATGAGGAACTGGATTTTGATGAAGACCTGCAGCAACAAGGCCAGCAATATGTGCCATGTCTACCATTAAGAAAGCACCGACTTCATCGGCAATGTCACGGAATTTCGCAAAATCGATTTCACGAGGGTAAGCACTAGCACCCGCAACAATAAGTTTTGGCTTGTGTTCAATAGCCAGATTACGAACTACATCATAATCAATATAATGCGTTTCCTTGTCCACACCATATTCAACAAAATTATATTGAACACCACTAAAGTTAACAGGACTTCCATGTGTTAAATGACCACCATGAGATAAATTCATACCAAGTACCGTGTCACCTTGCTCTAGAATCGTAAAATAAACAGCCATATTCGCTTGAGCACCCGAGTGTGGTTGTACATTTACATATTCCGCACCGAAAATTTCCTTTGCACGGTCGCGGGCGATATCTTCGACGATGTCAACATATTCACAACCACCATAGTAACGACGTCCTGGATATCCTTCTGCATACTTGTTTGTTAATACAGAACCTTGTGCTTCCATAACCGCTTCACTGACAAAGTTCTCTGAAGCAATTAATTCAATCTTATCTCTTTGACGTCCCAGCTCTAATTGAATGGCTTCAAATACCTTTTGGTCTTGCTTTTTTAAGTTCTCCATCCTGTTACCCCTTTCGCTCCCATAAAATGATTCGGATTTGTGTAATTATTCTTGTTAATTCGATTTCATTCTACCATAAAAACAAGCACTTTTCCGTATTATATAATTAAATTAATGGAAAATCATTCATGTTCTACAGTTTGTTCATATACGGTCCTTACGCCCCCAATTAACTTTGGTCGGGTGATAGCCATCGTCACATGTGCGGAACCTAACACTTTTATCTCACTTCGAATCGGCACAACGACCTTTTTCAGATGCATACCAATGAACGTATCGCCTATGTCAAGGCCGCAGTCCGCTTGAATATCTTCCACTAAAACTGGATTCTTCATCTGACTGAAAGCGTAAGTAGCCATAGCCCCACCGGCTTTTCGAATCGGTATCGCCGAAACTGGCTCATAGCCTTTTTCTTCCGCTAATTCACGTTCAACCACTAAGGCACGATTGAGGTGCTCACAACATTGGAAGGCTAATTGAATCTTTTCTTTTTGAAGTGTTGAAAAAATGACAGCTGCTACATCTTGGGAACCACTTGTACCAATCCTCTCACCGAGTACCTCACTCGTCGAGCACCCAATAACCAGTAATGTTTTCTCCGTAAAAGGCTTAGCCAACTTTAAATCGTGAAGAAGTTGTTCCAAATCATGCCTCAATTGCTCCATGTTGATTTCCATAAGTTTAGAGGGCTCCTTTCAGTATTATTCTATAAGCCTTGCCGTATTTAAGAAGTTTTTATTGAGGGTGGGATAAAGGTTGAAGCTTAGAAGAGGAAGAGCAAAGGGCCCTTATGCTGCATTTTGGTTGCAAATAGGAACGTTTAACTTCGACCCTACCTTCATCGACATAATCTTAGTCTTTTGTTTGCGTGATCATGTCGACTAACCCTCTTTATCGACAGGTTCTTTGACTTTTTCACTCGTGATCATGTCGACTAACCCTCTTCATCGACAGGTTCTTTGACTTTTTCACTCGTGATCATGTCGACTAACCCTCTTTATCGACAGGTTCTTACCCTTTTTTTCTCATGATCATGTCGACTAACCCTCTTCATCGACAGGTTCTTACCCTTTTTTTCTCGTGATCATGTCGACTAACCCTCTTTATCGACAGGTTCTTACCCTTTTTTCTCGTGATCATGTCGACTAACCCTCTTTATCGACAGGTTCTTACCTTTTTTTTCTCATGATCATGTCGACTAACCCTCTTCATCGACAGGTTCTTTGACTTTTTCACTCGTGATCATGTCGACTAACCGTCTTTATCGACAGGTTCTTACCCTTTTTTTCTCATGATCATGTCGACTAACCGTCTTTATCGACAGGTTCTTACCCTTTTTTTCTCGTGATCATGTCAACTAACCCTCTTTATCGACAGGTTCTTACCCTTTTTTTCTCATGATCATGTCGACACTACCTCTCTACGACATAAGCCAACTTCTTTCACTTGCCGCCTGTCAAAACAGGCTATAAACTTCTACTTATTCCTTCTGTCGGCACACACTAACCGTTTTTCACCACCAAGATCCTGCTGCTTACTCTTGTTCTTTACCTTTTCTTATGAGCACTCACTAGGTACCTTTCTTTCCATGCATCGACTCTATTAGCATCGCTTCAAAAGTAATTTCATTAAAAAACTCCTTGAAACAACTCATAATAACCACCGCAAACCATGTCCGTTCGGTTCATAAATCTAGCTTATAGAAACTATCCAAGCAGCACCTCACCTTGAATCCCCTCAGCACTCGTAATTCGTAATTTTTCCGACACGATTCGCATGTCGTCCACCTTCAAATTCGGTTGCTAACCAAATTTTGACGATGTCTCTTGCTAAACCTGCTCCAATGACACGCTCTCCCATCGATAACATATTGGTATCATTGTGCTCTCTTGTTGCCCGTGCACTAAATGTATCATGTACGAGTGCACAGCGAATGCCTTTCACTTTGTTTGCCGCTATGGACATACCAATACCTGTTCCGCATATTAAGATACCGCGATCAAACTCACCAGCAGCTACTTTTTTGGCCACCGGTAAAGCGTAGTCAGGATAATCTACAGAAGTTTCGCAATTACAGCCAAAATCCTCAAAGTCCAGCTTTAATTCCTTTAATAAAGCTACAATTTCATTTTTTATATTTGTTCCACCATGATCCGATGCAATCGCAATTTTCATCATATACCTCCAATTGTTATCTTCATTGAATAAAAAAGAACCAACAAAACTAGTATAAACTAATCTTCCTGATTCTTCTCTTTGAAAGTTAATTAAATTGTAAACTTTTCAATCGTTGCCTTCAATCGTTTTGCTTGTTCCGCGAGGTTTTGTGCAGAGGAATAGATGCCTGTTAAAGCTTGGGCTTGGTGCTCAGTCATCGCACTGACCTCGGTTGAACCAGCGGATGTTTCTTCTGCAATCGCTGCAACCTCTTGAGATTCGGCATTTGTTTTTCGAATAGAATCCATCTGTTCATCTATCATACGCGTGATTTCTTGAATCACTTCTTCGACTTCTTTTACTGAGGCCTCTACTCCCATTATTGCTTGCGTTGTCAGCTTGCCTTTTTCCGCTTGATCATTGGCAACCTTCACTTGACTGCCAATTTGATTAACGACATTTTTCACTTCATCTTGAATCGTATGAATGAGTTTGGTAATGCCTTGGACGGCCTGGGCACTTTCGTCGGCTAGCTTTCGAACCTCATCCGCCACTACGGCAAAACCACGACCATGCTCTCCTGCCCTCGCTGCTTCAATCGAGGCATTTAACGCTAGTAAGTTTGTTTGTTCCGCTATATCGCCTACAAGTGAAATGATTTCTCCGACTTCCTTTGCTTGCTTTTCTAGCGTTGCAACCCCAGCTAATGACTGCTGATTATCGGCCGCTAGCTGATTGATGCCTTCCACCAACTCATCAATGACGGTTAAGCTTTCTGACAAGGAGTTCACCATTTTATTAGAGGATGAATGCGAATCGTTTGCTAATATTTGCACTTTTTCAGCAATCGTTGTCATATGCTCAATGGATGACACTGTATTTTGGATTGCTATCGCCGAATTTTCAGCGCCTTGAGAAATTTCTTGCATCGTCAAACCGATCTGTTCCCCACGATTTGCCGTTAACTCAGCTGAATTTGTAAGCTCCTTAACGTTTTCATTGGTCTGCTCAAAATTAAGCTCAATATCTCTCACCATCAAACGTAAACTCGTCAACATTTCATTATAAGCGACACCTAGAGCTCGCACTTCGTCATCCGACTTACTGAGCTTTACATCTTGAGATAAATCACCTGAAGCGGTTTGTCTAGCGGCCGATTCCATTTCCTTAATCGGTTTGGTTATATAACCAGCTGCAAAAAATGCTAAAACAGCACTCCAGAAAACTCCACTTAATAAAGTAAAACTAAGGACGGTTGTTTGTGACCAGCCAAGCCAAGTCATCAAATAACTATCTAAGATAAAAATAAAAATCGCACTAAATCCAAAGGTAATAACAGCTAGCGCACTTGCCCCAACTACTAGCTTTCTTCTTAAACTCCCACGATAACGCACCTTTTTTTCCATGACCCCTGTTCATTCCCCTCAACATGTACATGATTTGACCTTTTTTCCTGGCATGGCTCTTTATGACCATGGTCTTATCTATATTCTGCTGATTCTTGATGCTGAATGCGGATGGTTTTCACCAACTTTTTTTGTTTCTTCCCGGCATTAACGAGCAACTAGACGGATAACTAGTTGGATTCTTGATTGTCTTTTTTTATGAATTGCTCGATCAATTGTTCCATTTGAACAGCCGTTTTTTCATAAATGGAAGTTGGTGCACCAAATGGGTCAACAATATCCCCATTCTCTGAGACATAACGGGTTAAAGTTTCTACCTTATTGGCAACTGGATATTGCATAAGCAATTGTTGTTTGTGATTTTCCGTCATCGTCAAAACGACATCGGCCCAATCTAATAATTCAGCTGTGACGCCCTGGGCTTGATGTTTCTCTATGTCAGAAATACCGCGTTTTTTTAAAACATCTGTCGTTCCTTGTGAAGCTGGACTGCCCGGAAAAGCAAAAATACCAGCCGAACGAACCTCATAATGTACACCTGCTTTAGTTTTTAAAATCCATTCAGCAAGAGGACTCCGGCACGTATTACCCGTACATATAAACAGAATCTTTTTCTTTAGCATAAAATAACCACCTTTATCAACTAGGTCAAATGTTTCATTCGAACCTGTACATTTTATAGGTAGTCTGCCCTATTACTTCCTTGTTCAATATCTTACCACATCTTTTTAAGAAAAAAAGCAAAGTTTTTTAATAAATTTGACATATTTATGCAAATCGTCAAATTCATGAAATAGACCTATATTTCTCTCTGTTTTTTTCGAAATGGTAAGATGGTTAGGAATGTTGGAAGGATGTTAGAGGATCGAGACGAGTGTAGTCTCATGCCTATTCCCCTTACCAACTAGACAAACGTTACTCATCTTATCTTAGATTGGTTAAAGGGCTTGGTCAAATGCTGTAACGATCTTTTTTAATGAGGGAGATATAGATGAGGTTTTCAATCATGAGTTACGTTGAAGCGACTGAAGTGCGAATTGCTTTTTGTAGTTATGGAAGTAGAAGTCTTATTCCAAACATGATCAGGATACAGCCACCAAAAAAAACACCATAGGAACCTATCATATGCTTTAGTCTAGAACCAAGGATTAATCCTATCCATGCAAAAACCATACTGAATAGACCGATACATAACACAGTTAAAGCTGTTTTTGCACCAATCATTCCAAAGCTCAGGCCAGCCGAGAAGCTATCAAGGCTCACACTTAATGAAAAAACAATTAAGCCAAATCCAACTGGTTTAATCATCGCTTCTTCTTCACTTCTGAAGCTAGAATAAATCATCTGAATACCAATTAACAAAAGCAAGGCTCCACCAATATAGACCGTAATAACACCCAGCAGCGAGGACATCCATACTCCTGTAGCCATCCCTAATAAAGGCATAATAATATGAAATAAACCAATGACGATACCGATAATGAAGATTCTTTTTAAGCGCAAACCTAGCATACCCATACCTAGAGCGACTGAAAAAGCATCCATCGCCAAAGCTACCGCCATCAAGACAATTGTAATAAGTTCATTCATTGACACCGCCCCTTGTCCTATTGCTCATGTTGATATGTATGCAGGTTGGACAAGGATTAGAAGTCGTAGATATACGGAAACGATTTTCGAGAAAAGGTTGTGCATGATTAAAAAGCGTCGCTCGTTCTTACCAAAAAAAGATGCTTACCTATTTGGCCAGCCTCTCCAAATATCGGTAAACATCTTTAGATTAACCGTTATAAAATACGTCCAGCTGAGGCTTTTTCGAGTCGGTTCATAATCGCTAAACCGATACCTTCTTCCGAAAAAATTTCCGCGAAGATAAGTTCAACACCTTTTTTGTCAAAGGCACGCAAAGCATCATAAAGTTGATTGGCCACGGAAGCTAAGTTGGCTCGACTACCGCAGCTAATAATGACATCAGCCTCGTAGTTCGATTTACTTTCTTCCGTTGCTAAAACCCCAACCATCTTACCTTGCAGACGCCACTTATCCACATAACCTTGAATCTCCTCTTTTTCACTGACAAGAAAAAGGTCGCCTTGTGGAGCATAATGTGTATATTTCATACCCGGTGATCGCGGGGCTTGATCATCCTTTTTTAAAGCCGGGTCAACTTGAATCGGGCCAACTACCGACTCAATCGCCTCCTTCGTAATTCCACCTGGACGAAATAAAATAGGGATCTCCCCCGTGACGTCAAGTACGGTTGATTCTAGTCCTACACCTGTTGAACCACCATCAATTATTCCCACAACTCGCCCTTGCAAATCCGTCCAAACATGCTCTGCCGCCGTTGGGCTAGGCTTTCCTGATAAGTTAGCACTTGGAGCAGCCAGTGGTAAATCAGAAGCAAGAAGTAGTGCTTCGGCAACAGGATGATCCGGCATTCTTACGGCTACTGTATCTAGACCTGCTGTTACATTTTTCGCAACCGACCCAGTCTGTTTAAAAATCAATGTGAGTGGGCCAGGCCAGAAAGACTCAATTAACGCCCTTGCTTTTTCGGATGGCTCTTGAACTAAATCATTTAATTGCTCTCTTCTAGCAATATGTACAATCAATGGGTTATCGTTCGGACGCCCTTTTGCTATAAAAATTTTAGCGATCGCCGCTTCATCCAAAGCATTGGCACCCAGTCCATATACGGTCTCTGTTGGAAAAGCAATCACTTCACCTTGTTGTAATAAGTGTGCGGCCTCAATAATTCCTTGATTTTCTTTTAAGTTTTCCTCATTTTTATCCACAGTCCAGTGAAAAGTTTGTTGATTATTCATACGTCTACACTCCTGTCCTTCCCTATTGTCAACCGAGATATAAAAATTGTCAAATCACGATTTATCAATAGATAAGGATTAATCATTCTCTAACAATTATTATATTTATTTTGCCAAATTAACGAAAATATTTAGATAACCACATTATCCACAAAAAAACAAAATAGTTATCAACAGATGTGAATAACCTGTTGATAACTATTGGTATGAAAGCATACTAAAGGTGATTACAACACCTCGACTTTAAGATCGTAAGACCAGATCGCTGCATTTTTTTCAATCGCTCGTTGGTAATGAGGTAGATTGCTTATATCCTTAGGCACTTCCCCTTTTTCGACTTGCCTAAACCCCAATTGCCAAAATAGTGGTGTCCTACTTTGTGTGCAAGCATACACTTTTTCAATTTTTCTTTCCTTCGCATACCCTAAAACGATGTCCATAAATTCAATACTCATTTCCGCCGTCCATGTCGGTGAATCCAAAATAAAGGATCGAATTAAACCATTCATTTTCCCTTTTTCTATACCAGCTATTCCGATCATTTTCTTTTCAGCATTTTCGACAACCAGAAAGTTAGAAACTTGCTCTTGTGTCGTTGTATCCATAATGCCAGCCCGGGCAATTAACCTTTGTATCTTTAATAAATCATGCTTCACAGCTTGTCTCACAACTAAACCCAACTCAATCTCCTCCATCTCACTATCAATCTAGTATATGGTTATGATAGAGTACCTTCTTTTATGCCAAAAAAGTAGCATCGTGCAAATGAAATTCATTCGTGTTTTGGTATTGCTCAGTCTTTCTTCTGTTTTTTCAGCCCTAACCCCGAGATTCGGCTTTTGCTCGGGCTTTCTTCCGTTTTTTCAGCTCGCAACCCCGCGATTCGGCTTTTGCTCGGGCTTTCTTCCTCTTTTTCGGCTCGCAACCCCGCGATTTCGCTTTTGCTCGGGCTTTCTTCCGTTTTTTCAGCTCGCAACCCCGCGATTCGGCTTTTGCTCGGGCTTTCTTCCTCTT
>NZ_JAQQWS010000009.1:121406-128098 GCF_028610675.1 Alkalihalobacillus pseudalcaliphilus
TTTCAGCCCGCAACCCCGCGATTCCACTTTTGCTCGGGCTTTCTTCCTCTTTTTCGGCTCGCACCCCCGCGATTTAGCGTTTGCTCGGGCTTTCTTCCGTTTTTTCAGCTCGCAACCCCGAGATTTAGCGTTTGCTCGGGCTTTCTTCCGTTTTTTCAGCTCGCAACCCCGCGATTCAGCGTTTGCTCGGGCTTTCTTCTGCTTTTTCAGCCTAAACCCCTGCGTTCCAGTTATAACTCTCTATTTTTCCGCAGAAAAAAAACGATGCTGAGCTCAGCATCGTTTTTTATTTATTATCACCCCGTTGACATCGTTCGTGCCACTACGGTTACTTTAATTTGTCGTATTCTTCGTTCCTCTGCCTCTGTTATTTTTAGCAACAGGTTTTCATAAGGAAACTCTTCTCCAACAAGTGGTACTCGTGTAAATTCCTCGGTTAACCATCCACCAATCGTATTCTGATTTGTTTGTGGAAGTGTGACATGAAGGAAATTCGCGAACTCTTCTACAGAATAATCCCCGTAGAAAATATAGGTATTCGCATCTAGCTGCCTAACCATTCGAACGTTATCATCATGTTCATCCCAAATCTCACCAACGATTTCTTCTAGTAAATCTTCGAGCGTAATGAGACCAGAAGTGCCTCCAAATTCATCAATGACTATCGCCATATGAACTTTTTGCTTTTGCAGCTCTGGTAATAAAGTGGATACCTTCATTGATTGAACAACAAACAAAGGATTTCTTAGTAAACGACGAACTTGAACTTTTTCCTCACCTTGTTGAATTAAGGCTGTTAAGAAGTCGCGCTCGGATAATATACCAATAATATTATCAATCGTTCCTTCATAAACAGGAATACGTGAGAAGCGCTCTTCAAAAAAAGTATCTCTAATTTCATGAATCGGTTGATTTACCTCAACGGCTACCATATCTGTACGTGGTTTGAGAATTTCATTGACAACAATGTCATTAAAATCTAACGAGCGATTCACAAGCTCTTTTTCATGCTTATCAATAACGCCTTCTTCTTCACTGATTTCGATAATCGCTTTAATTTCTTCCTCGGTTACCGATGGTGCATCCTTATTAACCTTCATAAACTTTGAAAAACCTTTTTGAAGTTTCATAAATACCCAAGTGATCGGTGTTAAAATAATCATAAATATGTTGAGTATAAAAGCAAACTTCATAGCCAATGACTCTGCATATTGCTTTGCAAAGGTTTTTGGAATAATTCCTGCAAAAAATAAGACAAGAATAGTTACAACAAAGGTGCTAATAAATAACCCAACGCCTTGATCATTATACATTTGGATCGCAATTTGAGCTGCCATTGCGGCGGCGGCAATGTTGACTAGATTAAATCCAATAAAGCTAGTTGAAAGTGCCTTTTCAATATGATTAGCTATATAGACCGCTCTTTTTGCACCTAGTCTCCCTTCTTCCTCGTATTGTTTCAAACGAATCTTATTGGCGTTGGCATAAGCCGTTTCCATAAACGAAAAAAGAGTAGACAACACTAACAGCGAACTAAAAATTAAAATCATACTTAACGGATCATCGTCCAAAAAAAATCACTCTCCATTTCTTAAATTACCTTATATTATATAGGAAGTTTCTGAAAAATGTACAGTATTTTTATGGTAATTGGGTGAATTTTGTATAAAGTCGTTGCGAACGTAGAGTTTTACTCTTCACTCTCGAAAATTATGCTTCGCGTCCTGCGGGGTGGCGCTGGTCTAATTGACTACGCCGCTGAATCTCAAGCTTTCGCCACTATGTCCTACCTGTACATCTTCCCCCGATGCTCACTTCAGATAGGAAACTCCAAGATCAATCACAATTTGTCCTACCAAAAATCATGCAGTACTCTATTTTTGGTCTTTTTTCTCTATACTTCCTTGTTAATTGGTTACGATTATATATGCTCACGATCAGAAAATATGCGGCCTTCTGATGAAAACCGCACATGTTTTTACTATTATATTTGAATGATTTAGCCGAAAATCCAATCGATGAGATTTTGAAAAAGGTCAACGAAGAAAAAGGAAACTTGGACATCATCGCTCTCATCCGTTTCATTAAGCTCTTCTACGTCCTCAGCCTCTGTCGTATTATCCTGTTCGACAGCCTCACCATTGGCAAAATCTAAGAAACATAATGGCGGGAACAAAACACACCACCAATTTTCACCTTTCCCTTCACCAAGAGTGATTAAGACCGATTGGTACCAGCCTGCAGGATAAACAAGGTTTCCATAAATCTTGGTTGGAAACTGCACTTCATCAAAAGAAACCGTATACTCTTGCTCCAAGCCTAACGCTTGTAGTTCTCGTTCAACAATTTGTTCAATCTCTGGCATATTCTCTTGAATGACCTTACCTGCTTCATCAAGATTATCAATACCTGTTACCCATTCCGTGATTTGCTTGTTTACCTCATCACGAATCGAGCGCTTCACCATTTGGTCCTGAATCCCATCACTATTAGCCAAAATTCGAAGACGAATTGCCTCTTCCTCGGTCACCTCTTGATGGAATTCCGCCACGGCCACTGCATGATGCGACTCCCAACTAACTAACAAAAGAAATAAAGAGAATAATAGATATATAATAACATTACGTTTCATACGTATCACCCCGCCCCTTCACCAAACAGTCTTGTCAGATTGATAGAATTCTAAACTCAAATCTTTTCGACATTTTCTGAAGGTAGTAAAAGGACGTTTTCACCCACAGCAGGCACGATATTTTATCTACTTTTAGATTGCATGCTAATGTTCGTTCTATTTTTCAGACATTTATGAACGTCTTTCCCTTGTGATATTTCCATCACGCACTAACGTTCGTTCTCTTATCCATGAACTTATGAATCGGCTTTCTCCTGCGGTATTTTATTACGTACTATCGTTCGTTCTCTTTGCTTTCATTTCGTGATAAAATGCTAAAAAACCGCTCTACTAATCGATTTCGACTGCCATAGAACGGTTTATTGGTGAGGCTTCCTCTCTATAAGATTTGGGTTGGTTTATTCAAAAAGCTCAGGATAAGCGATTTCTGCAAGGTGTTTAACAGCTTCACCAACGCGTGGTCCCGGTCGAGACATTAAATCATTGTTTAACTCAAAAACCTCATCATTTACAATCGCATCAATCGTCCCCCAACCATCGCGTTGCTTAATTTCAGAGATTGGATCTTCTTCGTAATTGACCGTCGTATAAATTTGCTCAGGATTTCGACTGACCACTTCTTCACCACTTAGCATTGGCCAACCTTCAGTATCAGCAAAGATATTTTCGACTCCTGCTTTTTCCATCATTTCATTTTGGAATGTCTTACCACCTGCTGTATAAATTTCTGGAGCAGGGCTAATTTCAAAATAAATCTGTTTACGCTCTTCAACGGATTGTACTTTTTCATCTACTTCTGCAAGCACTGCTTGGATATCCGCAATCACTTCTTCACCTTGTTCAGCCGCGTTCATAACTGCTGCAATTTGTTCAATGTCACTATAGACGTCATCAAAAGTGAGGGCTGAGGCAATCACAAAGACTGGAATCTCTGCATCAAGTAGTGGCTCTATCTTTTCTTTTTCACCAATTGTATAAGCAAAAACAACATCAGGATCCAAGGCAATAATCGCCTCTGCATTGACATTCCAGGAATCAGAGACCTGCTCAATCTCTAACACCTCTTCAGGGTAGTTATCAACCGTCGTAACACCAACTACCTTCTCACCAACACCTAAAGCAAATAAAATTTCAGTCATACTGGGTTGTAACGAAATAACTCGTTCTGGCACTTCTTCAAACGTAAACTCTGTACCGGCATCATCAGTTACCGTATAAGGACCCTCTTCCTCCGTCAAATCCTCTGTTTGGTTATCATCATTCGCTTGTCCCGGACTTTCCTCACTTGCCTGATCTCCGCAACCTGCCAACATTAAAAATATTAATAAGCCACTTATTCCTTTTAACCATATATTCATCTTGTTCTCTCCTTTTTCACTCTCGGTTTATATGATTTACTCTCAAACGTAATCTCTTCGACTTCCAACTGTTGATTAGCATACACCGCCATCACAAAAAACACATTGGCTAACAGATGCGTATAATCAAATAAAATTTTGTCTACTTCGCGTTCTAAACTTACTTTATGTAAGGCTCGGACAGATTTTTTTGCTTCACTCCTGCAAACATGTAAGGCACAGGCTGCATCTGATCCTTGCGGTAATAAAAACTGTTGAATTTTTTCCTCAACAAAGGATACATAAAAATCATATTTTCCACTTAAATGTTCTAAGTCACTTTGCTCAATCGCCCGCTCACCTCTAACAGATCCATTCAAATGGTACGTCATGGGGATAAGCTCCATTAAATCTTCATATAAAATGTGGAGCTGCTGATGTTTTTGAACGACACTTGCTGCCTGTCCAATTCGAGTCGTCAACGAATCGGTACGAATTTCAAAATCAACGGTTGAGGCTGACTCCCGCATATACGGATAACATAGATAACGCATATCTTTTTTCATTTTTTCACCTCCAATATTGTCACACTTGTGAATAGAGATGGTCGTTCGGAAATAATTGCGTAAGAAGGTGATAAATCAACACAAAAAAAACGCCCGAGAGACTTGTCGGACGGTTGCTTAAATATCTCTATCAACATAGATTTACCCAATATCACCGTACAATCCTCTTTATTCCGAAGAGCCTATACGTTCAAGTTAGGCAGGTATCCTGGCTTATGCTTCCATTTACTCTAAGACCTTCCCATCCAAATGGACAGTGGTATCCTTATTTCATCAGCATTTACAGTTGCGGAAACAGCTTCGGGTTCACACCGAATTCCCTTTTCACTCAACGAACGAGCACCTAACTCTACGAATATATTCATTTGAATGTAGTGTAACATAGTTTTGCTATAGATACATGAATATTTCCACTTTTTGCTTGTGTGCAATGGCAAGCTAACGATAAAATCAATGTAAGGAAAAAAGGAGTGATGCGAATGAAAAGAAGACGTCCCCTGCCTACTGACCTGCAAGTTGGGAGCATATTAGCACAAAGAAATTTTCCACTTTCACCAAAAGAAACAGAAAAGCTGTCCCACGCCGAAAAAGGTTATCTAGGAGAAGTGAATTTTGACAACTGGCTTTTAGAAGATTTACCTGACAATTGGTATGTGTTACACGATTTATGGCTTACAGCAAAAGACTCCACCCTACAAATTGATTCCCTCGTCATTACCCCCAAGGACATTTTTCTATTTGAGGTTAAAAACTATTCCGGCTCCTATTTCCTCGAGGGCGATCGCCTCTTAACCGAATCGCAGTATGAAATCAAGAACCCTCACATCCAATTAAAAAGAACCGAAACCTTATTACGACAGCTTTTATTGAACCAATTTGGCAAAGCAACTCCTACAATTAAGTCCTATGTTTGTTTTATTAACCCCGATTTTTATCTTTATAATGCACCCTTGAACGCCCCACATTTTCTTTTTTGTAGCTTACTTAAGAAATTCAAAAAGAACATGGTAAAAGAACACAGTCAATCCTTTAATAAAAATAGAAATATATGTGATTTTCTATTGAACAGTCAGCTTATTAAAAGTCCTTTTAAACCTACATTCGAATACAATATTAATCATCTCACTAAAGGTATTGTTTGTTATAACTGTAACGAGGTTTTTACTCCACATGTAAGAAAAGCAAGATATCTATTTTGCCCAGAATGTAATTTTCAAGAGAATTGGAGTTCTGCTATTGTTAGGGCCGTTGAGGAGTATATGATACTCTTTCCCGAAAAAAAGATCACATCTCGAGAGATAGCAACTTGGTGTGCAGTACCGAGCTCACGTTCAATTAGATTTGTATTAAAAAAGTTTTATAGAAAAAATGAAAATTTTGGCAACACTTATTACACAAAAATAACCGAGTGAATAAATAATAAAGTGCCAGTTGTTTACAATCCTAACGATAATCCAAGCAATGATTGTTCACCGACAGGTTCTTTCCCTTTTTTGCCCATGATCATGTCGACCAACCGCACTCATCGACTGGTTCTCGACCTTTTTTGCCCATGATCCTGTCGACTAACCGTCCTCATCGACAGGTTCTCGACCTTTTTTGCCCATGATCCTGTCGACTAACCGTCTTCATCGACAGGTTCTCGACCTTTTTTGCCCATGATCCTGTCGACTAACCGTACTCATCGACAGGTTCTCGACCTTTTTTGCCCATGATCATGTCGACTAACCAACCTCATCGACATGATCTTCTCTTTTTTTGCCCATGATCATGTCGACTAACCGTACTCATCGACTGGTTCTCGACCTTTTTTGCCCATGATCATGTCGACTAACCAACCTCATCGACAGGTTCTCGACCTTTTTTGCCCATGATCATGTCGACTAACCGTCTTCATCGACAGGTTCTTCTCCTTTTTGTGCCATGATCATGTCGACTAACCGTCTTCATCGACAGGTTCTCGACCTTTTTTGCCCATGATCATGTCGACTAACCGTCTTCATCGACAGGTTCTCGACCTTTTTTGCCCATGATCATGTCGACTAACCGTCTTCATCGACAGGTTCTCGACCTTTTTTGCCCATGATCATGTCGACTAACCGTCCTCATCGACAGGTTCTCGACCTTTTTTGCCCATGATCATGTCGACCAACCGTC